>NZ_JAGHRG010000020.1:0-28808 GCF_017743915.1 Sulfitobacter sp. R18_1
GTCTACGGTCCCGGCGACGACAGCGTCATCGCATTCACACCGTTCGGTATCGAAAACCTGCGAGAGCTCATCGAAATGGACCGGCACAGCGCGCGCTGACCGCGTGCGGCCCACGCCGGATGCTTACCAAAGGGCTCGGCCATCGCGCCTAAAGCTGGGGCGCAAAATGCGGCGAGCAAACCAATTGCCAGTTTCCGCATGCTCCCCCCCCTGCTCTAGCGCCGACAACCGTTCAGATTAGAACGTATTCTGCCCCCACTCTTCTATAAGACGAGAGGCGAACTTGCTGTCAGAAAGCATCGCCTCAAACCCACAAGCCTGCCACGCACGGTTGGACCAAGCGTGTAGAGCCAATCAAGCTATCAGATCAAAAGCTTCAAAATCAGCCTTCAGCCCGATCGTGGAAATACGTCCGCCGTCATCCAAATCCCAGCTTTTCATATAGGTCAGGGAGCTATCTTGATGGAATGTGGCTTCATCAATAATCACCAATTCCGTTTCATAAGAGATCATCTGAACGTCCTCAGCGTTCTCCATCAAAAAGCTGATAAAGTCCCTTACAGATTGATCGTACTTCCCAAACTGGCCCTCAGGCTGGGTGGCTTTAGCCTCACTTTGGGCCGCGGTTTCTTCAAAGCCCGACAAATAGTCCTGCGCTGTGGCATTTGTGATGATGTCACCTGTGGTAGAGAAACCGTATTCCTTCAATACAGCCGCAACATCCGTAGGCAGAGAGTTTGGCAGCACATAACTGCTTTCGACTTGGATTTCCGGCATCTCGACCAGTAAGGCTTCCTCACTGTCGACAGTATCCTCGGGATCTGAACTCTCCCTAAGCGCCAACTCCTGAACTTCCTTTTTACCTTCTTTTTCAATCTGGTAAGACTTGTTCCTCATGTTGCTGAACACCTCGCTTCCTACTTCCAGCGCCAACAAAGGCGCTTTCAGCAGCTGCTCGGAAGTCAGCAAGCTAGCCGTAATGTCCATGGCCTGCATGAGTTCAGACACGATGGTCTCCACTTGGGAGTTCACAAGGCTGCTCGCAAAAAGATCGTAATCAAGCAGAGAGCTCCAGATCCCCTCTGCACCTTCACCAAAATCTTGTAGAATGTTCCAATCGGCACCAGAGATGCTGAGCAACATTGTTTCGAGAGACTTCTGGTCCGTTTCGTTGAGCTTGGTCTTCTCTACCGAAGTCCCCTTGGAGAGAATGTCTGCGCTCTGCATCATATTCCCGACAAACGGGTCGAGGCCATAGGTCAAGGCTAAGGCGCTGAGCCCCATACCCACATAATTGGCAGGCACCGTGAGGTTTACCGATTTCTCCGCATGATCCGGATCATGTCCAATGTTTGCCTCGGCAGCAAGTAATGTGCCTTCTTCCGCCAGAGAGAAGGACGCTAGCTCTGCTTCTTCGAGCAAAGCAGGCTCCATCAAAAGACCTGGCACAGCCCCCTCAGAAGAGCTCTCTTCTGTTAGGGGTGCGGCATTCATTTCATCTGTCTGCAGATAAATTGTCCAAATCAACGCGGCCAAGGCTGCGGCAGGATGCACCGTAACTTTGCGATCCTTTGCTTCTGCAAGCTGGATGATGTTCTGGCGCGCTCTAGACCTGTCCTCCTTGGTCACACCCAGTTGCTGGACATAGGCCTCAACAAGATCATTCAGGCTATGCCCTTTGACAACAGAGCTCTGACAAGCGCTGTCGAGCATATAAATCGTTCTAATCCGGCAAAGGTGAACAAAAACATCACCTTTGGGATCTAGAAAGACAAACCAAGGATCGCCCTCATCTGTAACGCCGCGGTCCGTACCGATCGTAAGATCTGCAAGGTTCAAAAGCCTATTGATACGGAACAAAGTCGCGAGCTCTTGATTGGTCCAATCATAGCTGCCCGCAGTTGGAGCATGATTTTTCCGACGAGGGGCTTGTCTTGCAACGCGCTTCTGGCGTGCCCCAAGCTGCATCAAGGGGTCGCCCTTGAATCTGTCAAACGACATTGCGCCATCAACAAGCGCGGACAGGGAGCAAGAGCTGCCTTCTGCCTGAGTATGCGCCTCATCCGTATTTTGGCGCGGGAATTTAATAATGTCCGACATAGGTGTGCCTCAAAGTACAAAGCAAACCGACCGGAGCTAGAAACTCAGTGGGCCTGCGCCTTCGTTCCAAATAAAATATCATGGGTAATCGGGTCATAATAAGACAGCAGGGTCTTTACGAATGACCTTGGCTCTTGGCCCAGAGCATTCGCCCATTCCACATACCGGCTGCTAGGTATCTTGCCGCGGCCATTCTCAAGCTGAGAAATGAACGTGTAATACTCGAGCGACAAAATATTCGCCAAGTCGCGCTGTGAGAGCCCCTGCGTCTCGCGGAGGCACTTCAACCACGCCCCCATTTCGCGACGCTGGTCTTGCGCATTTTTTCTTACACTTTCGCAATCAGCGAGCATGAGCTTGGCTTCCACATCTAGGATTCAATCAACACCCTTTAATATAGCACCATTTCCCTTGCTATATCAATGACGTTCAAAGAGCCCCTATGACCGCATTCCTCCTCTTATAACGTAGCGTAACGCTCCCCCTCACTCTTCCCGGAAGCTTTTTGAGACAGCTTCTGACAAGGGAGAAACGAGATAGTTCAGCACTGTTCGCTCCCCGGTTACAATAACGGCATCCCCTGGCATCCCCGGGGTCAGGTTGCCCTTAATACCTTCAGGGAGATTTGCTTCAGGAACATGAATGCGCGCTAAATAGTAAGGCAGATCATTGGGGTCCTTGGGGCTGATCACATCGCTTGAAACGGACTGTACGGTGCCAAATACGATTGGCATGAGCTTTGTTTTGAACGCACTGAGGCGCACTTCTGTCTCCATACCCGGCACAACGCTATCGATATCCACCGGTGCCACGCGGGCATCGATAACGAGATTCTCGTCCACCGGCACGATCTCCATCAACACTTCACCTGGCCTGACGACCGACCCGACAGTGGTTGCCTGTAGGTCTTGAACAGAACCCGATGTTGGCGCCCGGATAACAGTGCGGTCTAGCGTATCTTTGGCCACCAAAACACGCTCTGTTAGCTCTGAGATCTCAGCTTGCACGTCCTTCAGCTCAAGATTGGCACGCTCTCTATACTCTTGAACCAACTTAAGCAGGTTCAAGCGCGCCTCACCTGTCGCTCCTCTCACCTGAGAAGCCTCCGAGATGACCTCCCCCAAACTGGCTTCCGTCTCGATAAGGGTATCTTCCCGCTCAACCAAACGGTTGCTTTCAATGACGCCTTTTTGCTCGCCAGACTTCAACCTGTCTAAATGGGCCGTGCGCAGCGCAACCCTGCGCTCCATCGCACTTTTTTGCAGCTCGAGCCCCGTAATCTGTTCGTTCAATTGCTCCAAACGGTACTCTAGGATCTCCGTTTGGGAGAGCAGAATGGACCGGCGATCCTCAAATATCTGGCGCTGCGTACGCAATGCCTTCTGAACTCTCGGGTCTTCCGACTCCAAAAGGTCCTGTGGGAACTCAACGCTCTCCTGAGAGGTTTGCTCCGCGATCAGGCGCGCCTCGGTCGCCCGCGCCACATTCAGTCTTTGCATATGTAGGTTCAAATTCGACCGAGCTTCGACGCTCTCGAGGAGAATGAGGACATCCCCCTCTTTGACCTGATCCGCCTCTTTCACCCGAATTTCTCGGATGATCCCGCCATTCAAGTGCTGGACGACTTTTCGGTCCCCCTCCAAAGCAACTGTACCTGGCGCAACCACAGCACTGTCAATCACAGCTGTCGCGGCCCAACTCCCCAACCCGCCAAAGATCAGGAAAATAACCAGATACCCTAGACGGGCGTAAAATCGCGGAGAAGTCTTCATGATCCCACACTTCTTGCTTGCGTATGAAACAACGCGATACTCATCCTTGGCACAAAACTCTTACGCATTAAGCACCAATGTTCGTGACTTTGGCAGCGGCCTGTTGAGGTGCCGCTTCAGGCTGTTTGGGCTTCAAAAGGTCTTTTGTGGCCAGCATCTTTTGAACAGTGCCATTGCTCAACATGAGGGTTTTGTCGGACGTCGAGAGCAAGTTTGCTTTATGGGTAACCACCACGACGGTCTTACCAAGCGCTTTGAGCGCGAGCAGACATTCTGCCAGGGCATTCTCGCCTTCGCTGTCGAGGTTGGAGTTGGGCTCATCCAGAACAATCACACTTGGGGTGCGGAAAACCGCCCGTGCAAGCCCGATGCGCTGGCGCTGCCCGCCTGAGAGTTGTGCGCCGCCGTCGCCAATCTCCGTAGCGTACCCTTCTCGAAGACCCTGAATCATTTCATGCGCCCCGGCAAGCTGGGCCGCCGCAATGATCTCTTCATCCGTCGCATCTGTGGCAAAGCGCGCAATGTTCTCCGCCACCGTCCCAGAGAAAAGCTTAACCTCTTGAGCAAGATAGCCGATCGAGCCCCCCAGCTGATCCGGGTCCCAGTGGCTAAGCTCTGCCCCATCAAGCCGTACCGCGCCCGCCGCGGCGCCTGTTACGCCAACAAGCACACGCGCAAGCGTCGATTTGCCCGACCCGCTTGGTCCAATCACCGCAAGTACAGTGCCGGCCTCAATGTTAAAGCTAATACCTTTAAGAAGCGGCTCACGCGTCCCGGGCACTACAGTTGATACGCCTTCAAGTGACAACGCACCCTTTGCCGGTGGCTGTTCCAGCCGATCGGTCTCATCCAAGACGCTGTCGAAAAGCCGACCTAAGCGTTCATTCGCCTGGCGGGCGGAGATGAATTGCTTCCACTGCCCCACGGCTTGCTCGACCGGTGCCAGTGCCCGTCCCATAACGATCGAAGCTGCGATCATGATGCCGGGGGAGATCTGCTGGTTCATGGCAAGGTAAGCGCCCGTCCCCAAGATGGCGACCTGAAGACTCATGCGCACGAACTTGGAACAGGACATGATAAATCCAGCCCAATCGCTCGCTGAGGCTTGGCTGTTAAGCATCACTTCACGCTGCTTGAGCCAGCGGCCAGAAAGCTCTTTGCCCATGCCCATAGCTTGAATCACATCAGCATTCTGCAAAGCAGCGTTGGCGAAATGCGCAGACCCTTGGCCTGCGTTATTTGCCTCCTTCAAGGCAGATCGCGTCAGCAGCTCATTCAGCAACGCGAGCGTGAAGATAATGACCGCGCCTGTCGTTGCGACGATGCCAAGCCAGGGGTGGAAGGCAAAGCACAATGCGAGGAACAGAGGCGTCCAAGGGGCGTCAAAGAAGGCTAAAATGCCCTGACCGGTGATGAAATCACGCACTCGATCGGCATCGCCCAATGCTGTCCGCGCACCCCCATTTGGGTTGGCCAACTGCAGGCGAACCACTCTTGAGAACATTGGCCCAGAAAGCACCTCGTCAAATTCCAAACCGGCACGCACCAGCATTCTTGAGCGGATGAACTCCAATAGGCCGTAGGTGACGAGAAGCCCCACCGCCACGCTTGTGATCATAAGAAGCGTATACTCACTCCGGCTGGCGAGCACTCGATCGTAAATCTGCAGCATGTAGAGCGGACCCACGAACATCAGCAGGTTCACAAAAAAACTAAAGATAACCGTAGCCAATAGGATGGCACGGAACCTTCCATAGGCCTGTTTCAATGCATTTGGTGCCGACATGAAGCAGCTTTCCCTCAAATACGCGTAGTTAAATTTGGGCTCTCATCCTCAGTACAGTGGATGTCTTACCCTACGTCAAAAAACCTTCGTGTCATAGAAAAAATGGGCCGCATTATGGCCCACTTATAGGTCAACAAAGATGACCCAGCTGAACGCCGCAACATACGATATTCAGGCGAACTAAATTTTCGCCTGAATGTAGCCCGATCTAGTTGATCTTATTAGCTATCAGCAGGCAGCGCTTCTTTTAGAGCGCCAATGTAAGCTTGGCGCGCGGTTTGCGTGATCGCAATCTCACGCTGCAGCTTCTGCACCTGCTGCTCGCAAATTTGAACATTCGCAAGCTGCTGCTTGGCGTCATCGCTCAGATTATCTGAATCGTATTCACGCCCATCAATGGTAACTTTTGCCAAAACGGCCTCCCTCAATACAAAAATTATGTAATGATTTTGTAGGCGAAGCTCCGCTCAAGAGGAACCCCCAAGGCCAATATATAAAGGGAAAATTTGTATTTTTGGTAATTTTTACAGGTACGCTCGCATGGGTTCGCGCTATGCGCGAAGCAAGCCAATCTTAATTCGACAGATCAAGGTCCATACTATGAACTAGATGCAACCTACACGCGCCCCAGCATCATGCCCAATCTGATCTAAGAGGAGGTCGCCACAACAATATCTTGCGCCACATGCCTCCATGATCGCAGACCGACATGGCCTTGCGATATTTTAGCCTTTAGCTCGGAATAAAACTTTTTGTCCGAGCTTAGGCGCTCAACGAGCGCCGCAAGTGATTGAGGATCATCAGGGTCAAAATACTCAGCGAGATCACCACCGACTTCTCGTAGCGCCGGGACATCAGCCGCTATTCCTGGCGTTCCCATCCAAAGCGCTTCTCCAAGCGGAAGCCCCCATCCCTCCATAAAACTCGGGATCACGAGAGCCAGCGCGTTCTCATAAAGAAACGCCAACTCGGCTTGGTTGGGATCAAGCACAAACTCTATTTTATCTCGGATGGAAGCGTATTCAGGTCGATCCACATAGGCACATGTTCGTTTACGCTTTGCGCCAGCCAGGATCAGGTGAGGCACCGGGCGCCCGGCCTGCTCTAAAAGTAGCATTGCATTCACAAGGCATTCTAAGTTCTTCCGCCCCGTCATTACCCCCACCCCAAGCAGATAAGGCACGTCTGGCAGATCGAGACTGATAGGCTCATCCGCCTTGCGCAGTTCTTGGGCAAGCGGCACCGGTACGACTGGCGGCAAGGCGCACATGCGACCTGCCGTAGAGAACCTTTCAATTTCATCTTTGGTGAATACAGAGTTTGTCAGCAGCTTTTCGGCATGTTCAACAACGATGTGATTATCATGCGCAAAATTGCGCGCGAACATGCTTTGCCGCGGGTGCGCATATTCATGCAGTGGGATCATATCATGCAGCAAAGGGAAAAACCGCGGCCGAACTCCCGCCTCATCCATCGCCACAAGATAGTCAGACATCATTTTGGGCCGCCCCAATGACACCAGTATTTGCCCGTTGAGATCAACTTCGCGCACAGCGCCCGCCGGCACGGAGGCACGCCATCTTTTCAAGCTGAACATTTGAACAACTTTGCGCATCAATGGATGGAGCGCATCGCGCAACGCATGTCGCCCCGGATAGCTATAGCGAAATCGTAGAGGCTTTGCTTCTATTGGAAGGCCGACATCAAAGACGCCATTCGCCGAGGCGGCTCCGATACGCGGCGTGACCTCAAAAAAACGGTCATGCGCAGGTGAGAAGATGACGAAGTGGACGTCCGACTTCGACTGTGCCAACTCATATCCAACCTCTAGCACCGTACGGGCGATACCGTAGTACTTGAATTTAGAGCCAGCGGACAAAAACAACTCGGAAAGATCGTAATACACTGTCGCCATAGCTGCTCTCTATCATCCCTCGGAGTGTATAAATATCCCGTATATTTGCAGGGATGCCAGGTAAAGACAGTATACAGCCTTGCAAACTCCGACCACCAAGCTGGCACAAAACTAAAGAAATTGGCAAACACTGCGCGCTTTTCCACGCACAGTCGGAAGCGACAAATCGCACGAGGCCGACCCCAAGCAAAAAGCCCCCAGAAGGTCTGGGGGCTTTCCGTCGACAGGAAACCCTGCCCTATGATTTAGCTTACGCGAACGAGAAGTTCTCGTTGTTGAGGTCCGCCACAGCAACACCAATCAGGTCGATCTGGAAATCCAGGCCGGACGCTGCAGGATCGTTGGACGTGATCTCAATGTCCGCACCATTCTGAACAATGCTCAGATCAGCAAGACCAGTGATACCCAGACCGGAGACATCAAGGATCGACAGGTTGGACAGGCCGTTACCGGCTGTACCAAACGCATCGAAGCCGGTGATGGTCCAAACATCTGAGACATCCGCGACATCGCTTGTGAACTCATAGGTCACAATCGCATCATCGACACCAAGATCGGCTTCGGTGATGTTCGCGGACTGGTCGTTGAACTTGATGGTGACGTTACGGTCCAGAACAGCCTGGTCTTGGATATCGAC
The DNA here is from genome assembly GCF_017743915.1 of Sulfitobacter sp. R18_1. Classification (NCBI taxonomy): domain Bacteria; kingdom Pseudomonadati; phylum Pseudomonadota; class Alphaproteobacteria; order Rhodobacterales; family Roseobacteraceae; genus Sulfitobacter; species Sulfitobacter sp. R18_1. Next base: position 8,211 of record NZ_JAGHRG010000020.1, read on the forward strand.
GGTCATGGCCGCAACTTCACCCTCGTAGCCCGAGAAGTCGATCAGCGACAGCACGTTGGAGAGGTTGCCAGAGAATGCAACGGTATCAACCGCGGCACCGCCGCCATCTCCGCCACCGGTGATGTTCAATGTCCGAGCGAATACATCGGAGATATCATAACCACCGGCAGTATCGTCACGGTCATCACCATCCAACAGGTTCAGATCGAACACATAGTTGTTCACCCCTGTCGGCTGGTCATCATCCAAGTTCAGGTTGATGGTCCGGTAGTTCCCAACAAGGATTTCTGCACCACCTGCACTGAAGTCATTCAGGGCTTCAAAGGTTCCCGGATTGAGATCTTCAAAGTTCAGGTTCAACGCGTTGCTATTGTTGGCAGAACCGGCGATGAACTTCAGGTTATTGCCTTCAACCGTCAAACCATCGGTGTTGACGGTGATTTCTTCGTCACCGCTAGTATTGGTCATGGTCAAGTCGCCATTAAGGCGGTTGATCACATACTCTTCAACACCGCTTGCCGTTGCCGCATTGAACACACCTTGAGCATCAGCGAAGGGCGCATTGAACGGCGCACCGAACTGAATGGTCTCAAAGCCCGAGATGACAGCCCCGGCTGTAAGCGCACCGGAGAGCTGCAGTGTATCATTCGCACCTGCAGTACCGGTCACTTTGTCAGCACCCGCGTTGTTCAACACACCACCGTTGGTGGCCAGAACCAGATCACCAGTCAGACCAGAGCCGTCAATGGTTGCAGCCGCACCAGCCGTACCACCGGGGCCATCTGCATCCGCAAGAGCGTCCACAGCAATGGTCAGGTCCTGCGTCCCTTCCAGGGTCAATGTATTCAGCGCCGCGGCGTTGAACGATGTCACCTGGTTGGTGGTTTGAGCCCGACCGTTGGACTGGATTTCCAGTGCACTGACACCTGCTTCAGGATTGGTCACCGACAGGTTGTTGACGCTAAGCTGCCCATTGGTGCGCGCCGTGTTCTCCAGAACGACTGTCGCCGTAGCAACACCAACCTCATCCTGGATTTGATCCAGAGTGATTGCGTTGAAGTTTTGGTTGGCGTTGTTATTGGCGTTCGCGTTCAGCGTTTGGTTGCGGCCGGAAATGATGGCATCCGTGCCCTCATCCAGATTGCGCAATGTGGTGTTGTCACCAAGACCACCGTTACCATCAGTCGCGATGGCCACGGTCTCAAGGCCCATCATGTTGCCAGCGATGAAATCAAACACTGCTGTGTCAGTGGCGAAGTTTCCGCTGCCAGCGACAACCAGGTTCTCGACATTGGTAAAGGATTCCCAGGCACGCATGTTGCCTGCACCGTCCATGGTCCCATCAACGGAGGTGTTAACCTCTACTGTGTCAACGCCGCCTTCGCCATCAATGGAAATGCTGTCTTTCATGTCCATGCCGCGAAGGTTGAAACGGTCTTCACCGTCCCCGCCAATCAGGTCGAGCGTGAAATCAGCATCCGCTGCAACGTCGTTGGAGACAAACAGGCTGAGGTTCGAACCTGCATCACCCATGTGGTAGGTGAACTGCACCACGCCATTGTCGGGGTCGAGGTATTTGTCGAACACGTCGTTGCTAAGCAAATCTGCAGCAATCATGGTCTGACCGTCAAAGCCTTCGGCATTGAAAACGCGAACGTTCTGGAGACCAACGTTGCCGAAATTTGTGGTCAAACGACCGTCGGTGGTGGTTTCTTCGCCGCCGGCGTTGATTGTGCGGTTACCAATTTTCAGATCGCCAGTGTCCTGCGTGCCATCAGCATTGCCGCGGGTCACATTCACAACTTCAAGCTGCTCTTCCGCACCCACGTCACCACGGTTCAACGACCGCAGGGTGGAGATGTGGCTGTCGTCATCGACAACAACGTCCATCACCTCGATGCCGCGCTCACCGGACATGCCCGCGATGTTCACAGCGCCACCCCGAGACCCGTTGCCGGCGTCATCGAGATATACTGTGGTGCGTGTCGGCAGCATCTCAAGGTTCTCACCGACTTCCACGCGGTTGCGCACGTCGATGCCTGTGAAGCCCAGCAGAACAGCTGTCGCCGGGTCTGCATTCAATGCACCGCCTTCGCTGTCAGAGATGGTGAACACACCGTCGCCCACATGGGTCACGGTCAGGTTTTCCAGGCCAGCTGTCGCATCGACCTGGGCGGTCAAAGCTGCAGCGAGATCGTCCCATGTGTCGGCCGCGGTAATATCCGCAGATTCCAGCATGTACTCAGTGCCGTCCAACTCGAAGGTCACTTTGCCAACAGCAATGTTGGACAGCTCAGCACCGGGAACCAACACGTCTGCGTTAATTTCCTGGATGGTCAGCGTCAGGATGGATTCAGAATCCACGTCGCCTTCCAAGTAGTTGGCGTTGATGAAGGCTGTCAGACCGGCGTAAGGATCGGTCTCGTTCAGACCAAAGGCCGTATCCATCGGCTTAGAGCGAATGTCTTCGATCTGGATGTTGTTGCGGCTGTTGTCAGACCACCACTGCTCAACACCCATCATCTTCTCGGCGTCGATCTTGGAGCCGTTGAAGCCAGTGTCGATGTTGAGGGTCTGCTCACGCAGGTTCACAACTTCGATGCCGTTTGTTGTGGCAGAAATCGCCGGGCCAACAGGAATGGTGCCGGAAGTGGTCAGCGTCAGATCCGCGTTCAGCGTGTCCATGCCTTCGCCGCCGTCCAGCGAGTCGCCGGATTCGAAGGTGTTGGTCACAGCGCCCAGCTCGTTCTGCGCCAACGGTGCCGTGAACACATCATCGCCGGAGGTGCCGGTCAGATCATCAACGCCAACGGTCAGGACAGTGGAGCCAGCCGGTGTTTCACCGTAAGCGTCCACATAGGCATCGGTCTCGGCTTGACCTTCTGCAACGGATTCAGGTGTCGCATCCACACCATCGAGAACGCCTTTGGCAGAAGCTTCAGCGGCGGCGTTGATGCTGCCGTCTTCATTGAAGTAGGAGAAGCCAGGAATGTCGGCAGTCGACTGAACCCAATCGAGCGCAACGGCTGTTTTGTTGTTCAGGATGGTCAGGTCTTGACCAGCAGCGGAATCCTGGGCACCCGACTGGATGTCGATGATCATGCGACCAGCGGATTTGCCGCCAGCCAGTTCACCCACCCAGTACGCCAGGCCATCGGCATCGGGAGCACGGTTAAACAGGTTGAGGTAAACCGCTGTAATAAAGGCCTCTGGCGACGCCACTTGCGGGTTCGCCAAGAAAGGATAAAGGCCTGTCGCTTCGGGCTGAACCGAGAACGACTGCGCAATGTCCAGGTAGGACATGTTGGGGTTGTTATCTAGCTCATTGATCCAATAGTTGAGCCCCGTTGGGTTGGGGGCGCGATCAAAGTAGCCGATGTACAGCTGTACGATCTGATCGATTTGGGCTTGCGTAGCCATGGGTGAAATACCTCCAGAAATTTGTGAACCGCGTTCACTGCTCGATAAATGCCTCGGTCAACAACGTTGCCCTACAGGCACGACCGAACAGAGCCTTTGGCTCATAAATCATGGTATAACTTTAACTGTACACTTCGCGCAATAATAAACTGTATAGCAAAACTCATACCCCCATAGGTGGTGCCTTTGTCCTGGCGACCGAGAACACCCGCAGGGCGGCCTGTCGGAGAGGGTAATCGTGCAACAGGCCACAAAGAGTGCGCGCCGCCTCCAGAGGCCAACAAGCCATATTACTTATTAGATATCAGTGATTTGAGCCGTAAATCTAAGGTTATAGATTAACTTGAGAGAGCGCCGCAGAATATGTGCAGCAAACTCCTATGAGCGCCAGCCCGCGTTCTGCTTAAAGCACAGGCGCCAAGCCGGAACACCATGACCTATCGGCCTAGAGCTCCAGCACCCCATCCCCTCTTTGCAGGCCGCGCCAACCCTGAGGCGCCAGTCAAAACAGTCTGAGGCGCTTGCCAGGCTGATCCTCCTCCAAAGGCGTAACCTATTATAGCGACAGCAGCGCGTTCCCCTCACGAGGCGCTCGCAACACCAAACCTTCAGTTTCTTTGAAGACTGCGCAATACGCGATCTAGCGCCTGGCCCTGCTTGGAAAGCTTCGCGGGACTATCTTTGACCAGATTATAATAAGCCGCCGCATCATAGGTTTGCATCGGCAAGCCCAAATCCTTTGCGGTCAGGCGACCCGTGGCCGACAAGACAAAATAGGCCGCAACGTAGAGATTGGCGCGCGCCGCAACGCGCGTCGATTCCGCATCCAAAAGCGCTTGCTCAGCATTAAGAACATCAAGCGTGGTACGCGCACCCAGCCTCGCTTCCTCACGCACCCCTTCAAAGGCCGTGCGGGCCGCTTGTATTTGGCGCTCCGACGCCTCCAGCTGGGCGCGCGCAGACCTCAGCCCAGCATAGGCATTACCAACATCCTGGGCGACATTCTTACTAACGACATGCAAATTGGCGCGTTGGCTATCATGCTGGGCCATCGCACGCCTCACCGCAGAAGACAGCGCGCCTCCTTGATAAATCGTCTGATTGGCTTCCACCCCCACATTACCACTGCGGGTATAGCTGTTACTATTGAACGTTTCCGTCAGACCATAATTCCCCTTGAGGGTCACGCGAGGCGCCATAGCCGCCTCATTCGCGCTTACCGCCAAACGAGCAGCCGCCACTTGATGTTGCGCCGCCAAGACAGAAGGGTGCCGGCGCAGGGCAAGCGCTTTGGCCGCCTCCAAACTTGCCTCAATGTTTGGCAGCCCTGGTGGGGGGCTCAGATTGACAGGCTTACGGCCGATGGCCGTGCGGTACTCTTCTACTGCGCGCAACAACTCCCCTTCCGCTGCAGCCAGATTGCTGCGGGCCTGTGCGAGCTGCGCTTGGGCAAGCGCGACATCCGTATTTGTAACTTCCCCGACCTCAAGGCGATCACGCGTCGCGCGCAGCTCTTCGACAAGGAACTGCAGGTTCTTGTTGCGCAGCTCGACAACGTCAGACGCCTCAATGACCCCCATATAAGCCGCAACAGCGCGCAGAAGCACCCGCTGCTCAATATCGATCAATGTCTGCCTGGTCGCCAGCACAGTCTCCTTAGCCGCCTCGACCCGGTACTGACTGGCGCCGAAGTCATAAATCAACAACTCAGCAATCAAATTGATTGAGGCGGTGAGGGCTTCAGTCGATTGCGCGGTTGGGAGGCCCGAGCTCCGCAGAGAGCCAAAGTTCTGCGTCAATCCCCCCGCCCAACGCAGCACAGGTTTTAGCGTAGCCTGGGCGCTGGCCACCTCTTCATCGGCGGCCCGTAGCAAGGCCCGGTTTTGCTCTAGCAGACCCGAGTGCTGATACGCGCCAATCAGAGCATCCGCCAAAGTCTCTGCAAACGCGGGGCGCGGCAGTATCACCACCAATGCGAAGGACAGTGCCGTGACGCCTCTTCGCACAGCGATTTTAAACCCGACCATACCCATTTGACTGCCCACTGCCTGTGCGTACCCACTTTGCAATCCCACCAGACCAAACAACTAGCAGGTAAGGGGCTCTACGCTTTAATTTATTTATAGTGTATCATCTTTACTCTACTGCTAGGTTTCCCTCCCCTTTGTGTCAAGAAAAGCAGACACACCCACACCATAGAAAGCAAGGACCTTGGCTGCCGCCTCAAGACGCCAGGCTCGCACCCCAGAACCCTGAGCCTCTAAGGCCACACTCATGCCACATGCTTTCTCTAGAGAGAGCTTTCGAGTTCGCACGCCCCCGCAATCTGACAAAGCACCAAGTGCATCCGCCACCCTTTGCCTCACTCTGGAAGCCAAATGACGTCATATTTTCAGTTGTCTGACACAGACAAAGCCAATTTTCTCAACGAGAATTGGTCTGCCTTGAACAGTGGATACAAGCACAACCGAACAACCGTCACTTACAGCTTCCTCACCCATGAAGATGGCCGGGCCTCAGAAGACTACCTGGATGACGCGCCTTTCGTCTTTGAGGCCTTCTCCGTGGTGGAGCGCCAAGCTGTCAGCTTCTACTTAGACTACATCGAAAGCTTCTCGCAGCTGACGTTTGAAGAAGTAGAGAGCAATGACGGGCAGTTGGGCTTTGGCTTTCACAACATGGAGGTGGGAGGGTACGCGCATTACCCCTACCCCGGCGATCAAGCCGTATTTCTCAACACCGACGCGCGCCTGCAAACACAGCGCGAAGACTTCCACTATATTTTAGCCCATGAGATCGGCCACGCCGTTGGCCTAAGCCATCCTTGGGAAGGCCAAATGCCCGCTTTCGCCGAAAGCCCCCACGATATGCGGCTCGTGACCACCATGTCCTACAACAGTGTTCTGTTCGACAGCGGCTCCAATCAAAAAGGCTTTGTGACAGGGTTCCAAGCGCTCGATATTGCCGCTCTTCAAAACATCTACGGCCCGCGGGTATCGAGCGTCGACAATGTCTTCACGCTCAATGAGCACGGGACCCTGGGCAAGTCGGGTACGCAATGGAACATGTCCATTCTTACGCCCATCACCTTGGTCGATACCGGCGGCACGGATACCGTGGATGCAAGCAGCTTGACCCAGACCAGCCCGACAATATTCGATTTCAGCAAAGGTCTATTTCTCGACACAGAGCAAACAATCGAAGTCTACAACTGGAACCAACAGGCCTGGGCGGACCCCATACGCCCCGACACCGCCCTAGCCCGCCTACAAATCCAGCCCGGCACTGTCATTGAACACTACATCGGCACAAGCGGCATTGATCTGGTGATCGCAGGCTATGGAGATCAGATCATTAACGGCGGCAGTGGCGTTGATACTGTTAGCTATACCGGCCACCAAAACAGCTATACGCTGGCGCTTAGCGCCGACCGCACCGCCCTCATTGACCGTCGTTCTGAGCAAAATGGTACAGACACCCTGGTCGACATCGAATTTCTAAGCTTCGATACCGGCATTAAGGGCGATGGGTTCGACTTGTCGCTCTTCGGAGGCGCCGCACAGCTCGCCGAGGCAGATATGCTAAATATGGTGGAGCTCTATATTGCCTACTTCAACCGCGCCCCTGATGCGATGGGCTTGAATTATTGGGGCACCGAGTTCTCCAAAGGATACTCCTTGCCCGAAATGGCCGAGAGCTTCTTCGTGCAACCTGAAACGCGCGGCACTTATGCGACCGCTCTAGACGCCGAAGGCGCCTTAACGGATGCGGATGCTTTTGTTGCCGCCGTTTACAACAATGTGCTTGGCCGTACGGCGGATCAAAGCGGCTTCGACTACTGGGTGAATGAACTGCAAAACAACCCCGACATCACGGCGGGGATCTTCATCCTCGCCATCCTCAATGGCGCCAAGTACCCTAGCAACCCCACCCCCCAATCTGCTCTTGACCAGCAATACCTTGAGACAAAGACAGATCTAGGCGCCTATTTTGCCGTCATTAAAGGTATGTCGAATGTTGAGCACGCCGTCGAAGTCATGGGGCATTATGATGGGACAGAAGCGGGCATTGAGGCCGCCATCAATGCAACAGACAGTTTCTACGACGACGCTCTCGATGCCACACAGGGCGAGTTCTTAATGCCTCTGATCGGCGTGCTGGACGACCCTTTTGCAATAGCTTGAGGGCATCCGCCCGCCAAAAGGCCCAGCCTCTCAATTGTCGCACCGTTCTTAAGCAGGGACATCACAAACCGCCCCGCAAAGGGCAGCTATGCTCAAATGTGAGAGATGGCAGCCTGCCTCGTGGCATCTGAGGTCTCGAGCCCGCCTATGCGCCTCGCCGACGCCGTCAGTGCGAACCGATCCCCCCAGGACTTCGAGGAAAGCCGCCTGCGGCCTTCCCCAAGAGCGCGTGAAACGATGCAAAAGAACGCGCACAGGATCATGAGCTCGAGCTTCAAGAGACACGATAAACGCAAAACTGATTCAATTAGCGCCTAATATCTTTAGTATATCAAATATACCTAAGTATGTTCAATTAGATACATAAGTATATTTCGATGACTTATTTATGCCCCATACAGCAAAAATAACACAATCATTACGTCTTTATGGTTATCCGTTATTGCACGGCTTCTAAAGTTGTGCCTTGATTTGGAGAAGCGGACTATCGCTGATCAATAGCTCATAAGCGCTATGTATTTAGGTCAAACGAAGAGGTTATTGCTCGCCATGATTATTAAGTTTCTCAACACATTCGCGCGCGACGAAGACGGTGCAACCGCAATTGAATACGGGCTATTTGCGGCTCTTATTGCAGCCGTACTCGTAACCACGGTCAGTCTCCTGGGGGAAGACCTCGATACAACATTTGAGGGTATTCGAACTGCGCTTGGCTATGAGGCCCAAGAAACCTAAACTGAAGACCCTTAGGGACAAGTAAATTGAGTGTACTCAATGACATACCTCGCCGTGTAGTGCTTGTCCTATTGACGTCTGCGGTTCTTGCCGTGGCAGTCACTTGGGTCAGCATTCGCCCTGAAAGCCAGCCGGCATCCCCCTCCCCGGGGGAAGTTGCCGTTGTGAACGAAATGCCCAGCATCGCTGTCCTAGGGGCCTCTAAACTCATATTGAAAGACACTGATTTGTCGCTCGATCTCATCGAAGGGATCGATATACCTGCCAATTTTATTACTCCGGATTTCACTCTCGATTCTGAAATCAATCGAAAACGTCTCTCAGGTCTTCGGGCAGAAAGGGAAATTCAAGCTGGATCGCCAATCAAGACAAGCGATCTTATTATTCCCGAGCCGCCCGAAAAGCCGGTAGCACAGCCCGAAAAGATTAGCAGGTTCACCGGGGACCTAGGAGCCGGCATGCGGGCGATCTCAGTCCCTCTCAGCCATCAAACCTCAATTGGTGGCCTGATAGAGCCAAATGACCGGATCGACATCATGGTGTCCTACAAGTCTCAGGGGGATGTGCGCGCCGTGCGAAGTATCCTTGAGAATGTACGGGTCCTTGCGCTCAACGAGACGGGTACTCGAAGCGATGACGGACGCATGATGACACTGGAGTTGCACCCTGAAGGCACGAAGGTACTGGCGCTCGCAGAGCAAACAGGGGAACTTATATTTGTGCTGTCTCCCGCGGGTGATGGCGGCCAGCCAATCATCGTGCGCGATGACCCCATGCTATCAACACGGATTTCGGGGGAAACCGTGGATAGCTACACGCCGCCACCCAAAAAACGCATCGTAACGGTATTCCGAGGTCAGGGCGGTCAAAAACAGACCGCTTTTGATGCAGGAGATCAGGTGCAATCGCTACTTAAACAAGAAGCCCAAACGGGAGATGATCTGCCCATCTCCCGCTAGATTTAGACCTCAGGATTTGCATCCATGCTGCCAAATATTATCAAGGCCATCGCATTAGTCGCGGTTGGCTCCGTCATTTTTATCCCCGACAAAAGCCCTGCACAAACCGTGATTGAAGCCACCGGAAAACCGGTCAGTCTCTTCCCCGGTGAGGGGAAGTTGATCCGTCTTGACCGGCCTTCTCAGACTGTCTTTCTGGCAAACCCAGAGATTGCAGATATCGAAATCAAATCCGCAAACCTTGTCTATATCTACGGAAAAAGCCCAGGAAATACGACGCTCTTTGCGCTCGATGAGCTTGATAACGTCACCCTTTCGAGCGTCGTGAAGGTTGCTTTGAATGTTGGGGCGTTAAATTCGGCTGCACATTCCGCCGTATCCGCTGGCAATTACCAGGTGCGGGAAACCGAAGGTGCCGTGGTTTTGACCGGGCGTGTACCTTCCCTTGGAGATGCCACGCAGATTGAGACTGTCGTCCGAGCCCTTTCTGGCCAGGAGGTGCCGATTATCAATAGCTTGAAGCTTGATAACCCAGCACAGGTGAATCTGCAGGTGAAGATTGCCGAAGTTTCAAGAACAGTCACCGAAGACCTTGGGACAAGCTGGACTGCCCTAGGAAATGGATTGAATGGTGGGGTCGGTGCGCCCGGTGGATTTGCCCTCAATACCGACTTCACTGTCGGCTCTCAATTGCAGGGCGTCAGCCTCGAAGCGCTCCAACAAGAGGGTTTGGTGACCATCCTATCAGAGCCAAATCTTACGGCGCGATCAGGCGATAGGGCCAAATTTTTGGCTGGGGGCCGTTTCCCCTATCAGACCGCGGCTTCGGATGACCGAGTAGAGGTCGTTTTTGAACCCTATGGCGTGGAGTTGGAATTCCAGCCTGAGGTCCTTCAATCGGACAAAATTAAGCTTGAGGTTGACACCACGGTCCGTGAATTGGATTTCTCCAATGGCAGCACTTCCAATACCCAAGGGCTTCCTCTGATCCTGGAGCGCAGCGCAGCGACGACAATTGAAGTTGGCAGTGGGCAGAGTTTTGCAATTGCAGGTCTATTCAAAGCCACATCGCAGCAGTCCATCGATGAGATCCCTGGCCTTGGTCAGGTTCCCCTTCTGGGTGCCCTATTCCGCTCTACCAGCTATCAAAGCGGTGAGAGTGAACTGGTAATCATTGTAACCCCTTATCTGGTTGAACCGGGCAACCCAAAGAAGTTCAAGACACCCGTCGATGGGTTTAGACCGGCCGGCACATTGCAACGCGCTCTGACAGGAGAGCTTTCGGTGGGCGTGCCTGTGGAAGACGGCAGTGCAATCTCCATCAAGAGCATCAACGGTAAAGCGGGGTTACTTCTGCAATGAGTATCTCCAGAATATCTTTGATGGCCGCCTTGGCTTCCCTTTCCCTTGCAGCAGCCTGTTCGGCGCCTGAGCCCAGTGTCTCGGTTCTCGATCGTCTAAACGCCCCCTATGTCGAGGCGCAGCATCAATTCCATTTCGGACATGGTGCAGGCAATCTGACAAGTCATGAGCGCAGCAAGCTCAACAGCTTCTTGCAGGCAAGAGCGTTGCGCAGTGAAGATGTGTTGATCATCACAATCCCGACCAGTGGTGACAATAAAACCGACGCCGCCCGTGTACAGAATGTAACCGCGGCTTTGGCTTTGGTTCCGTCACGCATTCAGCTCTCAATGCAGGAGAGCTTTGCCAAGCGCCCATTAGAAAGACATCAAATAGGGCTGATCAGGGTCACACGCGCCAAGGGGATCAGGGTCACATGCCAGGCGGGCGTTGAAGACTTGGGATGCGCCAATGCCATCAATCTCGCGCATATGATCCACCGCCCTGCTGACATCTTGTCACCAGCACCTACAGCACGCACGGCAGCGCGTTGACCGGTTTGTTTCAAGGGGATTGATGTGTTTCAGGGCAAAGTGAAACTTAACGCAGGATTTAAGCAAACCCAGATCGAAGCCTTCGTTGAATCTGATGATGCGCGCGATGCAGCTGAGAAGCTTGTGGCCCAGATTGGCGAAACCGCAAGTCTTACGATCCACCCGGGCACTGCGGCCACGGCCGCCCGACTCATTGGGACCGCCCCTCTCGGCGATATCCTTATCGTCGAGCTGGGGGCTGTACTTGTGCCGGCTATAGACCGGATCAAGGAGCTGAAGGAGGCCGGATCGCGGGTGATCGCCGTCGGTCACGTGAATGATATTCCGACATATCAGGATGTTCTAGATGCCGGGGCCCAAGAATATCTTCCACTTCCACTGGGTGATCGCCAGCTGCAGATCGCAAAACTGCTGGGCTCGGGGGCGCAAGAAACACGCACCAAAGCGCAGTCTCGCTGTATTGCTGTCTGCGGGGTGTCCGGGGGGCTGGGCGCCAGCGCCGTGGCCCAAAACCTCGCCGTGGCATACCTTGATGCCGCAGGAAGCAAGAAAGCAAAGGGCGATCCGCAAAACCGCGTTGCTCTGCTTGATGCAGATCTCGAATTCGGCTCGATTGCGGCCGACCTTGATGCCGATCTCACGATGGGGCTTTTAGACGCCCTCCTGGTGCCGGAGCGGGTTGATGACACTTTCCTTACCTCGACAATGGCGATGCCCCTAGAGGGGCTCTACCTTTACTCCGCCAGCGTGAATGATCCCTCCGGTCTCTCCGAAATGGAGGCAAACCTTCCACTCCTTCTACACCGTTTTCGCCAGAGCTTCCCTTTAACCGTTGTAGACTTGCCGCGAAGCCTATTGGCGGCACAGCCAGGACTGGCAGAGGAGTTGGATGATATCGTCTTCATTTTCGGACCAGGTTTCTCCTCAGTCCGAAACTGTAGCCGCCTAGTTGAGAGGACCAGTAAAAGCTCAAACCCACCGCGCTTTTCTTACCTGATGTCCAAGCGGCGTCGAGGTGCGGGGCTCAAACCATCCGAGGTCAAACAGGCGCTGAACATCACTGACTTGCATGAGCTGCCTGAGAGCGCATCCGACTTGGCCCGCGCCTCGCTGAAAGGTCAGCCCGTGAGGAGGACCTCAAAAAAAGGACCCTATAGCCGTGCCATCACGCGCCTGATGAACGATCTGGAAGAACCTGTAAACCCGGGCCCACAGTCGAAACGAAAGGGCCTCTTTAGGGGAAAGGGGCATAACAAATGACGCTAACGGAAAGCTTCCCTGCTCAAGAGGTTCCCACAATACCTGCAGAGTTGCTTCAGAAAATTAATGCGCTCATTTCAAGTGGCGCGGAACCTGGGCCTCACGTCGTAAGTCGGGCCATAGATTGGTATGAGGCGCAGACGGGCCAGGAAATACCTATTAATGAGCAACGCGAGCTGGTTCGATCCCTGAGTGAGAAGGCCAGCGCTCTATCTGAAGCTGTAACAGAACCAGGGGCCTTACCGGACCCTTCACCCGCCCCTGCCCGGAACGCTTCTCTCGCCGGATTTGATCGCCACCTCAATAGCCTCAGTCAGCGCGTCATGCCGGAAATTATGGCGCTTCTCGACCTTACCGAGCTCGCCTCAGGGCCAGATGATCTGCAGCGCGAGACCATCGCCCGGGCTGTTCGCAGTGTCAGCAGAAAGCAGAAGTTAGAACTTAACGGAGCTGAAAGCGCTCAGCTGGTTGAGTATGTCCTAGACGATATGATGGGCTTCGGTCCCCTCGAGCGGCTTCTGGCTGACGACACAATATCCGACATCATGGTGAATGGGTCCAAGCAAGTCTACATTGAGCGGAACGGGCAGCTGGAACTTACAGGCGTCACCTTCCGGGACAATCAACATGTTCTCAACATTGCGACACGGATCGTATCGCTGGCTGGCCGTCGTGTTGATGAAACTACCCCCCTAGTTGATGCCCGCCTGCCAGATGGCAGCCGTATCAATGTGACGATCCCTCCGCTTGCTCTGAAAGGACCAACGCTAACAATCCGGAAGTTCCCCAAAGGCGAGCTGCAACTGGCAGACCTTGTGGCGCGGGACAGCCTGTCCTCACCCATGGCAGAGTTTTTCCGCCTTGCGGCAAGGATGCGATTAAACATCCTCATTTCCGGAGGAACAGGGTCCGGGAAAACCACGCTGCTGAATGCGATATCAGGCGAGATTTCCGAGGCCGAGCGCATTGTGACGATCGAAGATGCTGCGGAGCTACGGCTTCAACAGCCGCATGTCGTATCTCTGGAAACGCGGCCACCCTCAATTGAGGGGCTTGGCGAGATCACCATGCGTCATCTGTTCCGCAATACGCTTCGGATGCGCCCTGACAGGATCATCATCGGCGAAGTGCGCAGCGAAGAGGCGCTTGACCTCCTGCAGGCAATGAACACGGGCCACGATGGCTCGATGAGCACCCTTCATGCCAATTCCCCACGCGAGGCGTTGACACGCTTGGAAAGCATGATTGCCATGTCAGGGACCGCCCTTCCAAGTGAATTCGTTCGCCAGCAGATAAGTTCCGCGATTGACTTGGTGGTACAGATATCTCGCATGCGAGATGGGGTCCGTAGGGTTACCTCGATCAGCGAAATCGTGGGCGCTGAGGGCAACACGCTCAGCATGCAGGAACTGTTCTGCTTCACTCCGGATCTGACCCGCACGGGCGAGACCATAGTTGGGAAATTCCAGGCAACAGGCAGCACCCCCTATTTCACGACACGGGCGGCAGAAATGGGTCTGGAAAGCACACTACGCCGTACATTGGAGCTCTAGGATGCTGCAGATATTTGCTTTCTTCCTCCTTATATTCAGTGTCTTTGCGACCACCGGATTGGTTTTCGCTATTGCACTCGACCGTGCGCGCCAGACACGCCTTCAAAGGCTGGTCAAGTTTACCAAAAACCATCCCCTTCAATCCTCTGAGCGTGCGACACGGCGCCTTGAGATTGAGGATGAGGGCGAGACTGACAAAGTCGGCAACAGCCGTTTCGCGCGTCTGCTCGATACGCGCCTGCGAGAGGCCGGGTTGGAAATGAAACCCAAAAGCGCCATAGCGGTGATGGGGATCATAGCCATCGTGATGGTCGCGGCATCCCAACTTCTTAAACTGGCTCCCCTGCCCTTAGCTCTGCTCATTTCCGGGCTTGCCAGTTACCTGTCCTTCACTGTCTGGCTCGGTCATCTGCGCTCACGCAGGATTAAGGCGTTTAACGAAGCATTGCCTGATTGCTTGGATGTGTTTGCCCGCGGCCTTCGGTCCGGGCAGCCCGCACCGGTTGCCCTGCGGGTGGTGGCCAATCATGCCAAGGGTATTGCCGAAGAAGAGTTTAGCTTTTGCTGTGAAGAAATGCGTCTGGGAATAGGATTGAATGAGGCGCTTGGCGGTATTGCTGATCGCATCGGGTCCCAGGAAGCAAGGTTCATTGTCATTGCTGTTGGGCTTCAGGTCGAAACCGGCGGTAATCTGGTCGAGACACTGGAAAACCTTGCCAATATGTTGCGAGAGCGTCGCAAGCTGCGCAAGAAGGCTGCTGCTTTATCAGCAGAAGTCAGGGTCAGTGCGGCGGTCCTATCCTCCCTTCCCTTCGCTATTGGCCTCATCATCTGGATGGTGAACGGCGAATACCTTCAACCACTCTTCATAGATGCGCGCGGACGTATCCTTGCGCTGGTCGGCGTTGCCTTCCTCTGCATGGGCATCTTCAGCATGTATAGATTGTCGCGTCTCGATGTTTGATGAAACTCCTCCCCTTGTCTTAATGCTCATCGCAGCACCAATCCTCTATTTTGCACAGACAGCGGTGTTGAACGCCATCGACGGACGCCAGCGCATGGCGCGGTTGAACCGGACCATGAACCTGCAGCGCGATAATCGGGCCATGCCGAGACGATCCAGCTCTGGCTTCCTGCTGGGAATGGCAAAGCGCGTTGCCATAAACACCTCCGAACGGTTCTCCATCGTCAATGGGGGCGAGGCGGAAGCCTCTGCCAAACTGCTCCGCACAGCAGGGTTCCGCGGGCGGGACGCTCTGCTGATCTATTCCTTCTTGAAGTTGTTGCTGCCGATCGGGGGTATAGGCTTTACTTGGCTTTGGTTCTCGCTTGATGCGTCCAGCGAGATGGGGGTGTTCATGAAGATCATGATTGCCCTCACCGCTGCGCTTCTGCTCTCCAAGCTCCCCGACGCGGTTCTCAAATTTCGTCAGAAGCAGAGATATACCGAGGTCCAAAAAGCTTTCCCCGACATGCTGGAACTGCTGGTCATCGCGACTGAGGCGGGGTTGAGCTTCGGGCCTGCCCTCAACCGGGTAGCGCGCGAACTAAATGCTGTAGCTCCAACACTCTCATTCGAAATCAGACAGTTATATGTCGAGCTTAACGTCATGCCAGACCGTGACGGGGCTTGGGTCAGGCTCTCGGAGCGTTTACCCCTCTCGGAAATATCAATCTTTGCCAATGCGATGATGCAGGCCGAACGCTATGGCACCCCGATCTCTCAAGCCCTGCGTACCCTAATGCGCGACCAACGCGCGCTTCGCTTGTTGCGGATCGAAGAACAAGCGGGGCGTATCCCGGCCTTGATGACGATCCCCTTGATCCTCTTCATCATGCCTGCGCTCTTCGTGGTGTTGATCGGTCCGGCCGCCCTCAACATTCTCGACAATATCATGGGAGGGGCTTTGAGCTGATGCCTCATAGACGCTGTTTTTGGAGGAATGAGGACGGCGCCGTTGCCGTGGAGTTTGCGCTGATCCTACCGCTTTTGCTGGCAATCCTTTTGGGGATTGCCTGCTTTGGGCAATACTTCTCCATTGCGCATAGCTTGCAACAGCTTGCCGCTGAAACCGCACGATACTCGGTCCGGGGGCTGGTAGAAAAAGAACGCAAGGAAAAGGCCAACGCTTTTATCGAAGAAGCCAAAACACGTTTCCCAATCCTACAGGGTGACAAAGTCACCGATTCAATTTCGACGGATGTAACGCCCGGGCCAGGCATCAAAGTGACCCTGACTTATGACTTGAGTGGTTCTGTAATCGACCTAGTGGATGGCTTCCTTGGTCTTGAAATCACCGAGGTCTCGAGGAGCAGCCATCTTGTATATTGAAGGCTTCCTGAAGCGCTTTAGCAAGGACGAAAGCGGTGTCGTGATCATCATCGCGGCCCTCATGCTGACCGTCCTCATGGGGTTCATGGCGCTCGGCATTGATGTGGGTCTCCTCTATTTCCAACAGAAAAAACTGCAAACCGAGGCTGATCTGGCGGCCGTGAGCGCTGCCTCGAACTTGTGGTCGGAACCGCGCAAACATGCACTTGAGACAATGGATGGGAATGATCTTGAACCGGATGCTCTCACAGATATCCGATATGGTCGCTTCATCCGCACCCAAGATGCGACACTCGACCCGGGGAGGTCATGGGTTGAGGAGGGTGATAACGCAGCACAGGTCACCCTGAATAAAGAGGTACCTTTATATTTTGCACAAATATTCCTGGATCAGGATACGACGCAGATCAAGGCAGAGGCGACAGCTGCACGCTATGATAGCGCTTCTTTCAGTCTGGGCTCGAGATTGGTCAGGATCAATGAGGGACTTCTAAACGCGGTTCTGTCTGCGGCTTTGGGCACAACGGTGGGCCTCGATGTCCTTGATTATGAGGCCTTGGCAGATGCCGATATCGACCTGCTGTCTTTTTCGGACGCATTAGCGTCACGACTTGATGTTACGGCGGGAAATTATGAGGTTCTACTCACGAAAGAGGCCGATCTCACAGATATCGCCGGAGCTCTTCTCGACACAGGTCTTGGGGAGGAAGTTACAACCGCCTTAACCACCATCATCAACAGCGGAACTTCAGAACTTCTAAACGTGTCCGATCTCATTTTGATCAAAGGAGAAGATGTGAAGGCTCTCGCTCCTGACCTCCTGCCCAAGATCACCGTCCAAGCGCTCGATCTACTGAAGGCATCGGTGGATATCATTAATGCAGAAAGACATATCGAGTCAGACCTCGATGTCGGCATCGACGGTTTGATCTCCGTAGATTTCGACTTGGTGGTGGGCGAAAAGGAAGCAAAATCAGGGTGGGTCACCATCGGAGAGCACGGGACGACCCTCCATACGGCACAGACGCGCCTTAATCTGGATCTGAACCTAGAGCCCTCGATCTTCGAACCTTTGGGCCTCAATGTCTTATCTGTCAATGCACTGCCGCTCTATATGGAGGTTGCCAGTGCCACCGCTACACTGACGGATATCGATTGCAGCGTCTCAGAACCCGATGATGTCATAGCCCACTTTGATACCGGAACAGACCCTCTGAACGGTGTAACGGGAACTCATGTGGCTGAAGTCTTCTTGGGGCAGTTCGATCCGCCAGACTTCAATGACAACACGACCCCATTGAACAAAGACAAACTTCGACCCGCGGATTTGCTCAAGATCGAGATAGATTTAATTCTGCTCAAAGTGGAAGTGGCGGTGCAGCTGAAAGCGGCAATTCCCCTGGGTATTTCCCAACAAGAACAGGCAGAATTCACCCTTTCCGAAGTTTCTAGCTACGATCCTCCGCCATTCAAGGAAATTGGGTCTGGTGATCTTCTAACCGGTGCCCTTTCAGCACTTATGAATGATGTTGATATTACATTGGACCTCGATCTCGAGCTTTTGGGGATCAATTTTGGTTTACTCACCGCTGTAGTTGAAGGAATTGTAGATGGTGTTTTGAGCACCCTTCAGGGTAGCCTTCCCCTGATCTTGAGCGGTCTAACTTCAGCTCTCGACCATGTGATCAATGAACTAATAGAGGGGCTCGGTCTTAGCACTGGGCAGGCCGATCTGACCTTGCGTGGTCTCGCTTGCGACAAACTTCAACTTGTCCGATGAACATGCCACCTTTCAAATATGATTTTCCCCAATTGGAGATAAAGTTGCCCTTTCCTAAATCACTTCTCCGCTCCCTCAGCGCTCTACTCCTGGCTGTCTCTGTTTCGGCCTGCGCGGTGCCCACAGAGCAAAGCCGGCCGACCTCTGACGCAGAACCTGCCTCATCAAGTCTAAGGCTTGCGCAAGCTACGGCCAAGTCCGGAGACCACCAGACCGCCGCGCGCTTGTTTGAAAACATCGTAGAAGAGGAGCCCGTGTCTGTGGCCGCTCTACTGGGATTGGGCGACAGCTATTCACGGCTTGGACAGCAGAACCGTGCTGCAGCGGTCCTCAACCGCGCCCATGAACTCGATAATCGCAACGTCGAGGTCCTATCCGTTTTGGGCAGGGTCCATCTCTCCCAGCATCAAGCAGAAACCGCCCTGGCCAATTACAACAAGGCCCTGAAGATTGACCGAAGCAATATCTCAGCCATCACGGGCAAGGGCGTGGCCCTCGATACTCTATCGCGCCATGCGGAGGCTCAGAAGGTATATCAAAGCGGACTCTCGCAATATCCGGCCAACTATGTGCTGCGCAATAACTACGCCCTCTCGCTGGCGCTGAGCGGCCAACAGACGAAGAGCATCGCCATCCTTCAGGAGCTGGTGCGCGATCCGGTTGTGGCGCCACATGTGCGAGACAACCTGGCCATGGTCTATGGGCTTGCCGGCCGGGAGGACGACGCAAGAGCAACGCTTGCTTTGGACCTTGAAGCGGGTCAGATCGAAGAGAATATGGAGATCTACCGCGCCCTGAGACGAATGCTTGGCGAAGGCAAGAAAGTCGGGGCCCTAGTCTACGCGTAGTCCCCATGCAGTAGTGAGCCGGAGACGGAATGAGCTGGCTGGACCGCGAAGCCCTGTGCATCTGATACGTTGGGCGGGCTTTGCTTGCGGTGCAGTTTAATAAGTAGCTGGACGTGATAGCTGAGCTCTCCCTGCTCTATCAAAAGGTGGCAGAAAACCGTGCTGGTGCAGACCTGATAATTGCAGCGTCGAGCTTCAAACGTGGGACAATGGAATTCCTAAAAGGACCCAAGTAAAGAAAATATCAAAGCAGGTTCGAGCGTGCATGCTACCGCGATAGGGCGGCAAGCCACAATCAATCTTATAGATCAAGGAGCACTGTCGAGGACGGCACTACGCCACCGCACCCTTGCTCGGGCATCGTGGCGCTTCTGGAGTACGACATTTATGTTGGGCGATAAGGTCCTTGCATTTGTAGGTTGTCTCGCAGATCGTCTCCATACTGCTACCCTTGATGCCAGCTTTAACAAAAGCGCCTCTACACGCCCAAAGGTACAAGCACCAAGAAAGGAACATCATGACCAAACCTTTGAACAAATCCGAGCTCGTCGCCGAAATTGCCGCGCATGGAGAAATGACGAAAGCAGAGGCAGCAGGCGCACTTGATACCGTCGTAGCTGTCATTTCAGCACAAATGGTTGCGGGAAAGACTGTCATGCTGCCAGGTCTTGCCAAGTTCGAGACACGCGACCGCCCTGCGCGCAAGGTCCGCAACGTCTCCACAGGTGAGATGATAGACAAAGCCGCTGATCGCGCCGTTAAAATATCAGCCATGACCGGGATTAAAGCAGCCGTTAACGCTTAAAGCGCTCATATCACGCAAACTAATCAGAAACTTCCGTAACAGAACCTTCAGCGCTGTTGAACAAACCGGTGTGCCGCCAATAACAGGCACGTTAGCGAGCTCCTCAGCGGTAGGAGCGGGTTCTTGAGTTGTCGCTCCAGTAAGCCCAGCTTACTTTGGTGCGCCAACCTCGTGGGGTCAATTTTTGCCCTCCCTGACCGCGGTTAACCAGAGACAGCTTGCGCTACGATTGTGCCAGGGTCAGCTTGTGAGTGTGGTCAAAAACAGTCCTTTCCGCCCGTGACACATAGTGTCGCGTTTTGACCGGGAGACCGCGCCCAATGTTTGCAATCGGGAGCGGGGTTCCTTTGAATGGATTGGTAGAGCCCCTCCTCAAAGGTCGAGTCCAAATGAAATCGCATCAATGAGTTGCACATGCGCAGTGGCCCGATCCGTGCCGTCCGGGGCCGTGCAGAGCGGGTCGTCCTGTCCGTTTTAGAGTTGATGAAACCGGCCCACGCGGGTTGTTCTTCGTACAGCGTTACTCAAACATAACGCAGCATCGGTCAGATTGGGTTCTTTCCGGCCATTCGCCGCAACCTGGTCGACCGCTGGGCGGTGCTTGCCCACTGGTCATAGGCAATGTCGAAGTCGGCAGGCATGGCCATGCTTCTCTATAGAAACTCGATGTGCTCGCGTGCCTTCGCCGCAAGACGCGGCATGGTCATGTCCCAGGGAGAGGTGTAACTTCTGGTAGCGCTTTTGGTGGCGTCCGCGCCCTTCATGAGGCGCCGTAGGACGTCATCAAAGGCGCGGTGGTCATCGGTGAATTTTCGGTAAGGTCGGGT
>NZ_JAGHRG010000021.1:0-26855 GCF_017743915.1 Sulfitobacter sp. R18_1
AGGAGAATGGATCGAGGACTATAACAACAACCACCCACACAGCGGCCTAAGATGGCGCTCGCCTCGCGAGTTCATCAAGGCTAAAACCGAAACCGCTTAGGTGTCCGGTGAAACGGGGGCCGGTCCACGTCTCCTGTCTTCCCACAAGAAACAGCATCCGAAATCTAAACAGCCTCGTATACCGCGCGGCAGTATAGCTGAGGGGGGTGAAAGGCTACTAAGGCTCTTCTTAAGAGGGGGCCGACAGCTCAACAGGATAACCTAAAGCTGGGCAGTGCCATCCGATGGGATAGATGTGGGCGACCCAATCACGCAATGCAAACCCATGCGTGCGTTCAAGGGAGCTTCACCGGGGCTGCTTCCATCTAGGCCGTAGCCGTCAACCGCTCTCATTAGGTGAAAACTTCCCAGAGCGCCGTAAAATCGCCCGAAACTATGCTCAAACTCACCGTGAAAGCATGGGAGAAGGAACCACGAATGCTAATGCAACGACTTTTAAGCACAGCCTCCGCGGCTGCTTTCGTGGTTCTACCGAGCTTAGTTTCAGCCGAAGCCGTTCTTACGGTTGCCACACCGGAACAATCAACGTCCTTCACTCTTGAAGAATTACTTGCGATGCCTCAGGCGGTGGTGGTTACATCGAATGATTACGTCGATCGCTCTGCTAAGTTTCAGGGGCCGCTTCTGCGCACTATTCTAAACATGTTTGGGATCGACCGGGAGGAAGACTTGAACATGATCGCGCTCAACGATTTTACGTCAACCGTGCCTGCCTCGGATGCTTTTGACTATGATGTCGTCTTAGCAGTGCTACGAGACGGGGAACCAATGACAGTACGAAACAAGGGGCCGATTTGGGTTATTTATCCGATGGATGACAACCCTGAGCTACACAATGATACCTACAACGACCGGCTCGTTTGGCAGCTCAAAGAAATTTCTGTCGAGTGAAGAGAAAAAGTAGAAAAATTCAAGCTATCCTCCTCGTACTCTTTGTCGGAGCTGTGCTTTTCGGTATCGGCGTGGTCCTGAAGCTCAGCGAGAGAGTCGATAGCATTCAAACGGCAGAACAAAGCGATCCGCTATGGATCGGATCGCAACTGCAGTTCGAAATGCTTCGGCTTGAAAGAGAAATTAGCAAAGCTGCACTGGGTTTCAAACCTGCGACGGATGTTGCATTGCGCTTCGACATTGCCTGGAGCCGGATCATCATCCTCCAAGAGGGAGAACTGGCCCAGGTCATCGAAACCTTCAACATCGACCAAAGCGCTCTTTTGGCGCTCGAAGACAGGTTTGAGACGCTGGAACCCCTGATTGAAGAGTTCGCCACGCAGGACATGACCGACGAAGTGCGCCTTCAAAGGGCAACAACCCTTCTGGAGGCCCTCGATGGCTTCGATATCTTAATCAGGGACTTCCTACTGGCGCTAGCGCAAGCAAAAACGACTTCGCTAACCGAATTCCGGACCGGCCTGCTCTCTTTTTCGCAGGCCATAGTCTATCTTGGCGCAACGATCCTTGTTCTCTTTGGCATATTTATTGCGTTGCTTATGCTCGAGATCCGCTTTGCCGCAAAAAGAGAAAAGGAAATGCGCGCCCTTGCGGAAGAGGCGACGTCTGCATCCCACCTCAAAATGAACTTTATGAGCATCGTGAGTCACGAGCTGCGCACGCCCCTTACATCACTCCTTGGCGGGCTGGACTTGCTAAAAGCCCGAACAAGCGCGTTTTTGGAAGACAAAGCCTCCCTAAGACTGCTGGATATATGCAGCCGCAATGGCGACCGGCTCCTTACACTTGTGAATGATATCTTGGATGCTCAGGCCCTGAGTGAGGGAAAAGTTTCGGTCAAGCAAGAGCTCACCGATCTCGCCGACGTTGTCGAATCCGCCGTGGAAGGTTGCCACGCCTATGCCAGTTCTCTTGGGGTTCACTACGAACTATCCATGCCACCAGGGCACACCTTGGCTCTTACTGATAGCGCGCGCGTGTCCCAGGTCCTAAGCAACTTACTCTCCAATGCGGCGAAGTTTACCTCATCGGGGGATGTAGTGACCGTCACTCTAGAACGGATTGGCCATAAAGCCCGGATTGAAGTGACGGATCGCGGCATTGGGATACCAGTGGAAAAACAGAAGGATCTTTTCAAAGCCTTCCATCAAGTCAATCCTGGCACGACGGGTGCAAACAAGAGCAGTGGCCTTGGTCTGAGTATCACCAAGCAGCTTATGGACCTGCTTGGTGGAAGTGTCGGATTTCGCTCAACCGAAGGAGAAGGGTCGACCTTTTGGATCGAGCTTGAGCTCTTAACAGAGACACCGATTGGGTGTTGCAGCCAAGCCCACCCCGAAACAGAAGTATCATCGTCGTGATAAACACTGGGCGCACTGTCTCAATCGTCACCACTTTCTCGCAAGAAAGCATCAAAAAATCCCGACTTCCTGTGCGATTAACGCCGCTTGAGTGCGGTTTGAGGCGCTGATCTTGCGATAAAGCGTCTTCATGTGAAGTTTAACGGTCGGCTCGGTAATATTAAGATCTCGCGCAATTTCTTTGTTGGATTTGCCTTCGGTTAAGCCTTTCATCATCTGCAACTCGCGCGGCGTGAGATTTTCGACTAGCGGATGAACGGGTGTATCACTTGGCGCAGACATAAATTCGGGTGGAACATATTGCTCGCCCAATGCCATGAATCTCAGTGCATTCAGCATAGACTTAGCCGGTAAAGTCTTGGGTATGAAACCTACGGCCCCGGCTTCTAAAGCGCGCTCTACCACCTCTCGGGTTGCCGCTCCAGAAAGCAAGGCAACCCGTTGCCCGCCCTTGAGGGACAGCGCACGCTCTAAACCCTCCAAGCCGTTCATACCTGGCATATTCAAGTCCAACAGCACCAAATCATAATGGGGGCTGTTTTCAATCATTTCACAAGCAGCCAACAAATCTGGAGCGGAATTGACCTCAATGTCACTCTGCGTCTGAAAAAACATGGCAAGCGTATCTCGCAGCAAGTCGTGATCATCCGCAACTAAAACACGCATCTATCTTCCCGATACTCTAAATATCATACTTAAAATGCACACTCTGGGCTACCAAACGCAGGTTTGAGCATAGGGCGAGGAAATGTCCATCGGGTGCGCGATTCCATTATTGAGCAACGTTTAACACCGAAGATACTTCACAACTGCCAATTATATTTGCCGCTGTCATCACACTCTTACTTTGGCAAAAATACGGCAAAATTCGGCGCTCCAGGGTCGTTGACTTCAGATGACCTATCAATACTAGATTAAACATCGCTAGTCACAGAAATTAACTTCTTCTTAGTATATTCTTCGCGATACTGTGACGCTCATCTAAAGCAATGCGTGCAAATGCACAGGATGTAGCGCGATGGAAAACAGAAAGCTGAAACCTATGGACCATGTAGAACGGGTAAATCTCCTAGAAAGAGCTTTAATCAAGTACATTGAGTTATACGGATTTATAGAAGAGGCGCGGGAATACTACGTGAAGAACTTAGAGGCGAAGGACGCACTGCCAGAACGAAAACATTAACTGTCGGCAAAGGTCCCCAGGTGCAAAGCTAGAAGTAGTATTTTACGCCGACCTCTAAAAAATCATCGCCATCTAGAGACGTCAGCGGGTCGGTGGGGTCTTCGGCGTCGATAAAGGTTGAGGAGATATCCATGCGCGCATTATCGGACAGACGGAAGGAAAGGTTCAAGTTTAGAACGTTGCTATCTGTATGGATATCGTAGAGCCCACTTATCGCGATTTCCGTATCCCGAAAGTCATTAAAATTGTAGCGTAGCGTAGCAAACAGGTCATTATCTAAGAATGTCTGAGGTTGCGTGCTGGATCTCCCATCGTAGATATACTCAGCGACCGCGCGCAGGTCCCCTCCTGTTCGAAACGCATCTCCAAAGCTGTATTCTGCGCCAACCACCCCAGAGAAGTAGTCCTCTTGACTGGTGAACTTTTGCGCGCCTTCAAACTTTAACTGCCAGTCACCGGTGGTATAGGCCAGTTCGAGCCCGACTTGGTGAATATTTTGATAGTACGCGATTGAACCGACACTATCGCCAGAAGCTAAAAATCCTTGCGTAATGGGGCTGGCCGCCTCGAAGACTTGCTGCGCCAAGGGATCGTTACTGCCCTGCCCTAGACCCTCGTATGCAGTGCGGATATCTGCATTGATCGTCGTACAGGTATCTTCAGAAACGGTGGATGATCGAAACGAGCAGCCCGGCAAATAGACTGGCTGTCTGTCGGTACCTGAGAAGAACGACAGGCCATAGTCCAATGAGCCGTCGGCAAAATTGAACGTGCGGGTATGGCGCAGGGCGATATCTAGATCATCTTTGTCTTCAAACATGGTCCGACTTTCGTCAGGAACCGCGTTAAAGCGCAGCCGCTCAGAGGCGGCCGCATAGTTCTGCTCTCGAAAGCCTGCGAGTGCGAAAAAGCTAAACGACCCATAGTACTGGGTGTCAAACGAGAGGACGGCCATTGGTTGTCCTAATCGCTGCTCTTCATCTGTCTCAAAGAACGAACCGTACTGATTGATGATATTGACCGGATTTGCTGCTTCAGACACCCCCCAGTGTACGACGTCGCTGCCGATCAGGTACCGAAGCCTGCCCGCCTGCCCCTCAAAATAGGCTTTACTTACATCAAATGACTGGGTGCCAAGACGCAGATCGCTACTGCCGTTCAGTTCGGTTACCCATCGCCCATAAGAGAGCTCTGACGACGCGGACAGCCGAAGGTTGGCAATTGTGTGGGTTCCTTGCGACGCTTGGCCTGGCAATTCACCGTCGTGGAGGAAACTACGAGCGATCAGGCCCCCTTCTCCCTCAAACGTGATGTTTTGCGCAACCGCAGAACCCGCCAGTACAGCGCTAAGCCCGAATATGCCAACGCCCCAGGATTTAAGTATTCTACGCATAGAAGTGCCCGCCCAAGAATGCCCCGGTCTCACTCTTGATGAACGCTTCTATCTAATTTGAAAACAAAATGAGGAGCACTTAGGTCGCAATTATTGAGCTTGTGTGCTTAGGAACACGCAAAGCGCTTCATCTAAGAAGGTAGGGTAAGTCGATTGTGACGGTCCGGGCTGCCAACTTCTCCCCCACCTAACAACATAGCGGCTCCCTTTTACGAGGCTCATGGCCTCACATCCGCACATAGTTGCTATTGGATCGGATAGAGCATCAAAACCTTTTAAAGTATTTGCTTTCTGACGCGCTGCAGGCACTGGACGTGTTTGCATGCCAGAGAGCCGCAAGATTAACCATTGTAGTGGCCGGTTTGATGCCATCGCCAAGCATCGGAAATCATCTGTTCCAACGTTGACCGTATCGGCGTCCACCCCAGTTCCTCCATTGCACGCGAAGAGCCTGACACCAGTTTGGTGCAATCGCCTGGGCGGCGCGGGCCAATGGTATGGGGGACCGCCTGATTGGTTACTGCACGGCTGTAATCAAGGACCTCGCGCACCGAATAGCCACTGCCGGTACCAAGGTTAAAAACCCTACTACCCTTGTCAGATTGCAGCCATTTTAGTCCTGACACATGGGCGTCTACGAGATCGCAGACATGTACATAATCGCGAATGCAGGTGCCGTCGGGCGTATCATAGTCATCACCATAGATCGTCAAAGCTGCACGCTTTCCGGAGATGGCATCAAGCATCAGTGGGATTAAATGTGTTTCTGGTTTATGGAACTCACCCACCTCGCCTTCTGGATCGGCCCCCGCCACGTTGAAGTAGCGAAATATCACATGCTGCAGATCATGCGCGGCTTCGAAGTTATGCAAGATATCTTCAATCGCCCGTTTTGATGCTCCATAGGCATTGATCGGATATTGGGCGCTGTTTTCGTCCAGTACGACATTGTCTTGATCGCCATAGGTCGCACAAGTGGAGGAAAAAACAAACTTCTTACAATCGGCGGCTACGGCTGCTTCCACCAGAGACAACGATCCGCCGACGTTATTGCGCCAATAGCGGCCAGGGTCGCTCATACTCTCACCCACTTGGCTCAGGGCTGCAAAATGCATCACAGCAATGGGGTGATGTTTGGCAAATACCTCATCCAGCCGCACCCGATCCTGAAGGTCGCCTTCCTCAAAAGGGCCGAACTTCACCGCGTCGCGCCAGCCAGTTGCGAGATTGTCATAAGTGACAGGTGTAAAGCCTGCAGCTTTCAACGCCTTGCACGCATGCGATCCGATATACCCGGCACCACCGGTTACGAGCACTTTATCCATATCACCCTCTCACTGCGCTGTCGGGTTGGCGTATCTACTTGCGTGATGCTTTGCAAATGAACATCAGATCGCTGCCCGGGGAAACTCACCCAGAAGGCAGTAAGATGCTATGATCCTGCAATGAGGTGACTTCACTGAGCGCGCGCCAAGGCCTCGCGGGTCAGTTGGTTGGGCTGAAGTCCTACATTGAACTGATAGTTCTTCCAATTCAACGTTGTGCTTTTGCCAGTGAGGTGGTTGACCATCGTCATCTGAGATGGGCGCCAAAAACGCCCTTTGTACTTTTTATAATTCTTCATGGTCAGCGTTTTATTGAGCTGCCCTTGGCGGTTGTAGTACTGGATAAGTTGATACCGTAGAGCATTGGTATCTATCCATACAGCTTGTTGAGAATATCCTGACTTAAAGATCGGTGTCCTTTGTAGAAGGTGACAAGTGCCAGCGCCAGTGGGGCATGCTTCGTCCCTTAACCACACATGCCGATAACTGGATGCATCCTGTTCGACCATATCTTCATAGGAAAATTCGCTGCCCACAAATGAGCCCGAACGACCGCTGCCCGCTATTTTCTTTACCCGCCCCGCAGCGGGAAGATACAGCCATTGACTGTCCTGTTTTCCGTTGAACGAATGGGTAAGTAAAGCAGTCCCTCGGATATCCCCGGGCCAATCGAATACCATCATGTAGCGCGTGGCACGCCCACCATTCAGCTCCAGGTTTTTGGCGGCAAAGCGGCGTTTACTGGTGGCGCCCCCCGCTGTGCGCAACGTCATATCTCCCTGCACCGTAAAATCGCCATAGCCGTTTCCAGCGGCTTCTGCGCGCTGTGCGATCTGCTGACCTTTTTGCGCATCTTGCGCAAATCCGGAGGTGGCGCCTGAGCAAATAATGACAAGCGGTATAAGCAATCTTTTGAAGATCATAGCTTTGTCCTTTCAAGAACGGCTGGTAACAAGATCAGGTCTGTGAATAGCGCCAACACAATAACTATGGTTGTTAAGCCGCCTAGGTGTTGGTTTATCAAAAAGCCACTCTGGGTCATGATGAAAAATCCGCTACTAATTGCGACAGACGTGACCATGAGGGCTGTGCCTACAGTGCGAAATGTCAGGCGCAATGCGGCTTCGCGGTCCAAACCCCGGCGTCGATGACGATTGTAATGTATCATAATGTGCACTGTATCATCCACAACGATGCCAAAGGTCATTGTCGTCACGACGGTTGACCCCAAATTGACATCTCCAATCAGCCAGCCCCACAAACCAAATGCTAAAATGGCAGGTGCGACATTTGGCACCAGACTGACGAGCCCTAAGCGGAGGTCTTTCAATGACAAAGTCATCAAAACTGACACCAGCACCAATACCGTTAGCATACCATAGATCATTGACTGATTGTTCCGCTGTGTGAGCTTGGAAAACGCGACCCCAACCCCAACAGCTCTGGTGGCAATTTGGGGTTCGTTCTCACGCAACCACGCCTCTGAACGCTGCGCAAACTGAGCAATATCTTGACCATCAGTCCCCCTCAGGACCACTGTCAGGCGGGTTTTATTCCGGTCGATATTCATCATTTGGTTCATGTCCTGCCCGAGGGGCAGTGACAGTTCGTATAGCATCATCGCTTGAGCATTGCCTTGCTGGCTCGCCGCTAATTCGTAGCTGTCCTGTGATCCGCCTGCCAAAGTCTGATTGAGCCGTTTCAAGACGTCCGTTAGGGAGCCTACAAAAAGGACCTTATCTTGGGTTCGCACCCAGTCTGTAAAACTATCAACGCGGTTCAAAAACTCTGGGGAAAAAACACTATGACCTTCCGGCGCTTGGAAGGAAAAATGCACGCTCTCCATACCAGTTAAGTGCTCCTCAATGGCATCATTATCGGTACGGAAGCTGAAACTTTCGTCAAAGTAGCGAAGGGCGCTATCATTGAACCGAATTTGCGACAGGCCTAGTAAAGCGACCACTATCGCGAGACCAAAGAGGCTCACCACGCCACGCTTATGCAGGGCGGAGGACGCAAGCTTTTCCAACTGATGCCCAGGAATGTGTACAGGCTTAAAGCACAAAGCCGGCGCTCTTCGCAAAATCAGTGGCAAGAACATCCCTGTGAGCAACCAGCCAAACACAATGCCGAAGGCCACAATGGTTCCCATCTGAGCCAGCGGGGGCGATTCAGAAAAATTCAAACATAAGAACCCAATGGCAGTTGTGATATTCGTGACCGATACGGCTGTGAGGTTCTCTTCCACAGCCTCATAAGTCGCTAATAAGCGATTTTGTGTTTGGGCCATACGGCGCGCCCACCCCAAGACCACATGGACACAAGACGCTGTGATCAGCACCATGACTGCGAGAGGGCTCGTGGCCGTGGCGGGAATAAGCGCAATACCCATCCACCCCGCAAAACCTAAGGTCGCGATCGTGCCGCTTAAGGTTACGAGAGTTGTTGCCAACCATCCGCTAATCGTGCCCAAGCCCAGCAACATCAAAAGCGTCACGACTGCGAAGGACAGTGGCACCAGGTGGCGCATGTCGCGTTGCGCAGCCTCATTGATGGAGACCCCCCCAATGACCCCGCCACTGACATGTATAGTCAAGTCAGGTGCGCGTGCCTGCCAATCGGCTTTCAACGCGCGCGCGCGTTCTGCCATATCCAATCGATCGAGTGACGCATTCTCAGAAGGAACAAGGTCAATAAAGATGCCGAAGGCTTTGCAATCAGGTGCGATCAAGCGATGCACCAACTCGGTCGACGTCAACGCAATATCTTTGACGCGTTGCGCGTCTTCCGGGCCCAGATCGGCCTCTTCGGAGAGCAAGGGCTCAATGATGATATCATCACCCTCTGCATAGCTGTGGTTAAAATTAGCTACAGAATCCACCCGCAGCACATCAGGGAGCAACCAAGCTTCTTCGGTGAAGCTTCTTAGCTGCGTCAAACCTTGCGGTGTGCACAGATCTTTTTCGCCCACTACGGCGAAAATGAGTGTATCGGACTTTGAATAGGTATCCTCAAGTTGAAGAACCGCGTTTATATCTGGGTTGTTCGGACCAAAAAAATCACGGTTATCACTGGAAAAGCTCAAGCGTAGCAGGCCGAGGCTGGCGATCAGTAAGAGCACTGCGCCCAGTGCGAAAAACATCACATCATATGTGACGATATAGTGTGCGAGCCGACGCGTGCTTAAGCGGCCCGCATGCGCCTTTTTCTCAACACGCATGAAGGCCTGCTGCTTTCATAGCAGCACAGAGCTTTTCTATAAGGCTTTTCATGCTCGTTAACTTGCAACCACGGCGTCTACCGACGAAGGGTTTGGAGAAACCAGTATGTCTTCCAGTTTTGCTTCAAATGCAGCGACGACGGCTTGCTGCTCTACCTCTGTGACCACAGCGCCATCAAAGGTAAATTGATATGATAGTCCCTTTTCGTTGGCCGCCACGTCTAGTCGCACATCGTTGTATGTGGCACCCTCGCGTGAAGGCGGTAATTGGCCTTGCAGGGCAAAGCCGATCTGGTTGAGCCGTGCGCCTGATGCCTGAAGTCGCTCGTCGAATTCCTCTGCCGCGTTGAATATATCAAAAGCTATGTGATCATTGGCTGCAGCGAGAATGCGCTTAAAGTCTGCAGCCTGCCAATCATCGTAGCCGCTGACTGGGACAATAGCTGGCAAAGTGACCGTGAAGGGGCCAAATCCTTCAGATAGCCCCAATGGACGGGCTGGCACCTCTCGTGCAACGACAATAGCTTGAGCCCCGTTTGTGGCTTCTTGCAATGCAGCAGCATAGGCTAACAGCAGATCGGCTTCTGAGAAGGTGCTCTTTAAATGCCCGTCTTTTATCTGTGCAACGCCATGATCCCGACCCATCGTTTCAGGCCCTAAGGCACGCCCGCGGTGAGGGAAGATCACTGGGCCCGGCACTTCATGTAAGACGTGGCTCCAAAAAGAACGGTCACAAAGGCCTTTGGGTGTATCTGCATGATGGGCAAGCGAGCTTAAATGAGCCAATGCATCGAACGTGTTCGTTTCCGCCTGAGCCGGAACAGCACAAAGCTCAGCCCAAAGTGCATCTTTTAGCACTTTTAGTGCCTGCGCGTCGCCTAAAGCTGCATGCATAGAGATTTGCACCTGTAGGCCGGAATCATGAGCAATCTGGCCGAACCGGAGCAATTCACCGCGCTCTACATCTAAAACGTCTTCAGGGGCCAAATGCCCTTGCGCCAGTTGAGGGGCTTCCCCCAAAGCCAAATGCGGCTGAGACCCCAGCGATAAATCGCATGTCAGCCCCATTAGAGGGAAGCGCATGAATGTCGCATAGATCGCTTGCTGGAGATCGCTGGCTCCCACGCCTGCAGGAGCATCAAATGTTAAGCGGTGCTCAAATGCGCGGCGCGTTGACGAAGAGGTAAAGCGCGCAACCGTGGTTGCAATCATACCTGCTTGCTCTTGCGTAAATGCGCGCTTGTGGGCCCCCGTCGCAGAAGTGGCTTGCCCCTCAACGTTTTCATCATCTGCACCACCTGAAGCGCGCGCTTGCTGCGCCTCAAATTCCTGCGCCAAAACTTTCGAAAGCTCGCCAATGGTGGGCGCTTTGAGAAAATGCGACGCCATGATGGATACGCCGAGCTCTGTCTCCAAGCGCATTTTAAGCTCAAAGGAGGAAAGCGAGTCCAATCCCGCTTCACTCATTGGCATCTCTAGATCGTCCGGGTTCAGCGTAACCTTGAGCAGATCAGACAAGGTAGATGTCACGAACCCTGCGATTTCGGCGACAAGAGCATCGCCAGAAAGCGAAGATAGGCGTTTGGCCAGGTCACTGTCATCTCGGCCTCGGCCACTGATCATACTGGCGAACCGCGGTGTCCGTGAAAGCGCTATATTCGTTCGGCCCGTTTGCTCCCAATCTCCACGGCCATAACAAATCCGCCCTAGCCCGGTCCGTAAAAGAGTACCAAGGGCGACCTCGGCCTCTGTGGCGTGAAGCCCAGCCATCCCGGAGGTCTCAAGATAGCTTGCCAACTGCTCGTCACGCGCAACAAAACCTGTATCCGCAATAGCTCCCCAGTCTATCGTGCCGCCTTGATGGCCATGCGCTGTTCGGTACTCTGCCAAAGCAGACAGAAAGCCATTGGCCGCGACATAGTTGCTTTGCCCCATGGCCCCGAACGTTTGGGATATGGAAGAAAAGTTTATTATAAAATCGAGGGGGGTATCGAGTGCCTGCTCTGCTTGATGCAAAGCCCAAGCCCCGACAACTTTAGGCGCCAACACGGCTTCTAAGACCTCAGGCGTCATCATGGTAATCAAGGTGTCTTTGATGACCGCAGCACCATGTAAGATGCCCGCCAGGGGCTTATCCTGATCGCCAGCAGCAGCCAGGACGGCCTCCTGCACAGCGATGCCATCCGTTGTATCTAATACTTGCTCGCGCACCTCGGTACCCCGCGCACG
Source organism: Sulfitobacter sp. R18_1 (assembly GCF_017743915.1). Classification (NCBI taxonomy): domain Bacteria; kingdom Pseudomonadati; phylum Pseudomonadota; class Alphaproteobacteria; order Rhodobacterales; family Roseobacteraceae; genus Sulfitobacter; species Sulfitobacter sp. R18_1. The sequence goes on from NZ_JAGHRG010000021.1 coordinate 11,723, forward strand.
CATTGCCTCAAGAAGCGGTTGGTCTTCCTCCGCAAGCTTGCCCGACCGAGACGCAAGCAACAAGCGACCGGCTCCTTGGCGGCTCATCCAGTCAGCCATCGCCAAAGTAAAGCCGCGTGTCCCGCCGGTAATTAAATAGCTAGCATCTTTACGGAAGATCATTGGTTTGTCGCGATCTTCGCGAATGACAAACGCTTCTTCGTCAAAGGTCACGACCACTTTGCCTACATGCTGGGCCTGAGACATGTAACGAAAGGCTGCGCGGACCTTTGAAAGGGGGAAGTTTGTGGTGGGCAATGGGGCGAGCCGGCCTTCGCGAATATCGCTCATGACGGCATGCATCTGGCTTGCGAGGAGCTCAGGACGCTCCGTCCCCATGGCGGCAAGGTCAATAACATTAAACGACTGATTGCGGCGCATGGCTTTCATACCTACCGCATGGTCCGCATAGACGTCACGTTTGCCGATTTCCAAAAACCGACCGTATGGGGCGAGGATATCTAGCCCTTTATCAATATTGCTTCCCGGCAGAGAGTTCAGGATTAGATCCACTCCTTTGCCTTGCGTAAGCGCCATAATTTCATCGGCGTAATCAAGACTGCGGGAATTCATTACATGCGCGACACCTCGGTCGCGCAGCAAAGCGCGTTTGTCGTCACTGCCCGCAGTCGCAAATACTTCTGCCCCTGTGGCTTGAGCGATCTGAAGCGCCGCCAGCCCTACACCACCCGTGGCCACATGGATTAGAACCTTATCTCCTTCAGACAGCCGCCCTACCTCCCTGAGGGCATAATGAGCCGTCGCAAAGGCCGAAGGAATGGTGACTGCAGCATCATAGTCTAGAGCGTCATGCATCGGGATTAACCCCTCTGTGCTGATCGCAAGAAAACGCTGCAGGCAACTGCGCCCCATACCCATAACCCTGTCTCCCAGGGTAAAATCTGTGACATTCTCGCCGACTTCGACAATATCTCCAGAGAACTCTAACCCGAGGTTCTGCCAAGCAGGCTCTGCTTCTGCATCTTCTGGCAGTAAAGCCGTCACCGCCATGATGTCTCGGAAGTTCAACCCAACCGCCCGCACCTTAATGCGGACCTCATCCGCCCCCAAAGGACGGCTCGGGCACTCAAAAAGGTCTAGCCTGTCAATGACCCCTGGTTGGGGCATAGTGACTTTAAAGTTACGCGTATCCTCTGCTTCGATGGTCAGCTGGCGCTGCGGGAGATCATCACGTGCGCGCACTTTTAGACGCGCGGCATAAATCGCATCTTGGCATAGCGCGATCTCGGTTTCCTCCATCGTGCACAAGATCGCAGACGCCAGCCGCGCGTTCATCTCGCTTTGCTCTTGGGCCACATCGATATGACGGAAGTTAAGCTCAGGCAATTCCGTTGACAGGGTGCGCATTGTCGCCATCACAGAAGCCCCCGCCACACTGGAGGGGGTCAAACAGTTCTCTGCAATCGCGCGCACGTTTTTGGTGGCAATCACGATGCGCGGTAAGGTGTGAAGTCCTCGTATGTCATGCAGCGCAACCCCCATCTCGATGAGCGTTTGTACCGGGCCGCGCACAGCCTCATAGATCTCAGCTGTTGTGCAATCTTCCGCCAAATCAGGGGCAGACAAAGGCCAAGCAAAAACAATACCTTCAATAGCAGGAACTGCATCGTCCATACTGGCGGCAGGCATAAGGATATCGGCCAAAGCATCCGTGATATCCTCACCAAGCGTGTCATGTCCTAGACGAGTAACATCTGCCCCTTGTGTTTGCATCGCCTCGATGAGACTGGCGGTTTGCGCAGTGTCCTCCCCCAAGACGAGCCAGCGCCCAGGTGTCTCTTTCAAGCTCAGATCCAATTCAACTAAATCTAACTCTTCGACAATAAAATCAGGCGGCGTTTGCGCGTCTTCCGGTACGGCTGGGGTCTGGGGCATCTCTTTGGCCCTCAGGCCAGAAACGCTCAACAAAATAGCGCCGTCGGCGTCCGCGATATCTATTTTGCCGCGCCCTTGCTCATAAGAGCTGCTCTCTCCAATCGATATGTTCGCAGTGACATCCGCAGGCAGACGACCATAGCACCGTACCCGCGCAATTCCGGTCGGTAGCAGGGCGAGCTGATGCTGAGCCGCCACATCCCTATCGACCCAGAGCTGACCTGATAGAGTTTGCATACATCCGTCTAAAATTGCCGGATGGGCCACATATTTATTCAAAGTTGGCCGGCAGCTTTCATGCGCGGCAATCACGCCTACGGCGCTGTCGCGGTCCACCACAAGGCTTTGGATTGTGGCGAAGGCGGGGCCGTATGTGACAGCACCGGCCTGCTCCAACTCTTCGTAGAAAGCAGAAATATCCGGAACGTGCAGGTTCGCATCTTTCCGGTGCCGCTTCGCCAAGTTGCCAGGCCGCGCGACATCCACTGGGCGCAGTACCGCGCTGGCCCGCAACACCCATTCTTCACCGCTGTTGCGCAACCTGCTGCTTACTTCAATACGCCCGCGGTCGGGCACAAAGACTGTTTGCAACTGCACCGTCCCTTGGGCGGGCAAAAACAGCGCTTTGTGGAAACCGACATTCTCTAGTTCGAGTACTTTGTCTGGAAACAGTGCTTGCCCTGCAGCCAACATAACATCCACATACCCGGCGGCTGGAAATAGCGCCTCTCCGACATAACGGTGATCTTTCAGAAAAGGCGGGGAGGATAGGTTGATATCTTGAACCCAAACGTCCGCCGGCCCTGGGGTGCGGAGCCCCAAGAGGGGGTGGTCAGGACAGGTGAAAAGTTGGAAATTTGAATCTTCTGAGTCCGCCCAGTAGCGGTCAGTATCCCAAGCATAGCTTGGAAGGGAAATGCTGCTATCTCTAGAACCATAGAGAGCTTGCCAGTCTAGATTGACCCCCTGCACAAAGAGCTCAGCCGCCGCTGCAGCAAAATAATCCAAGTCTGGATACTTGTGGCTCATAGATGACACCACATCTATCGCCGCCCCAGAGGCTAGCGCAGTGCTTGCGGTTAAAGGTTTGAGTGTTGTGTGTGGCCCAATCTCGAGAAAGGTCGTAGCGCCCATCTCAATCGCCGCCTCAATCGCATCCATATAGCGCACAGATTGACGCAGGTTCTGCCAGCAGTAATCTAAATCGAGACGGGTCTCTAACTTGCCTGTTACGGTAGACAAGAAATCCACTTTAGGCTGGGACCAGCGGATTTCTCCGACTTCACGCCGCAACCAATCTTCTGCTTCTTCCAAAAGATGGGAGTGCCAGGCGCCATCAATCTTCAACAATCGGATAAAAGTGTCTGGGTAGGTGGCCTCAAACTCCGTAACAAAGGCTTCAATCGCAGCCTTTTGTCCACTTATGGTCGTAGCGCCCGGCCCGTTTCGTCCGGCAATATCGATCGTTCCGTTGTCAGGCAGCATTGCCTCGACATCCTCTGGCGGCAGCCCCACGGCAGCCATCGCCCCTGGACGCGTTATATGGTCCAATATTGTACTGCGCTTGGATAAGTAGCGTACGGCGTCCTTTAGCGATGTGGCGCCACATTCAATCGTGGCAGCAACTTCGCCAACGCTGTGCCCCAAAACCATGTCCGTCGTAACACCCCAATGGCGCCATAGGGCCGTCAACGCATATTGCACAGCGACCAGAGCGGGCTGGGTCACCCACGTCTTATCAACATTACTGGCCTCTTTGTTTTTGGCCATTTCAGCCAGCACCGACCATCCACTGACAGCAGCATAAGCCGCGTCAAATTCCTCAATAGCAGCTTTGAAAACAGGCGCATGAGCCATCAGGTCACGCGCCATATTCCATGACTGGTTGCCCTGCCCTGAATAGGTAAACACCAGCTTCGGCACATGTTTGACCTGCCCCATGCGAACATGTTCTGGCAACTCACCGGGCAGTTCTTCTGCGCTGAGAGCCTCAAGGCCTGAAAGCAGATCCTGTTCTGACTTGCATAAGATAACTGCCCGGTAAGAATACATTGCCGGGCCATCTGCTAAGCTTGCCGCCAAGCGGCTGAGTGAAACCTCTGCCAAAGAGCCATTTTGACGAGCCTGCAGAAGATTGCGCGCAGCCCCCGAAAGGGCCTTGGGAGAGGCGGCACTCAGAGGAACCAAAATAGGGCTACTTGTTTGAGTGCTATCGGGCGCTGAAACCGCAGATGTCTCCTTCTGAAGCGCCCCCTCTTGGCAGGGCGCCGAAGCAATTAGTGTGGAAGCATTGGTGCCGCCAAAACCAAAGGAGTTTACGATTGCGCGTCGCTCCCCGGCGACCGCAGGGAAAGGCGTGATCTTCTGGGGAACTTCTAGATTAAGTGCATCCAGCGGGATCGCCGGATTGGGGTCATCAAACCGGCGGTTGGGCGGGATTTCTCCTTTCTGTAGGGAGAGAACAGCCTTGATAACACCCGCCATACCTGCGGCCGATTCAAGATGACCCACATTGGGCTTAATTGAGCCAATATACAACTTGCGGTCCGCAATGCGCCGCCCAATGGCTTGACCAATGGACCCCGCTTCAATGGGGTCACCGATCGGCGTGCCGGTGCCATGTGCTTCAGCATAGCCCACCTCCGCTGGAACACGCCCTGACTTTGCAAATAGCTGCTCGATAACATCTATCTGGGCCTCTGGGCTGGGAGCCGTCATCGTACCCGTTTGGCCATCTTGATTGACCGCTGTGGCTTCAATCACCGCATGAATACGGTTGCCATCGCGCATCGCTGCATCCAAAGGCTTCAGCAGCAAAGCCCCTACCCCTTCTCCTCTCACATAACCATTTGCTGTCTTGTCAAAAGTCGATAGCTGTCCTGTCGGGGACAGCATGCCAGCTTTTGAAAAAGCGACGAACGCGCCAGGGTGAGCAATTACGTTAACGCCGCTGACGAATGCCATGTCGCAACTGCCCGCCTGGAGATGACGCACGCCCTCATCCAAGGCGACCAAAGAAGACGAGCAAGCGGTATCTACCGATACACTGGGACCTGACAGATTAAGGCGATGTGATACCCTATTGGCCACAATGGACATCGCATAGCCAGTGCCTGCATATTTTTCCTCATCTGCCGTGTTCATCTCGCGGATGGTTTTGTAGTCAGATTGAGAAACCCCAACAAAGACGCCGGTACGCTGGCCTACCACGTCATCCATCTTGATCTGTGCGTCTTCAAGGGCCCCATATACCGCCTGCAAAACGAGCCTTTGCTGGGGGTCCATGCTGGCTGCTTCTCTCGGCGCAAGGCCAAAGAACTTAGGGTCAAATTGATCAATCCCAGGCAGGATCCCTGCCCATTTTGTGTAAGACTTTCCGAGAGCTTCAGGGTTGGAATCGTAGAACTTTTCGGTGGAAAAACGCTCATTGGGGATTTCAACAATCCCGGTGTCTTGCTCACAAAGCATCTGCCATAGACTGTCTGGATTATCTTCTGCGCCGGGAAACCGAAAAGCCAGTCCGATGATTGCGATTTTGGTGGCGTTATGAGGTTTGGTACTATCGTTTGCTGCAAAGGGCATTGATCTCATCTACCTTCTGTCCCTGTTCGGATCTGAGGCGCTTAGAGAATATTACGCCCCTCGAACTTGTTCTACGGCCGCTAGACCGACAGTGATCGCGATGCTTTTTTCTGTAAATACTCCACCAGAACCGGAGATTTACCCAGACTTTTTTGCATAATTCGACATTTTGCCCTGATCCGGTACCCGGACGACGAAAGATGCAAAGAGAGCAAGTGAGGCCTTTTAACATCGAAACGACCCTCAGAATGCCGCTGAGGCCCATGACAACCCCATACCAAAGTATGGGTTGGAAAATCTATTAGGATGCCAAGTACGTCAATTAACAGCAGAGCTTGAAGCGGCTTCAAGGGTTTGCCTCTGAGGCGCGAGTTGTTTCTGCGGCTCCCTCGAGGTCAATATGGCCCATAGTCTTCTGACTGCACGACCCGCTTCACCCTAAGTTTCCGCGTCTGCCATTCCTGCACTTGCCCGAATCCATAAGGACTGTCTGTAAGAAGTCCCACTGGATCGAGGCTGCGCTGTTTCCCAATCCACCCCAATCAGGTGCCATTAGCGGGATTGACCTGACGCCGTGCACAGCACTGATCATGCTGTGGCCCTAACCCCACGCCCAGACCCCCAAAAGCACATATAGCCGATTGATAACATACCAAAGTTATGGTCTATATACTTTAGATATTAACCGCGCCGCCCTTATTATGGGGTGAAGAGAGGTAGTACCCCCATGGCTAACACTGTTTTACAAGCCGGACCACAGATCAGCATTCCTATCAACGCGCTGCAGTCAGACATTGCGCGCTATAGTCGTCGGGGTGATACCCTGACTATCCAATTGAAAAATGGTGATACGATCACCGTCAATGATTTCTACAAGCCTGCAGCGGACGGCTCCTTGCATAGCCTCACCCTGCGCGACAACACCAACGTCGACATTCAAGATAAGCCCGAGGAAGAACTCACCCCAGAGGAGCAAGCCGGGCTTCTTTCAGCAGGCTTGGCCGGCTTAGGGCTCGCCATGTCTGGCGGCGGCAGCAGTGCAGATGACGACGATGGCGATGCTGATGCCGACGCCGATGCGGATGCGGATGCCGACGCGGATGCCGATGCGGATGCGGATGCCGACGCGGATGCCGACGCCGATGCTGATGCGGACGCTGATGCAGACGCAGACGCCGATGCAGATGCGGACGCGGACGCAGATGCCGATGCTGATGCAGACGCAGACGCCGATGCTGATGCAGATGCCGACGCGGACGCAGATGCCGACGCGGATGCCGACGCAGACGCGGATGCTGATGCAGACGCTGATGCGGACGCCGACGCTGATGCAGATGCTGATGCGGACGCCGATGCTGACGCAGACGCCGATGCTGACGCAGACGCTGATGCCGATGCAGACGCGGACGCCGATGCAGACGCTGATGCGGATGCTGATGCGGACGCCGATGCTGACGCAGATGCAGATGCAGATGCTGATGCGGACGCCGATGCTGACGCAGACGCTGACGCTGATGCAGATGCCGATGCAGACGCGGACGCCGATGCAGATGCGGACGCCGATGCTGATGCGGACGCCGATGCGGACGCCGACGCTGATGCAGATGCCGATGCTGATGCGGATGCCGACGCTGATGCAGACGCCGATGCGGATGCGGACGCCGATGCCGATGCGGATGCTGACGCAGATGCCGACGCCGATGCGGATGCTGATGCCGACGCTGATGCAGATGCTGATGCGGACGCCGATGCTGACGCAGACGCAGACGCTGATGCCGATGCAGACGCGGACGCCGATGCAGATGCGGATGCGGACGCCGATGCTGATGCGGACGCCGATGCGGACGCCGACGCTGATGCAGATGCCGATGCGGACGCCGACGCTGATGCAGATGCCGATGCTGATGCGGATGCCGACGCTGATGCAGACGCCGATGCGGACCACGGCTTCGTCGATCCCATCCTTTCCGATGAAGGCCTGCTCGGGGATGTGACCGGGAACAATGGGCCTTTAGGCCCCGTTACGGGCTCCGAAGGATTGCTGGGCGACCTTCTCGGTGACGGAACCCCCTTGGGAGAAGTTGGAGAGGAACTATTAGGTCAGCCTGTAATCGGAGACGGAGATATATCTGAGGATATCGGTCTGGTTGACGGTATCATTGCCGACGATGGCCTGCTTGGTCCTGTCACTGGGAATGATGGCATTCTTGGTGATGTCACGGGCTCCGAAGGTCTTCTTGGCAATCTGATTGGCAACGATGGTGTCTTGTCGGATGTCACTGGGGCAGACGGCTTGGTTGGTGGCTTGGTGGGAACCGGTACACTTGGAGAAACCGATGGAGACGGCGGTGACGGCGGCCTTCTGGATGGCCTTCTCGGCGACGGCAGTGGCCTGCTTGATGGCGTCACAGGCGAAGACGGTCTCGTCGGTGGCCTCCTTGGCGGTGACAGCGGTCTACTCGATGGCGTCACAGGTGAAGACGGTCTCGTCGGTGGCCTCCTCGGCGGTGACAGCGGTCTGCTCGACGGCGTCACAGGCGAAGACGGTCTCGTCGGTGGCCTCCTCGGCGGTGACAGCGGTCTGCTCGATGGCGCCACAGGCGAAGACGGTCTCGTCGGTGGCCTCCTCGGCGGTGACAGCGGTCTGCTCGACGGCGTCACAGGCGAAGACGGTCTCGTCGGTGGCCTCCTCGGCGGTGACAGCGGGCTACTCGACAGTGTCACAGGCGAAGACGGTCTCGCTGGAGGCTTGCTCGGCGGCTTAGGTGGTGGACAAGATGACATCGTCTAACCGGTAGCCCTGCGGAACAATTACAGGCCCCACATGACATGTGGGGCCTGTTTTCTTTTGGGCGACTGTTGAGAGAAAGCGCCGACCTAATGCAAAAGGCGGCTCCAACCTCGGGTGGTGCCGGCCATGACCATAGCTCCAAACAAGCATTTTGATTTGGAAGGCTGCCTACGTCCGCAACAAGCCTCAACGACAAGCGCAGATTAGACCTTTCGAAAGCCCGAAAGATGCTGGAAGAGGCCGGTGCTGTTTGAGCCTTTAACCAATATAATGTCACCTGCAGTGACCTGTTGGGTCAGGATGCCTTCAAGGTTCTTCACGTCTAAAATGACGAACCTGGGGTCATTGCCAACCAATGGCAGGCTTGCCTTGAGTTCATCACCGACAAGATAGACGGCATCCAAAGGTTTCTCTTTGAGAAAGTTGAGAAGCGCATCATGTTCTGCTCGGCTCTGCTCACCAAGCTCTGCCATATCTCCAAGAACAACCATCCGTTTCCCGCAGCAGGGCATCGCAAGCATTTCATCTAGCGCCGCCCGCATTGAGGCCGGATTAGCATTGTAGGAATGATCCAATATCTTTGCAGGACCTTCCGCAGTGGCCAAATCGATAATCTGGCCGCGCCCTACGTCCTTTGCAAAGGTGGTCAAACGCTCAAGCATTGGCCCAATCGGTTGATCCAGTACATTGGCGACTGCAGCGACCGCCATTACATTATCAACCGCGTAGCGCCCCCTGCTCAGAGTGGGGACAATATGACAATCCCCAAAGACGTTCAGCGTGACTTGCATTGCTGATGGATCTGAGGATGTCGGAAAGATGTCAGCCGTCTCAGACCAGCCGTAGGTCACAATCCTCAGTCCTCTACGTTCGGCGGCAGCCTCCACAATCTCATATTCGCTCATATCCCGGTTTAGGATGGCTACGCCCTGGTCGGGCATCTCAGAGAAAATCCGCGCCTTTTTCTGAGCGATGGTGGCCGTGTTCGTATGGTAGGCCAAATGTGCGGGATGAATATTGGTGAACACCGCAATGTCTGGTCGCGCCAGTCGGCTGTTATCTTGCATTTGCCCGATGGCCATCTCCAGAACGCAATATTGCGTATCCGTAGGAGCGCAACACAGGTTCCAAGCAAGTCCGCGCGCCATATTAGCGCTAAAGCGGGTGGCGTGAACCTTGCCGGCCGCACCAAGGCAATGGGCAATCATTGATGTCACAGTGGTTTTCCCCGCGCTTCCCGTAACACCCACCACTGGGCAGAGGAGTGATCGACGCGCATCTTTCGCCAAGGTCATCAACGCGGCGCGCATATCTGGGACACGCAAGACAGAGCTCGCTTGGTCAAAAGCTCCGCTATTGCCGCTTACAATCGCGAGGCGCGGGAAAATCGCGTTCTTTTCCAGATCCTTATACGGAATGCCAAATCGGTCATCCGCATGGCGCACAAAAACGATATCATCTTCTCGAAAGCTTGGGGCGAAGGTGGAAACGCCATTCAGCTCTAGCTTTTCACTGGGAGGCATCAGCCATTCCGACCCCGGCAAAAGGTCGGTTATATTCTCTGTCGACCAGCGCGCCTGACCCGCGGCAGTGACCCGGCGGCGCTTTTGTTGATCGCAAAGCTCGATAAAACGATCGCGGTCCTTCAGATAGGAGCGATATGCGATCAACCCAGAAAGGTAGTGTTCAACATCATCAATGCGCACCCGGAACCCATGATGTCGAATAAAGAAGCTTCCAGTGACCGAGGCCGGATTTCTGAAGTGCATTGCGACTTCCGGAAAGAAGAACCCATTGGCCAGATACTGCGCCCTATGTTCCATCGCCTCGCGAAACGCATCGAGATCCAGCTCATCAACCACCTGTACCAGTGAAGCATCCCCTAGGGCTCTTTGCAGCAGTAGGCGGGTGGCGCAACATAGCTCCAGAAGGGTGGGAAAGGTGGTGATCCTTTCGCGGATAAAGGGCAAATAGTCTCGGACGTTGCGGACACCAAACGCAATATACTTTGGGTCCGTATAATGGCGAGACAGCTCATTCACACAATATGCCAGCCAGTGATCGTTGTACTGCCAATACTCTTTGGCGATAAAATAGTCGACGGCACGGCGTGTCGCATCCAGCCAGCGTTGATCGCCAGTGGCTCCATACAATCGCATCAGCGCAAACGCCGCTTCGCCATCATAGTAAACTGTGCGGAAATCTTCCCTCGGGGTCAGTGTCTCCGCATCTAGAATGTGACAAAAGCTACCGTTTTCTTGTTGCATTGACACAATGCCATTGCCCAAACGAAGAGCCAGTTCGAGTACAGTTTTGTCACCGGTGACTTCGAAGAACTTACAACACGCCAAGATGGCAACAGCATTACCACCTAGCTTTACCTCATTGCCCCGGTCCATCAGAAAGGCCGACGCACCGCTCGGCTGGCTGCGGTATTTTACAAGGTTTTTCGCAATCTGCCTTAAAGACCGATCAATGGCCTCACGCAGCACAGGGCTTTGCAACAGCTCATAGGCCTCGCACAGAGCATAGGTGCTGCTGGCATGCCGCAAAGTGTTGTAATGGTTGATAGGGCGATCAAAGCACGGATGCTTTCCATAATGGAACAAGCCGTCATCTTTCACCTGAGCCGCAAGATACTCAGCACTCTCACGTATCACCCTATCAAGGTTATCGGGCTGCATGAGGTTGAAGACACGTCGCCCCCCATTCAGCCCGGAAGGTTCGAGGTCAACCACTTCTCCTCGATCGTCGTCACGAAACATCCCCTCAGATGAAAACAGATAGACGGTGTCTGAATCGTCTGGAGCTTCAAACGCTTCCCCAAAGCGCCTCTTCCAGTAAACTTGGACGTTGTTGAGGTTCATTTCACAATGCGGAATCTTTGCACCCTTATAAAACAGGGCACTTCCGTTCAGTTCACCTTCGGTGACCGCATGCTTGAACCCTGCATCAAGAGACATCCCTTTGCGACTGTAGTTGCGCTTCACTTTCTGGAGGGCAGCTTTGTAGGTGGAAAAGGAAACCTCTTGTACTGACGTGGGCCAATCCAAACGCACATGGCGGCCGCCAAGCAGTTGCATAGAGCCCTTTTCCTCTAACCTTAAGCGCAACTCGTCTATGCTCGAAGCTGTGATCGTTCTGACCCGCGCGCGACTTTCGCCATCTGTGGCGGACACAAAAACGACAAAACGGGGATAAGGGGCCGGCAAAGGAGACACACGAGCGGTGAGCTTATCGATGAAATGCGATACTGAAGTGGTCATGATAAAATTCATCGCGCGCGCTGATCATAGCGGCAAAATGCCAAGAGAGCCCTGCAGCGCGACATCTCCTCCTAACCCCTTAATTTTTCAAACCATTCTCAAGTAAAAATCAAGAAGAGGCAAGGCTGGTGATCCTGCCATACAAACGGCACAGGGCGCGCATATTCTTTGAAACCGCAGGTCTATTCCTGCGGGTCTTGTACCTTAAATGACAAGAAATATGGAGCGGTTCTGGCTGACCTGCCGTAGCAACTGCGCCGCTCATTCTATCAGTTTTGCAGAACCCTGGCCGCCACCTCCTGGGCGAGCTGCTGTAGATCATCCCTATGCCAGGATGCAGCATTTCCAATTATGGAGGCCTGTGGCCCTTCCGGGGTGAGAATAACATTAAGGTGGAGCTCAAATCCGCTATCGACTTCTTTCGGCAAGTCTATCCGCTCCAAGGATATGAAGCCGAAAGAAACTTTCCCAACCATAGCCTCCTCAAAAATCTTGCGAAAAGGAGAACTTGAGAAACGTCCCGTAGGGGCCCGCATATGAACAAGAAAACGCATCCAGTCCGCATTGGTCCGTACTTCCTGCCCCATTGAAGTGCCTTCATCTAAGGCCATGGTTGGCAGCATCTCGGCAGAGGCTGATATTCGATCTGAGACCCAGACAGGGCCTGCCCCGCGGGCATAACGAAGGGGAAACTCGATCATTTCAGCGCCGATGAAAGACGCCATTTCTGCCTCCCGTCGCCCGACCACGCTGTGCACCAACATGGCCTGCTGTCCGGCATGAGCGCAAAGCGTCTCTGAAAATGCTGCGTGTAGATGGCAGAACGCCGAAGCTCCTGTGCTTTTAGACAAACGCCCCAAGTCAGCGGAAGCCTGGGATGTCAGAATGTTGTTAACTGTATTCGTTCTGCCGATGCTTCGGGGGGATAATGACGCCAAATCAAGCGCTTCTCGACCAATGTTCAACCTATCTGGCAAAGGATACAACGCCTTTCGCCAGAACGCTTCTTTCTCCGCGGAACGTGCCAAGAGCTGCTTGTTTCGGTGCGAAATAAATTCACCGTGTGACAATGGCTTTGCACAGACAGGCATACTCAGCGCATGTTTGAGCAGCTCTTCAAGTAGCAAAGCAATGCTATAGCCATCGATGACGGCATGATGAATGCGCACCAAGATCACATCCCCCGCGCCGCCGAACTTTAGCAGGCGCATTTCAAACATGGGATCGGAGAGCGCGGTCAACGGGTCTGCACAGCGTTCCGAGAGGGCACTCTTCTGCGCTTCCTCAGACATTTCGCCCAGGTCTTCTACAATCAATCCAATCGGATGGTTGGGCAAAATCTCAGCCCGCCAATCCTCGCCACGCTCAACCAAGCGCAGACGCAAGGAATCATGCCTCTCCACAAGCCGATTGAAGGCTCGGCGCAACGTTCGTGCGCTTACTCCCGGCGTGATACGAACGGCCCATGAGATCGTTTGGTTGAGATGAAACCCCCTGGAGGTTTCGGGATCAAGCGCCGCGGCCAACATACGCTGTTGGTAGTGAGAAAGCGGGAAGAACCTTCCTTGCTGCAAAGCGGGTATTGGCGCTGTCATATACGTCTAGGGCCTCCCTTACAGGCGTAGCCATTCTATGGCGGGACCTTATATGAGCAAAAATAATGACATGAGCGAAACACCTCAGGCAACAAAAGAACGCAAACGGGCGGAGATCAAACGGCGACGCCTGGCGCCCTCATCTAGAAATCACCACTTTCAATGATATCCCCGCACATGCCCCTCTATCTCTTCGGCAAGCCCCTGAAGATCAGCGGTACTCCAGCCTGCGGCATCCCCGATAAGAGAAGCTTGCAGCCCGCTTGGCGCGGGGTAGATGTTAAGTTGAGCCTCAAAATCGGTCTCTGTGGTCTTGGGCAAGGCCAACCGCTCCAACGTCACGAACCCAAAAGACACTTTCCCTTCGAGAGCCCCCTCGAAGAGCTTACGGAAAGGCGAAGATGACATCCGGCCTGTAGGTGTAGGAATATGCACGAGAAACCGGTACCAATCTCCATCTTCGGCCTGCAGTTCTCGGCCTGTAGGCGTTTCTGCGCAGAAAGCTCTCGTTGGCACCATCTCAGAGGATGCTGCCAACTGCTGAGACACCCAAGCCGGTCCTGCGCCTTTGCAGTACCTGATCGGTAGCAAAAGCATCTCAGCACCAATGAAAGACGCAACCGCCGCATTCCGGCGCCCGAGTATGCTATGCACCAGAACCCTATCTTGTCCCGCTTGCGCACAAAGAGCCTCGCAGAACGCGGCATACAAGTGGCAAAAAGGCGATACTTCCGTGGCCTTCGCCAAAGCCTTGATAAGCGCAACCGTTTGCGGTTTGAGAAAATTCCTCAGCGTGTTGGTAGGGCCGGTGTTGCGGGTCGACAAAGGGGGAAGCCCCTTGGCTTGACGCCCAACAGGCAGCCTCTTTGGAAGAGGAAGCAGCGCCTTCCGCCAAAACTCATCCTTTGCAGAAGCATTTTCATCCAGCTGATTGCGGCGATAGGCTATAAAATCCACATGGGACAAAGGCACATCAGTAACAGGCATGCTCAATACATGCTTGAGTAGCTCCTCCAGCAACAAAGCCACGCTGTAACCATCAATGATGGCGTGATGTATGCGCGCCAAGATCACATCCCCCGCGCCGCCAAACTTCAACAATCGCATGTCGAACATCCGCTCGGACAAAGCGGTAAGGGGCACTTCGCAAAAAGACATGACCGCAGCCTGTTGCCGCTCATCAGACATGTCACCTAGGTCTTCCACAAGAAGCCCGCTGGCATGTTCGGGTAGGATCTCAGCATGCCAGCCAGTGCTGATCTGGGTGATACGCAACCGCAATGAGTCATGCCGTTCGACCAGCTTATCGAAGGCGCGCCGAAGGGTGCGAGAACTTACACCAGGGGTAACCTTCAAGGCCCAAGAAATTGTCTGGTCTTGATGGAAGGCATCAGGAGTGTCGGGATCAAGTGCAGCAGACAGCATGCGATGTTGATAGTCAGAGAGCGGCGCGTATCTTCTCTTCCGAAGAGCGGGGGATGTCATAGCCGTCCTTTGCCTCGCTCCTAGGTGAATGCTACCTCACACGTTTCCAGCTTTGTCCGTCACAGAGCATGCCAAGACAGCCTTCGACACGCAGCTCAGTCTCACGCAAGCGAACCTTAGCCCTATAGACTTTGCGGTTCTCGGCGTCCCAAACCCTACCATTTGCCCATTCAGTTGGGCTTACTTGCTCGAGATCCCAAAAGATTGGCCGGCCGACGATCTCTGTATGCGGGGTTCTGAATGTCTTATGAACATAACCACAAAGTAGTGCGCTATTGTCGTTGCAGGGCGCCACTTTGACGTGCAGATAGGCCCCAGTTCGCCCCTTCTCAGTCAACCAAATGCCAAAGGGCGTAAACCTCCGGCGGCGGCCGTCTGATCTCGGGTTCGATCCGATGATAAGTCCGACCTTATGTCCGACTTTATCAACCGCCCTCAAATCGAAGTTCTTTCCGCTGCCGATGGTGATCGCCGCCGGT
>NZ_JAGHRG010000022.1:0-20596 GCF_017743915.1 Sulfitobacter sp. R18_1
GTGATCATAGCGCGAGCAAAACACCTGGTCCCATCCCGAACCCAGCCGTTAAGTGCCGTAGCGCCGATGGTACTGCGTCTTAAGACGTGGGAGAGTAGGTCATCGCCAAACCTAATAAGTTCCTAGACTACAGTATCTCTCTACGATGATCAGATTAACAAAACCGCCGCAGCGCAAAGCTGCGGCGGTTTTGTGTTTGAGGGGGGGCTTTCCGGCGGCCTTCGAACTTTGGCGGCGCGAACGTTAAGCGTGCCTGAAAAAATCTCAAGAAAAATTACCTTTTTCTGTTCGAATGCGCTTGCAGCTCCCGCGCTATAAGTCTAAACGAAGGGCATTGGCGCGGGATGGAGCAGCCCGGTAGCTCGTCAGGCTCATAACCTGAAGGTCGTAGGTTCAAATCCTACTCCCGCAACCAATATTAGCGAAGTATCGCTTTCAGAAAGACCCGCCCTTGCCGGCGGGTCTTTCTGCATTCGGGGGGATGTCCCCTTGCTCTACCGCTGTTCAAATTGATGTTCCCCTGGCTTTGCGGCGGGGGCTATTTGCGTCGGTAGAAGGGAAGAGAGCTTTAGCAAAGGGGCGGGTCAGCAGTTCAGCGCCCGGTTGCAGCGTCTCTCATTGTTATGCGCCTCACCGTATCTGCCGGCGCAGCAACCAGACGAAAAACACGCCGCCGATCAGTCCCGTAACGATGCCGATGGGCATGTCGTCGGGGGCCATGATGGTTCTGGCCACGATGTCCGCCCATAGGAGGAACACCGCGCCGCATAGGGCTGAGATGGGCAGCAGGCGGCGGTAGTCGCCGCCGACCAAGAGGCGCACGATGTGGGGGATCATCAGGCCGACGAATCCGATCACCCCAGAGAAGGCGACCATGACCCCCGTGATCAGGGCGCCGATGACGAAGATCGTGAGCCGGAAGCGCGCCACGGGGATGCCGAGGGTGGTGGCGGTTTCATCGCCGACGGTCATGGCGTTCAGGTGGCCGGATCTGAGCCAGAGGTAGGCGCCGCAGACGATTAGGATCACGGCGGGATAGATAAGCTGATCCCATCCCGCCAAGCCGAGGCCGCCGAGCATCCAGAACACCACCGTATGTGTGGCCCGTGGGTCGCCGAGAAAAATCAGCACATTGGCGGCGGACATGACGATGAAGGACACGGCGACGCCAGCCAAGACCAGCCGGTCGGCGCTGGTGGCGGCCGCGAATTGCGTGACGGCAAGAACGATCAGTATCGCCCCGAGCGACCCGAGGAAGGCGAGCAGGGGGACAGTGAGCCCTCCGAGGAACAGCCCCGTGTGCAGTAGGGCCAGAATGGCGCCGAATGCGCCGCCTGCCGAGATGCCGAGCAGATGCGGGTCTGCTAGCGGATTGCGGGTGACGGCCTGAAGGCTGGCGCCGACGATCGCCAACCCCGCTCCGACCAAACAGGCGAGGATGGCCCTTGGCAGGCGGATGCTCCAGACGATTGCCTCCCGCCCGGCGGACCAGTCCACGGCCACAGCGCCGGGGGCGGCCTTGTTCGCCAAGATGCCCCAGACGGTTTTGACGGGGACCACGACGGCTCCCACGCTCACCGCAATCGACAGCGATGCCAGCAGGATCGCGATGCCGAACAGGCAAGTGATCCACACCCCCCGCGTGGGTTTCCGAGGCGCTATCGATCGCGGTTTAAACGTCATGAATGCTCACTGCCCCCGAAACGCGGTGGCGAGGGTTTTGACCGCTTCGATGTTGCGGGGGCCGGGTGTGGCCTCGACATATTCCAGCACGACGAAACGGTCGTTGCGCACGGCATCGATGTCGGCAAAGGCGGGGTTCTCCATCATGAAAGCGCGCTTTTGATCGGCGGTGACTTCGCTGTAATTGACGATCACGATGACTTCGGGATCGCGCGCGACCACGGCCTCCCACCCGACGGTGGCCCAGCTTTTCTCACGGTCGTTCATGATGTTCGTGCCGCCCGCGGCCTCGATTAAGGCGTTCGGCATGGCATAGGCCCCGGCGGTGAAAGGCACGTCTTCGCCGCTGTCGTAGACAAAGACCCGGGGGGCGGTCTCAAGCGGGGGCAGCGCCGTGAGGAATGCGTCGAGTTCGGCTTGGTAGCCTTCGATCAAGCTTTCCGCGCGATCCGAGACGTCGAAGATCGTGCCGAGATTGCGCAGGTCGTTGTACATATCCTCCATCGAGGATGGGGCTTTTTGACCGATATGGATGCAGCTTTCGGTGAGTTCGTAGACTTGGATGCCGAAGGGGGCGAGCGTTTCCGGCGTTACCTCGCCGCCGACCTTCATGCCGTAGTTCCAACCGGCAAAGAAGAAGTCGGCATCCGCCCCGATCAGCACCTCCCGCGAGGGGTATTTTGACGACAGTTCCGGCAGCGCCGCGACACCTGCGGTCATTTCTTGGTCCAGTTTGTTCCAGCCCGAGATGCCGGTATAGCCCACCATGCGGTCTGCAAGGCCGAGCACGAGCATCATCTCCAGCAGGTTTACATCATTGGCGACCGCGGCTTGAGGCGGGTGATCGAAGTTGACTTCGCGGTCGCAGCTTTGAACGGTAGTCTGGGCGAAGGCCAATCCGGCGATCATCAGGGCGGCGAGGGTGGTGAACGTGAGTTTCATAGGAGTTTTCCGTTTCAATTTGGAAGGGCAAAAGAGAAATGCGCCGCGCCGCTGGGGGTGAGCCGCTCGCGCTGCGCGTCGACGCGAAATGTTTTTGACACGAGATCATCGGTCAAAACCGTATTTGGCGGGCCGAAGCCCTGCGGATAGCCGTCTTTCAGCACCAGCACCTCGTCACAGATGCCATCGGCCATATTGAGATCATGAAGCGAGACGACGATGGTCATGTTCAAACCGCGGATCAGGGACACGATCTCGAGCTGGTGGCGTATATCGAGGTGGTTGGTCGGTTCATCCAGAACCAAGACCTGCGGCTCCTGCGCCAAGGCGCGGGCGACCATGACGCGCTGCCTTTCGCCGCCCGAAAGGGTGCCGACATCGCGGTGGGCGAGGGGGTGCAGGCTGAGCCGGTCCAAGACGCGGTCGATGATCTGCTCGTCCTTCCGGCTTGATGACGAAAACGCCGCGCGATGAGGCGTGCGGCCAAGGCGGACGATCTCCAAGACCGTCAGCCCAAAAGACGGCGTCTGTTCTTGCAAGACGGCGGCGATGCGCCTAGCGGCGGCACGGGCGGAGAGGGACCAGATATTATGCCCGCCCACATGGATCGACCCCGTCTGGGGCGGTTGAAAACGGTAGAGCAGGCGTAAGAGGGTGGATTTGCCCGCGCCATTCGGCCCCAACACACCCAGAACGCCACCCGCAGCGACGGTGAAAGACGTAGGATGCAAAACCGGCTGGCCCGATTTTCCCGGCGCCCAGCTTACATCCTTTACCGCAAGATCGGCGGCTCTCATGAGGCGCGCAGGTGGCTGGGTTTCAGCTCGATCATCGCCGCGGGCACCCGCGCAAGGGTGGATTTGCGCAGTTTGCCGGGGCGGTCCAGCGAAGAGCACCAGCCGTCATTCAATGTGGCATAGTGTTGGGCGAAGGCCACAAGGTCGTCGATGTCTTCGTCAGGGTCGATGTCGCCGAAGAGGTAGGTCGCCTTTTTGCTGGCGTGATAGGCCACCGTGCAGGGGCGATCGCAGCCCGCCATACAGGCCACGCCCGCGACCTCGAAATCCTCGGGGATCGCCGCGCCGGCTGCCGCGATTGCGGCGCTCAGCTTCTGGATCAGGTCAACGCCCGGGCGGCAATCCGTGCCTTTGTGTTTGCATGAGGTGCAAACCGTAATCCTGTGGTTTTGATGCGTATCCATGTCGCCCTCCGCGAACGCGCGGGGGATCGAGCAGCCATGTTCTACAGCAGGGGAGTTTCCCTGTCGCCATCATGTTCTCCTAACCAGACACCCCGTCTGGGTTGAGTTGCAATTACGGCCCCTCTCGGTGCCGGTGATGGCAGGTCTCCTGACTCGCGGATCGACGCTCGCCCGAACCTTCCCAAGCCTTAAGCTCAGTGGTTTTTGCCGGGGTCACTCACCGCTCACAGTTGCGGGGGCAGTTACGGTTTCGGCGCGCGTTTCTTGCCTTACCGTATTCCCTTTTCATTCCAGACGCCGCTGCGGCGGCTGGAAACCATCGCCATGATCTGTGGGCGAAGAGCCATGCCGGGTCAAGCTGCTATCCCGCCTGTCGCGCCGGCCCATCGCGCCGGGCGCGCAGCATATCGAGGCTCCGGTTCAGTTCGGGGTTGGTTATGTCGCGGGCGATGACGACGATGCGGGACTGCCGGTCGTCCTTTGGCCAGTCGCGCAGGGGGACGGGCGGATCGAAAAGATGCTGCACCCCGTGAAAGACAAAGGGCGTGGGGACATCTTCCAGATGCACGATGCCTTTGACGCGCAAAAGATCGGACCCGCGCAGCCTGACCAGCGTGTCGAGCCAAAGGTCGAAAGCCTCGGCCGGGATCGGTGCGTCTAGAACGATAGAGGCCGACCCGATCCGCGCATCATGTTGGTGGGTTTGCATCATGGGGGCGGATGCCGTGGGCGCGGCGAAGCCCGAGAGGTTGTCAAACGGATCCGCCGCTTGGACGGGCGTGAGCCATTCCATAACGTTGCCCGCATCGACCGCCCGCCGCATACCGCTGAGCCCCCAGAGCGATGCGACCGGGATAAGCCCGCGTTCGGCCTTGATGATGCGCGCCGTTTGATTGAGGTCGCGCAGCCT
This sequence comes from Sulfitobacter sp. R18_1, assembly GCF_017743915.1. NCBI lineage: Bacteria > Pseudomonadati > Pseudomonadota > Alphaproteobacteria > Rhodobacterales > Roseobacteraceae > Sulfitobacter > Sulfitobacter sp. R18_1. Next base: position 4,737 of record NZ_JAGHRG010000022.1, read on the forward strand.
GCCTTCAAAGGCGGCGAGCGCTTGCTGGGTCACCAAGTCGGATTTGCTGAGCACCAGCAAGTCGGCCATCGCCACCTGCGAGACGGCTTCGAACTGCTGATCCAGCGTGTCCGGCCCATTCGCGGCATCGACGACCGTCACAACCCCGTCCACGCGGAATTTGCGGGCCAGATAGGGATCGGCCAAGAAGGTCTGGAGAATGGGGCCGGGATCGGCCAGCCCCGTCGTCTCGATCACAACGCGGTCGAATTGCACACGCCACGTTTGCTTACGGCGCTTGAGGTCTTGCAGCGTCCGCGACAGATCCCCCCTGATCGAGCAGCACAGACAGCCCGATTGCATGAGGATGACCTCTTCGTCGGCGGTTTCGATCAGGTCGTGGTCAAGCCCGGCCTCACCGAACTCATTCACGACGACTGCGATACTAGGGGCCTCTTCGCTTGCGACGATGTGATTGAGCAGCGTGGTTTTCCCCGCGCCGAGGAAGCCGGTCAGCAGGGTGACGGGGATACGTTTGTCGGTGGCGGGCATGGTTTGCGGGCTCTGCTATGGATAATCCAAGTAACGTTATAACATCACAATATGTGGTGCAACCCGTAGGCCGATGCCCCGAGCTTGCCAAAATCCATGCGCTCAGCGCCCAAATTTTGGCAGGTCCACCTCAAATCGCCCAATCAAAGGGCGTTGTTGCTGCGCCGCAGAAAGCGACCTCGGGTTAGGGCTTGTTGCAACGCGCCCTGAAATTGAGGCTGCAGGGGCCTCGCTATGGGGCGGCGCCAAGGGAGTTGTCCGGCAAGGGGGGCATCCGCGCGCGATAACAATAAACGCTGTGTGGAAGAGGCATTATCGCGTCTTTGCTCTTCCGCACACCAAACGGGGATACCGTCATGAAATTTTCCACCAAACGCACAGTCACGGCGACCGCCGCCCTTCTGCTCGCAGGATCAGCCGCCGCTGCGGCCTGCGACGATCCGATCAAGGTTGGCGTGCTGCACTCCCTCTCGGGGACGATGGCCATTTCCGAGACGACATTGAAAGACACGATGGAGCTTTTGATCGCGCAGCAGAACGCCGCGGGCGGCTTGCTGGGATGTGAGATCGAAGCGGTTGTCGTTGACCCGGCTTCCGACTGGCCGCTGTTCGCCGAAAAGGCGCGTGAGCTTCTCACCGTCTCGGAGGTGGATGTCATCTTTGGCTCTTGGACCTCGGTCTCGCGCAAATCCGCGCTGCCCGTTCTGGAAGAGCTGAACGGCCTGATGTTCTACCCGGTCCAGTATGAGGGCGAGGAAAGCTCGCGCAATGTGTTCTACACTGGTGCAGCCCCGAACCAGCAGGCGATTCCGGCCACCGATTATTTCCTTGAGGAACTGGGCGTCGAGAAATTCGCGCTGCTGGGCACTGACTATGTCTATCCCAGAACCACCAACAACATTCTTGAGCAATACCTGCTGGATAAGGGCATCCCCGAAGAGAACATCTTCGTCAACTACACGCCTTTCGGCCATTCCGATTGGTCCACGATCGTGTCGGATGTGGTCGAACTGGGCGCTGATGGCTCGCAGGTGGGCGTGATCTCAACCATCAATGGCGATGCGAATATCGGCTTTTACAAAGAACTGGCCGCGGCGGGCATCTCTGCCGATGACATTCCGGTCGTCGCATTCTCGGTCGGGGAGGAAGAGCTTTCGGGCCTCGATACCGCTGACCTCGTGGGGCACCTCGCGGCGTGGAACTACTTCCAATCGGCTGAATCCGAGCAGAATGACGAATGGGTCGCCGCCTGGAAAGAGGCGATGGGAGAAGACCGGGTGACCAATGACCCGATGGAGGCGCATTACATCGGTTTCAACATGTGGGTGAACGCGGTCACCGAAGCAGGCACCACGGATGTGGATGCGGTGCGTGCGGCGATGTATGGGCAGGAATTCCCGAACCTCACCGGCGGGACGGCTGTCATGCTGCCCAATCACCACCTCGCCAAGCCTGTGTTGATCGGTGAAATCACCGAAGACGGCCAATTCGACATCATCAGCCAGACCGAAGAAGTGCCGGGCGATGCATGGACGGATTTCCTGCCTGAATCGGCGGTTCTGGTCTCCGATTGGAAAGACCTCGAATGCGGCATGTACAACAAAGAGACCGAGACCTGCGTTCAGTTGACTTCGAACTACTGAACCCAAGCGCCGGGCGCGTTTTCAGCCGTGCCCGGCATCCGCTTTGACCACTCCCTCTTCGAAAGCCCCATACCTCATGGTTCGAATGCTGCTCAGCCTGATGTGCTTGCTGGCCTCTGTCGGTTTTGCATCCGCTCAGGACCTCCAGTCCCTTTTGCAGACCCACGAAGCAGAGGTGGTCAAACCCTCGCGTAAATCGGTCGGTGTCCTATTGGACGATCTGGTGGCCTCGGGCCTGCCGCAGGTGCCAGCCTTTCTGGAGCAATGGGCCGAGCGGAACGTCTGGCAAGAAGATGCCTCGGGCCTGTTCTACTTCGGGGCCGAGGCGGATGATACACTCGTGCTGCGCGACATAGATACGGGCGAAGAGGCCACCGCGCCTTCGGATGGGTTCAGCCAATTGCGCCCCAATGGCGGCGTGCGGCGGGTCATTGGCACGGCCTTGGTGCAGTTTCAACTGTCCGATCCCGACCCTGCGCGCCGCCGCGCCGCGCTTGAAAGCATCGCACGCCGCAGCGATGCCAGCCAGCTTGGCCCGCTCCTGGCGTCACTCGACGGGGAGGATGACCCCGCCCTGCGCGCCCGCAAGGCGCAATTGGCCAATTTCCTGACCGCGCGCTTTGGGCAGGCGGTTGATGAGCGCATCCGCGCGATTGAAAGCCTGTCCTCCGATACCTCACTCGAAGCGCGGGCGGTGCTGAGCCAGATCCTTTCGGCCAAGACCGGCGTGGCCGAACAGCAGCCCGAGGGGAACATCGCCCGCATTCTAGATCCCACGGCAGCACTCTCGGCAAGCTATGAGACGCTGGTGGAGGCGGGCCTCGCCCCCGCAATCGTGCCACAAGGCGAGATACGCGCGGCGCTGGAAGCCAATATCGTTGATGGCCGTGTGGGCGGGGTCCCTCTGGCGCAGTTGGATGACCCGGCGCGGCGTATGGATGCCTATCGCGCGCTTGCCGAGGCGGGCCGCGTGCCGCCTCTGGTGACGCAGGATGATATCGACACCGCTTTGCAGAACGCAGTTTTTTATGAGCGCTACGCAGAGGACGACGCCGCGATCACCGACGCGGCCCGCGCCACGCTCGACGCGGTCGAAACGCGGGTTGGCTGGGCGCAGACGTTGGATTTGACACTCGACGGTCTTTCGCTGGCCTCGATCTATTTCCTCGCCGCGATTGGGCTTGCGATCACCTTTGGGCAGATGGGGGTCATCAACATGGCCCATGGCGAGTTTATCATGATGGGCGCCTATACGGGCTATGTGGTGCAGCTCATCGTTCCCGATTACACGGTGTCGCTGCTGATCGCGCTGCCGCTGGCCTTTGCCGTCACCTTTGGCGCGGGCGTCGCGATGGAGCGGCTGGTGATCCGCCATCTCTACCATCGCCCGCTTGAAACCCTCTTGGCGACCTTCGGCATCTCGATCGCCCTGCAGCAGATCGCCAAGAACATCTTTGGCACGCAGGCCCGCCCGCTGACATCGCCCGAATGGCTGCGCGGGGCGCTGGTGATTTCGGATGTGGTTCAGATCAGTTTCATCCGCATCGCCATATTCGTGCTGGCGCTGATCTTTCTGTTTTTGCTGCTGTATATCCTCAAGCGCACGCGCCTTGGTTTGGAGGTGCGCGCGGTGACGCAAAATCCCGGCATGGCGGCCTCGATGGGCATCAACCCTGACCGCATCAATATGATGACCTTTGGGCTGGGGTCGGGGATCGCAGGGGTCGCGGGCGTCGGCATCGGGCTTTATGCGCAGGTCACCTCTGAGATGGGCACGAATTACATCGTGCAAAGCTTCATGACCGTCGTGGTGGGCGGTGTCGGATCGGTCTTCGGCACGCTGGCGGGCGCTGGGCTGATCGGCTTCCTGCAAAAGGGGATCGAGTGGTTAAATCCCTCCAATACGCTGGCGGCCCAGACCTATATGATCCTTTTCATCATCCTGTTCATTCAATTCCGGCCCAAGGGCATTGTCGCCCCCAAAGGCCGGGCAGCGGCGGATTGAGCCATGACCCAGACGCACAGCCAACGCAGTTCCTTCATCGGGCGCAATCCTTCGGTTCTCTACTTCCTCGCCGCGCTGGGCCTGTTCACGGCCCTTGTCACGGTGATGTCCGAAGCGGTGGGCACCGGGCTTGTCTCAACCTCTTTCGTCAAGACGCTGGGCAAGACCCTTTGCCTCTGCCTTGTGGCCATCGCGATGGATGTGGTCTGGGGGTATTGCGGCATCCTCAGCCTTGGGCATTTCGCCTTTTTCGGGATCGGGGGCTACGCCATCGGGATGTGGCTCATGTATGCGCGCACCGAGATCATCGTGGCCGACAGTCTTGCCGGTCAGACCATCCCGCCCACGCCGCAGGAGATATCGGACGCCATCGGAAACCAAATTTTCGGGGTTGTCGGCTCATCCGACTTTCCGCTGATCTGGGCCTTTGCGGACAGTCTGTGGATTCAATTGGCCTTCGTCGTGCTGATCCCCGGCGCGCTGGCGCTGGTCTTTGGCTGGCTTGCCTTCCGCAGCCGCGTTAATGGGGTCTATCTGTCGATCCTAACCCAAGCCATGACGCTGGCGCTGGCGCTTTACCTCTTCCAGAACGACAGCGGGCTGCGGGGCAACAACGGCTTGTCGGGGCTGCAAAACATCCCCGGTTTCGCCGACAGCGGGCAAGACGTGGTCTCAATCGTCTTCTTCCTCGCCTCTGCCTTGGCGCTTGCATTGGGCTACCTGTTCTTCGCTTGGATCACCGACAGCAAGCTGGGCAATATCATTCAAGCCATCCGCGACGACGAATCGCGCGTCCGCTTCCTTGGCTATCATGTGGAGAGCTATAAGCTGTTCGTCTTTACCATCACCGCCATTGTCGCGGGGATCGCGGGCGCGCTCTATTACCCGCAGGCGGGCATCATCAACCCGGCGGAAATCGCGCCCATCGCCTCAATCTATCTCGCGGTCTGGGTCGCCATCGGCGGGCGAGGGCGGCTTTACGGCGCGGTCATCGGGGCGGCGGTGGTCTCGCTCCTGTCCAGTTGGTTCACGGGGGGCGGCGCGCCCAGCATCGATCTGGGGGTCTATACGATCCATTGGGTCGACTGGTGGCTGGTGCTGCTTGGCCTGAGCTTCGTACTAATCACGCTGTTTGCGCCCAAGGGCATCGGCGGCCTCTTTGACAAACTGGTGCGCAAGTCATGACTTCTCTTTTGGAAATGTCCGGAATTTCGAAATCCTTTGACGGGTTTCAGGCGATCAAGAACCTCAGCCTCCAGATCGGGGAGCCGGAGTTGCGGGCCGTCATCGGCCCCAATGGGGCGGGCAAAACCACCTTCATGGATATCATCACCGGCAAGACGAAGCCGGATGAGGGCTATATTCGTTTCGGCGAAGACAGCCGCTCGCTCATTGGCCTGTCGGAGAGCCAGATCGCCATGCTGGGGATCGGGCGGAAGTTTCAAAAGCCCACGGTTTTCGAGGCGCAAAGCGTGCGCGAAAACCTTGCCATGGCGCTCAAGAACCCGCGCGGCACCTTCTCGGTCCTGTTCTATCGCAAGAGTGCGGAGGGGGCGGCGCGGCTTGAACAGATCGCCGATGAGATCAATCTGACCGCCCATCTCTCCCGCCCTGCCGGAGAGTTGAGCCATGGGCAAAAACAATGGCTGGAGATCGGGATGCTGCTTGCGCAATCGCCGCGCCTGCTGCTGGTGGATGAGCCCGCCGCGGGCATGACCGCGCATGAGCGCGAGCACACCACCGACATCCTGAAAAAAGCGGCCGAGACCCGCGCCGTTATCGTGGTGGAGCATGATATGGAGTTCGTGCGGCGGCTGAACTGCAAGGTGACCGTGCTGCACGAAGGATCGGTGCTCGCCGAAGGGTCACTGGATCATGTGACCAACAATCAGACTGTAATTGACGTTTATTTGGGGCGCACCGATGCTGGAGATTGAGAACCTGAGCCTGAAATACGGGCAATCGCAGATCCTCCATGACATCACCTTGAACGCGCCCGTGGGGCAGGTGACTTGCGTGACCGGCACGAATGGGGTCGGCAAGACCAGCCTGCTCAAAGCCATCGCCGGGCGGCATCCTTTCTCAGACGGGGCGATCAGGCTTGGTGGCGTGGAATTGCAGCCGGGACGTGCGGCACTCTCGGCCAAGGCGGGCGTCGGATATGTGCCGCAGGGGCGTGAGATTTTTCCACTGATGACCGTGCAAGAGAACCTTGAGACGGGCTTTGCCTGCCTGCCCAAGTCCGAGCGCAGGATCCCGGACGACATTTTCGATCTCTTCCCGGTCCTTGCCGAAATGAAGACCCGGCGCGGGGGGGACTTGTCGGGCGGGCAACAACAGCAACTTTCCATTGCCCGCGCACTCATCGCGCGGCCCAGCGTGCTGCTGTTGGATGAACCCACCGAGGGGATTCAGCCCAATATTATCCAGATGATCGGCCGCACCATCCGGCTTCTGCGGGATCGGGGGGAGTTGGCCATCGTGCTGGTCGAGCAGAACTTTGATTTTGCCTATAACAACGCGGATCATTTCCACGTCATGCAGCGCGGCCAGATCACCCAATCGATCCCAAAGGCAGAAGCGAAAAGAGAGCAGCTTTTGGATGCGCTTGCGCTCTAGCTGACCCTTCAAAACGGGATCGCGCTTGGCCCCGGCTGAGGGTCTAGGCGCGGAAACCTCCTATTATTGTGGGGGCGCGTGGCAGCAAAGTCTTGACTTCCCGACCGTCAAACGGTGTACCTGCGCGAAACCTGAAATAGCCCTAGGAAGGGACCATCATGCACGCCTATCGCAGCCATACCTGTGCCGATCTGAGCCTTGAGAACAAGGGTGACAATGTGCGCCTGTCCGGCTGGGTGCACCGGGTGCGCGATCACGGCGGTGTGCTGTTTCTGGACCTGCGCGACCATTATGGCATCACGCAGGTGATCTGTGACCCCGACAGCCCGGCCTTTGCCGAGATGGAAAAGGTCCGCGCGGAGTGGTGTGTGCGCATCGACGGCACCGTGAAGGCGCGCGACGAGAGCCTGATCAACCCCAAGCTGCCCACGGGCGAGATCGAAGTCTACGCGCGCGACATTGAAATCTTGGGCTCTGCCGCGGAACTGCCGCTTCAGGTCTTCGGCGATCAGGAATACCCCGAGGAGACACGTCTGGGCTATCGCTACCTCGACCTGCGCCGTGAGAAGATGCAAAAGAACATGGCGCTGCGCTCTGACGTGGTGGCCTCGATCCGCAAGCGCATGTGGGATCAAAATTTCCGCGAGTTCCAGACGCCGATCATCACCGCCTCCTCCCCCGAGGGCGCGCGCGACTTCCTCGTGCCGTCGCGTCTGCATCCGGGCAAGTTCTACGCCCTGCCGCAGGCGCCGCAGCAGTTCAAACAGCTGCTCATGGTCTCGGGCTTTGACAAATACTTCCAGATCGCGCCCTGCTTCCGCGATGAAGACCCGCGCGCCGACCGCTCGCCCACCGATTTCTACCAGCTCGACATGGAGATGTCCTTTGTCACGCAGCAGGACGTCTTCGACACGATCCAACCGGTGATCGCAGGCATCTTCGAAGAGTTCGGCGGCGGCAAGAAGGTCGACGAGACTTGGGAGCAGATTTCCTACAAGGACGCCGCGCTGTGGTACGGCTCCGACAAGCCGGACCTGCGCAACCCGATCAAGATGCAGGTGGTGAGCGAGCATTTCCGGGATTCCGGCTTCGCGATCTTTGCCAAACTGCTTGAGCAGGAAGGCACCGAAATCCGCGCCATTCCCGCGCCCACAGGCGGCAGCCGCAAGTTCTGCGACCGCATGAACGCCTTTGCGCAGAAGGAAGGTCTGCCCGGGATGGGCTATATCTTTTGGCGCGATCAGGGCAATGGAATGGAGGCGGCAGGCCCGCTGGCCAAGAACATCGGGCCCGAGCGTACCGAGGCGATCCGCCAGCAGTTGGGTCTGGGCGTCGGCGATGCGGCCTTCTTCCTCGGCGGCAAGCCGAAGAGCTTTGAGGCCGTCGCGGGCCGTGCGCGTAACGTCATCGGCGAGGAGTTGAACCTCACCGACAAAGAGCGTTTCGCCTTTGCATGGATCGTGGATTTCCCGATTTACGAGCGCGACGAAGAGACCGGCAAGATCGACTTCGAACACAACCCCTTCTCCATGCCCCAAGGCGGGATGGAAGCGCTGGAGGGCGATCCGCTCAAGGTGCTGGGCTATCAATATGACCTCGCCTGCAACGGCTACGAGCTGGTCTCGGGCGCGATCCGGAACCACAAGCCGGAGATCATGTTCAAAGCGTTTGAGATCGCGGGCTACGGCGAAGACGAGGTGCGCAAGCGTTTCGGCGGCATGGTCAACGCCTTCCAATACGGCGCGCCGCCCCACGGTGGCTGTGCCGCGGGCATCGACCGTATCGTCATGCTGCTGGCCGAAGAGCAGAACATCCGCGAAGTCATCCTCTTCCCGATGAACCAGCGCGCCGAAGACCTGATGATGAACGCCCCTTCCGAACCCACCAGCGATCAGCTGATGGAGCTGGGGCTGCGGGTCATCCCGCAGGAGTGATCCTGTCTGAATGAAACGTCGCCCCCGGTTCAACCGGGGGTGATATTGCCCGGTAGGATGCCCAGCACCAGAACCGGGCAGCCGCCGCTGCGCCCGGCGGCGATGCGGCTGATCAGCTTGTGGGTGCCGGTGGTGCTGGCCCCGAATTTTGCGCTGACGGTCTTGTCGGTCTCATTGCCGAATTTGTCCAAGCAATTGCCGAGCGATTTGAAAAAGTCGTTCGACAGTTCGCGCGTCACGATGACGCCCACGTCGATCACCCCCGCTTCAAAGAAGCTGCGAAAGGCGTATAGGTCGCGGTCGTAGGTCTGGTCCTTGCTGTTCCACTCATAGTCGAATGCCACCCGGCCGCGCCAGAAATCGACCATATGATTGTGGATGAAGTCTTCGCGGATGATGCGGTCAACCTCCGGCGCGCTGTCGCCCTTGCCCGCGGTGAGTTGCACCAGCAGGTCGGCCTTGATCCGCACCTCTTCGTGGAAATTTTCGGCTGCCGCATATTGCGCGAAACGGGTGGTGGCCGACATGCGGTTGCCCCCCGGCGCGCGGATTTCATTGCGGCTGATGGTGAATTGGCGCAGCACCCGGATGATCGCGGCCAGTTCCTCGGGCGCGCGTTGTTGCAGCACGGCGGCGGCGCTGCGGTAGCTGGTGACGGAATAGCGGTCGCGCAGATCGACGGGCAGCAGGTCTTCGACAAGCCTTTCGTCGTCGAAAACCGCGTCGTCGATGCGCCGCGCCAGATTACTCAGCCGCGACACTGGAATTGTAGCTGTAGGTCTTCCAATCAGGCTTGTAATCCGCCTCGGCTTGATTGCCCCAAACGGTCCAACCCTCGCGCACGCCGCGCCCGAAGAGTTCGAGGTAGGGGCCCCAAGAGCAGCTTTCGATCAGGTCATATTGCTCATCCGGCTTGCGCGAATGCTCGCGCTTGCGGGTTTGCAGCATGTTCACCTGCCGCCGCCCGGCGTCGAGCGTGCGCACGTTCTTGCCGCGCACGCCGAACAGCAAAATTTCGGTCACATTGCGGAAATAGAACCCCACGCCACGCCCGTCACTGCCACCGTCTTTGCGGATTTTGTGCCAGATGATGTTGGATTTATATTCAAATCCCCAAGCCTTGAGCACCTGCAACCCTTCGGGCAGCAGCGCATTTGGCACCCACATGTAGCAATGCGCGCGGTCTTCGAGGTGATCGGCCACGGGCAGGGCGCAGATATCCTCCACCGTCATCGTGGGATAACGGGCCAAGCGCTTATGCTCGGGCGCGACCTTTCCGGTGCGGTTGGTAAAGCGCCACGGCGGGTCCGCCATGACGCATCCAAACCGGTCTTTGCCCAGAAAGTCGCGTAGGTCTTGTGATGGATTATCGCTCATATCCAATATATTGCGTTCCCTCGGGCTTTCTTGCAACCGCAACCTGCCCGGCGGGGCTGGATATCCACAAGAACGTTAAGGGAACACATCTAGCAGGAAAGAGCGGTTTGGGTCAATCCTCAAGGCTGTCTTCGCGCTTTTCCTCGATGAGTTTGGCTTCCTTTTCCTTACGCTTCAGGAACTTGTCGCCGAACGCATCGTTCTGTTCCTCGCCGATCACCTTCTTTGCGCGGGTGAAAAGCTCGTCTTCTTCCTCATCCATGTGATGCTCGTAATCGTGCTTGAGCTGCTTGAAACGAGTCAGCCAAGCCGAAGAGGACATATCGGTTTCGCGCAGTTCCTCCATGATGTCGTCAAGCTGCTGGTGCTCATGCACCGAATGGCGCGCGTGATCTTGGCCCCATGTTTCGGACATCAGCGTGGAATAAAAGGTCTCTTCCTCGGCGCCGGCGTGGGATTTCACGTCATGGTAAAAGCGGTCCCAGGCCTTGCGGCGCTCGGCGCTGTCGCCTTCGGTGTCAGCAATGGTGTTCAGCAGGGCGCGGTGTTCATCATGATCTTCTTTGATCGCGTCATAGATGGAGGGCATGGGAAAATCCTTTGGTGTTACCTGTGGCTAACGCCGCAGCCACCGGCAGGTTCCCGCCTTAGAAGACCGTGCCCTGCGCCGCTTGGCTGGCAACCTCTTGAAAGAGCCCGCCGGTTTGCGCGTGAAATGCGGCCAATGCGACGACCACCAGCCCAAGCGCATTCGCGCCCACAACGATCCAGTCGACCGGCTTTGCGGGTGTCGCGCTGTCCTTGGTGTGCTGGTTCATCTCACCCTCCCGGGCCTTTGCGGTTGCGACGATTCTGAAGGCTGATTGTGGCATCAATGTGTAGCTTGGAGGCCAAGACTGGGGTCTGATGCGATTATTTCAAGTTTATTCAGCTTGGCGGCTCGAAAACGCCGGTGCATAACTTTTCCATGAACAGCAGAACTGACCCGCGCCCCGTTGGGCCCCTTGTCGAGAATTGGTCCGAGCCGCCACGCCCGGGGGGTGAGGTGCTCACCGGCCGTCATGTAGTGTTGGAACCGCTTTCGGCCGAGAAACACGCGGCGCTGCTCTACCCCACCTATCTGGGGGAGGATCACGTTTGGGATTATCTCCCCTACGGGCCATTCTCTTCGGCGGCGCAGTACCACCGTTGGGTGCGCGACAATGCGGGAAAGGCCGATCCCTATTTCATGGCGGTGAAAGACCGCGCCCGGGATCAATGGCTGGGCGTGGCGAGCTTCCTGCGGATCAAGCCCGAGGCGGGCAGCATCGAAGTGGGCCATATCAACTTCAGCCCCGCGCTTCAGCGCACCCCGGCAGCGACCGAGGCGATATTCGTGATGATGCAATGGGCCTTTGAGGTGGGCTATCGCAGGTTCGAGTGGAAATGCGACGCGCTCAACCGTCCGTCGCGCCGCGCGGCGCAGCGTCTGGGGCTGAGTTACGAGGGCGTCTTTCGGCAGGCGACCATCGTCAAAGGGCGCAATCGCGACACGGCTTGGTTCGCCGCGATCGACACGGAATGGCCCGCGCTGAAAGAGGCATTCGAGGTCTGGCTTGCCCCCGGTAACTTCGACGGGCAGGGGCAACAGAAAGAGCGGCTTGGCGATCTGACCCGCCTTGTCCGGGTGGCCGGGGATCCGACGCTTTAACCCGCCAGGCTAGATCGCCAGCTTTTCAGCAAGGCGGTGCTGGATCATCCCGGTGATGGCCGCGGTCTCAGGCCCCGCGGGTTGGCCGAGGGCGCGTTTATGGGCCAAGGCGCGGGCGGCTTCTTCCAAACGTTGGTCATTGGCCGAACGGGCCACCCCGCACAGGAATTGCGCGACGTAATCCAGCGTTTGATTGTCGGGCGCGTCCCCCAGCACGTCAGCGATATGGGCAATGTCATCTTGGAAACCGATCCGGTCGGGGGTGACATCCTCATCCGGCAGGATGCGCGGCCCCCGGGGGCGGCGGTCGTCGGACAGCGCGGCGAGGATGGCCTGCTGAAAGGAGGACAGCGAGGTGATCGGCTTGGACAGAAACCCATCCACCCCCGCCGCGCGGGCGTCAGGCTCCATATGGCTGTCGCCGGAAATGGCGATGATCGCCTCGACCCGCGGTGTGCTTTGCATGAGCTCTGCAATCAGGTCCAACCCGCTGCCATCGGGCAGGCCGAGGTCGACCAGCGCCACGCTGGGGCGGTAGACCTGCAAATGCCGCCGGGCCGAGCGCAGGCAATCCGCTCGTCTGATCCGCGCGCCAGAGCGCAAGCAGAGCAGGCGCATCGCCTCACAGGCGAAACGGCTGTCTTCCACCACCAGAACGGTAAGGCCCAGCAATGGCCGCTCCGCCGTGGGGGTGAGGGTCGGTCTTTCAAAGGGGTCGGTATCGTCCATCATCGCCTCCAACAACAAATGCTGCGCCATCGTTACGCCGCGTTGGCTAATGACGCGTTAACGTGACGCATTGTTGTTTACCGGGGCGGCGGGCATAAAGCTGGCAAATCACGAGGAGCATTCAGGATGATCGGACGTCTTAACCATGTGGCCATCGCGGTGCCGGATCTCGAAGCGGCGGCGGATCAGTATCGCCACGCGCTTGGGGCCAAGGTCGGCGCGCCGCAGGCCGAACCGGACCACGGGGTGACCGTGATCTTCATCGAACTGCCGAACACCAAGATCGAATTGCTGCACCCCTTGGGTGAAGACAGCCCGATCAACGGCTTTCTGGAAAAGAACCCCGCAGGGGGCATCCACCACATCTGCTATGAGGTCGAGGACATCCTCGCCGCGCGGGACCATCTGAAATCCACCGGCGCGCGTGTCTTGGGCTCAGGCGAGCCGAAGATCGGGGCGCATGGCAAGCCGGTATTGTTCCTGCACCCCAAGGATTTTAACGGCGCGCTCGTCGAGCTTGAGGAGGTCTGATCATGGGGATCGTTTCGGGGCTCGTCCTCTTTGCCGTCATCTGGTCGATGACATTCCTGATCGCCCTGCCGATCCGGGTGCAAACCCAAGGCGACGCGGGCGAGGTGGTGCCGGGCACCCATGCAGGCGCGCCCGAGCAGCATCATCTGGGCCGCAAGGCGCTGTGGACCACGCTGGTCGCCGCGATCATCTGGGCGATCAGCGCGACGATCATTCTGTCGGGCTGGATCAGCGTGGCGGATATCGAAGGCTGGCTGCATCCGAACGCGGCACCAACGCATGGTACAGATGGGTAAAGGTCGCCGCGCCTAGGATCGGGATCAGCAGGTTCAGCAGCGGCACCGAAAGCGGCACCGCCATCAGCACCCCGGCCATCCAGATCGTGCCCGCATGGCGGCGACGCAGGCGCTTGGTCTCGTCCCGCCCGTGGCGGCGCAGCGCGGCGAGGGTGAAATACTCCCGCCCCAGCAGAAATCCGTTCAGCCCCCAGAAGATGAACAGCGCCGCTGGGGCGAAGAGCAGGTAGAGCACCAGCGCCAACAAGTTCGCCCCCACCAGCACGCCCATGAAATTGACCGTGTCGCGGATGGCATCGCCCATGCTGACTTGGTTCGCGGGGGGCAGATGGGGGTAGTGCACCTCTTCCACCGCATCGGCCACCTCATCGAGAAACATCGAGGTGATCGCCGAGGCCACGGGCACCATCAGGAAGACCGACAGCACCATGAGCAGGATCAGCGCGCTCCAGCTCAGCAGATCGTCGAGCCAGTTGACTTCGCCCAGCACGGGCAGCCAAGCGTCTTCGGGGGTGACCCAATCCACCAGATAGGCAAAGCCCGCCGTGGCCGCGATCAGCAGCGCCAGCGACAGGCCCACGCCCAAGAGAACCACCTTGCGAAAGCGCGCATCGCCCAATTGGCCAAGCGCGCGGGTGAATGACCTGAGGATCGCGCTTACAGCCATGTGGTGATCCCGTCGATGTCCGGGCGCGGACGCTCCGGCGGGGCGGTGGTTTCGGTGCCGATGTGAATGATGCCCGCGATGCGCTCATGCGGGGCGAGGGCCAAGCCCTCTTCCATAAAGCCCCGGTCATGGGCGGGCCAACCGCTCAGCCAATTGGCGCCCCAGCCTGCGGCGAGGGCGGCATTCAGAAGCGCTAGGCAAACCGCCCCGGCGGAATAGGTCTGCTCCAGCGGCGGGATCTTGGGAGAGGGTTTTTGCACCTCGATCACCGCCACGGCAAGGTTGCCCTGATCGAACTGGCCACGCCCCTTGGCAATGTCCTCGGCCCCAAGGCCAAGCACCGCGCCGCGTGTCTCGACCACCTCTGCCAAACGCGCCATTGCGGCACGGTCGATGACCACGAAACGCCAGGGCTCCAACTTGCCATGATCCGGCGTGCGCGCGGCGGCGGTCAGAAGCGGGCGCAGGGCCTCGGCATCGGGCACCGGCAGGCCCAGTGTCTTGGCCGGGCGCGAGCGGCGGTTTTGCAAAAAGGCGAGGGCGGAAGGGTCAGCTACGGGCATCGGGGTCTCTTACAGGTCCAGTTGCTGCGCCATATCGTCAATCGACTGGCGGAGGAAGGCATCAAAGGCGGGCGAGGGTTGGCGCGCGTTGAGCGACCGCGCCATCGGGTCCGGCGCGTCAATCTCGCTGCCGCTCAGTGCGGCGATCGTGGCATGGCCGCAGAAGGGCACATAGGCCTCGGAATAGCCGCCCTCATGCACCAGCACCAGCTTGCCGTTGCAAAGCCGCTCGGCGGTGCTGCGGATGCGTTTGGTCATCTCGGCAAAGGTTTCGGCAGTGGCCTGCATTCGCGCCAGCGGGTCGATGATCGCCGCGTCATAGCCGCAGGCGACGATGATCATGTCGGGGGCGAAAGCCTCGATCGCCGGGATCACCACGCGGTCCATCGCGTGGAGGTAGGCGGTATGGCCCGAGCCTGCGTGCATCGGCAGGTTGATGTTATAGCCTTCGCCCGCCCCGCGCCCGCGATCCTTCAGGCCGCCGGTGTCGATGGGGTAATTCCCCTCTTGGTGGAGCGAGATGGTCAGCACGTCATCGCGGTCATAATAGATCGCCTCGGTCCCATTGCCGTGATGCACGTCCCAATCCAGCACAACGACGCGCTTTGCCAGCCCCTTGGCCTGCGCGGCCTCGATGGCGATGGCGATATTGGCGAGAAGGCAGAAACCGTTGGGCAGGTCCGGCAGGCAGTGGTGCCCCGGCGGGCGGCTGAGGGCATAGGCGTTCTGAAGCTCGCCCCGCGCCACGGCATCGACGGCGGCGATGGACAGCCCGGCAGAGAGCGCCGCCAGTTCATAGCCGCCACGGGCGAAGGGCACCGCATGGCCCAGCTCACCACCCCCCGCATCCGAGAGGCGTTTGAAGTCATCAAGATAGGTTTCGGGATGCACCCGCGCCAAGGCCTCCCGGCTGGCGGGGGCAGCGCTGCGGGTGTCGAGTTCGGCGAAGAGCCCGGTCACCTCCATCAGGTTCTTCATCCGGCGTTTGGTCTCGGGGTTTTCCGGCAGGCCCCCGGCGGCGAGGGGCTGCACCAGCCCGCCCACCGGCATGGTAAAGACGTAGTTGCCCCCTGCGTGCCAAAAGCAGCGTTCGTCCCAGAAAAAACCTGTGGTCATCTTGTGCTCCCTTCATCCTTGCGGGGAAGGTGGCGTAGGGCGGCGGGATTGTCCATGGCGTGGGGGCTCACGCGGGCGGTGGCGTGTGAGGTGGGTGCGGGATTTGGTATTTGGGAAAGGATGAAGGGGGGAAGGGGGGCGCTTTGGGTCTGTCTCTTA
>NZ_JAGHRG010000023.1:0-19402 GCF_017743915.1 Sulfitobacter sp. R18_1
CGTCGGCCGCGTTCACAACCAGGATCGCGCCGTCCATCTGCGCCGCACCGGTGATCATGTTTTTCACATAGTCAGCGTGGCCGGGGCAGTCGACGTGGGCGTAGTGACGGTTCTCGGTCTCATACTCAACGTGCGCGGTCGAGATGGTGATGCCGCGGGCCTTCTCTTCGGGCGCGCCGTCGATCTGGTCATACGCTTGGAAGTCACCGAAGTATTTGGTGATCGCCGCGGTCAGCGTGGTTTTACCGTGGTCAACGTGGCCGATCGTGCCTATGTTGACGTGCGGTTTGGTGCGTTCAAACTTTGCCTTTGCCATGGTGTTGGCTCCTTTTGGTCTTTCTCAATGGTGTATGCGCAGCACACACCCAACGATTTGGGTCGGCGCGCGGTTTCCCACGCGCCGATTTCCTTAAGCGAACTTGGCCTGAATCTCGTCCGAGATGTTCTGCGGCACGGGTTCGTAGTGGTCGAACTGCATGGTGAAGTTCGCACGACCCGACGACATCGAACGCAGGGTGTTGATGTAGCCGAACATGTTGGCCAGCGGCACGAAGGCGTCGATCGCGATGGCATTGCCGCGCGTATCTTGACCCTGCACCTGGCCCCGACGGGATGTCAGGTCACCGATGATGCCACCGGTGTATTCTTCCGGGGTCACAACTTCGACCTTCATGATCGGTTCCAGCAGCTTGGCGCCAGCTTTCTTCATGCCCTCGCGCATACCCATACGGGCGGCGATTTCGAAGGCCAGAACACTGGAGTCAACGTCGTGGAACTTACCGTCGATCAGGGCAACCTTGAAGTCGATGACCGGGAAGCCCGCAAGCGGACCAGAGTCCAGAACCGACTTGATCCCCTTTTCCACGCCTGGGATGTATTCCTTGGGAATGGCACCACCGACGATGCGGCTCTCAAAGGAGTAACCTTCGCCCGGCTCGGTCGGCGTCAGGATCATCTTGACCTCACCGAACTGACCCGAACCACCCGACTGTTTCTTATGGGTGTAGGTGATTTCGGCTTCGCGGCTGATGGTCTCACGGTAGGCAACCTGAGGCGCACCGATGTTCGCTTCAACCTTGAATTCGCGCTTCAGACGGTCGACGAGGATGTCGAGGTGAAGTTCGCCCATGCCCTTCATGATGGTCTGACCGGATTCCAGATCGGTCTCGACGCGGAAAGAGGGGTCCTCGGCGGCCAGACGGGCCAGACCTGCAGACATCTTTTCCTGGTCGGCCTTGGTTTTCGGCTCGACCGCGATCTCGATCACCGGATCGGGGAAGGTCATGGTTTCGAGGACGACCGGATCGTTCTGCGCGCAGAGCGTGTCACCGGTGGTGGTGTCCTTAAGACCCGCCAGCGCGATGATGTCGCCCGCGAAGGCCTCTTCGATTTCCTCGCGGTTGTTGGAGTGCATCATCATCATACGACCGACGCGCTCTTTCTTACCCTTGGTCGAGTTCAGAAGCGTGTCGCCCTTGCGCAGAACGCCCGAGTAGATGCGGGTGAAGGTCAGCGAGCCGACGAAGGGGTCGTTCATGATTTTGAACGCAAGGCCCGAGAACGCCATGTCGTCATCCGCGCGGCGCGGGATGTTGCGGGTCTCAGTTTCGTCGCCCGGCTTGAAGCCCATGTAGTCGACAACGTCCAGCGGGCTGGGCAAATAGTCGATCACAGCGTTCAAGAGCGGCTGAACACCTTTGTTCTTGAAGGCGGAGCCACAGAGAACGGGGATGAATTTGATGGCCAAAGTACCCTTGCGGATCAGGTCGCGCAGGGTGTCGACGTCGGGCTCGGCGCCGTCCATCAAGTAGTTTTCCATCGCCTCGTCGTCCATCTCGACCGCGGTCTCGATGAGCTTGGCACGCCATTCGTCGGCGGTCTCTTTCAGGCTGTCACGGATTTCGCGCTGTTCCCAGGCGGCACCAAGGTCTTCACCGGCCCAGACCCATTCCTTCATGGTCACGAGGTCGACGATGCCTTCCAGCTCGTTCTCGGCGCCGATCGGGATCTGGATCGGAGCAGGCGTGGCGCCTGTGCGATCCTTGATCATGTGCACGCAGTTGAAGAAGTCCGCGCCGATCTTGTCCATCTTGTTGACGAAAACGATACGCGGCACCTTGTAGCGGTCAGCCTGACGCCAGACGGTTTCGGTCTGCGGCTCAACGCCGGCGTTGGCGTCGAGAACGGCAACCGCGCCGTCGAGAACGGCCAGCGAACGCTCAACTTCGATGGTGAAGTCAACGTGGCCGGGGGTGTCAATGATGTTCATCCGGAACTTGGTGTCGGATGTCGCATCGGCTGTGGGCTCTTCCTGACGCTGCCAGAAAGTGGTGGTCGCGGCGGAGGTGATGGTGATGCCGCGCTCTTGTTCCTGCTCCATCCAGTCCATGGTTGCGGCGCCGTCATGCACCTCACCAATGTTGTGGCTTTTGCCGGTGTAGAACAGGATGCGTTCGGAACAAGTGGTTTTACCGGCATCGATGTGAGCCATGATGCCGAAGTTGCGGTAGCGTTGGAGCGGATAGTCGCGTGCCATGGGGCTGCTTCCTCGAAAATATCAGTACGAACGGATCGCGCCCGAAACCGGGCGCGACGTTGAGATTACCAGCGGTAGTGGCTGAACGCTTTGTTCGCGTCGGCCATCTTGTGCGTATCTTCGCGCTTTTTAACAGCGGTACCACGGGACTGCACAGCGTCCAGCAGCTCGCCGGCAAGGCGTTCTTCCATGGTGTTTTCGTTACGCGCACGGGCGGCTTTGATCAACCAGCGGATCGCCAGCGCCTGACGACGCTCGGGGCGCACTTCGACCGGCACCTGATAGGTGGCACCACCAACGCGGCGCGAACGAACTTCGACCGACGGCTGGATGTTTTCAAGCGCTTCGTGGAACACTTCGATCGGGGCGCGTTTGATTTTGTCTTCGACGCGGGTCATCGCGTTGTAGACGATGCGCTCGGCGACAGATTTCTTGCCGTCGATCATCAGGTTGTTCATGAATTTGGTGAGAACCAGATCGCCGTATTTGGCGTCTGGCAGGACTTCGCGTTTTTCAGCGGCGTGGCGGCGTGACATGTCAGTGTCTTCCTCTTGGCGGGTGGTGGGGCGTTGCCCCACCGAACATCGGGTGGATCGGCGGGGGCGGGCCCCACCGGTGCGAGATTACTTCGGACGCTTCGCGCCGTACTTCGAACGACGCTGCTTACGGTCTTTCACGCCCTGCGTATCAAGAACACCGCGCAGGATGTGGTAACGCACACCCGGAAGGTCTTTTACACGACCGCCGCGGATCAGAACCACGGAGTGTTCCTGAAGGTTGTGGCTCTCACCCGGGATGTAGGAGATCACTTCGAACCCATTGGTCAGGCGCACCTTGGCAACCTTACGCATCGCCGAGTTCGGCTTTTTCGGTGTGGTGGTGTACACGCGTGTGCAGACGCCGCGCTTTTGCGGGCACTCCTGCAGGTGCATGGATTTCGAACGTTTGACTTTCGGCTGCCGCGGCTTGCGGATCAGCTGTTGGATCGTTGGCATTCCGGTTATATCCCCGTATCGCTCAGATTGTGTACACGGGGGATCCCCCATGCGGCTAATTTCGGTTACTTCATGCGTCCACAAAGCAAAATGACCGCAACGTTCCCGTACCGAGGAAAACGACGCGGTGGGTTAACAGAGGATCGGGCCAGTAGTAGGCCGGATCGTGACCACTTCAGTTATGAATTCGGACTGGCAGAGCGGCCTCCACCTCCGTGATAGCGGGCGTATAGAGCGTTGCGCGGGGCCTGTCAACAGGTGCGCCCCGGAGGGGTCGCGGAGGTTTGCCGGGTGATGGCGTAGCGCCTGCGGCTTGGTTCCGGGCCCGGGTGGCACATTCCACCCTTGCCACGCCCCTGCCCCGCTCGCCATAGTCCGGCGAAGGACAGAAGGAAATCTCCATGCAAGCGATCGGCCTTTGCCGCTTTTCCTACCCGGCTTTGGGCGGCTTTCAAGTCGGCCACGAGACCACCGAGGAACGCATCGCCTATCTCTATGACGCGGCCCGGCTCGAAGAACGTTTCCGCCTGCTCGAAACCGTCGCGCTGCCCTGCCTGAAAGCGCAGACAGACCCGGACTTCTCGATCGTCTTCGTCATCGGCGACCAGTTCCCGGCGCCCCACGCCCGACGCCTCGAATCGTTGCTGGCCGATCTGCCGCAGGCGGTTATTCACCGCGAGCCACCGCGCAATCATCGGGAGGTGATGAAGGAGGTTCTCAACGCCGCGCGGATCAACCCGGCCGAGCCCTGCCTGCAATTCCGTTATGACGACGATGATGCCGTCTCGGTCGACTTCATCGCCCGGCTGCGCCAAACGGTCGCGCAAAGCGCGGGTCTGCTGAAAGGCCAGCGCTCCGTCGCCTTTGACTGGCCCAAGGGCTACATCGCGGAATTCGGACCGCAGGGCATCCGCGCCGCCGAAGTGTACCGCCCGCTCAACGTCGCGGCACTGGCGATGTATGTGAAGGGCGGCAGCCCACTCACCATCATGAATTTCGCCCATGAGAAATTGCCGCGCTTCATGCCCTGCGTCAGCCTGCCCGATGCGGCGATGTTCGTGCGCAGCCACAACGGCTCGAACGATTCGCGGCAGGGGTTGGCGCGGCATGTGGAAGTGGCCCCGCTGGATGCCGAAGGCGAAGCGCTGTTTCAGGAGCGTTTCGCCATCGACCAAGCTCAGGTGCGGCGCGTCTTCTCGGCCTGAACCTTCAACTTCCGCTCGCGGTAGAGGGTGAAGACCCCCATGGCCACCACGATCCCCGCGCCGATGAGGGTCAAGGCCCCCGGCCAGTCACCAAAGACGACCCAGCCCAGCAAGAGCGCCCAGAGTAGGCCGGTGTAGCGAAACGGCGCAATGAAGCCGATATCGCCGACCCGCATCACTTGGATCGAGAAGAAATAGCCGCCTAGCACAAAGACCCCTGAGCCGCCGATCAGCGCCCCGACCGAGGGCGTCACCGGGGCCCAAGGCGCGCTCAGCGACGCCAAGCCCGCCGCCGTCATCACCGACAGGGCGGTCACCAAGGTCACGGTCATCGAGGGCACCGCCGGTGACAAGGCGCGGGTCGACAGGTCACGGACCGTTACGCAGAGCACGGCGATCAGAACGTAAATCGACCAGATATTGAACCCTTCCGCCCCCGGTTTGACGATTAACAGCACGCCGCAGAAACCAATGCCGATGGCGACCAAACGCCGCCAGCCCACCGCCTGCCGGAACACCAGTGCTGCCGCGAGCGTCACCGAAAGCGGCACGACTTGAAGGATGGCGGTGACATTCGCCAAGGGCATGTTGAACAACGCGGTGAGAAAGAAATATGCCGCCGCGATCTCGGCCACCGAACGCAGGCCGATGACCTGCCAGTCCCGCGCTTGCAGCCGAAAATCGATCCGACCAAGCTGCCGACTAAGGGCCAAGATCAGGACCGAAGTCGTCACCCCGCGCAGGAACAACAGCTGAAACAGGGGCAGCGCCCCGTCGGTCATTTTGAGCAGCGTGTCGTTAAACGTGAAACAGGCCATCGAGGCGATCATCAGCAGCGCGCCGATGGTATTGGGGGACATGAAAGCGCTCCGGGAAAAATGGTGCGGCTTATATCACTGCCGCCCCCGAATGACTGGCAGCGGCTACGGGGGCTGTCAAGAACGGCGGCCCCCGCCACCCAGACTGGCGCGCTCTACTGGTTCGAAGCCTGCGCCACCGGCTGCTGCTGGCTGGCCAGAAGATTGCGCACCGTGCTGCGCAGCAACCCCGGCTCGACCGGCTTTTGCATCACCGTGGCCGCCAGATCGCGGAAGGCGTCATAGACCTCAAGATCGCGGGTGCGCCCGCTGAGAAAGATGATCGGCGTCCCGGCGATGGCCGGCTTCTCGCCAAACCGATGGGCCAGTTCCAACCCGCCCATATCCGGCATGGAAATATCGCTGATGATCAGGTCGGGCTTAAGATCATCGACCACTGCCAGCGCATCGCGGGCGTTCAGGCAGGAGACAAAGCTCAGCGACCTGTCGTCGGAAAAGATCATCTTGACCAGCTCCAGAACGATCGGGTCGTCGTCGATATGTAGAATGCGGGACGTCATCAAAGCACCTTACGACGGTTAAGCTTTTGCAAACCTATTCGGACTATGTGGCGGATATAAGGCTTTGGCCTCAGAAACCAGCCCCCCGGGGCGGTGTCTGGCCGCGGCATTTGCCCACCCCATAAAAAAGCCCCCGCAGCGTCACTGCGGGGGCTTTCGTTTTTCAATGCGGTGCTGCGATCAATCGCGGCTCTCGTCGTCACCGACCGGCGTGTTGAACACATCGCCACCGACGATGTCGTCCTCCACAGAGGCTTCCGGCGCGGCCAGACGGGCGGCGGCTTCGGCCTCTTCGCGGCGCGCTTCGATCACAACATTGTCGCGGTCTGTCGCCACTTTGCGCATCGCCTGCGTCGCGCCACCGGTCCCGGCGGGGATCAGACGGCCCACGATGACGTTCTCTTTCAGACCGACCAGCTTGTCCCGCTTGCCCTGAACCGAAGCTTCGGTCAGCACGCGCGTGGTTTCCTGGAAGGACGCGGCAGAGATGAAGCTGCGGGTTTGCAGCGACGCCTTGGTGATGCCCAAGAGGATCGGTTCGCCCTTGGCAGGACGGCCACCCTTTTTGAGCGCCTTCTCGTTGGCCTGATCGAACTCCTGCTTGTCGACGTGTTCACCCTTCAGCAGCGTGGTGTCGCCGCTTTCTTGGATTTCCCACTTCTGCAGCATCTGACGGACGATGACTTCGATGTGTTTGTCGTTAATCTTCACACCCTGCAGGCGGTAAACGTCCTGCACCTCGTCAATCATATACTCGGCCAAGGCCTCGACGCCCATGATCGCGAGGATGTCGTGCGGCGCGGGGTTGCCATCCATGATGTAGTCGCCCTTCTGCACGAAGTCGCCTTCGGCAACGGGGATGTGCTTCCCCTTGGGCACCATGTATTCAACCTTCACGTCCGGATCATCCGCGCTTTCGATCGCGATGCGACGCTTGTTCTTGTAGTCCTTGCCGAAGCGGACGTAGCCGTTGATTTCCGCAATGATGGCGTGATCCTTGGGGCGACGCGCCTCAAAGAGTTCGGCCACACGCGGCAGACCACCGGTAATGTCCTTGGTCTTGGCACCTTCACGCGGAATACGCGCGATGATGTCACCTGCCTGAACCTGCGTCTGGTCTTCGACAGAGAGAACCGCATCGACCGACATCGGATAGGTCACCGGGTTGCCCGCATCGTTGCGGACCGGTTCGCCATCTTCACCCACCAAGATGATCTCGGGCTTGAGCTCGTTGCCCTTGGGGGCCGCGCGCCAGTCGATCACGATCTTCTGGGTCATGCCGGTGGCTTCGTCGGTGTCTTCCTTGACCGCGATGCCCGAGACCAGGTCGACGTATTTGGTCGTACCGGGTTTCTCGGCAATGATCGGCAGGGTGTAAGGGTCCCATTCGAACAGCTTGTCACCGCGCGCCACGTCGTCGCCTTCTTTGACGTGCAGCTTGGTGCCGTAGCCGATCTTGTGGCTGGCCCGCTCCTCACCATTCTCATCGACGATCAACAGCTTCATGTTCCGGCCCATGACGAGCACTTCACCGGCGCTGTTCTCAAGCGTCTGCGCGTTCTCGAAAGCGACCTTGCCCGACTGGCTGGCCTCAAGGAAGGACTGCTGACCACCCTGCGCAACACCGCCGATGTGGAAGGTCCGCATCGTCAGCTGTGTACCGGGTTCACCAATCGACTGAGCCGCGATGATGCCGACGGCCTCACCTTGGTTGACCAGCGTGCCGCGTGCGAGGTCACGGCCATAGCACATGGCGCAGACGCCCTCTTCGGCATCACAGGTCAGCGGGCTGCGGATCCGTGCGGACTGCACGCCGGCTTCGTCGATGGCATCCGACATGCGCTCGTCGATCAACGTGCCTGCGGGCACCAGAACATCCTCGGTGCCGGGCACCAGAATGTCATCCGCCGCAACACGGCCCAGCATACGCTCGGCAAGCGAGGAGACAACCTCACCATCGTTGACAGCCGCTTCGGCGGTGATCGCGGTTTCGGTGCCGCAGTCATGCTCGCGCACGATGCAGTCCTGCGCCACGTCCACCAGTCGGCGTGTCAGGTAACCGGAGTTCGCTGTTTTAAGAGCGGTATCCGACAGACCTTTCCGCGCACCGTGGGTCGAGTTGAAGTACTCGAGAACGGTCAGACCTTCTTTAAAGTTCGAGATAATCGGCGTCTCGATGATATCGCCGTTCGGCTTCGCCATCAGGCCGCGCATCCCGCCCAGCTGTTTCATCTGCGTGACCGAGCCACGAGCACCGGAGTGAGCCATCATGTAGACCGAGTTCGGCTCTTTCTCGGAACCGTTCTCATGGTGAGTCACGGCGGAGATGGAGCCCATCATCGCCTCGGTCACCTTGTCGTTACACTTCGACCATGCATCGACGACTTTGTTGTACTTTTCGCCCTGAGTGATCAGGCCGTCCATATACTGCTGTTCAAAGTCCTTCACCTGCTCGCGGGTCTCTTCAACCAGCGGCCATTTGGTGTCGGGGATCAGCATGTCGTCTTTGCCGAAGGAGATGCCCGCTTTGAAAGCTTCGCGGAAACCCATGGTCATGATCTGGTCACAGAAGATGACCGACTCTTTCTGACCGCAGTAACGGTAGACGGTGTCGATGACCTGCTGCACTTCTTTCTTGCGCAGCAGACGGTTGACCAGATCAAACGGCGCTTTGGCGTTCAGCGGCAGAAGCGCACCAAGACGGATACGACCGGGGGTCGTGTCAAAGCGCATCATCACTTCGTTGCCTTCAGCGTCGATCTGTTTGATCCGCGCCTTGATCTTCGAGTGCAGGTGAACCGCACCGGCGTCGAGGGCGTGCTGCACCTCGTCGACGGAGCCGAAGACCATGCCTTCGCCAACCATGCCTTCGCGCTCGAGGGTCGTGTAGTAGAGACCCAAGATCATATCCTGCGACGGCACGATGATCGGCGCGCCGTTGGCGGGCGACAGAACGTTGTTCGTGGACATCATCAGAACACGCGCTTCCAACTGGGCTTCCAGCGAGAGCGGGACGTGAACGGCCATCTGGTCACCGTCGAAGTCGGCGTTGAAGGCCGAGCAGACCAGCGGGTGCAGCTGGATCGCCTTGCCTTCGATCAGGACGGGTTCAAACGCCTGAATGCCCAGACGGTGCAGCGTCGGCGCGCGGTTGAGCATGACGGGGTGCTCACGGATCACCTCATCAAGAATGTCCCAAACCTCGGGGCGCTCTTTCTCGACCAGTTTCTTGGCCTGTTTCACGGTGGAGGACAGACCTTTGGCTTCAAGCCGCGAGTAGATGAACGGCTTGAACAGTTCCAAGGCCATCTTCTTGGGCAGACCACATTGATGCAGCTTCAACTCCGGGCCGGTCACGATGACCGAACGGCCCGAGAAGTCGACGCGCTTACCCAAAAGGTTCTGACGGAAGCGGCCCTGCTTGCCTTTCAGCATGTCCGACAGCGACTTCAGCGGGCGCTTGTTGGCACCGGTGATGACGCGGCCACGGCGACCGTTGTCGAAGAGTGCGTCGACCGATTCCTGCAGCATCCGCTTTTCGTTGCGGACGATAATGTCGGGCGCGCGCAGTTCGATCAGGCGCTTGAGGCGGTTGTTCCGGTTGATCACGCGGCGATACAGGTCGTTGAGGTCCGAGGTCGCGAAACGGCCACCGTCCAGCGGCACCAGCGGGCGCAGCTCAGGCGGGATGACCGGGATCACGGTCATGACCATCCACTCCGGACGGTTGCCGGATTCAAGGAAGCTCTCGACCACTTTCAGACGCTTGATGATCTTCTTGGGCTTCAGCTCGCCTGTCGCCTCTTTCAGATCGGCGCGCAGGTTCTCGGCTTCGGCTTCAAGGTCGATCGCCGCCAGCATTTCGCGGATCGCTTCGGCGCCGATGTTGGCGGTGAAGGCGTCCATGCCATAGGCGTCTTGCGCGTCCATATATTCTTCTTCGGTCATCATCTGACCGTATTGAAGATCGGTGAGGCCCGGCTCGATCACCACGTAGTTTTCGAAGTAGAGCACGCGCTCCAGATCACGCAGGGTCATGTCCAGCATCAGGCCGATGCGCGAGGGCAGCGACTTGAGGAACCAGATGTGCGCCACCGGCGAGGCCAGTTCGATGTGGCCCATACGCTCACGGCGGACCTTTTGCAGCGTGACTTCCACACCGCATTTTTCGCAGACGACGCCGCGATACTTCATGCGCTTATATTTGCCGCAAAGGCATTCGTAGTCTTTGATCGGGCCAAAGATACGTGCGCAGAACAGGCCGTCACGCTCGGGCTTGAACGTGCGGTAGTTGATGGTTTCCGGCTTCTTGATCTCACCGAAGGACCAGCTCAGGATCCGCTCGGGCGAGGCTAAGGAGACCTTGATTTCGTCAAACGCTTTTTGCGGCGTCAGCGGGTTGAACGGGTTGTTTGTCAGTTCCTGGTTCATTTTCAAATCCTTGAAAGGGGTGCGTTGGGAGGGGACGGCCCCGTTTTCTTTCAAAGAAAACGGGGCGGAATTTTTGAAAAATTCCGTTTACCGCCTCACTCATCCTCCTCCGCATCCAGGAGTTCCATATTCAGGCCGAGGCCGCGCACTTCCTTGACGAGAACGTTAAAGCTCTCAGGAATGCCCGCTTCGAAGTTATCCTCGCCCTTGACGATGCTTTCATAGACCTTGGTCCGGCCCGCGACGTCATCCGACTTGACGGTCAGCATTTCCTGCAGGGTGTAGGCGGCGCCATAGGCTTCCAGAGCCCAGACCTCCATCTCACCGAAGCGCTGGCCACCGAACTGCGCCTTACCACCCAGCGGCTGCTGTGTGACGAGGCTGTACGGCCCAGTCGAACGCGCGTGGATCTTGTCGTCCACCAGGTGGTGCAACTTCAGCAGGTACTTCACGCCGACGGTCACCGGACGCGCGAACTGCTCGCCTGTCCGACCATCGAAGAGCACCGACTGACCGGAGGTGTCGAACCCGGCCCGCTTGAGGCTGTCGTTCACGTCCGCTTCCTTGGCGCCGTCGAAGACCGGTGTGGCGATCGGCACGCCGCGGCGTACGTTGTCAGCCGCTTCCAGCAGCGTGTCCTCGTCCATGCCGGTGATGCCCTCTTCGTAGACATCCTCGCCATAGGCCAGCTGCATCGCTTCGCGCACCGGCGTCAGGTCGCCCGAGCGGCGGTATTCCTGCAGCGCCTCATCAACGTTCAGGCCCAGACCGCGTGCGGCCCACCCCATATGCGTCTCGAGGATCTGACCGACGTTCATCCGCGACGGCACGCCGAGCGGGTTGAGGCAGAAGTCGACCGGGGTACCATCGGCGAGGAACGGCATGTCCTCCATCGGCACCACTTTCGAGATCACACCCTTGTTCCCGTGACGACCGGCCATCTTGTCGCCCGGCTGCAGCTTGCGCTTCACCGCCACGAACACTTTGACCATCTTCATCACGCCCGGGGGCAGATCGTCGCCACGGCGGACCTTCTCGACCTTGTCCTCGAAACGTGCATCCAAGGTCCGCTTCTGGATCTCGTACTGCTCGTTCAGAGCCTCGACGATCTTGGCGTCATCCTCGTCTTCGAGAGCCAGCTGCCACCACTGACCGCGGGTCAGGGTTTCCAGCAGTTCCTCGGTGATCTGGCTGTTCGCCTTCACGCCTTTCGGGCCTTTCACGGCGACCTTGCCGAGGATCATGTCCTTGAGACGCGCGTAGATGTTGCGGTCGAGGATCGCCAGCTCGTCGTCCCGGTCACGGGCCAGACGTTCGACTTCCTCACGCTCGATCTGCAGCGCACGTTCGTCTTTCTCGACGCCGTGACGGTTGAAGACGCGGACTTCAACGACGGTGCCGAAGTCGCCCGGCTTCACCCGCAACGAGGTGTCGCGCACGTCCGAGGCTTTCTCACCAAAGATGGCGCGCAGAAGCTTTTCTTCCGGCGTCATCGGGCTTTCGCCTTTGGGCGTGATCTTGCCGACAAGGATGTCGCCCGGCTCCACGTCCGCACCAATGTAGACGATTCCCGCTTCGTCGAGGTTGCGCAGGGCTTCCTCGCCGACGTTCGGAATGTCGCGGGTGATCTCTTCCGGCCCGAGCTTGGTGTCACGCGCGGCGACTTCGAATTCCTCAATGTGGATCGAGGTGAAGACGTCGTCGCGGGAAATCCGCTCGGAGATCAGGATGGAGTCTTCGTAGTTGTAGCCATTCCACGGCATGAAGGCGACGACGACGTTCTTGCCGAGCGCCAGTTCCCCCATGTCGGTCGACGGACCGTCCGCGATGACCTGACCCTTGGTGACCTTCTCGCCCACTTTCACCAGCGGACGCTGGTTGATGCAGGTGTTCTGGTTCGAGCGCTGGAACTTGCGCATGCGGTAGATGTCCACACCCGCGTCGCCTAGCTCGAGGTCTTCGGTGGCCCGGATCACGATACGCGACGCATCGACCTGGTCGATGATGCCAGCGCGGCGCGCGGTATAGGCCGCACCCGAGTCGCGTGCCACGACCTCTTCGATGCCGGTGCCGACAAGCGGCGCCTCGGCTTGCAGAAGCGGCACGGCCTGACGTTGCATGTTCGAGCCCATCAGAGCGCGGTTCGCGTCGTCGTTCTCGAGGAACGGGATCAGCGAGGCGGCGACGGAGACCAACTGCTTCGGGCTCACGTCGATCAGGTCCACGTTCTCGGTCGGTGCCAGCGTGTAGTCGCCGGACTGACGGGTCGAGACCATCTCGTTCACGAACTTCATGTCGTCGTCGAGGTTGGCGTTCGCCTGCGCCACGGTGTGACGCATTTCCTCGGTCGCGGACATGTAGTGCACCTCGTCGGTGACCTTGCTGTCCTTCACGACGCGGTAAGGCGTTTCGATGAAGCCGTATTTGTTCACGCGGGCAAAGGTGGCCAGCGAGTTGATCAGACCGATGTTCGGGCCTTCCGGCGTCTCAATCGGGCACATCCGGCCATAGTGTGTCGGGTGCACGTCGCGCACCTCGAAGCCCGCACGTTCACGGGTCAGACCGCCCGGCCCAAGCGCCGAAAGACGACGCTTGTGCGTCACTTCCGACAGCGGGTTCGTCTGGTCCATGAACTGCGACAGCTGCGAGGAGCCAAAGAATTCACGCACCGCAGCCGCGGCGGGCTTGGCGTTGATCAGGTCCTGCGGCATCACGGTGTCGATCTCGACCGAGGACATACGCTCCTTGATCGCGCGCTCCATGCGCAGCAGGCCTACGCGGTACTGGTTTTCCATCAGCTCGCCGACCGAGCGCACACGGCGGTTGCCGAGGTGGTCGATGTCGTCAATGTCGCCGCGGCCATCGCGCAGGTCCACCAGCGCCTTGATGCAGGCGACGATATCGTCACGGTCCAGCGTGCGCTGCGTGTCGGGCTTGTCGAGCGCCAGACGCATGTTCATCTTCACACGGCCCACGGCAGAAAGGTCGTAACGCTCGGAGTCGAAGAACAGCGTGTCGAAGAGCGCGGAGGCGGCCTCGACGGTGGGCGGCTCGCCCGGGCGCATGACGCGGTAGATGTCCATGAGCGCGGTGTCGCGGTTCATGTTCTTGTCCATCGCCATGGTGTTGCGCATGTAGGGACCGACGTTGACGTTGTCGATGTCCAGCAGCGGAATCTCGGTGATGCCCGCGTCGATCAGCTCTTTCGCGGTGCCGCCGATCAGCGTACCGTCCTTGTCGTATTCCAGCGTCAGCTCGTCACCGGCCTCGACGTAGATCGCACCGGTTTCCTCGTTGATGATGTCACGGGCGACGAACTTGCCAACGATGTGGTCGAAGGGCAGGAGCAGTTCCTTGACCTTGCCTTCGTCCAACAGCTTCTTGACGGCACGGGGGGTGACCTTCTTGCCGGCCTCGAAAAGGATCTCGCCGGTGTTGGCGTCGATCAGATCATAGGTCGGACGGGTGCCGCGCACGCGGTCGGGGAAGAAGGGCGCAACCCAACCCTTGTTCTTCTCCAGCTTGAAGGTGACGGTGTTGTAATAGGCATTCATGATGCCTTCCTGGTCCAGCCCCAGGGCATAGAGCAGGGTCGTCACTGGCAGCTTGCGGCGACGGTCGATGCGGGCATAGACGATGTCCTTGGCGTCGAACTCGAAGTCCAGCCAGGAGCCGCGGTAGGGGATAATGCGGCAGGCGAAGAGCAGCTTGCCCGAGGAGTGGGTCTTGCCCTTGTCGTGGTCAAAGAACACGCCCGGGGAGCGGTGCATCTGGGAGACGATCACACGCTCGGTGCCGTTGACGACGAAGGTGCCGTTCGGGGTCATCAGGGGCATGTCGCCCATGAAGACGTCCTGCTCTTTGATGTCCTTGACGGACTTCGCACCAGTGTCCTCGTCCACATCGAACACGATGAGCCGCAGGGTCACTTTCAGCGGCGCGCTATAGGTCATGTCGCGCTGCTGGCATTCCTCAACGTCGTACTTGGGCTTTTCCAGCTCGTACTTGACGTATTCGAGTACCGAAGTCTCGTTAAAGTCCTTGATCGGGAAGACCGACTGGAAAACGCCCGTGATCCCCTCACCATCGGTGGGGGTCTCGGCGTCGCCGGAATTCAAGAACAGATCATAGGAGGATTTCTGAACCTCGATGAGGTTCGGCATCTCCAGCACTTCGCGGATCTTGCCGTAATATTTACGCAGACGTTTCTGGCCAAGGAAGGATTGTGCCATGTGTCGTGTCACCTTTCGTGTCTCTCGCCGAGCGCATCAACCACCGGGGCCGTGGTGCGCGCCCATAAGAGCGGAAAATCCGGGTCAATTCTTGGAATGCGTCCCACTGCACCCCTTCCGACCTTGGACCTCTCCAGAGAAATGCTCCCGCGGGGAACATTCGTCAAAACAGGTCAGGCTGGACAGGAAAATTCCCGTCCAGCCCTTGTTCATGCGTGGTGCGTGAGAACACGCACCTCTGGCTTAGGCCAGCTCGACTTCGGCGCCAGCTGCTTCCAGCTTGCCTTTGATGTCTTCGGCTTCGGCTTTGTCGACGCCTTCTTTGATCTTGCCACCGGCTTCGACCAGGTCTTTGGCTTCTTTCAGGCCGAGACCTGTGATGCCGCGGACTTCCTTGATCACGTTGATCTTGGATGCGCCGGCGTTCTTCAGAACGACGTCGAATTCGGTCTTTTCTTCTTCGGCAGCGCCACCTTCAGCAGGGCCGGCCATCATCACTGCGCCGCCAGCGGCGGGCTCGATGCCGTACTCGTCTTTCAGGATGGTTTTCAGTTCTTGTGCTTCAAGCAGAGTCAGACCAACGATGTCTTCTGCCAGTTTTTTCAGATCAGCCATGTTTAGCTCTTTCCGTTACGATATGTGTGTTCCAACGCGTGTGTTCAACCCGTGCGCCAGTTTGACGATTTGCCTTACGCAGCCGCCTTGTCCTCGATGGTGGACAAGATGGATGCGATGTTGCTTGCAGGTGCGCCAATGGCCCCGGCGATGTTCGAAGCAGGTGCGCCGAGCATGCCCGCGATGGAGGAGATAAGCTCCTCGCGCGAAGGCATTTTCGACACGGCTTCGACACCGGCGGCGTCCAACGCGTTCTCACCCATTGCGCCGCCGAGGATAACAAGCTTGCTGTTTTCCTTGGCGAACTCCTGAGCAACCTTGGCCGCGGCCACAGGATCCTCAGAGTAGGTCAGAACGGTCATACCCGTCAGAAGGTCAGCAATGCTTTCGCATGGCTTGCCCTCAAGGGCGATCTTGGCAAGCCTGTTTTTGGCAACACGCACGGCCCCACCGGCTGCGCGTGCGCGCGCCCGAAGGTCCTGCATTTCGGCAACTGTCAAACCGACGTAGTGGCTAACCACAACGACGCCAGAGCTTTCAAAGATTTGGCCGAGTTCGTCGACCAACTGTTCTTTTTGTGCTCTATCCACAGTTTCACTCCAAATTTGGGGGTTGCCCCCCGGCTCAGTTCAGGATGCGGTCTTCTGCACCCCATTCGGGTCCAATGTCAGGGTCCCGGCCAAAACCGCCCGAAGGCAGGAATTTCCGGTTTCCCATCTCAGGAAGGAATTATTCAGGCCAAAGCCCAAACCCTCCGTCTCGGACAGACGCGCGGACCGATCTTCTGGTCCTTGCGTATCTGGCGACCGAAGCCGCCAAATCTCGGGT
Organism: Sulfitobacter sp. R18_1; assembly: GCF_017743915.1. Taxonomy (NCBI): domain Bacteria; kingdom Pseudomonadati; phylum Pseudomonadota; class Alphaproteobacteria; order Rhodobacterales; family Roseobacteraceae; genus Sulfitobacter; species Sulfitobacter sp. R18_1. Next base: position 16,221 of record NZ_JAGHRG010000023.1, read on the forward strand.
CGTAAGGTGGGAGACTGGCCCCCACCCCACAGGATCACTCGGCAGTCGCGTTCTCGACAGCGACCGACACGCCCGGGCCCATCGTGGAGCTCAGGTTGATCTTTTTCATGTAGGTGCCCTTGGCACCGGCCGGCTTGGCTTTGGACACGGCGCCGACGAAGGCACGGATGTTCTCAACCAGCTTGGCTTCGTCGAAGGACAGTTTGCCAACGCCTGCGTGGACGACACCGCCCTTTTCGGCTTTGAACTGCACTTCGCCACCCTTGGCCGCTTTCACGGCGTCAGCGACGTCCATGGTCACGGTGCCAACCTTGGGGTTCGGCATCAGGTTGCGCGGGCCAAGCACTTTACCCAGACGGCCAACGATCGGCATCATGTCAGGTGTCGCGATGCAACGATCGAAATCGATCTTGCCGGACTGCACGGTTTCCATCAGGTCCTCTGCGCCAACGATATCTGCGCCCGCCTTTTCGGCTTCTTCAGCTTTCGCGCCACGGGCGAAGACGGCAACGCGCATGGTTTTGCCGGTGCCATTGGGCAGGCCGACAACACCGCGGACCATCTGGTCCGCGTGACGCGGGTCAACACCGAGGTTCATCGCGATCTCGATGGTCTCGTCGAACTTCGCGCTGGCGTTCGATTTGATGAGGCTTACCGCTTCTTCAACAGTGATCTCTTCTTTGCCAGCAAAAGCTTCACGGGCGGCGCGGGTGCGTTTTCCAAGTTTTGCCATCTTACTTCACCTCGATGCCCATGGACTTCGCGGAGCCCAGGATGATTTTCATCGCCGCTTCCACGTCGTTCGCGGACAGGTCGGCGGCTTTTGCTTCTGCGATCTCGCGCAGCTGCTTGGTGGTCACGGTGCCGACAGTCTCACGGCTCGGCGTTTTCGCGCCGGAGTTCACCTTGGCAGCTTTCTTCAGGTAGTAGGACGCCGGGGGCGTCTTGATGTCCATGGTGAAGGACTTGTCCTGATAGTAGCTGATCACGGTGGGGCACGGTGCGCCCGGCTCCATGTCTGCGGTCTTGGCGTTGAACGCCTTGCAGAATTCCATGATGTTGATGCCGCGCTGACCGAGGGCGGGACCCACGGGCGGGGACGGGTTTGCTTGACCCGCTTTAACTTGCAACTTCATCGTACCGACGAGTTTCTTGGCCATTGGCCTTCTCCTTTCAACACCTTTGGGGCGCGCCCCGCGGGTTCTTCGTTGCGTGGTGCGGGCCTAGGCGCCGCGGCGCCCGTCCCTCCCACAATGACCGGCGCCCTCAGGTGCCGGGATGGCGGGGTTAACCCCGCCGCACACTCAGACCTGTTTGTTGACCTGAGTGAATTCCAATTCGACCGGGGTCTCCCGGCCAAAGATCGAGACCGAAACCTTGAGACGCTGGTTCTCGTCGTCGACCTCTTCGATCATGCCGTCGAAATCCTCGAAAGGACCATCGGCGACTTTCACTTTTTCACCGACCTCGAAGTGGATCAGCGTGCGCGGCGCCTCTTCGCCTTCCTGCACGCGACCCAAGATCGCCTGAACCTCGGCATCGCGCATCGGCATCGGGCGGCCCTGCGGGCCAAGGAAGCCAGTGACGCGGTTGATCGAGTTGATCAGGTGATAGCCCGCGTCGGACATCTCCATATGCACCAGCACATAGCCGGGCATGAAGCGACGCTCGGTTGTCACCTTCTTGCCGCGCCGGACCTCGATCACCTCTTCGGTGGGCACCAGCACTTCGTCGATCTGGTCTTCAAGCTCCTGCTCGGCCACGGACGCGCGGATCTGCTCGGCGATCTTCTTTTCGAAGTTCGACAGGACACTGACCGAATACCACCGTTTTGCCATCTGAACTCTGGTCCCTGTCTTGCCATGCGGGCTGCCCCGGCATGAAATTCGTCAATCAACACGGGGCCAAGCCCCGCAACATCTGAACAAAAAATCGGCGCGCAACTCGAATCGCCGCACGCCCTTTTCAGGTCAGGTCTGCGCAATAGCCCGCGCAGACGCAGCTTTCAAGGGTGTAAAGATAAAATCACCCATGCGGGCGGTGCTCAGCCGAACATCCCAAGGATCTGCTGCAAGCCGCCGCGGATCAGGATATCGACAATTGCAAAGAAAACAGCCGTCAGCGCGGCAAGGATAAAGACCATCACCGTGGTCAGCATCACTTCGCGCTTTGTTGGCCAAACAACCTTTGCAACTTCGGTGCGAACCTGCTGGATGAACTGAAGCGGATTGGTGGTGGCCATGACATCTTTCCCTGTTGCCCGATTGGGCGGATGTAACGGGTCCGCACCCTAGTTTCAAGACGTCTTCGCGCGCGCCTCAGGCTTCCGGGTCGCGCAGACGATCGAACCGGCGGTCAAGCGCCGCGTCGTGCCGCGCTTCAGCCGCTGCCATCTCGCCAAAGTCAGGAAGATACAGCCCGTCGACGGTGCCTTCGGGGAATCGGTCAAGCACGGCGTCCCATTTCATCGCGAAAGCATCCAACCGCGCATGAAGTGCCGCCGCACGCTCCGGCCGCCGCGCGGCATACCAGCGGCCAAGCGCCATCGCCCGTTGCCAGAACCCGTCGTAGCCAAGGGCGAGGAAGACCCCCAACACGACAAACACTGTAACGAATAGCACGCCGAACACCAACCAAGGGCGTAGAACCACCGCCAGCGCCAGAAGGCTGAGGATCACCGCCCGGGCCGGAGGACGTTTCGCAGTACGCTTACGGCGCGATGGCTTCCTGATATCAACTTCTACGGCCTCCGGCTCCGGCAAGTCCGGAAAAGCCACGCGCCGCGGCCGCCGAGGGGACACCGGCGGCTCTGCCGCGCCCGAACCGGCGCGTGGGTCCTTAGCACTCTCCGCATCTGCCATGACATTTCGAATCGCAGACATCGCGGCGGGGTCCAGCTCGGACGAAGAAGGGGCAGCCTTTTCAATGGGGGACGTCATATCAGTCTCTCTACGCAGTTGCGAAAGAGTTACTGATCCATTGCGCCAAGTGAAGGGCGGAAAATAGACAGTTATTGGGCATCACACCCTCAAACGCAGAACCGCCGCAGCTTTGAGCTGCGGCGGTTTTGTTAATCTGATCATCGTAGAGAGATACTGTAGTCTAGGAACTTATTAGGTTTGGCGATGACCTACTCTCCCACGTCTTAAGACGCAGTACCATCGGCGCTACGGCACTTAACG
>NZ_JAGHRG010000024.1:0-18885 GCF_017743915.1 Sulfitobacter sp. R18_1
ACCCGACCTTACCGAAAATTCACCGATGACCACCGCGCCTTTGATGACGTCCTACGGCGCCTCATGAAGGGCGCGGACGCCACCAAAAGCGCTACCAGAAGTTACACCTCTCCCTGGGACATGACCGCTTGTTGGCCAGAGCGACCGCCAGTTTGTTGCGATTCATCCGTTCCGCCGCTTTGGCGAGCCAATCCCCAAAGCTGAAGTCTGGCCATCTATTTGTGCGCATCAGAATGACTTTTGCGGCCTGAACGAAGAGCATCCGCAAGTATCGACTGCCCCGTTTGGTGATGCGCCCAAGGACCGTTCGCCCGCCTGTGCTGAACTGTCGAGGCACAAGCCCAACCCAAGCGGCGAAGTCGCGGCCTCGGCCAAACGCCTCCCCCGTGCCAATGGCAGCAACCATCGCCGTCGAAATCATCGGGCCAATGCCGGGAATAGTCATGACATTTACGCAGTTCTCTTCGGTTCGACTGATCAACTCAATCTCTTTGGAGACGGTTTCGATCCGATCATCAAGCCAGAGCCAATCACCGTAAAGCCCAATCAGGATGGTCCGCATGCGCGGCGATATCTCATCCTTTCGCTCTTCCAGGATCGTCTCGAATGAGTTCTTCAGAGCCCGCAAACCTTTGCGAACCGTAATGCCCTGTTCGATCAGGAATGCGCGGATCTGGTTGATCGTCGCCGTGCGTCGCGACACGAGCCGTGACCGAACGCGATGTAGCGCCTGCAAGTCGAGCTGTTCTTGGCTCTTCTCGGGGACAACCGGCAGATTGGGTCGCAATGCTGCTTCAGCTATCGCCTCCGCGTCGTTGTAGTCATTCTTCTGTCCTTTGGTGAACGGCTTCACGTAGATCGCGGGAATGATCCGCGGTTCGAAGCCCATCTTGCGGAGCGTTCGGCTGACAAAATGAGCGCTGAGGCACGCCTCCATGCCGACCACGCAACGGGGCAGTTTCTCAAACGTCGCAACAAGCGCCAATCGTTTGATCTGCTTGCGCATCACCAATTGCCCGTCGGGGTCGAATGCCACGATGTGGAATGTGTCTTTGCCAATATCGATGCCAATCGACATCAGCTCATCAATTGAGTCCTTCGCCATGCTACTTCTCCTGTGTGCAGAAATAGGCAAAGCCTAACCTGCTGGGTGAAGCAGCCGGTACATCCCATTACCTGCCGTCCGCGCTACACCTACATGCTGCTTCGCAGCTTACCTAAAGCAGACACTGATGCGTTGCCCAGCATGATCGGCTCTCATGATCCATTCAGCGGAGCTTTCTCCCGTTTGCCGCAGAGCCGTGATACAGGCGCGAAAGTGATGTGACACTCGAAATCTTGCCCCCGCTCTTTTCGGCCGTGCTGCGCTGAGGAACTGGTCGAACCAACCCGCCGCGATACATACTGCACACTCTACGATACCAGAGTTTGATCCCTTGGAAGGACTTCACATGACCCTCACACGCCGCCGCCTTCTGGCCTGTTCCGCGAGCTCATTCGTCGCTGCGCCATTCGCAGTTTGGGCTGAAGAAAAGCCTACCATCCACGTGATGAAAGATCCCAATTGCGGGTGCTGTTCGGCTTGGATCGACATCTTGGAAAAAAACGGTTTTGCCGTAACCACTGAACGCAGCTTTGGGACGCTGTTGATCCGGCACAAGTTGGACAGCGGCATCCCGCAGAACATGGCCTCGTGTCACACCGGCGAGATTGAAGGCTATATGATCGAAGGTCACGTTCCGCCCGCCGACATCCGCAAACTGCTGGCCGAGCGTCCAGATGCCATCGGCCTTGCCGTGCCGGGTATGCCCTATGGCTCACCAGGTATGGGGCCAGAAGATGAACGCGAAGCCTATGAGGTCTTTCTAATCTTTAGGGACGGCAGCACAAAAGTGTTTTCGCATTACGACGTTGCATAGGGCACTGCGCTGAAACTTGCTGCAAAGTATGGTGACAGGAACCTCAGCGCCAATCTTTTGGTTTGCACTGTGTCAACCAAAGCAAGGAGTAAGATCATGCAAGTTCAGGACATCATGACAAGCAATCCCACCTGCTGCGGCCCCGACACTTCGATTCAGGAAGCGGCAACCCTTATGGCTGAAAAATCTGTCGGCTCCATTCCGGTGCTCAATGACGCCGGTGAGCCCGTTGGCATCGTGACGGACCGCGATATCTGCTGTGGTGCCGTTGCGCAGGGCAAGACGGTCGAGACGCCGGTTTCAGAAGTCATGTCGAACGACCTTCTGACAGTCTCGGCTGACGACGACGTTGAGAGCTGTTGCAACAAGATGGAAGAAAAACAGGTTCGGCGTAGCGTGGTCACCGACGAAAGCGGTAAATGCTGTGGCGTCGTCGCCCAAGCGGACGTCGCCCGGGAGGCCAGTGGAACGGAGACCGCAGAGTTGGTGGAAGAAGTTTCGCAACCTAAAAAGAAATCGGGCTGCTGCTGACAACGCAATGAGCCCAACGGTTCATCCAGATTATGGCTGTCCGTTTTTTGCCAAAAGATTAGAACGCGGTGTTGGATCGCGTTCTAATCAGGCCAACAGAAAGAGGCGCGGCCGATGGCTCACGATCACGCTCATATAGATCCCGAGAGTGGTGATCGCAGGGTATCCATTGCGATTTGGGCGAACGCGTTGCTTACGGTGGCACAGATCGTCGGCGGGATTTTCGCCGGTTCGCTGGCGCTTATTGCTGATGCGCTGCATAACTTTTCTGACATGGCCTCATTGGTCATCGCCTTTGTCGCCCGAAAAATCGCGCGGCGTCCAGCAGATGAACGCATGACCTTCGGCTATGGCCGGATCGAAGTCGTTGCCGCCCTGATCAACTACACCACGCTTATCCTTGTCGGGCTTTACCTGATCTATGAAGGCGGGATGCGCATGATTGACCCGCCGCAAGTAGCGGGTTGGACTGTCGTGATTTTGGGAGGGGTCGCGCTTGTAGTCGACACTCTTACGGCGCTGCTGACCTACTCAATGCAAAAGGGTAGCGTGAACATTAGAGCGCTGTTCCTGCACAATTTATCGGATGCTTTGGCTTCAGTTGCGGTGATCATCGGCGGCACCCTGATCATCCTTTACGATCTTCGGTGGGTTGATCCGGCCATCACCATCGGCATCGCCCTTTATATCCTATACCTCGCTCTAACTGAGATCGGCGACCCTATACGTATGCTGATGCTGGGCAGCCCGCCTGACATGGATGCGGGTGCGGTGGTTGAAGCGATGACGAACGTGGAGGGTGTCCGCGATGTGCATCACGTTCACCTATGGCAGATGCAAGAACATGAGGTCGCACTCGATTGTCACGTGGTTTTGGAAGGAACCGGTTTCGAGGACCTTGAATCTGCAAAAGATACCCTCAAAGGAATGTTGGCAGAGGACTTTGGCATCACCCATTCAAGCCTTGAGTTTGAAACCCTCGGCAATGCGCATGAGAATGCATCACTGTTCGGTCATGCGGATCGGCGAAAGAGTAAAGGCGAAGGAACCGGCACAGATTGAGCGGCAGCCGAACTCGCGAAGGCTGCGCGCCGCCTTGAGCAGCGTCCCGCCCATATGAGCGCATTCCGCCATTCTTCCGCTTTCCTTTTTCGACCAAGGATCGACATTTTAACAACGTGTCCCTATATCACCGTCATGCGCATTCTGCTTCGCCTTGCCACGTTCTGTCTATCGCTCGTTCTGCTAACGGGCGTGTTGGCACATGAACTGGCCGCGACGAATATGTCGATGGAGATGTCCGGCATGACCGCATCCTCGACAATTGATGAGGGAGAAACCTGCGCAGCTTGTTTGCCGGGGGAGCAAAGCGAGGTTGTCTGCGACATCGATTGCACGGCTCCTGTCTTTATCTTTTCGCAGATGCATCAGTCCCCCATAGAGAGCGTTCAGCGCTTCTTCATGTCTGCGCCAGCGGATCTTAGCCTTGCCGGGCTTAATCCCGGGTCTGACCCTTTTCCACCACGAACCACCTCCCTGAGTTGACCGGCCGCACCGAAGGGTGACGGCCCGGTCTCGCGTTGATTGCTGCCAAGCGGCGGCAAAGCGATCGACCTTATCCGTCACTTTCGGGAACGACCTTCATGTCACTTTATCAATCGCGCGATATTTCGCGTAGACGCATGCTGTCCAGCGGACTCGCCGCCATGGGTGCGGCGCTGACCCTACCTCATGTGTCATATGCAACCACTCAGGGGGCTTCGATCCGGGCCCTCGGATACGACGGCAACTTATTGATCGTCGCGTCTGAGCATGCTCTCTGGCGCGTCTCCACCGCAAATCAAATAAGCGAACTGCCACTTGATCCGGCAGTCACCGCGTTCGCCAGCCACCCCGAGGCTTCGGGCACTCTTTTTGCGGCGGTCGAGCCAACCGGCCTCAGGCGCAGCCGCGACGGCGGGCGCACGTGGACCAACGCCGGTGCAGGTTTGCCTCCAGCCCGTGTCACGGCTCTGACTCATGCGGCCCTTGAACCAGATATGCTCTATGCGGCTGTGTCGGGTGACGGACTCTGGCGCAGCAAGGACGCCGGTGAAAGCTGGGAGTTCGTGATGGACCGGCCCTATCTGAACGGAGCCGAGCAGGAGGTGCTCACGCTCGTTTCTGTGGGCAACCCGACTGGCATGGGCGGCATCTGGCTATATGCCGGAACTGAGGCAGGACTAACCCGCGTGCCCGATTGTTTTTGCCGCTGGCAGGATGTGACGGCGGGTAATGCCATAGATGCTCTGGTCGAGGGGGAAGCGCTGCCGCCCACGAAACCGCTGCCTGTAGGGCAGCCTGTCCAACATCTCGCGCTCTCGCCCAAAGCACCGGAGCAACTCTACGCGAGCCTCGACAGCGGCCTTTGGGCTTCGGCAGACGCAGGTGTGAATTGGTCGCTGGTTGCTGATGGGAAAATCGACGCACTGGCTGTCGATCCTGCCGATCCTCAGCGTCTGACCGTCGTTCGCGACGGCAATCTTTCTGTCAGCTGCGATGGCGGCCTGACTTTCGACACTCTCGACATCTTTGAAGGAGGCAAAAATTGAACAGTAAATTCACCCTCGGCACAGTTGCCGCAATCACAGCCGCAAGCATCATTGGTTTTGCCACCTTCGGCATGGCCGAAAACGACAGAGCGCCTGACACGGATACCGCTGCGATCACCGTTCCGGCTGACCGCCAGATGACCATTTGGCGCGATCCGTCCTGTGGCTGCTGTGACGCCTATGCCGATTATGCAGAAGAGAACGGTTATCATGTCACCCGCGTTGACGACCGCGATTTCGATAAGCGTTCTGTCGAAGTTGGCGTGCCGGAACAGGGGCTCGGTTGCCACCTCGCTGAGGTCGATGGCTATTACATCAGTGGCCTCGTCCCTGTGGAGGTCATTCAACGCCTAACGTCTGAACGCCCCGAGATCACCGGCATTACACTGCCGGGTATGCCCAGCAACGCACCCGGCATGGCGGGCAAGAGTGGCACCATCAAGACCTATGCCTTCGGCGAGGACGGTGTGGCCGTGTATTCAAATGAGTGAGAGCGGAATGGTGGAAATGATGAATGGCCCAATGTCGATGGCAATGATGATGGGGTGCGGCGCATTGATGATCTTGGTCCTGGCTGCGCTGGTGCTGGGCGTGTTGGCTCTGGTCAAATACCTGAGGCGCTCAGCATGAGAGCGTTGATCGTAGCCGCTGTGTTTGGCATCACGGGCGCCGCGGCGGTTGCTGTCTGGGCCGGGGGGAAGGAAGACGCCCCCCCGGCGCTCACCGTGCTTGGCGTGCCTGTGGATGCGGAGATGATCGATCAGGGCGCTGACCTCTATGCGGAGAACTGTGCCTCCTGCCATGGCGCAGACCTCGAGGGCCAACCGGACTGGCGCAGGCGGCTCGAAAATGGTCGCATGCCCGCGCCGCCGCATAATGAAGCGGGTCATACATGGCACCATGCCGATCAGCAGCTTTTCGACATTACCAAGAACGGGCTGGCCTCGGTCGTGCCGGGTTATGAAAGCGACATGCCCGTGTTCGACGGCATCCTGAGTGACGCGGAAATCACAGCGATCCTTGGCTATATCAAGAGCACATGGCCCGAGCGTGAACGCAATTATCAGGCCGAGATCACCTCGAAGAACGAGGAAGGATCATGAGCAACCAGGATCAAGCTGCGCCCAAGTGGCGATGGTCCCTTCTGATCGCCGCGCTTCCTGCGGCGGTCTTCGCCGCCATCGCGGCGGCTTTCCTATGGGGACTGTTTAACAATGAAGACAGCCTTCCCAGCACCATGATCGGCCGGGACATACCAGAGTTTAATTTGCCTCCAATCGAAGGACGCGGGAAGGGCTTGTCGACATCAGATCTCCGCGGCGAAGTTTCACTCGTAAATGTCTGGGCCTCCTGGTGCGTGCCATGCCGGGTCGAGATGCCGCTGCTGGTGGAGCTTTCCCAGACCGGCAGCGTGTCAATCCACGGCATCAATCTAAAGGACAAGCCAGCCGCTGCACGCAGGTTTCTCGCAGAACTCGGCGATCCCTATGACCGGATCGGTGCGGATAGCTCTGGCCGGGCCGCGATTGACTGGGGCGTTTACGGAGTGCCGGAAACCTTTGTGATCGATTCAGAAGGGCGCATTGCTTACAAACATGTTGGCCCCTTCAACCGGCACTCTCTGGAAAACGATATTCTTCCAGTGGTGCGGCGTTTGCAACAGGAGCAGGGGGCATGAAACGGCGCGGTTTTCTTGGCGGCGCACTGGCGCTCGGGGCCACGCCGGCTGCGGCGCGTCCTGTCATGGCCGAGCACAACACGCCCTTACCAATGCTCTCGCCGCCGATCACCGACGGGAGGGGCCGGAACCTGACTTTGTCAGATTTCCGGGGACGCACGGTGTTGCTCAACATCTGGGCGACATGGTGCGCCCCTTGTCGTGATGAGATGCCAACCCTCGACAGACTACAGGCAAAGCTTGGCGGGCCAGAGTTTCATGTGCTCGCCTTGTCGATCGACAGGGGTGGTTTCGACACCGTCCGCGCATTCTATTCCGACATCGGCATTCAGCATCTCGCTCTCTACGCCTCGGATCAATTGAGGGCGATGATGGCTCTTGGCGTTGTCGGCTTGCCGACGACACTTCTTGTTAGCGCCGAAGGCCGCGAAGTCGCCCGCAAAGTGGGACCGGCCGATTGGGACAGCCCAGCGGTAATCTCTCAAATCAAGCACGTCATTTCTAAAGGATGAACCCAACAGTGACCCAAATTTCAAACAACGACAGGTCAGCAAGTGCGATCCCCGTGCCTTCGCGGCGACAGACCCTCATGCTGACTGGCTTTGCCGCTATCGGTGGCAGCGCTGCGCTCAACTGGGACTGGCTGACTGCTGTTGGTGCGGCGCCTTTGATCCTTAGCCTCGCCCCCTGTGCCGCTATGTGCGCTCTGGGGCTTTGCATGCGCGGCGGCTCTGCCGGCTGCGCCAAAAACGATCCGACAACCAAGCCGGACACCACGACAGACTAATTCTCAACCCAAGAAGGAACTGACATGACTTACAAAATGAAAAACACCGCTGCTGCCCTGACCGGCATGATGTTGGCCGCTCCCATCGCTCAGGCACAAGATGCAAAACCAGAAGCGGGCGATATGCCGATGGCCGAAGGTCACAGCATGAACGGCGAGATGTCCGGCATGAAAAACATGGAAGGCATGAAGGGTATGGAAGACATGATGCCCATGATGAAAATGATGTCCGATATGGGGCCAATGATGGAAGCCTGCACAGAGATGATGCAGTCCATGACCGACCACATGAATTCTGCGCATGGCGAAGATCAAAAGGGCTGAACCTCGGTCCGCCCGTCTAATTGGCGGGCGGATCATTCTGTTGAAAGAAATATCATGACTAAGATTATGCCGGCCCGTCGTCGGCTAAGCATTGCCCTGTGGACGAGTGCTATCGCCACCGCCGTTCTTGTTGCGGGCCTTGTCCTCCTGCGCCCGGACCACGTTCCTGCCGGCCAAGCGGTCTATCGCGGCGAGGCTGACATCCGTTCAGAATTCTCGTTGCTTGACCACAACGGTCAGGTCGTCAGCCCAAAGGCCTACGCTGGCCGCTGGCAGCTTGTGTTCTTTGGCTTCACCCACTGCCCAGATATCTGTCCAACCACCTTGGCATATATGGGCAACGTGCTGGAACTGCTGGGCCCTGAAGCTGATGAGATTGCTCCGCTCTTCGTGACGGTCGATCCAGAGCGCGATACGCCTGCGGTTCTGAAGGAGTATGTCGCGAACTTTCACCCGAATCTGATCGGGTTGACCGGAAGCGAGGACCAAATCGCCGAGGCGACCGAGGCCTTCAAGGTTTACAACGAGAAAATTCCCGCAGAAACGGCGCCCCACGGATACATGATGGCCCACGCCGGCCATATTTACCTGATGAACCGCAAGGGCGAGTTTGACGCTGTTTTTCTTGAGAGCGCCCAACCAGCTGAGGAGATGGCCGAACAAATCTCCATGCGTATCGCGAAAGAGAAGCGGACCCGATGAGCCAAAAACGCACCCCCACAACATGGCGCAGCGCCCTCTTACTGGTTGCCAGCCTATTTTTGGCCGCACCGGTTTTTGCCGATCATCCGGGTGAGAACCTCAATCAGGTGATGGCTGCCAAGGAAGCCGCCTTCGAACCGATATTGCCCGGCGACGCACCAAACCTCGCCTGGATAGGAGCGGCGCATGAAAGCACCTCCCTCACTGCTTTGAGGGGAAAGATCGTGGTTTTGAGCTTTGTGCCCGAAGGTTGTGGCGATCCTTGCGAGGCACAACAGCAAGCCACGCTCACCGAAACGCTCACTGCGCTCAACTCCAGCGCGATGCGTGATATGGTGGTCTTTGTTGCCCTGAGCGAGGAGCCGCAACGCGATCCCACTGCGCAGAACTGGATATCCGCGCGGACGCCAAACCCCGAAAGTCTTGCCAATGCAAGCGTCGCTCTTGCTGGTGTGAGTGAACGGAAAGACCAAACCCCTCAAGTGCATCTGCTGAACCGCAATGGCCAGCAGGTCGGAATTTTCCACGGCGCTGGTTTTAAGCCGCTTAACCTCTTGCTCTATATCAATGGCCTGACCAACGCCCATCCTCATGTTGAACCCAGCTACTGGCAACGAATGACTGGATGGTTCTTATGAAATCTTACAGCACGATCACGGGACCCCATTGGCTTTCCGCACTTCGGCGTTTTGCCGTAATCACCTTCCTGGGGCATCTTATTTGGGAGGCCGCACATATTCCACTTTATACCATCTGGGTTGAGGGAACGTGGGGTGAGATTATCTTTGCTGCCGTGCATTGCACCGGAGGCGATCTACTGATCGCCATGAGCAGCCTATTGCTTGCCCTGTTCTTCTTTGGCACCGGCTCTTGGCCGCAAAGGCGGGTATATCCTGTTTTAGGCGCAATGATGGTGATGGGGCTTGGCTACACGGTTTTCAGCGAATGGCTAAATATCGAAGTGCGCGAAGCATGGGCCTACCGCGAGATCATGCCGGTCATTCCGATCATCGACGCCGGGCTAACCCCCATGTTGCAATGGATCTTCGTTCCCCTCGCGGCCTACTTCGGCGCGGTTAGGCATTCCTCCCGCAAGGTGGGCGTGTCTGATGCTTGATGTCTCCTCTCTCGGGCTCATAGCGGCTTTGCTCGCCGGGATAATCTCCTTTGTGTCACCTTGCGTCTTACCTTTGGTGCCGGGCTATGTCTCCTATATCGCGGGACGAACTGGGGTTACTGGGGCGCATCGCAGCCGCAAACAAGCGGTTTGGTTAAGCTTCTGCTTCGTATTGGGGTTTTCGACGATTTTCATAGGGCTCGGGGCTTCGGCAACAGCTCTGGGGCAAGTGCTCCTGCGTTGGCGGTTCGAGTTAAACCTGATTGGCGGCGCAATCGTAATCCTTTTTGGGCTGTTCATGCTCGGGGCCGCGCGCATTCAGGCCATGGAACGTGACATGCGTTTCGACATTGACCTTCCCGGCGGGCAGCCGGTGGCATCCTACGTTCTGGGCCTTGCTTTCGGCTTTGGATGGACCCCGTGTATCGGACCGATCCTGGGTGCGATCCTGACAGCAAGTGCTGCCAGCGCCACAGTATCTGAAGGGATCGGATTGTTGAGTGTCTACTCCGCTGGCCTTGGAGTGCCATTCCTCATCGTTGCGGCCTTTACGGATCAGGTTGCGGCCCGTCTGCGTGCCATCGGCTCTGTCGGGCGACGGCTCCATCAGGTGGCGGGGGGGATTATGATCGTTATGGGTCTCACTATGATGACCGGACAGCTGAGCGCTTTCTCTTGGTGGCTCCTGGAAACCTTCCCGATGCTGGGACAGATCGGCTGAATTTTATTTGGAACCCTCCAGGGCTGGAAAGTGATTGTCCTCTTATAGGGTTAGTTTTGACCAGCATAGATAGGGAAGTAAGATGATGGACGGTGATATGATGGGCGGCGGGATGATGTTTGGGATGGGGATCGGCTGGCTTTTGATCATCGTGATCCTCATTTTGGTGATCGCAGCGCTGGTTAAGTATCTGCGCAAGTAAAGCAGGAGACTGGCAATGAAGGAGTCCGGCAAGCCAGTCATCGTCGTCACCGGTTCAAGCGGTTACCTCGGGGCGGCGGTCGTCAAACGATTGCACGAAAAATACCGTGTCGTTGGACTGGACCGCCATTCACCGCCTCATCCCCCGCATCAGGCCGAGTGTATTTGCTTTGATATTACTGACCAGGCCAGCGTCGATAAAGCTTTGGCCAGATTGCGACTGGCCTATGACGATCGCATCGCCGCGTGCATTCATCTGGCAGCTTTCTTTGATTTAAGCGGGGAGGATCACCCTGCTTATGACGCGGTGACTGTCGAGGGGAGCAAGCGCCTTCTCAAAGGGCTTCAAGACTTCGACCTTGAACAGTTCGTATTCACCTCCACGATGCTGGCCCATGCGCCGACCACGCCCGGCGTGCCGATAGATGAAGGTGCGCCGTTGGACCCCAAACTGCCCTACCGCGCCTCGAAAATTCGAACCGAAGCGATGCTGCATGAGGAAAAGGGAAGTGAGAAGCTTGTTCTCCTCCGGCCGGCCGGGATTTACGACAATGAGGGGCATTCGACCTTCCTTGCCCACCAGATTGCACGCATTTATGAGAAACGCCTGAGCGGAAAGGTGTATCCCGGTGATCTGTCCCGCGGACAGGCGTTTTTACATCTCGACGATTTGCTTGACGCCATCGAACGTATCGTCGACCGCCGTGAAAACTTGCCCGATGTCTTCCCGGTTCTGCTGGGCGAGGCGGAACCCATCCCCTTCGGCGACTTGCAACGTTTAATCGGACGTGAACTGCACGGCGAGGATTGGGTGACCTGGAACATTCCGCCCAAAGCGGCCAAACTCGGGGCATGGGCAGAAAACCGTATATTCGGCGAGGATGCCTTCATTCGCGCGTGGATGGTGGATATTTCAAGCGATCACTACGAACTTGATCTATCGCAGGCCAAAGAACATCTGGACTGGACCCCAAAACACTGCCTGCGCGAAGACATGCCTGAGATGCTGCGAGGGCTGAAGGACGACCCTTATCGGTGGTATGAGAAAAACGGACTGAACGCCGCGCGTGCGTCAGCGTCGAAAGTCGAGCAGGCGGCCGAAGATAATGCCTCTGAAGTGAAGAACGAGACTGCCGCTGATCGGGAAAGCGCGGTGCGGGAGCACGACAAGAATATGCGGATGATGCATTTTCAGATGCTCTGGGTGCATTGGTTGGTTGCAGCATTGGGGCTTTGGCTTGCCACTGCACCGTCAGTCTTCGGCACTTTTGACCAAATTGAATTCAGCGCAGCGGTGCAGCGCGTTACTGAAGATCGCGGGCTTTGGGCGGCCTCGATGCGCAGCTGGCTCACGGCGTGGAACAACGTGTTCACGGGATTGGCAATCACAGCGCTTGCCTTCATCTCCATGAAGCCCGGCAACGGTTGGGCGCAATGGGCAAATGCGGCGCTCGGCGTATGGTTGCTCGCCGCGCCACTGGTGTTCTGGACCCCAGATCCGGCAGTTTATGCCAATGATACGCTGATTGGCGCACTGGTAGTCGCATTAACCATTCTGATACCAATGATGCCCGGCATGTCGCGAGAAGGTATGATGGATGACGGGGACATCCCTCCGGGTTGGACCTATTGCCCGTCGACCTATGTGCAGCGTCTTCCAATCATTGCGCTCGGGATGGTCGGCTTTCTACTTTCTCGCATCCTTTCGGCTTATCAGCTCGGTCATATCGACGGGATCTGGGAGCCGTTCTTTTCGTCGCCATCGAACCTGAACGGCAGCGAATACATTGTCACTTCCGATGTTTCCAAAGCCTGGCCAATCGCCGACGGCGGGTTGGGCGCGATGAGCTATATGTTTGAAATCTTGATGGGTGTAATGGGCAGCCGGATGCGGTGGCGCACGATGCCATGGATGGTGGCGCTCTTCGGGATTGTGGTTGGGCCGCTGGGAGTGATCAGCATTTACTTCATCATCATCCAGCCAATCGCCATCGGGACCTATTGCACGATCTGCCTGCTTGCCGCAGCTGCGATGCTGATCATGATCCCGTTTTCGCTGGATGAGATTGTGGCCATGGTGCAATTCATGATCTGGAACACCCGTCGTGGTCGCCCCTTTTGGCGGGCATTTTTCCGGGGAGACGCATTGCCGGGTTCAACAAAGGGCGGTGGCATGTCTCTTGATGAGCGGCCAAGCGAGATTGCTCGGCAGGCCGCGCGCGGTGTTACGGTGCCTTGGACGTTGGGAGTGAGCGCCGCCATTGGAGCATTCCTCATGCTGTCCCGTGGTATCTTTGACAATGAGATGCCATTGGCGGGGAGCGATCACCTTGTCGGTGCCTTGGTGCTTACCACGGCTGTCATAGCCTGTGCTGAGGTCGCACGGCCGCTGCGGTTCCTCAATATAGGTTTTGGTTTGTGGCTCATCCTGGCACCTTGGCTGCTTGGCGGGGGCACTTTGGCGGGCAGTCTCGTTGGGGTCTCTTCAGGCCTCGCTCTACTTGCACTGAGCTTGCCGCGCGGCAAGCGAAGTTCGGAACACTACGGGACTTGGGATCGCTACATCATCTGACTTCAGAACAAACTCAAGTCTGGCCATAGCGGCAATGATATTTCTATTAGAGACATGTGCGTTTTCGGTCTAAGATAGCCGCAACACATCCTCTCGTGGATGGAGTAAGTCTGGGAAGGGCTGTTCCCAGAGGGGCGAATAGTGCTGTCTCGCGAACGCGAGCATTGCGGCCAGCTTGGGCACCAAGTGACTTGCATCGGCACAGCACTCTGTCTGTTCCGTTAACGGGTCTGCCAATGATGTCGCCGCTAAAACGAAATGGTTAGCCTCAATAGCTTCGGCAAGCATCAACACGAAAGGCAGTTAAAGCCAGTAGCGCATCGGCATCCCGGATGAGGTCGACAACTCGGCTGTCCGCGAGACGATACCGAGCGAACCGACCTTCGCTGCGGCGGCTGACCAGCCCACACTCGAGCAGACAGCGTAAATGATTTGAAACATTGGGTTGCCCCAACCCTGTATTAGCGACGATTTCCTGCACGTTGCGTTCGTCTGACAACAGCGCATCCAGGATCGCCAGACGACTTGGATCACCAAGGCCCCGGAAGAGCTTTGCCCTCAGCGCCAGAGTATCTGATGCCGAAAGATCGTCTTGAAGTTCTTGCTCAGTCACATCATTATCCACTGATACGTCGGCGGCGACCGTATAGTTCGCCATTCCCAGTAGGATCGCACATGTGTCAGACTGATAACAACACGTTGCCCACAGCATCTTCGCTGATCAAGATGCGTGTGCAGGGCATGGACTGCGCCAAGGATGCGGCCGAGATTGAACGTGCGGCTCGATCTGCGGGGGTGGCCGAGGGCGATGTAAAGGTATCTACCGCCACCCACGTCATTACCCTGCGGATTGCGGAGGGCGACCTGCCCAAGGTGCAACCGGCCTTGGATGCTACTGGATATGGCTTCGAGAAGATCGAGGATGGCGACACATCAACCGACCCGGCATACAAGGACCCAAGCTATCGCCATGCTCTTTGGATCGTGGTTCTGCTCAATCTCGGCTACGGCGTGCTCGAGATGTTCGGTGGATTTCTGTCGGGGTCGCAGGCGCTGAAAGCCGACGCACTCGATTTCTTGGGGGATGGCGCAATTACCTTCTTGGGTCTTCTGGCCATCGGATGGAGCCTGACTTGGCGTGCGCGTTCGGCGATGGTCCAAGGCGTGTTTCTTGGGCTCTTGGGGCTTGGGGTGGTTGGCAGCACGATCTGGCGCGTTCTCAACCAGGCAACACCAGACGCTGGATTGATGGGAGCCTTCGCATTCGGCGCGTTGGTCGTGAATATCCTTGCAGTGCTGCCGCTCCTGAAACATCGCAAAGGCGACGCCAACATGCGGGCCGTCTGGCTGTTCTCTCGCAACGACGCAATCGGCAATCTCGCTGTGGTGATCGCCGCCGGCATGGTAGCATGGCTTGGGAGTGCTTGGCCTGATCTGATTGTTGCATTCGCCATCGCTGGTCTGTTCCTTCATTCCTCGTGGATGATAATCCGCGATGCAATGAGTGATCTGAAGGACGCCGACTGAGCCTGCGGTTCAGAACCAGAGTCCGCAGCTCCCTTCATCAATGCCCAGCGTTGGAAAATGAACAAGAAGTCGCAAAGTTCGCTTTCTGCGCTCAGCTAAACTTAATGCAGACCCCAGATTATATTACATGATCAAACGGCTGTGAATGGCCGCTCCTTCCTCTGTAAAGCGATCTTTTCGCGGTTGAGATCAACGACAGCTCTCCGCCCTTCTTTCCGGCGGCCTTCGCAGTCGCAGCACTGAGCGAGCAACAGCAGCGAACGGCAGGAAGGTCCGCATTGCTGCCCATGACCGAAACCGCAGCGAAGGTCGAGTCCGAGCCCTACTTTACGGAAGTTCCAGCCAGGTTTCTCAGGGTATCGAGATAAATTCCAAAAGGTCGGCTAAGGAGGATCATAAATACGATAGATGAACTGACGGCCGCGCCGATCTCAGAAATGGACGCGCCTGCCACCACAAGGGTCGCCATATAGACTGGCACTTGAAATGTGGTGAAAGCGATGATGTCACAGAAGACATTGGACATCCTACGTAGCGGTCGAAACTTCAGAAAAAACCAATCCCGCCAAAGTCCAAAGGGCCGCGCCGTAATCATCATGACCGGTATCATAATCATCCGCGCGGTCAAAACCTGTATGGGGTCCATACCAGCGATAAGAAGTTCGCTAAGAGCTGCGATCGCAGTGAAGAATAAAACTGTCCCGGCTGTGTCTACGATATAACTCCTCATAGTGCGGCGATATCCCAAATTCCCGTTTTTGTCGATGCAGTAGAGAATACTGGACGGCCGCTACGTCCCGCTTAGCAGCCATCTGCTCCCCAATTTTGTGCTGAGACGCGGAGAATGTCTCCTCCGAGCCCAAACTGACCACGTGAGGGGCGGAAGTCTTCGCAGCTGCAGCAGTTGCTGGTTCGGCAAGAACGGCCCAATCCGGACATTGATCCAACCACGCGTCGCAGCGCCTCAGTTTCCCCGAAGCGGTCATTGGATCAGTTGTGCAGCATTTTGGCCCGTTCGATGTCGGCTTAGCGGGACAATGCTGCCGCTGTCAGAAACTGGACCAATGTCTCCTGCCAGCCCAAAGCGGTCATCTAGCCTGGTGACCAGTTAGGCGGGCCGGAACATGCAGGTCTGGGCGAGAGCTGTCGTCCGCTGCCGAAGCAATGCCGCCTTAAGGCAAATCGATGGCAGACATTCGTCCAACCCACGAACGGCAACAAAGCATGTTCAGGTGGTATCTCGCAATGTCGAAACAAGGCCGCTACCGTGAGTGTTGCTGATTCTCGCGATTTAAATTTTAGGGTGAACCTTGCCTATTGAAGAATTTGTCCCCAGGGCACGAACGAGCATAGATAACTTGGGCTTCCTCTTTGGAGCCGGAACTTCATTTGAATCTGGAT
Source organism: Sulfitobacter sp. R18_1 (assembly GCF_017743915.1). Taxonomy (NCBI): domain Bacteria; kingdom Pseudomonadati; phylum Pseudomonadota; class Alphaproteobacteria; order Rhodobacterales; family Roseobacteraceae; genus Sulfitobacter; species Sulfitobacter sp. R18_1. The sequence continues at coordinate 16,072 of NZ_JAGHRG010000024.1, forward strand.
ACCCGTTAGTCGCCGGATTGACCAAAGACGTTGTCAGTGCATTGCAATCCGGCGAACGTGCTTCGTTGGATGAAGTGCTTGGCGCATTAGGCAAGTCCTACGACGATGCCGCAGGCAACCCAAATATTGAAGAAATCTCAGATATGGTCATTGAACACCATACAAACAGCCAACTTGAGCGGTTTAGGGTGCTGAAAGAAAGAATTCGTGAGCTCGTTCGTGATGCAATATTGGATGTGAAAAACCCTGACATATCAAATCAGGTAGAGTTCTTTGAGCGGATAAAGGCCCGGGCTTTCGATCGTGCTACAGACATCTGGGTGTTTACTACCAACTACGACCTCCTATTCGAGGATGCTTGCGCCGAAGTCGGGTTGAAGATGGTGAACGGGTTCATTGGAGCAACGACCCGCTGCTTTTCCGAGCAAGAGTTTTCATTGGTTTCCGGAACGGTCACTGGGAATCGCTTTTCGCAAGAGGATGGTCTGACGGTTCGCCTAGTCAAACTTCACGGGTCTGTTTCTTGGTTTCGCAAGGACGAACGAATTTTCGAAGCAGCGCCTAGTGCGATCAACGAGGCAGAGACTCGATGCATGGTACTTCCACGACGAACAAAGGTGCTCGAGACGCTTTCTAGTCCGTATGATCGCCTCTTTCGCCTGTCCAGCTCAATTCTGGGAGATAAGTGCAAACACCTAGTTTCTTCGGGTTTTAGCTTTGGTGATAGCCACATCAACGAAACCCTAGTCATTCCAAAAATCGACTCTGGCGCGATATCTTTTTTTAACTTTTGCCACGATGAGCCGGCGACGCTTAGCGCCTCGCGCACGCGGCCGAACGTTTGGCACTTCTGCAAAGACAAAACAGTAAATGGCGGACGCGAGGCTGAGGCGTCCTATGACACATGGAAATTTGGCGAATTCGTTAAGCTATTCTGAAGGATCAGGTCATGAAGCACCAAATTGGAAAAGTAATTGAGGTCAAGGGCGATCAAATCATAGTCTCACTTTCGGAGTTTGATGGCGGAAATCACATTGGCGTACCTCAAGAAATGGCTGTTGATGTAGCGACACCTGACGGTCCAGAGAACATTTTAATTGGCCAACCTGGTTCGTTTGTTGAACTGTCTTTGCCTAACGGTAGCCTGCTATGCTTAGTGACAGAGACACGCATGCGCGAAGCATCGTTCAGTGCATCGGAAGTAAAAGCTGCCGCCTTAGACGGAGAATTGTTGATTGAACAAGTCACGCGGCAATTAGTGACGATCCCGGTCGGGACATTAGGTGCGGATGGAAGTTTCGAACGCGGCACGAATATCCTGCCAACCGTTAACGCACCAGTTTTCGCGGTTCTTCCCAAGACGATCAACCAAGTCTATACGAGCTTCGCTGAGGGCGATTTTTCCTTAGGACAGCTATCGCTACTTCCCGACCAAGAAGCCAAGATGAACCTGGATGCGTTTTTAGGACGCCATGCCGCCATACTAGGGCAAACGGGGGGCGGCAAGTCTTGGACGGTTGCATCTATCCTGCAAAAAATTGCGGCTTTTCCGCAATCTACAGTTTTGCTGTTGGATCTACACGGTGAGTATTCTCAGGCCTTTGGCGACGACGCAGAAGTCATCTCAGCAACTGACATTGAAATGCCATATTGGCTGATGAACGCCGAAGAACTTTTGGGGCTTATGATTGATAGAGCTGAATCGAGCGCTCCTAACCAAAACGCAAAGTTCAAGGAGCTTCTTCAAGCAGCCAAAGAAAGTCATCCAGAGAATGCCGCGCTAGGGTTGGAGAAGATCACTATCGACACCCCGGTTTACTTCGATCTTGATGAGATAATTGGGAATTTTCGGAAACTAGATACTCAGACGGTGACGGGTTCTTCAGGGAAGCCGATTAAAGGTCCATTGCACGGACAGTTCACGAGGTTGTTGATGCGTTTGGAATCGCGTCTAAACGACCGACGCTACGATCTGATCTTCAAGCCGAGGACCTACACTACTAGCGGGTCCATGGACGATTTATTCCGAAGAATACTGGGAGAGGAAACTTCAAACCGAAAGAAAGTCGTCGTTCTTGACCTCAGCCCAGTCCCCTTTGACGTTCGAGGGGCGTTGATTTCCTTAACTCTTAGATGCCTTTTCGATTTTTCCTATTGGCATAGCCGAGTGAACGGCGAGCGCTACCCAATCGCGATCTTCGCTGACGAAGCTCATATCTATCTGAGTGATGCCAGCGCTGATCAAGCGCCTCGAGAATCCGCAGAAAGGATTGCGAAGGAAGGCCGGAAGTACGGGATTAGCCTAACAGTTATAAGCCAGCGGCCACGTGAAATGTCCTCCACCATTTTGTCGCAATGCGGTAGCTTCTTGTGTCTCAGGATATCCAACCCCGACGATCAAGCCTACGTGCGCAATCTGCTGCCAGACTCCGTACGTGGGATTACTTCAATGTTTTCATCTTTGAGGCGTGGTGAAGCGATCTTGATTGGAGATTCAATGATGATGCCGACGCGGATTAAGGTCGATCGACCCAACCCAACGCCAAACAGCAATGATGCGTCGTTTGTAAGGCTGTGGAGTGACGAACCTAGCGACTTGAACGTTGCCGCTGTTTTGAACGCGTGGCGAAACCAAAAGATAATCGAATGAGCAATATTACTGCGCAAAGGGTTTTATAGTGGCACCACGGTCATGTCCCAGGGAGAGGTGTAACTTCTGGTAGCGCTTTTGGTGGCGTCCGCGCCCTTCATGAGGCGCCGTAGGACGTCATCAAAGGCGCGGTGGTCATCGGTGAATTTTCGGTAAGGTCGGGT
>NZ_JAGHRG010000025.1:0-10680 GCF_017743915.1 Sulfitobacter sp. R18_1
CAATATGAGCGATGATCTGAGGCGGAAACCGGTGGCGTTTGTAGCTGATCTTTTGTGTCTGCATCGACACCGCCTACGCCCAGATCAATGAACCAGCAACCTCAGGACCGTTAATGTGACAACACCTTCGAGGCGTGGAAATCCGCGGCACAGGCCGCTTGATCAACGAACAGCTTGCCAACTTGCGAATTCGGCGAGTTAACGTGACAACACCGATTTCAGGTCACGCCCCGCAAGTTGACGATGCCTTGCCGACAGCGTTATCGAGCGAGCTAAGATGACCTACCCGGGTGAGCTGATCACGCGTGAGGCACCGGCGGCCGATATCGAGAATGAGATCCCGTCCCCGTAAGGCGCGCGAGCGGCTAGGACGCGGTGACCGCCTCCATGTCGAAATGGGGCGACCCGTTCCAGATCAGATCCCAAGACGCGCCGGGGCGCACGTTCTGGATCGCGTGCGGCTCGAAACACACCAGACAGTTCCCGCCCGGCGCGGGCGCCCGGACCGAGGGATAGATCAGCCCGCGTGAACCGTTACGCCGGAGCTGCCCCGCAAGGGTCTGCCCCTCGGGGTAGCCTACATCAGGATTGGGAGCGAGCGCGGGGTGGCCGAGCTCATCGGTGATATCGTCAAACTCGCCGATGAAATCCGCGAGCAGCTCGACATAGCGACCATGGTCATCGTAGCAGCCCGTAAACTCCAACTCTCGAGTCCGGTGATAGGCGACTTCGCTGACCGAGACTTCCAGATCCCATGCGCAGTACCACGCGCCGCGCTGGCCGGTGTTAAAGCGGTTTCCGCCTTCGCGCGTATAGGTAAAGGCCGCGTTGACATGGGTATCGCCGTAGATCTGTAGGTCGCGGCTGCGCCGCCGCCAAGCAAGCTCGCGCGGATCGATATGCGCACTTCGGCCCCGCTCCGCGATCAACCGGCCGCTGGTCATGCCCTCGATCTCAGCGAGGACATCAAGCTCATCATCGGTGTCGACAAGCCCGCGAAGGGCAGGGGGCTTGTGGTAGGTGGCCGGCAGCAACCGGATCAGGCCGCGGTCCGAAATCTCCGTCTTCTTCATACGCCACCGCGAAGCGCATCAAGATAGGCCCGGATGGTCATGATCTGCGGTAGGCCGTCCTCGATCGCGGTATCAACAGGTCGCTGGCCGCTGAACAAAGGGCCAGTGTTGGGCCGCGTGAACCAATCCCGCGCCAAAACTTCGGAGAAATAGAGTTCCAGCGACTTATAGATGCCGATCACGGAGCTGAGACGCAAAAGCTGATCCTTGGTTAGATCACCCGCAAAATCAGGCTTCTTGGCGCGCTTCCAAGTGCTCTCGGACATGTCAGCGAGCGCTGCGGCTTCTTTCTGGTTCAGCGACCAGGCTTGAGTAACGCGGGCATAGGCCTTCAGAGCGACCGCATTGATCTGCGCGACATCGCGTGTCTTAACGACAGCTTCCATGATAAATCTCCTTTGACCACCAATATAGGCCGTATGATCCTCTTGTCTAGTCCATATGAATTTCTCGGGATATAGGCTTGCCCCTGCAGCATTCTTTGCTGGGACGCTGCGCGAGCTGTCTCCGGAAATTCCCACCTTTGGACCAATCGGGCCTGATACCGTGCTTAACTGGTTGCCAGTCTTCATCTTCGCGTTTCTGGGTTTCGTGCTGCATGGACTGTTTGCCCGGGCGGTGACTTCTATCAAGGTCATCTATTTCACCCTGCTTTACAGCCGCATTATGCATGGCGAAGCACTTGACCCGGACATCCGCGCAGATCTCGAAGGCTATCTGGATCTCGATGAGAAGGAGTTTTCTTCTGCAGAGGCTCCGACATAGAAGGACGTAAAGAGCTCCGTTGCGCTTGCGCGACATCCAAGTCCGCCGCGTAAAGCCATACGCTGGGGAAAAGGTGGGTTGGCTGCTATCGTCCTCCCCCCCTTCGGAGGGCCATCGCGCGTTGCGCTACTTGATCTCCTATTCGACAACTTGCTGCCAAGGGTCCGCATCGCGGACCCTTTTCTGTTCGGATTTTCACTACCTGTCGATGGGCTGGTTCGATGAGGATCACGATGAATTCTATACCGAAGATTGCCAAGGCACCGACATGCCGATGCTAGAACGTGAATGGAACACCTGTACGGATCTCTGGGCGAATATCTTCGCGGATCGCGGCGTGATTTAGATATTCTCATGGCATCAGATCAGTATGAGACCCGTGAAGCTGCGGATGCGGTTAAGGTGGCATTTGCCGATGAGACCTATGGGACACATATCATCGACTTGAGGGTCGAAAAGCTGCATATCTATGCGCCGACCGGCTACGGGGTACATCACGCTGACTTTGCATCCACTATGCGTACGCAAGAGCTCGATTACCCGGAGTGGCGGGAGGATTACTACGTCTTGTCAAAGGAGCCGCTGACCTTTCAAGAGGATCTGCTTGACGGAAGGGCGCATCACCCTGAAGAGCTCCGAAGCCGAGACGGATGCGCCGGAACCTTGAAGCCAAAGTCCTTGAGCTTTCCGGCTCGACAAGGATCGCTACCCCAGGAGTCCGTATCGCGCTTTGCCTTTCTATTGTTGGTCTCACGCTCAATCGTCAAAGACATCGCTTACCCCGAGACCGCTGAAAAGGTCTTTCGGGGCAAGAACCCGCTCTTCCAGCACCTGAAGAAACATTCGGTTGCTTTCGCGCTCAGCTGCTTGCTCCCCTGGAGGGAGAGCCGCAAACCGACGTCTCTCGGCCGCGTCTTCGCGTTCTATCTGATTGTCCAAGATCTCTTGCTCACGTTTTGAATCCGCCTCAAGGCGGGCCCGATATGCGGCGATCTGGCGAACTTTGGCATCCAGTACAATTACATAAGTTAGCTTATAAATTTTCGACCTGCCGCCAGGTGGATTCACAGATGAAGTGCGAATCTTGGGCCACCTAAGTCCGCGATAATAGCCAAATCCTGGCGAGAAAGCAGTTCACCCTGTTAGCCCATTCACGGCCATTCACTCGTCTTTAACCGCCCTGGCCAATCTACCTAAATAGAATGGAGATTAAAAATGGACAATTTAATAAAAACGAATGAACCGCCTTTTGGAATGCTGAAACGAGAAAGCGCAGCTCTGATTTTGCAGGGCTTGCGGCGTGAGGCCTATGCCGGCGTTTTGAAAGCAAGAGATAGCAGGGTAGGCGAAGCGTATATATGCGACCTTTTGCTTGATGGCTTGGGGCGGAAGCTCGAGATCAGAATTTATGGCTGCCTGACACCGCACCAATCCTCCCGTGAATCTAACCTAATCACGGCCGCAATTCACGGCCTTTCTTTTCTATTAAAGCCGCCCAGGATGGAGTTGCGGCCTTTCCATCCCAATGAGGCGGAAGTCCCTCATCTTGTCGGCCGCATTGACTTTCAGGTGGCTATCTTCCGCCTCAGTGTATTGCCCTATGCGTCGCAGGGCGGCCCCGCATGGGTATGCGTCCTGGAGATACGCCGTCAGGAGGGTCGCTGACATGGCGGTTTATTTTTGCATTTCTTCGCATCTTTTATCGCCTTTCCGGACGAGCCACCACGTCGGGTTCAGTGATGCGATTTTTAGTTACATTTACGATCCTCACCCTACGGCTAAGGGTGAACACTATGCACGGAATGCTCAAATCTATTGTGGGGTTGCCACGTCGAGTAAGGGAATAAAGTGGCCTGATCCGCTAGGAGGGGATGCAGCCTTAGACTGCACGGAGATCATGTCATGACTGAACAGCTCCCTCCAGGTTCTTCTTATGACGACTTTCGCGAGCGGACCTCTGCGGCCGATCAATTGCTTGATGAGCATATGGCGGTCGAGGCCCTATTCGCCAACAGCTTGATTGCCTACACCCATGCGCAAGAGGCCGACCTGCTCTATACGCCGGAAGTTTTGGTCGCGTCGGGCACTTGGCAGAAATATGAACAGCGCGTGGCAGCCCTCGCCCGCTCCAACCGGAATAATGATCCCTTTAGTGCCTTTCTAAAGAAAGACCGCACGCAGGGCTGGGCAAGCGTCAATACACGGCAAGCCAACAGATCCGCGCTTGTTCGCATGGCCGGTCAAATGATTGCCGAACACGCCCCCATCTTTTGGAAAGAGGTCCTCACGCTGACGGATGCGGGACCAGCCCGGTCTGCATTGATTGATCAGCTCAACGGAACGGTCGATGCGGACGCCATGGCACGGATGCGGGCAGCCCGCGAGTCACTAAACGGAACGGAGCGCAATCGCCTGGCGCAGGCCGTGGCCTTTCTTATTGCCATGCCCCCCGACCCTGCGCACCGCGCGCTACGTAGGAGGCAACCCAAAGAAGATACCAATCCGAAGAAAAAGCCAATACCTGCGATCGCTGCTCTGCGAGCGCTCAACCGGCATGAATATGGTAAACGCAAAAAGAACCCAGCTTACTGCTGGCGTAGTCATTTTTGGAAAACGGCTTTGACAGATGACTATGTTAGTGCACAGCGCTGCGCGATCATTGCGACCCTGATGCTGACCGGCTGCCGACCTGTTGAACTTTCGGCAAGGCTCGGTGTTACCGTTGAACTCGGAGAAGCGAATGGCGAAAACACTCTGACATTCACGGTCAAGGGGGCCAAGACGGCTCCGGAACTAGGACCTGAATTAGAAGCGAAGGGACAAGCACTACGCAGGATCGAGATGACCTGCCAGAGCCCGGAATCGATTTGGTTGCGAGACTATATTGCGCAGTCTGGCAGCGCGCGTCTGGAGATCAAGGAGGCCACTACTCCCCGTTCACCCTCCGGGATGTGGCTCTCCGTTGCAGAACAGGAGCGGCGGCTGACCGTAAGCCTCGGCAAGCTGATGACGAGGCTCGGCGCGCGCGCATTTCCAAGGCAGAGGAAAAATGTGACGCCATATGTTTTCCGACATGCTCTCGCAGCAGACATGAAGGCGGATGAAAAGATTTCGGATGAAATCATCGCTGCATGCCTCGGCCAACAAAGTACGCGGACACTGCAGCATTATGGTGGATCAAATCGTGGTCGCAAACTGCGATCTGTCAGAAGCCAGCAAATCATCCGGGTGACCGCAAGCAGTCCCATCCGCGGACAAAAGCATGTCCCCTTTTATGATCGCGGACCGGTTCTGGGAGCAAATCAAAAGAAGACTGCGCCCACGGGATAGGCTTTCATGCTGCTTGTGTACCGTTGCCTCCCGATCTTCAATCAGGATTTAAATGCGCAGAGACCTGTGCCCATAATTTCATATTTTGGGGTTATCATATTTCTATTTCACATTTTCTTTGTTTTCGAACCATTCATCAATCATGCGGCGGATCATTTCCTGCCGTGATGGCAAATCATCTTCCTCACGCCGGGTATCATCTATTTTTTTGACGATATCATCACGGATTCGGAGCATAATTCCGGTAGAATTGATCGAAGGGCGTCCTTTTTGAACCATTTCGCAATAGCACCTCTATTTATCGGTTGACATAATTGTATAATGGTATCATTATATAGCGAGCAGAACAAGGGCGGCAACCCTTATCCTGCTCTCAACACAACGATCTGGTTAAGGAGATCATCATGTCTAAATTTCATATTAATAGCTTGTTGCAGCCAGCGACAGGCAAAACTTGCCTCCAGTCGCCAGCGGTGCTCATGTTCGAGCGTTTGGTCGGCGATATGCAATCGACGCTTCAAGAAGAAGTCTGGTTCGACGCCAGTGACTGGCCAAACGGCTTTGATTGGCACGGCGAAGTGGACGCAATCTGGGAAGGGCTCGCGGAGGACGCGTTCCTGCTGGCAAAGTATCCCACCCGCAACGCGGGCGGACGGCTGCTCTGTCGCGGTGCAGGCGTAATCCATCGGGCTATCCGCGCTGGATCACCCGCGGAAATCGACGCAGCGCTTAATCGGTTGTTGGCGTATATGCGGAAGCCCGCCTCGGACCATGTTCATTTTCTGTTGAAGGAAGCTCAGGTCTGCCTTGAACAGATGGCGGATACGGCTCGGGCGGAAGAGGCAAACGGGCCTGATATTGATCTCGGCCTGTCTTCCGCAGCGTAACAGCCACCCAGCCATAATTTTGAGTTCCCTGACCGGCGTTCCGGCGCCCGGTTGGGCATTCTATTGCGCTTAAGGATCAATAAATGACACATCAACCACCCTTGCGGGGGCTCGAGGACGTATTCCGTCCCGACCTTCCTGTCCAAAATACAGAACTGATGCACTTTCCGAATGTCGATTCAGACACGCTCAAGCACCATGGCAAGCAGATCGGGAGGGCGGGCGAGCTCTTGGTTGAGAGCGTTCTGCTGAGACTAGGCTTGCCGAGTGTTTCGCCCGCAGAGTTCATGCCGGTGGACTTTTTTGTGTTCCATGAATTTGGCATTTTGCGGGTCCAGGTTAAGACCGCGGCCCGTGCGAAAAATAATTGCTACCAGTTCAACGTTTCGCATGGGTACCATCGATCGCCACGGGGTGTGCGGCGCTATGCGGAGACAGATTTCGATCTCCTGGCCTTGGTCGGGCTTCAGGACAACGTTGTAAAATTCTCAGTGGATCGTAGGCGGTCCCAATTCATTGGCGTGGACGAGGTGGATCGGTTGCGGCGGCGCCCCGGCGAGAGTTTTGGGCAGGCGCTGGACGCGCTTGGCGTGGTTCAGACGGGGGATCCTGCGGTGGGCCCGACGCCGTTGTGTTACTGAAGGAGGGCTGGCCATGAACAGACAACAGATGAACGCCCCGTTGTTTCCAACCAGTTTCTCCCAGTGCCTTGCGCGACGCGCTGTCGCGGCACTCTGCGAGAGCACGCTCATGGAATGGCGGTCAAACCTAGAGCAATGCTATGACTACGACGACGCGGAGATGGATGGCGAAGGAAACATCGATCTTTTGCGCCCCCGGGTAAAATCTGCGCCGGAGCTGCGAGACCTGCGCCAGTCTGGGTCAGTCGGTGCCCCGCCTGCGGCAGAAAATATGACATCTGCCGAGATCGAGCAACTCTATGCAACCGGCGAGGATCCTTGGGCGTGCAGCGAGCTTGACGTTTCACCCCTCTGGGACATCAAGCCGAAACCGGCGGCCATTCTCGCTGTACTGCTCCTCTGCGCTGCGCTCAAGGATGAGCATATGGTCGATAAAATGGCGCATCCTGGCGGTATTACCCTCTTGGTCTGTCCTCCGGACGGCATGCGGTCTGTTCTGCCCGGCGTACTCCCAGATCTTGTCAAACATTGGAAGGCGGACCAATTGACGCTCGCGGGAACTCAGATCGCTACGCTTCATGAAGAGACAAGCGCCTCGCCCTCTGAGAAAAACCGGAGCATCGATAAGTTCAGGCGATTGATCGACAAGCGCCTGCGTCAACACGAGGCTGTGCTTGCGGTCAGCAGTAGTAAGCATAGCCTCTCAGGTGAACAACTCAGTCTTGTCCGTCAGGTTTTGAATTGGCCTTCCGTCTCACCTACCGCGATCATTGAGACCCTGCGGTACACCCACAGTAACACGCAACAACTGGCCGAAAATGAGCTGTTGAAGCGGCTGCCTGACGCGACCGCGCTGAGACGGTTGGCACCTGTGCAAATCGACGCTGCTTTTGAGGAAGCAACTACGCTGCGGGTGGCGGACCGTCTTACCGAGATCATGCATGCGCATGGAGGCACGCTCCAGGTTACGCTGCATAGTGTCAAAGGGCTTGGCACCACGGTCGCCGCGCTTCAACGCATGGTGGATGATCTCGCGCTGTGGCAAGAGGGCAGGGTGGCGTGGTCCGACCTGACACACAGTGCGTTATTTTTCGGGCCTCCGGGAACAGGTAAGACGTTACTAGCGACCGCACTGGCAGGGTCTGCGGGTGTGCCACTGGTTGCAACTTCCTACGCGGATTGCCAGAAAGCAGGCCATCAAGGCGACATGCTGGCCGCTCTTTCGGGCGCCTTCGAGCGAGCAGCGCAAGCGGTTCCCGCGGTATTGTTCATCGATGAACTCGACAGCTTTTCGACGCGCACTTCCGGGGGCCACAATGACAACTATTCACGGGGTGTGGTCAACGGTTTGCTTGAACAGATCAATCGCGCCAACGAAGTCGAAGGTCTCATCATCCTCGCAGCAACCAACCATTTGGACGACGTGGATCCGGCAGTCACTCGAAGTGGCCGCTTTGATCTGAAACTCCAGATTCCCATGCCTGACCTTAGCGGAATCGAGGCTATTCTGGCGACCAAAATCGGGGACCGAGCCACGTCTAAGTTGAACCTGCGTGCGGTCGCAGAAAGGCTATTGGGCGAACCAGGTGCGACGGCAGAAGCGCTTATTCGCGATGCCCTCGGACGGGCCCGGGCAGAGAGGCAAGATCTGCGACAGGAACATCTTGAGGCTGCCGCTGATGCATTGGTGTTTCCTTCGGATGAGACATTATTGCACAGGATCGCCATCCATGAAGCAGGCCATGTCTTGGTGGCATTGCACGGCCCGCTTCCGCTTCCGAAACGTGTTTGGGTGACACCTCAGGGGGGAGGTGTCGAGTCGGCTCACTTGTCCACCGTCACGCCCAAACTGGCGGAAGCGCAATTGCAAATGCTTTTGGCAGGCCGAGCCGCCGAGGCGCTGCTTTTAGAGCAACCCAGCAACGGCGCGGGGCTCGGCACGGCAAGTGACCTCGCCCAAGCCACAAGGCTCGCAGCCGCGATTGAACTGCAATGGGCGTTTGGTCAATCTGGATTGATCTGGCACGACATTGGCGGGGTCGACCTTCAAGCGCTGCCGAGTAAGGTGCAGCAACAGATCCATTCGCATATCGAAAGGGCAAGCAAAGCAGCGCACGGAATGCTTGCGCAGAACCTCGATCACCTGAAGCATATTGCGTCAGAGCTCGTACAAAGCAGAGAATTGCATCAAGACGACCTTGAGCGCCTTGCTAAACGGATCTCTGGAAACATTCATGGGGACGCTGCCTGCCCGTGCTTACCGCCGATTTCAACTGCCTGAATAGGTGACCTCACTCATCTGCCTGTATCTATATGGCCGGGCACGACAGCTTCTTGTCGGTGCCCGGCTTGCGCTGCGTCGTCAGAAGCTTTGCCTAAGTGAAAGCTGAGGGCGCGCAGCTGCCACCTGCTCTAGAGGTGCGCTACGATCCGCTTTGCGTTTTTTAACCCCCGGCGTGAGCAACTTGCGCAGAACTTCCTCCGAGGCACCACCAATGCATTTTTCGAGAGCTAAAGCTATGCGGCGCACATGCGTTACATTGCCGACCCCCGCCATTTCGGCGCAATGGGCTGCCGTCCGCGCCGCTTTCATCTCCGACCACGGAAATTTTCGGCTAGGGGCGCGGCAGTTTTCGACGGCGCTGCTGCGTTCTTGCGCATAAAAGCGTCCCGCGTTGTCCCAGCGTCCAGCCGGGTCAATTCTCCGGCTTTTGCGGTCTGAGAATTCGAACCCGGCGCTGATTTCTTCGGCTGAGTAGGCAAGCTCGGTTGCAACTGTTGCTACTTGGTTTTTAAAATCTACAATCATCTAAATCTCCTGATTTTAGTTGTTTAGCGATGCGGAATAATTTCCGATCATCGCAAATCATACATAATCGATCTTGGTTAAATTTCAGTTTACGTTTGGCCAAAATTGCCAATGCCCTCAACATTAAGGTTTTCGATCACCTCGCACCCATGGTCCCGAGCGCTTAAAGCGTGCGGACTTGAGGCAACGCTGGGTCAGCACCGCCTGAAATCTGTATACGTCGGGAAGACGGACTGCTGTCTCAGCCGCGCGCTTGACAGTGAATGGATAGAAGAAAGGCTTTTCATCTTCTGTGACCGATCTGAGCATCGTCAAAGATCAACAAGCGTTGGCTATCTGATTATCCGGATGATCCCGGCACCAGGCATCGTGCAACCGATTAAAGGTCTCAGGCCCGATTATACTCTCGATACTTTCAAATTCGACCAGACGATACGTCAATACATTCAAAGCCGCTCGTGTGTTTCTGCCATCGAGGCAACAAAGATCGCTGAACTCAAGTGAGTAGTGGCCGGGGTAGCAGGCTGCAAGCAGCGCGAGCTGGCAAGTTTTTCCGCTGGGAGTGTCGCGAAATGCATTCTCGAGCAAATGCTTGGTGGATTGAATTATATTCGTGTTCATAGCGTTCTCCAATATATGACACGATTACTGTCTCATACCAAAGTTAAGCAGAGATTAATTTTTCAGAAGGCGATAGTATTCCCGAAATTAGTTTGAGGAACGTCTTAGCTACCCTAACAGGTTACGGCGAGATTCTGGCGTGATCAGATAAGAACCGCGTCATGAACATTCAGTGCATAGTAGGCGTTCAGCTCTGGCAGGTCTTCGTCGGCATAGCCGTTGCGCTTAATGTCACGATAAATCGCCGAAACATGCCTGCCGATCTCCGCTGCTATCTCTCGTACAGGTATCTTAGCATTCAACAGATCTTCAATCGTGCGCCTTTAACGCAGGTTTAGCTCTGTATAGGCCATCTTTTATTCTCCTTGCTTTCCAGCAAGATAGAGGAAATTTCGCAACCCAGTTTAGAATGAGCCGCTACACTGTGAATGTAAACACCATTCAGAAATGTCACTGGGTTTGCAAAGCAGGAATGTCACTACTGGCGCGACGGTAGCAAGGCTTTGCAGCCCGGAGACCCCACATATCGAAGGGCTGAAAAGCCTTGCGGGGAT
>NZ_JAGHRG010000026.1:0-6055 GCF_017743915.1 Sulfitobacter sp. R18_1
GGCGATCTGCGCGTGGTGGGCGAGGATGTCAGCGAACTGCTCGACATGATCGCCGCCCAGATGAAGGTGATCCAGATCGCTCGGATCAAGAAATCCTGTCAGCGCTGCGAGCGGATGGTGCAAGAACCTGCACCCAGCCGTCCGATCCCGGGCAGCATGGCCGGGCCGAACCTCCTGGCGCATGTGCTGATCTCGAAGTTCGACGACCATCTTCCTCTTTACCGTCAGCATGAAATCTTCGAGCGTATGGGGGCCGACATCCCCGAAAGCACACTTGTGGGCTGGTGCGGCCGCGCCATGAAGACACTATCGCCGCTGATCGGGCGGACATTCTGAGTAGCGACCTTCTGCATGCGGACGATACCCCGATCCGGGTATTGGACCGCTCCAGAAGAGACAAAGGATTGGGGAAAGGGCCGGGTCTGGGCCTACGTGCGTGACCAGCGCCCGTGGGCAGGAGCCGCCCCACCTGGCGCTGTCTACCGGTTTGCGCCCAACTGGAAAGAAGAGCACGTTCTAGGTCATCTGGCCGCTGCCCGCGGCGTTCTGCAAGCAGACGGCTACAAGGGGTATGCCAAGCTCGACGAACCCCAGTCTAACGGCCCACCACGTTTGCGCGAGGCGGCCTTTTGGGCGCACCTGCGGCGAGACTTCCACGACTTTTGGACCTCAACCAAGTCCGAGATCGCGCATGAGGCGCTCGACCGGATCGGTGAATTTTATGGTATTGAGCGTGACATTAACGGCCAGTCCGCAGAGGTCCGCCTTGCGGCCCGTCAAAGGCTGAGCCGACCAAGGGTGGTGGCCTTCTTCGATTGGTCCGAACAGCAACTCCTGCGCATTCCTGGCAAGAACGATCTGGCCAAGGCCTTCCGCTATGGCCTAAGCCGGAGGAATGCCTTCAGCATCTTCTTAACTGACCGTCGAGTGGCCATCGACAACAACCCAGCAGAGCGGGCTCTGCGCCCTATTGGTATTGGGCGAAAGAACTGGCTCTTTGCAGGGGCCGACACAGGTGCGGAAACTTTGGCTCGCGCCATGTCCGTCATCGAAACAGCCAAGCTAAATGGCCTCGATCCACAGGCCTATCTCGCGGACGTTCTCGACCGCATCCACGACCACAAGATCAACAAACTGGATGAGCTGCTGCCGTGGAACTGGAAGGCGCTACACCCTGAAGCAAGCAGTCAGGCCGCATAAACCGCGGTGCCAATGGCTTGGTTACGATTGCTGCCCAGAATGCCTACGCCGTCATACCGCCACGCAAGAACGCAAAGCCGTAGAAACCAACATCCGCCGGAGCCGTTGCCCGGAACGAAGCGGTCAATGCATCGCGATACCTTGGCCGCGCCATCTGGGGACGGTGGAGCGGGTATCACCGACGAAGCCGTGTCGAAACCAAAATGCATTGTGTAAAGTTGATGGGGCAGGGCCTCATGGCTCGGGACTTCGACCGCCAGGTCACAGAAATCCAAATCCGTGTTGCCTTCCTCAAAAAGTACACCGCTCTTGGCATACCTGCTACTGAGCCCATAGGCTAAATCCGTCCGGGGGTAGGGGAAGTTCGGATTGCAACCGATTTATGCAACAAAGCCAGCCTAGGCTGACGACTTCCGTGGGAAGAACTCACCCATCTCAACATGATCATTCTGTCTCCTATTTAGAAATATCAGGTCTGAGATGTTATCGTCTATTGGTGTATACTCCAGCGGCAATTCATGCAGGACGGTAATTACTTCCTGTATGTTGAAAGCAGTGCACGCAAGTTGCAAGCGATCTAGTGCCGACATCAACTCGTCTGAAGAGAGAGACACTTCTGAAGCGGTCAAAATGCGTGGGTGACTGGTCGGAGATGGGTTGTTGCCAAGAAGCAGTTCTTCATAGAGTTTTTCGCCTTTGCGCAGCCCAGCAATACAAATTGGAATATCCCCCCTTTCAGGAGAAATTTGATCGGCTTGCTCGGCTAGGTAGGGCGTTAACCCGTGTAGCTTAACCATGCTGAACGCCAAGTCCAGAATTTTGACTGGTTCGCCCATATCCAAGACAAAGACGTCTCCTCCGCGGCCCATTGCGCCTGCTTGAATTACTAGTTGAGCCGCTTCGGGTATCGTCATGAAATACCGGGTTATGTCCTTGTGCGTGACCGTGATAGGCCCCCCATTCTCGATCTGCGACCTAAATCTGGGGATGACGGACCCCGAAGAGCCTAGAACGTTCCCGAATCGCACCATCGTAAAGACTGTATTTGATCCTTCCGCTGCTTGAGCCTGACAGATTAACTCCGCAATTCGTTTAGTCGCGCCCATGATGTTTGTCGGACGCACAGCCTTATCAGTGGAAATCAGAATAAAATTCTCAACATCGTACTTTTTTGCTGCGAGGGCGATCGCGAGTGTGCCGAATACGTTGTTCCGAACGCCCTCCACGATGTTCTCTTCGACCAACGGGACATGTTTGTAGGCAGCTGCATGATAGATCGTCTCGACCCTAAAGGCTTTGATTGCTGCTTCCAAACGCCGGCTGTTTTGGACCGAGCCAAGAATAGGTATTATCCTCGTAGGAAGCTTCAGACGCTTAGCAGTTGCAGACACCTCCGATTCAATGGTGTATAGGGCAAATTCGGAAGCCTCAAAGAGGACTAAGGTCGATGGCGTCTGGTTCAAGATTTGACGGCAAAGTTCGCTACCAATCGATCCGCCTGCGCCGGAAACCATCACCACCTTTCCAGTGATGTTCTTTCGAAACAGATTGGGGTCCGGCACAACAGGATCACGCCCGAGTAGATCTTCAGCCGACACAGTGCGTAGTTCAGAAATTTTGGCTTTGCCAGTGATGATGTCAGGTATTCCTGGTATTGTTTTGATCTCGACTTGATGGTCTTCGAGACGCTTTACAATAGTTCGACGCCGCGCTCGGCAAATGCTCGGTATTGCCAGCAAAACGACATTTGCGCCGGTTTTCTCAATGAGGTACGGCACGCGATCGGGGGCGTAGACGTTAAGTCCGCCAACGGTCATGTTCTGTAGTTTTGGGTCATCGTCTACGAAAGCCATAGGAGCATATTCTTGGCCGTGGGAAAGGGAACTCACCAGTTGCAACCCCGCGTCGCCAGCACCGTAGATAATAACAGGCTGTTTGCGTAACTGTTTGGGATTCCGAAATAGATTACGAGTAAATAGTCGCAATCCACCGACAGACAAGAATATAAATATCGCAAAGATCAATGGGACAGAGCGAGGCACTAATGCGTCAAACCCAACGCTAGCTGCATACAAAGCGGCTGCAGAGATCACGGCACCTTTGCCGATCTTGAGAAGGGTCTTTTCTGCGATAAACCGGACGAGTGCGCGGTATAGGCCAAGGTGGCGAAAGGCAAACAGCGCTGTTACGGTGGCCGCGGCGAGCGACCACCACAGGTCTATTTGATAAAGAAAGGCTGTGTTTTCGAGCCGTAGCACCATCGCTGAAACAAACGATAGGACGACCAGACAAGCGTCAACTGCTAACTGCAAGACTATTTTCGTTCGCCTGCTCAAACTAGAAAGGTACGATACGTGATTCTGCATTAAAACAACTTCCAAATAATAAACTTGTCGACCGCCGTAGCTAGAAGCAGCTTGAGGTAGGCCGTAACAACAAGAATGTAGCGCCGCCTTTAGGTCTAATCGTCAGCTTGCTAGCCGGGCTGGAGCTTTCCCGGTCATTCCGCTGCTGCGCGACTTTACATCAGATCGGAAAAATTTGACAGATTTTTCAGACTTGGTCCTGACCCCGAGCGAAGCGTATAACTACTGTAAAGTTCTTCACTAGACGCTGATAAACTCAAATGGTGTCCTATGTTTCATAGGGTTCGGCGATGGTGATCTGAATACCTGCAAAGGTATGGAGCAAAACACCTCCCGTCGAAGATCACGCACTGAAGAGGGTTCTCAAGATTTATTCAATTAGTTGACTATTCGGTGAAACTAAGCTGCAGTATTTGTTTCGCAGGTATGAGGTGTCGGACACACTTCAGAAGGGCCTATAGGATTGATAGGCTTGCCGAGGAACTTACGATTGCCAGTGCAAACCATGATATCGCCATCCTCCAAAGCACGCACAAAGGTTCCCTGAACATGGATGTAATTGCTAACAATAACGGTGCGAAGCATGCTGTAGATCCCTAAAATAGTCTCACAGTTCTTTAAACCTTCCTTTGGCTAGACTGCAAGCATAGCTATTAAAGTTTACGCACGGTCTGCTGGTAACCAAGCCATTGGCACCGCGCTTTAGGCGGCCTGACTGCTTGCTTCAGGGCGTCGCGCCTTCCAGTCCCACGGCAGCAGCTCATCCAGTTGGTTGATTTTGTGCTCGTGGATGCGGTCGAGAACGTCCGCGAGATAGGCCTATGGATCGAGGCCATTTAGCTTGGCTGTTTCGATGACGCTCATGGCGCGAGCCAAAGTTACCGCACCTGTGTCGGCCCCCAAAGCTCGAAGATTTCATGCTGACGGTAAAGAGGAAGATGGTCGTCAAACTTCGAGGCCAACACATGCGCCAGGAGGTTCGGCCCGGCCATGCTGCCCGGGATCGGACGGCTGGGCGCAGGTTCTTGTACCATCCGCTCGCAGCGCCGACAGGATTTCTTGATCCGAGCGATCTGGGTCACCTTCATCTGGGCGGCGATCATGTCGAGCAGTTCGCTGACATCCTCGCCCACCACGCGCAGATCGCCCCCACATTCGGGAATGTCATGAGCTTTGTGTATCTGGCCTGGCCCATGCGGGTTTTAGATACAGTCACGCATGGAAGCGATCCTCATACATTATGGCGAAATGATTGCGAGCCGCAAACCATTCTCGAACATTCCGGCCGCCTTTCTCAAAGTTTCGGATCGCCAAGTAGATCAGCTTCGTTGCGGCGTCTTCGGTCGGGAACGATCCCCGCGTCTTGATCGATTTGCGGATTACACGGTTCAAGCTTTCAATTGCGTTGGTGGTGTAGATGATCTTCCGGATGGCGGGATCAAAAGCAAAGAACGGGATCACTTCCTGCCAAGCCCTGCGCCAGGCCGGTGCGATAGAGGCATATTTCCCGGCCCATTTTTCCTCGAAGGCATCCAACTCCAAGCCAGCTTGATCGGCTGTAGGGGCGCTGTAAATCCGCCTTAGATCAGCGGCCACTTCCTTGCGATCTTTCCAGGCACAGAAGTTCAACGAGTGGCGCACGAGATGGACAATGTACGTTTGCACGGCCGTGTCCGGAAAGGCTGCTGTGATGGCATCAGGGAAGCCCTTGAGGCCATCTACGACCGCAATCAGGATGTCTTGCAGCCCACGGTTCTTCAGCTCTGTCATCACCGAGAGCCAAAATTTGGCGCCCTCGTTGTCAGCGATCCAAAGACCAAGAACCTCGCGCACGCCATCCCTGCTGACACCAAGGGCCACGTAGACGGCTTTGTTCTTGACCATGCCGCTATCGGCGTCGCGGACCTTGACCCGTAGAGCGTCAAAAATGACGATGGGATACATCCGGTCCAGCGCCCGGGATTGCCACTCCCGAACCTCATCCAACACCGCATCGGTCACGCGGCTGATCAAGTCTGGCGAGACTTGCAGGCCATAGACGTCCTCAAGATGAGCACGGATATCGCGGACCGTCAGACCGCCGGCGTAAAGCCCGATAATCTTGTCATCCATCCCATCAATGCGGGTCTGTCCCTTCTTCACCAGTTCAGGCTCGAAGCTGCCGTGCCGGTCCCGCGGCACAGCGATAGGCAGTTCGCCGTCTTGCCCCTTCAATCTCTTGGCAAATGACCCATTGCGACGGTTGGTCTGTTCAGGCGGGGCATCCTTGCCGTCTTCATAGCACAGATGTGCCGTCAGCTCAGCACCGAGCATCCGCTCCACCAGCTTGATCTTGAGCTCTTTCATTAGCCCGGCATCGCCAAGCAGGTCTTCAGGCCGCTCGCAGCCCTTCAGTAGTTCGTCCAGCAGTTCCTTGGATATGGTCATCGTCCTTGCTACTCTCAGGAAGCATGGACCAGATCGCAATTACACAGAAGATCGGACACTCT
>NZ_JAGHRG010000027.1:0-4465 GCF_017743915.1 Sulfitobacter sp. R18_1
AGGAGAATGGATCGAGGACTATAACAACAACCACCCACACAGCGGCCTAAGATGGCGCTCGCCTCGCGAGTTCATCAAGGCTAAAACCGAAACCGCTTAGGTGTCCGGTGAAACGGGGGCCGGTCCAATTTGCAAGGACGCGCCCGGTATCCCGAGACGAGTTTTCATCGCCATCACCCATGCAGAGGTTCAGGGTGTCGAAGACCACGACGAGATCATCGCATCCGTGGTAGTCCCGGAATGCTTTCGCATCTGCTGCGAAGCGCCTGACGAGTTCGGGGTCTGACAGATCCACCGGCATATCCAGCACCCCGAACGCGGCGGCCCTGCCGGATTTCTGGCGCAAAAAGGGGAATGCGCGTTTTAAAACGCCTTTTGCTGCCTCTGCGGCGACATAGAGGATGGCGGCGCGGGAAACGCGCATGCCACAGAAGTCGCGTCCCATGGCGACATGAGCTGCAATGCTGGCTACGATGGCCGACTTTCCCAGGTTCGACGGCCCCGCGAACATGCTGACCTCGCCTGGGAACAGAAAACGCTGCACAATGTAGTCGGGATCGGGGTTGGGTTGATGTGCGTTAGCGGAAACTGGTTCCTGTCCAAGGACCCGAGGGCGTTGATTGACTTCAGTTGCTTGGAGATCGTTGATTTTTTTCATATTATACCTGTGTCTTAAAGTGTTGATGGCCCGTTTCCGGCGCCGAGCGGGACATGGTTCCGTTTGGTCCGGACGAAAAACGAAAATCGAACATTTCTTCCGGACGGACGGACGCTCCCCCTAATGGGGGGCGTCCGTCCGTCCGGTGTCCCCGCCAGATTTCGCGTCGGCGACGATATGGTCCAAGGCTGCGCTGAGCTTGTTCAGGGCTACGAGCTTGGGGTCTTCCACCTTGTTCAGAATCCGCGTCGCCACCATGTAGTGGACCGCCGATCCGCTAACGCCCGCGTTTGCGAAGCGGTTGCTGTGGTCGAGAATGGCTTCAATGGTTTGGACCGGCACTTGTAGCTCTTCGAGAAGGGTCGCACCGGTGCGACGGAGGTCGTGCCGCGTCCAGTCTCTTGTATTGCTACCCTTCTGAATTTGCTCGGCAATCCGATTCCAATTGTCGAGCTTTCCGCCATCGCGGTTTGGAAACACCAGCGCATTTCCATCACGGTTCAAATAACCGGGTAGATACCGGAGGAAGTCCAAGGCCGCGTTAGAGAGAGGCAAGCGTTGGCTTCGTCCCTTACCGGTCGTGTCCTTTACATCATGCTTGACCCATACCCCGTTCGTGAAGTCGATGTCCCCCCATCGGGCATTGGCTACCTCCTCGCGGCGAGCCAATGTAAGCAGGAGAAAGCGCATCGCCGCAGGTCCGAAATCATTCTTCGGAAGGATGTTCCGGCGTCGGATTTTCTTTGGGGCAGGGTATTGTAGAAGCGGGAAGATGGCAGCGATCGTCCTCGACGCTGAGAACGCGTTGCCGCTTGCCCTTAATCGTAGGGTCGTTGGTTGCTGGGTCATGGACGCGGCGCAGCTCAGCGACATCGAGACGAGTAGCGCGGCCCGCTCCGATCTTGTCAAACTTGCGGCCCCGATGCGCTGCCCAGTCCAGCACCGGCGATAAGTAGGATAACGCTCGGGAAACTTGGCCATTCGCCGTATCCTTTCCCTTCAATGGACGAACCGGTTGATACCCATTGGCAGCCCGACCAAAGTCCTCTGCAGTTAGTCTTTCGACTGGTTTGTCGAGGAGTGGTCTGAAAACCCGCTCAATGGTATTTCGAGTGTAAGCGGACGAACCTGGGCCTCCCCTTGGACGCCAACCCTTCTTGGTCTGCGCGAAGACCGGCTGCACCTCGTCCAGCAGTTCTCGCAGCGTGATCTTTCCAACCTTGGAATTGGCGTATGTGCGGGGCTTTTCCAATCCTTTGGTCCTCATATCCACCCGGATTTGGCAGGCCACTTCACGCGCCTCCCTCAACGAAAGGTCGGGATAGGTGCCGATGGTGATAGTCGTGTATTTGCCGGCCTTGTCGCGCATCATGACTGCAAACGACTTGTGGCCAGTGCGCGATACGCGCAACTTAAGCCCCTGTGTTCTGGCATCGGTGATCTGGATACGGCCCGTGTCGGCCTTGATGCTCTGTATGAGCCTGTCGGTAAGGAGTTGAGTGCTTTTCATGTGGTTCCTCGCGTTGTTTGCGAGGTGCAGATTGGCCACGTTCTTTTTGCCCAAAGCGGGACTGCACGGGACTGCAAAGTAGCTTAGATTGCCTGAAATCGGCTGAGACGATTTGAGACAAGGGCTGCGTCAGGATGTCGCAGGCTGGCTAATGAATGCCCATTGATTTTATGGGGTTAGCTTGTCTCACCCAGTCTCAGGCCGTGCCAGTCAATGTCTGCCGGTTCTAAATGCAGAATGATTGAAAATCCTCGTGTCGGTGGTTCGATTCCGCCCCCGGGCACCATTTTTTATAGCAAATCAAACAGACCACACCCCTCGCCACCCAACGCGCGTGATTTCCCTCACCCGCAACGGAACCCGCGCCTCCTGCCCAACGTTGTTCCCCTACCTAGATAGAGGAGAGCAACCATGGCAAATGACGACCAAGCAAAAGGCAAGGCGAAAGACATCGGTGGCAAGCTGAAAGAAGAAGCTGGCGATGCCACAGGCAACGAAGACCTGAAGCACGAAGGTCAGGCCGATCAGGCCGAAGGCAAAGTGCAAAAGGGTGTCGGTGACGCCAAGGACAAACTATCTGATTGATTGCAAAAGCGCGCCTCTTACCGGAGGCGCGCTTTTTCTATTCGGGCTGCTGCCCGCGCCATCACCTTTTGATGATGATATAGAGCGCATGGACGATCCCTGGCAGGTAACCCAGCAAGGTCAGGAGAATGTTGATCCAGAAGTGCTTTCCCAGACCTTCCTGCAAGAACACCCCAAGAGGGGGCAGTAGGATAGCGATGATGATGCGAATGATGTCCATAGTGTCACGCCGGGCGCGCCGGGCTCCTTTCAAAACAGATTAAACCTTGCCCTAAGCTAGCTCCCGAGCCTCACACGGCCAGAGGTGGCGCGTTGAGCGGGGCGCAATTAACACTCGCCGCAGGATGGGTTTTGCGGCAATCTACCAATAAGCCAGAGGAGGGGCAGGGTGGAGCCAGTCAGGATCATGTGGCGCCAGATCATGGAGATGGCGCGAGACGCAATCGCACTTTTGCCGCAGATCGCTGTCGCAACCCTCGTATTGATATTGACCTGGGCCATGGCCGCGCTTGGCCGGTCGCTGGTCAGCAAAACCTTGTCCCGCACCAAGCTGCGCCCGAGCCTTCAGGACCTCTCTACCCTACTGACGTCTATCCTCATCTGGGTCTTTGGCATCATGATCGCGGCCGTGATCGTCTTTCCCGGTCTCACACCTGCCAGCATTCTGGCGGGGCTCGGCATCGGGTCGGTCGCCATCGGCTTCGCTTTCAAGGACGTCTTTGAGAATTTCCTTGCCGGGATCATCATCCTCTTTCGTCGGGAAATGCGCATGGGGGATCATATCGAATGCGAGGGGATCGAGGGCAAGGTCACCCATATCGCCATTAGAGAGAGCCATATCCGCCAGACAGACGGGCAACTGGTGATCGTGCCCAATGCGATGCTTTTCAAGAACCCCGTCTATGTGCGCACGGATCAAAAGCACCGTCGGCAAACCGTGATCTGCGGGGTGGCCTATGATGTCGATCTGGGTGAAGCGCGGGCGGTGATCTCCGAAGCGGTCGCGCGCTGCGAGACGGTAGAGCAGGGGGAGCATCCGATTCAGGTCTTCGCCCAAGAGTTCGGGGCGTCCTCCATCAACTTCGAGGTGACTTGGTGGACAGGCTCAGCCCCGGTCGAGCAGCGCCGCTCTCGGGATGAGGTGGTGACCGCGGTGAAGCGGGCGCTGGACGAAGCAGGGCTAGAGATTCCTTTCCCCTACCGCACGCTCACCTTCAAAGAGCCGCTTCCGCTCAGCCGGGCGGAGGAGGATGCAGGGGAGGGGTAGGGCCTGCGCTGCGAGTCGCCGATTTTGCCCTGTGATCCCGTGAATCGCGTTCGATTCATGGGCCCGCGTTGAAGCTGTCGGCTGAGATAGGGCAGGGGAGGCTAACTCCGGCGCGTTAGATGCGGGAAATTAGCACGCCATTTCAGCATCTTGCTGAAAAGTTCCCCGAAATCTCATCTTTTCTCAACTTTCTGCTTGCGGCTTTGCCCCACTAACCTTAGAACCCCCTCTACCGGCGGCGCTGAGACGCACCGCTGGGGCGCCAGACGGGGCGGACGGCAGCGGAGACGCGGTGGTTCGGATCGGAAGGCGGATAAAAATTCGAGGTATTAGAGGCGGGGCGCGCCAAGAAGTTAGGGCGCATCTCAGTTTCTTTTGTCTCAACGCTGTTTGAAAATTTGATATCTGAAGAGATATGTGGGCGGTTTGGTTCATTCGATGGATC
>NZ_JAGHRG010000028.1:0-3347 GCF_017743915.1 Sulfitobacter sp. R18_1
GGCAGCTATCTGCATCGCTCATTGTCCAGACGACAGTCTGGGCGGGTAAAGTATGCTTTTGATGCAGAATAAGAGGATCAGTTTCTTACCAGCTTCTGATCTTCGCGCGAGGCGCTAAGTCTTGCTTTTTCTGGATCAAATCAAGCGCGAAAAGGGCGTTTGGTGAATGCCTTGGCAGTAAGAGGCGATGAAAGACGTGATACTCTGCGATAAGCCATGGGGAGCTGAGAATAAGCTTTGATCCATGGATTTCTGAATGGGGCAACCCACCTGATTATACTCTGTTATTGCTTCGCAATGAACACTCCGTGCCGACCTTTGGTCGGTACATTTTGATCTTCGATCAAAACACTGGGTGGTCGCCAGCGAAGTGATTATCAGGGTGTAAGACCAGGTATTTTTAGGCTGAATATATAGGCTTAAAAAGGCAAACCCGGGGAACTGAAACATCTAAGTACCCGGAGGAAAGGAAATCAATTGATACTCCCCTAGTAGCGGCGAGCGAACGGGGACCAGCCGAGCCATGAGTGTGATTAGAATGCGTTGGAATGCGCAACCAGAGTGGGTGATAGTCCCGTATAAGAAGCATGATTGGACGTATTAAGTAGGGCGGGACACGTGAAATCCTGTCTGAAGATCGGAGGACCACCTTCGAAGGCTAAGTACTCCTTACTGACCGATAGTGAACCAGTACCGTGAGGGAAAGGTGAAAAGCACCCCGACGAGGGGAGTGAAACAGTACCTGAAACCGAACGCCTACAATCAGTTGGAGCATCCTTGCGATGTGACAGCGTACCTTTTGTATAATGGGTCATCGACTTGGTCTCACGAGCAAGCTTAAGCCGTTAGGTGTAGGCGCAGCGAAAGCGAGTCTTAATAGGGCGTCGAGTTCGTGGGATCAGACCCGAAACCGAGTGATCTAGGCATGGCCAGGTTGAAGATAAGGTAACACTTATTGGAGGACCGAACCCACATCTGTTGAAAAAGATCGGGATGAGCTGTGCCTAGGGGTGAAAGGCCAATCAAACTCGGAGATAGCTGGTTCTCTGCGAAATCTATTTAGGTAGAGCGTCATCCGAATACCCTCGGGGGTAGAGCACTGGATGGGTAATGGGGCCCCACAGGCTTACTGATCCTAACCAAACTCCGAATACCGAGGAGTACTGGATGGCAGACACACGGCGAATGCTAACGTCCGTCGTGGAGAGGGAAACAACCCTGACCTCCGGCTAAGGCCCCTAATTCATGGCTAAGTGGGAAAGCAGGTGAGACGACCAAAACAACCAGGAGGTTGGCTTAGAAGCAGCCATCCTTTAAAGATAGCGTAACAGCTCACTGGTCTAAATAAGTTGTCTTGCGGCGAAGATGTAACGGGGCTCAAGCCATGAGCCGAAGCCGAGGATGCATTTATTGCATGGTAGCAGAGCGTAGTGTGACATAGTTCCATGTCTCCTTAGCCCTTCGGGGCATTGGAGACGCGGAGTTTTCTGTGAAGCCGGCGCGTGAGCGATCCGGTGGAGAGATCACTAGTGAGAATGATGACATGAGTAGCGACAAAGAGTGTGAGAGACACTCTCGCCGAAAGTCCAAGGGTTCCTGCTTAAAGCTAATCTGAGCAGGGTAAGCCGACCCCTAAGGCGAGGCCGAAAGGCGTAGTCGATGGGAACCAGGTTAATATTCCTGGGCCAGATGGAAGTGACGGATCTCGAGGGTAGTTCATCCTTATCGGATTGGATGGGCTGCTGAGCGGTCCCTGGAAATAGCTCCATCATCAGATCGTACCCTAAACCGACACAGGTGGACAGGTAGAGAATACCAAGGCGCTTGAGAGAACTATGTTGAAGGAACTCGGCAAAATACCTCCGTAAGTTCGCGAGAAGGAGGCCCGGTTCCTAGGCAACTAGGGGCTGGGGGCACAAACCAGGGGGTGGCGACTGTTTATTAAAAACACAGGGCTCTGCGAAGTCGCAAGACGACGTATAGGGTCTGACGCCTGCCCGGTGCCTGAAGGTTAAAAGGAGGAGTGAGAGCTCTGAATTGAAGCCCAGGTAAACGGCGGCCGTAACTATAACGGTCCTAAGGTAGCGAAATTCCTTGTCGGGTAAGTTCCGACCTGCACGAATGGCGTAACGACTTCCCCGCTGTCTCCAACATAGACTCAGCGAAATTGAATTACCGGTCAAGATGCCGGTTACCCGCGGTTAGACGGAAAGACCCCGTGCACCTTTACTACAGCTTCACACTGGCATTAGGCCGAACATGTGCAGGATAGGTGGTGGGCTTTGAAACCGAGACGCCAGTCTCGGTGGAGCCTCCCTTGAGATACCACCCTTGTTCTGCTTGATGTCTAACCGCGGACCGTTATCCGGTTCCGGGACCCTGTGTGGCGGGTAGTTTGACTGGGGCGGTCGCCTCCTAAATCGTAACGGAGGCGCGCGAAGGTTGGCTCAGAGCGGTCGGAAATCGCTCGTTGAGTGCAATGGCAGAAGCCAGCCTGACTGCGAGACTGACAAGTCGAGCAGAGTCGAAAGACGGCCATAGTGATCCGGTGGTCCCAAGTGGGAGGGCCATCGCTCAACGGATAAAAGGTACGCCGGGGATAACAGGCTGATACTGCCCAAGAGTCCATATCGACGGCAGTGTTTGGCACCTCGATGTCGGCTCATCTCATCCTGGGGCTGGAGCAGGTCCCAAGGGTACGGCTGTTCGCCGTTTAAAGAGGTACGTGAGCTGGGTTTAGAACGTCGTGAGACAGTTCGGTCCCTATCTTCCGTGGGTGTAGGATACTTGAGAGGAGTTGCCCCTAGTACGAGAGGACCGGGGTGAACGATCCACTGGTGGACCAGTTGTAATGCCAATTGCAGTGCTGGGTAGCTATGATCGGACAGGATAACCGCTGAAGGCATCTAAGCGGGAAGCCCCCCTCAAAACAAGGTATCCCTGAGAGCCGTGGTAGACCACCACGTCGATAGGCCAGAGATGTAAGCGTAGTAATACGTTCAGTTGACTGGTACTAATTGCTCGATAGGCTTGATTTGATCCAGTAGAAGCAAGACTGCTTACTGATCAAAAGCATACACATACAATCAGTCGTACATGACTTGGACAAATATCGCTTTGCGCTCCAATAGAGGCGGAGCGGGAACGGGCATCCTTCAGATACCCCGCCTCCCGCCGCCGCTCTGCTGCGCAGAGCGCTACTAGGAATTTATTCGGTTTGGTGATCATAGCGCGAGCAAAACACCTGGTCCCATCCCGAACCCAGCCGTTAAGTGCCGTAGCGCCGATGGTACTGCGTCTTAAGACGTGGGAGAGTAGGTCATCGCCAAACCTAATAAGTTCCTAGA
>NZ_JAGHRG010000029.1:0-2759 GCF_017743915.1 Sulfitobacter sp. R18_1
CGTAAACCTCCGGCGGCGGCCGTCTGATCTCGGGTTCGATCCGATGATAAGTCCGACCTTATGTCCGACTTTATCAACCGCCCTCAAATCGAAGTTCTTTCCGCTGCCGATGGTGATCGCCGCCGGTATTGGTCAGACGATGATAAACTGCGCATAGTGGAGGAAAGCTTTATCGGCCATCGCCAGGCGGCAGCCACTGCGCGGCGGCATGGCATTTGCCGGTCGCTGCTGACGACTTGGCGGCGGCAGTATCGAAACGGTGAGCTTGGCTCTTCTCGCCCGGTATCGTTCGCGCCGGTGACCGTGACGAAGGGAGTTCCCGCATCTCAGGCAAATCCGGTTGATTCCTGTCCGTCTCCGGACTGTCAGGTTGAGATAACCCTGCCGAATGGGCGCCGGCTCATCGTGCCGGTGGGCGTGGCGCCCGAAGCGCTTGCGCGGATCCTGGCCGTGGTGGACCGGCCATGATCGCGTTTCCGGCGGGGGTGAAGGTTTGGATTGCGGGCGGCGTCACTGATATGAGGCGGGGCATGAACACGCTGGCGCTACAGGTGCAGGAGGGTCTCGGCCGCGATCCGCATGCCGGGGAGATCTTCTGCTTCCGGGGCCGCAAGGGCGATCTGGTCAAGATCCTGTGGCATGATGGCGTGGGCATGTCGCTTTATCTGAAGCGCCTGGAGGCGGGCAAGTTCATCTGGCCGGTGAGCCGGTCGGGCGAGGCGGTGCAGATCTCGGCGGCGCAGTTGGGCTATCTTCTGGAGGGCATTGACTGGCGCAATCCGCGCTGGACACAACGCCCTGCAAAGGCTGGATAAATCGCGCTGGCCGGCCTGTTTTTATTGGTGTCTTACGTGCCTGAGTGGTAGACATCCGCCATGTCGAACGCCGCTTCTGAACTGGTTAGATTACGCGCTGCCCTGGCTGCCGCCGAGGCCCGTGCGGAGGTTGCAGAAAGCGAGTTGGCACAGACCCGGGCGGTCGTGTCCTGCTCGGAGGCGATGATCCAGGAGCTCAAGCTCGAGATCGCCAAACTGCGCCGTGACAAATACGGCATCTCGTCGGAGCGGCGCGCCCGGCTGATCGATCAGTTGGAATTGCAGCTTGAGGAGTTGGAGACGGCGGCAACCGAAGATGTCCTGACCGCCGACGAGGCGGCTGAAAAGGCCAGCACGGTGCGGGCCTTCACGCGCCGCCATCCTGTGCGCAAACCCTTTCCCGATCACCTGCCGCGCGAGCGGGTTGTTGTCGAGGCCCCTACCGCCTGCACCTGCTGTGGCTCGGATCGTCTCGTGAAAATGGGCGAAGATGTCACCGAGACGCTGGAGGTGATCCCGCGGCGCTGGAAGGTGATCCAGACCGTGCGTGAGAAGTTCACCTGCCGGGCCTGCGAGAAGATCAGCCAGCCGCCGGCCCCGTTCCATGCGATCCCGCGTGGATGGGCCGGGCCAAGCCTGATCGCCATGCTCGTCTTCGAGAAATATGGACAGCACCAGCCTTTGAACCGGCAGGCCGAACGCTTCGCCCGTGAAGGCGTTGATCTGAGCCTGTCGACCCTGGCAGACCTGGTCGGGCACGCGACTGTCGCCTTGCAGCCGATCCATGCCCTGATCGAGACCCACGTGCGCGCCGCTCACCGCCTGCACGGTGACGACACGACCGTGCCGCTTCTGGCGCGGGGTGGCGCGAAGAAAGCCCGGCTCTGGACCTATGTGCGCGATGATCGGCCCTGGAATGGTGGCGCACCGCCGGCGGCCGTCTTCCACTTCTCCCGCGATCGCGCGGCAACCAATCCCAATCAGCACCTCGCCGGATGGCAAGGCGTGCTGCAAGCCGACGCCTATGGTGGATATAACGATCTCTATCGCGCCGACCGTGATGCAGGGCCCGTGACCAGCGCCCTGTGCTGGGCGCATGCGCGCCGGAAGTTCTTCGAACTGGCGGATATTGCCGGAAACGTCCGCAAGGGCAAACCCGCCCATCAGATCTCGCCCGTTGCGCTGGAAGCGGTGAAACGGATCGACGCCATCTTCGACATCGAGCGCGAAATCAACGGGCTGGATGCCGATGCCCGGCTTGCCGCCCGCCAGGACCTGTCTCGGCCTCTGGTGAACAGCCTCCATGACTGGCTGCTGGCAGAGCGCGCGAAACTCTCCCGGCACAACAAGGTGGCCAAGGCGATCGACTACATGTTCGAGAAAGACGGCCGTTGGCAGGCCTTCACGGCATTCCTCGATGACGGGCGCATCTGCCTGACGAATAACGCAGCCGAACGCGCCCTGCGCGGCGTAGCCCTGGGCCGCAAGTCATGGCTCTTTGCCGGCTCCGAGCGCGGCGGGCAGAGGGCCGCCGCCATGTATACCCTCATCGTCACGGCCAAAATGAACGACATCGACCCGCAGGCGTGGCTCGCCGATGTTCTCGCCCGGCTGCCCGACATGCCCGTCTCGCGCATCCACGAACTTCTGCCCTGGAACTGGAAATCCGGGTCCCTCGCCGAGGCGGCATGATCATGCCGCTCAACAAGGTGCATTCCGTCAAGACCATCGACCGCGTTGCTGCCGAGTTCGGAGAAACCGTCGATCGGATCTTCGACCTCGCCGTTGATATGGAAACCGAAGATGGCGTGATCTGGGTCTACGGTCCCGGCGACGACAGCGTCATCGCATTCACACCGTTCGGTATCGAAAACCTGCGAGAGCTCATCGAAATGGACCGGCACAGCGCGCGCTGACCGCGTGCGGCCCACGCCGGATGCTTAC
>NZ_JAGHRG010000002.1:0-489918 GCF_017743915.1 Sulfitobacter sp. R18_1
CGTCGGCCGCGTTCACAACCAGGATCGCGCCGTCCATCTGCGCCGCACCGGTGATCATGTTTTTCACATAGTCAGCGTGGCCGGGGCAGTCGACGTGGGCGTAGTGACGGTTCTCGGTCTCATACTCGACGTGCGCGGTCGAGATGGTGATGCCGCGGGCCTTCTCTTCGGGCGCGCCGTCGATCTGGTCATACGCTTGGAAGTCACCGAAATACTTGGTGATCGCCGCGGTCAGCGTGGTTTTACCGTGGTCAACGTGGCCGATCGTGCCGATGTTGACGTGCGGTTTGGTGCGTTCAAACTTTGCCTTTGCCATGGTGGCGCCCTTTTAATTGAGGGGCCCCAACGGGGACCCGAACCCTATCTGGCGGGCGATGTATTGGGTTCGAGCGGTAAAATCAAGCGGGAGTTGCGTCTTGGCGCCACTTAAAGCCCACCGTGGGCCTGCCGCATCGGTCGGGCGCGCCCCGGCTATGGCTATTTATCCTCCGGCTCCCCGGCGGGGGAGAGGGCTGTGCCGCCGTTGAACCACCCCTCTTCGCGGTTTTGCTTGACCAGATATGTCTCAATCGCCTTGGCGGCGTTCTGGCTGAGGTTCTTCAGCTGCTCTTCGGCGGATTTGGTATAGCCCGAGCCCACCACCGGCCCCTGATCGAGGGATTCGAAGACGGTGATCTGATGCGGCTCGGGGTTCAGCTTTTTGTTCTTGGCGTCGTCCCAGACCGTCAGGTTGAGGATCAGGATCGATTTAGGCGCAAAGACCAGCGGGATGCCCGGCTGGGCCAGCACGTAGCCCTCGACGCTGATGCCGAAGTGGTAAAGCCGCTCGCCCTCGTAGCGATCAAAGCGTTCGGCGGTGGCGGCGCGTACGGCCTCGGCCAGTTCTTCCTTGCTCACCTCGCGGCTGAGCGGCCCCTTCTGCGCCTTGGGCGCCACCACGATATTGTGGTGCAGATTGAAATCCCCCAGCGGGGTCGGCGCCTTGTCGAGGTCGGATGCCCCGTTGCAGGCGGCCAGCGTCGCGACGAAGGTCAACAGGGCAAGAACTCTCAGCATGGGCGATCCCT
This sequence comes from Sulfitobacter sp. R18_1, assembly GCF_017743915.1. Classification (NCBI taxonomy): domain Bacteria; kingdom Pseudomonadati; phylum Pseudomonadota; class Alphaproteobacteria; order Rhodobacterales; family Roseobacteraceae; genus Sulfitobacter; species Sulfitobacter sp. R18_1. The sequence continues at coordinate 1,068 of NZ_JAGHRG010000002.1, forward strand.
CAGGGGTGTTAAGGTTTTGAAAAGGGGTAGCCGATGGGCCCAAGGGGCGCAATCATTTGCCGCAGTTGCGCAGCCCCCGGGCCGGTCTATCTTGGACTGAGAGTGAGGACAGCAAAATGACCCAAGCCCGCCCCCTGCCCGTTCGCGTGCCGCTCGTTACCGAGCCTGTCGGCATGCTCGGCAGCCTTCAGATGGCGCGTCGCAACGTGCTGAGCATCATCCCCAAGATCGCCACCACCCAGCCCATGGTTTCGGGCAAGACTGGCAAGCGCTGGCATATGGTGATGGATCCGGGTGCTATCCGGGAAATCCTGCTCGACCGGCTGGAGGACTACCCGAAGTCCGATGTCACCAAGAACCTGCTGCGCCCGGCGATCGGGGAATCGCTCTTCATTGCAGAGGGCGCGCATTGGCGTTGGCAGCGCCGCGCCGCCGCCCCCGTCTTTTCGCAGCGCAACGTGCGCAACCTCGCCCCGGTGATGAGCGCCGCCGCCGCCCGCTCGGCCGAGCGCATCGCCCAAGCCGGGCCGCGCGCGGTCAACATGCTCGATGAAATGGTGACCACCACTTTCGAGGTGATCGGCGACGTGACCTTCTCGGGCGATGGCACCTTCGACCGCGAAAAGGTGCATGGGGCGATCGACGACTATATCGCCGAGGCCGGCAAGATCAGCCTTTTCGACATCCTCGGCCTGCCCGACTGGCTGCCGCGCCCGGGGCGGATGATGTCCGGCCAAGCGCTGAAGCAAATGAAGGCCATGGCAGATCAGGCGATCGAGGCGCGGGTTGCGCGCGGCCATGACGGCACGCCCGACCTGCTGGACCTGCTTTTGGAAGGCGAGGACCCCAAGACCAAACGCCAGATGAACACCGGCGAGCTGCGCGACAACCTGCTGACCTTCATCGTCGCGGGCCATGAAACCACGGCGCTGACGCTGGCGTGGTCGATGTACCTGATGGGCTTTGACCCCGAGATGCAGGAACGCGCCCGCGCCGAAGTGCGCGCCGTGCTTCAGGGACGTGCCTGCACCGGCGAGGACGTGGATAAATTGCCGCTGGTGCGGATGATCGTCGACGAGGCGCTGCGCCTCTACCCCGCCGCCGGGATCATCTCGCGCACGGCGCAGAAGCCTGACAGGCTCTGCGACCGCGAGATCCGGCCCGGGGACACGGTGATGATTCCGATCTACGCGCTTGGCCGCAACGAACTGCTCTGGGAGGAGCCCGACGCCTTCCGGCCTGAGCGTTTCGCCGACCGCAAGGCGATCGACCGCTACGCCTATCTGCCCTTCGGAGACGGGCCGCGCATCTGCATCGGGGCGAGCTTTGCGCTTCAGGAGGCGGTGATCATCCTCGCCACCCTGCTGGGGCGGTTCAAATTCACCCCGGTGCCGGGCAAGGATCCTGAGCCGGTGATGATCCTGACCCTGCGCCCCGAGGGTGGCGTCTGGATGACCGCCGAGCAGCTGGACTGACCGCGCCCCGAAGGGCGCGGTGTTTCACGTGAACTTGTTGTCGCGCGGGAAGCCGCGAGGGGCCATGCGGCCCGAGCTTGCGCGCTTGCCGGTCCACTCGGCCAGATCGGCCTCGGTCCGCGTGCGGCCCGCCGGGTCCTGCCAAGTGAGACCCGCCTCGCGCGTGAAGGTGATGGCATCCGACAGGCCGCCGTCCTTGAACTTTTGCAGCCGCACGCCCTTGCCCCGGCCCATCTCGGGCAGCTCATCAAGGCCGAAGACCAGCACCTTGCGGTTCTCTCCCACCGTGGCGACGCTATCGCCTGAGACTGGGTGACAGACCAACGCCGTGACCCCCTCGCCGCGCACGTTCAGCACCTGCTTGCCGCTGCGGGTCTGTGCCACGACGTCATCCTCGGGCACGACAAAACCGTCGCCCGCGGTGGAGGCCACCAAAAGCTTGCGCCCCGGCTGGTGGATGAAGAGCGAGACGATCTGCACCTCGTTGGGCAGATCGACCATCAGACGCAAAGGCTCGCCCATGCCGCGCCCGCCGGGCAGGTTGGCGGCCGAGACGGTGTAGAACCGCCCGTTCGAGCCGAAGACCAGCAGCCGGTCCGTCGTCTCGGCATGGAAGATGAAGCGCGGGCCGTCGCCGTCCTTGAACTTCAACTCGCGGTTCAGGTCGATATGGCCGGTCATGGCGCGGATCCAGCCCATCTGGCTGCAGACCACGGTGATCGGCTCGCGGTCGATCATCGCCTCGATCGGCACGTCCTCGACCTCTCCGGCGGTGTCGAACTCGGTCAGACGCTGGCCGCGTTTGACACCGTCGATCACCCAGTCTTTGCCGAACTGCTTTTTCGTCGTGCGCAGCTGGTCGGCAATGGTGGACCATTGCAAGTCCTCGCTTTCAAGCAGGTCTTCGAGCCCCGCACGCTCGGTCATCAGCGCGTCACGCTCGGCCACCAGCGCGTCTTCTTCCAGACGCCGCAAGGACCGCAGGCGCATGTTGAGAATCGCCTCGGCCTGCACGTCCGACAGCCCGTTCTCACGGCCTGCGTAGCTGTGCGGGATGGCGCGGGTGTCACCACTTTCAGCCAGCACGCCGGTGGCCTGCGCCTCGGCATCGGCGATGACGGCGAGCTTCGAGACGTCAACGCCCGCAAGCGGCGAGACGTAAGCGGCCTCGTCCATGGCGCGTGTCAGCGTGTCCTGATGCGCGCGGCTCCAGTCCTCGTACATCAACGCGGCCTTGGGGTCTTCGTCGTAGCGGATGATCTCGATCACCCGGTCGAGGTTCAAGAAGGCCGTGATCAGGCCCTGCAACACCTCAAGCCGGTGATCGATCTTGTCCATCCGGTGCCGAGAACGGCGTTGCAGCACCTCGCGACGGTGGTCGAGGAAGGCGCGCAGCACTTCCTTGAGCGAGCAGACCTTGGGCGTCTGCCCGTCGATCAGCACGTTCATGTTGAGCGAGAAACGCACCTCTAGATCGGAGTTGCGGAACAGCATGCCCATCAGCACGTTCGGATCGACGTTCTTCGACCGCGGCTCGATGATCATGCGGATGTCTTCGGCGGATTCGTCGCGGACATCGGCAAGAATCGGGATCTTCTTGGTCTGGATCAGTTCGGCGATCTTCTCGATCAGCTTGGACTTCTGGACCTGATAGGGGATCTCGGTAACGACGATCTGCCAGGCCCCACGGCCAAGGTCCTCGACCTCCCAACGGCAGCGCAGCCGGAAGGAGCCGCGGCCCGTGCGATAGGCGTTGGCGATGTTCTCGGGCGGCTCGACGATGATGCCACCGGTGGGGAAATCTGGGCCGGGGACGTAGTTCAAGAGCGTGTCGTCGCGCGCGTCCGGCGTCTTAATCAAGTGAATACAGGCATCGCAAAGCTCGGCGATGTTATGCGGCGGGATGTTCGTGGCCATGCCTACGGCGATGCCCGAAGAGCCATTGGCCAAAAGGTTCGGGAACTGCGCGGGCAGCACGGCAGGCTCGGTCAGCGTGCCGTCGTAATTCTCGCGGAAATCGACGGCGTTCTCGTTCAGCCCTTCGAGCATGGCCTCGGCCACGGCGGTCATCCGCGCCTCGGTGTAGCGCGAGGCCGCCGGGTTGTCGCCGTCGATGTTGCCGAAGTTGCCCTGCCCGTCGACCAGCGGGTAGCGCACGTTGAAATCCTGCGCCAGACGCGCCATCGCGTCATAGATCGCGGCATCGCCATGCGGGTGATAGTTACCCATCACGTCGCCCGAGATCTTTGCCGACTTGCGGAAACCCCCGGTGGACGACAGCCGCAACTCGCGCATCGCGTAGAGGATGCGGCGGTGCACCGGCTTCAGCCCGTCGCGCGCATCGGGCAGCGCCCGGTGCATGATCGTGCTCAGCGCATAGGTCAGGTAACGATCCCCCAAGGCGCGGCGCAGCGGCTCGGACAGGTCATTCGGGTCGAGTTCTGGGGGTGTGCTTGTGTCTGACATGACGGGTCTTTTAGCCAAGCACGCCAGAGCGGGCAAGCGACAGATTACCCGCAAACGACTCGGCAAAATGGCCGCTGGCACGGTTTCAAGTGAGAAAAAAGCAATACTTTTCGGCTATGCGAATTCTTGCCAATCGGAAATGAACCATTCGCGAAGTTTCGCGTTGGTCTCTCAACAGCAACATGGTTTGACACGGGACGAGGAACAGCAAAAATGAAACGGTTCATCTTTTTGACATTTGGTTTCATGGGCTGGGCATTCTACGAGATGAGCGGCGGTGCCGATTTCGTGCCCGCAGGCCCGCAAACGGCCAGCGCCGAAGCGGCTGAGACGGCCCTGATCGCCAGCGCAAACCCCTCTTCCAACCTTGTCACTGCCACCGCCGCGAACGCGGCCCGCAAGGCGGAGAGCCCGATCACCCCCTTCGCCGAAAGGACCCCTGCGCGTGATGCCACGGCAACCCGCGTGGCGCTGAACCTCACAACGCTGAGCGACCTGCCGCAGGCCAATGACGGGATGGTGCAAAAGGCCGTGGCCACCCCTACGGACCGCGCCGGGGCGAAAGTGGTCAAAGCCAAGGCCGTCAGCGCCCCCAAAGTGGAAAAGGCCGCTTACACGACGACAAGCGCCAATGCGCCCGCTGTCATCCCGAGCCTGATCGAAGGCGCTGACAATGGCGCGACCTTTGTCAGCACGACCCAGGCCGACATCCGCGAAGTCAACGGCACCCGCGTAAATGTCCGCGGCGGTCCGGGCACCAACTTCGGCGTGGTCGGCAAGCTCGGCAAAGGCGATGCTGTCGAAGTGATCGAAGACAACGGCGCAGGCTGGGTGCGTTTCCGCAGCGTCGACGGCAGCGAATCCGGCTGGATGGCCGACTTCCTGCTCAACAACGGCTAACTTGCCAATCCCATAGCATCGCGCAATGAAGGGCCTTTCACACGAAGGGCCCTTTGCATGTCTGCGACCCGCTCCATCCTCATCACCGGCTGTTCCAGCGGCATCGGCTATGCCGCCGCGCACGGCATGCGCGCCCGTGGCTGGCGCGTTTTCGCTGCCTGCCGCCAACAAGCGGATTGCGACCGGTTGCAAGCCGAAGGCTTCGACGCGCCGCGCCTCGATTACACCGATGAGGCCAGCATCCAAGCGGTGCTTGCCCATGTGCTGGACCAAACCGGCGGCACGCTCGACGCGCTGTTCAACAACGGTGCCCACGCCACGCCCGGGTTGGTCGAAGACCTCCCCACCGATGCCCTGCGCGAGATATTCGAGGCGAATTTCTTTGGCTGGCACAGCCTGACCCGCGCGGTGATCCCGGTGATGCGCAAGCAGGGGCATGGGCGGATCGTGCAATGTTCCTCGGTGCTTGGCATGGTGGCGATGCCGTGGCGCGGGGCGTATAACTCCACGAAATTCGCCCTTGAGGGGCTGACCGATACCCTCCGGCTTGAGATGCGCGGCACCGGGGTCGCGGTGATCCTGATCGAACCCGGCCCCGTCACCTCGAAACTGCGGACCAAGGCCATTCCGCGTTTCGAGCGCTGGATCGACTGGCAAAACAGCCCCCGCGCGGCGGAGTATGAAAGCACCATGCGGCCCCGGCTTTATGACGACAGCGGCAAGAAGGACCGCTTCGAACTCCCGCCCGAGGCGGTGGTCGAGAAGCTGGTCCACGCCGTCGAATCCCCCCGTCCCCGCCCGCGCTATTTCGTCACAACCCCAACGCATATCGGCGGTGTTTTACGGCGTATCCTGCCGACGCGCGCGCTGGACTGGGTCACCAGCCGCTGATTTTGGTTGCGCGGCTGCCCGGTGCCGCTACATCTCGGGGCAACGAAAGGACAGCCCATGCCAAATGATCCGTTTTTCGTGATCGTCCTGATCTCTGTCGTGGCGGTCGCCGTTGTGCTCCTGATGGGGCTGGGCGGCTTTGCCACCGGGGGCAAATTCAACAAACGCAACGCCAATAAGCTGATGCGGTGGCGGATCATCGCGCAGTTCATCGCCGTGCTGCTGATCCTTGCCTATGTCTATTTCCGAGGGGGCACGATCTGATGGTTGTACTGAACAAGATTTACACCCGCACCGGGGACAAGGGCACCACCGCCCTTGGCAATGGCGACCGTGTCGCCAAACATGACGCGCGGGTCGAAGCCTATGGCACCTCGGATGAGTTGAATTGTTTCGTGGGGGTGGCCCGGCTTGAGGCTAAGGGCGCCACGGATGAAGCGCTGGCGCGCATTCAGAACGACCTTTTCGATCTGGGCGCCGACCTCTGCCGCCCCGATATGGAAGCCGATAAGGATGCGGAATACCCGCCCCTGCGGGTCACCCAAGAACAGGTCGACCGGCTGGAGCGTGAGATCGACGTGATGAATTCCGAGTTGGAGCCGCTGCGCAGCTTCATCCTGCCCGGCGGTCGCGCGCTGGCGGCGCATCTGCATGTTTGCCGCACCGTAGCGCGCCGCGCCGAGCGGCTGGCGGTGCTGCTGGCTGAGCAAACGGCGGTGAACCCCGCCTGCGTGACCTATCTGAACCGGCTCAGCGATTGGTTCTTCGTCGCCGCGCGGATGGCCAATAACGCGGGCAAGGAAGACGTGCTTTGGGTGCCGGGGGCGAACCGGGCGTAAAATAGCGCTAACAGACGAAAAACCGGGAAAACGCCGCGTTCAAAACTGCCAACCTGCCGATTTTGGCCTGTTTTGATCCGATCCGCTTCGTTACACCCGTCTGGAGAATTAGGGAGACCGGGCCACCAGCCCGCGTCGCAAACTGAGGAGAGAGACCGCTCATGAAGGTACTGGTGCCTGTCAAACGCGTGATCGACTATAACGTGAAAGTTCGTGTCAAAGCGGACGGATCGGGTGTTGATCTTGCCAATGTGAAAATGTCGATGAACCCCTTCGACGAAATTGCCGTCGAACAGGCGATTCGTCTGAAGGAAGCCGGTCAGGCTGAAGAGGTCGTCGCCGTCTCCATCGGTGTGAAGCAAGCGCAGGAAACGCTGCGCACCGCCCTCGCCATGGGTGCCGACCGCGCGATCCTCGTGGTGGCCTCGGACGATGTGCACAAGGACATCGAACCGCTGGCCGTGGCCAAGATCCTCAAAGCCGTCGTCGACGAGGAACAGCCGAGCCTCGTGCTCTGCGGCAAGCAGGCGATCGACAACGACATGAACGCCACCGGGCAGATGCTCTCGGCGCTGATGGGCTGGTCGCAGGCGACCTTCGCTTCTGATATCGCCATCGAAGGCGACAAGGCGAAAGTGACCCGCGAAGTCGATGGCGGCCTGCAGACCATCGAAGTTACCATGCCGACCGTGGTCACCGTGGACCTGCGCCTCAACGAGCCGCGCTACGCCTCGCTGCCCAACATCATGAAGGCCAAGAAAAAGCCGCTGGATGAAAAGACCGCCGAGGACTATGGCGTCGACGTCTCCAACCGCTTGGAAATCGTGAAGACCGAAGAGCCCGCGGAACGTGCCGCTGGCATCAAGGTCGGCTCGGTCGACGAGCTTGTGGCGAAACTCAAAGAAGCGGGGGCTGTGTAATGGCTGTTCTTCTGATTGCAGAGATTTCCGACGGCGAACTGTCGATGGACGCAACCGCCAAGGCGGTGACCGCGGCCAAGCAACTGGGCGACGTGACCATTCTGGCGGCGGGCAGCTCTGCCGCGGCGGCTGGCGAAGCGGCGGCCAAGATCGATGGCGTCTCCAAGGTGCTGGTTGCCGAGGACGAGATGCTGGGCCACCGTCTGGCCGAAGCCACCGCGGCGCTGATCGTCAGCCTTGCCGGTGACTACGACCACATCGTCGCGCCCGCCACCACGGATGCCAAGAACATCATGCCCCGCGTCGCGGCCCTGCTTGATGTCATGGTGATCTCGGACGCTTCCGGCGTTGTCGATGCCGATACCTTTGAGCGTCCGATCTACGCGGGCAACGCGGTGCAGACCGTGAAGTCCAACGACGCGAAGAAAGTCATCACCTTCCGCACATCGACCTTCGATGCCGCCGGTGACGGTGGGTCCGCCTCGGTCGAGACCATTTCGGCTGCCGAGAACCCCGGCCTGTCCACATGGGTCGAAGACAAGGTCGCCGAATCGGACCGCCCCGAGCTGACAAGCGCGGGCGTGGTGGTTTCCGGTGGTCGCGGTGTCGGCTCCGAAGAGGACTTCGCCCTGATCGAGAAACTGGCCGACAAACTGGGCGCCGCCGTTGGCGCGTCGCGTGCGGCGGTCGATTCGGGCTATGCCCCGAACGACTGGCAGGTGGGCCAGACCGGCAAAGTGGTCGCCCCCGACCTCTATGTCGCGGTTGGCATCTCGGGTGCGATCCAGCACCTTGCCGGGATGAAAGACTCCAAGATCATCGTCGCGATCAACAAAGACGAAGAATCGCCGATCTTCCAAGTCGCCGACTACGGTCTTGTGGCAGACCTCTTCGACGCGGTGCCGGAACTGATCGAAAAGCTGTAAGGCTTCTCATATGAGACACCAAAGGCCCGCCGCTCTCGGCGGGCCTTTTTCGTGCATGTCCCTACCGGGAGCGTCAGGACATGCTTTGCAGCGCATCGGTCAAAGCGGCGGCGGCAGAGGCATGAGCCATCGGGCCCAGCATTTCCGACGCGGCCTGCGCTTCGAATTCACTGACCACCATGCCAGCGGACGGTCCCCCTGAGGGATCTTTGGGAGAGACGACCTCGATCTTGGCCGTGGCGTGTTGGGCCACCGCGTCCAACATTTCGCGTGTCACGAAAAGCGGATCATGGCCCAACTCTCCCACCGGCTGCGCTGCTGTTGCGACCGGCGGGCGGTCAGCCAGCCAAAGCAGGAGCGTGCGCCCCTGTATCTGCCCCAGCATCAAACGCATGCGTGCCATCCACGCCTGCTGAAGCTCCGCGCGCACCGCTTCGAACCGTTCGGGCGAGACCTGCATGAGATGGGTCAGCATGTGCCGGTTAAAATGGAACTGCGAGAAATCGACCTCGCGGTAGATCGTCTGCAACAGGGCTGAGGCCCCGACAAAGCGGTCGTTCCGACGCCGATGCACGGAATAGAAACGGTTGGTCATATTCTGCGCCCCCATGATCTGAACCACCGTCACATCTGCCTGCGAGGCGGCCTGCGCGACGAAAGGGTCATGGGCAAAAGCGTCGATCCCCGCGTTGGGAAAGCCGAAGTTCACGCAGGTCTTGCCGATCTCGGCCTCGACCCGCGCGGGAAACGGCTCTTCAATGAATTTTCCATAGGTCTCCGTCCCGCCGAGAAAGGCAATATAGGGCGCCTCCAACCTGCGGCGCGGGCCGCGAAACATCAGCTTTGACGTGCCATAGCGACATGGCAAATAGTCCAGAGGCGCTGGCCCCACTGCATCATAGGTCATCGAACCCACCTTTTTGTTCACCCAAAGCCAGATTGCACAGCAGGGGCTGCGATTCTGTTAACGGGCGAATTTGTCGTGAGATTTCGTAAACAGCTGCCCTTGCGGCACCCCCGCCACGCGCCCTATTGTGCGCCGAACTCAAGCAAAGGACAGGCCATGGACATCCAGACAATCGGTATCGTGGGAGCGGGGCAAATGGGCAATGGGATCGCCCATGTCATGGCGCTGGCAGGCTACGACGTACTGCTGAACGATGTCAGCGCCGATGCGCTGGCCAAAGCGATGAAAACCGTGACCGGCAATATGGACCGCCAAGTCAGCCGCGAGAAGATCACCGCCGCCGACCGGGACGCCGCCATGGCGCGGATCACCACGACGCAGACGCTAAGCGATCTGGGCCAAAGCGATCTGGTGATCGAAGCCGCGACCGAGCGCGAAACGGTGAAACAGGCGATCTTTGAAGACCTGATCCCGCATCTGAAGCCGACGACGATCCTGACCTCGAACACCTCCTCGATCTCGATCACCCGCCTTGCCAGCCGCACCGACAGGCCCGAGAAATTCATGGGCTTTCACTTCATGAACCCCGTGCCGGTGATGCAGCTGGTCGAATTGATCCGCGGCATCGCCACGGACAGCGAGACTTATGACGCTTGCAAAGCTGTGGTGGACCGTTTGGGCAAGACCGCCGCCTCGGCCGAGGATTTCCCGGCCTTTATCGTGAACCGCATCCTGATGCCGATGATCAACGAGGCGGTCTATACGCTCTACGAAGGGGTCGGCAATGTCGAGTCGATCGACAGTTCGATGAAGCTGGGGGCAAACCATCCGATGGGGCCATTGGAGCTTGCGGACTTTATTGGTCTGGACACCTGCCTTGCCATTATGAACGTTCTGCATGACGGGTTGGCGGATACGAAATATCGCCCCTGCCCGCTCCTGACCAAATATGTCGAAGCCGGGTGGTTGGGCCGCAAGACGCAGCGCGGGTTCTATGACTACCGCGGCGAAAAGCCTGTCCCGACGCGCTGAGTTGCGAGGGTGTTGGGGGCCCTGCCCCCATCGCGCCAGAGGCGCGATTCCCCCGAGGGTATTTTTAAAAGGATGAAGTTTAGTTGGTGAGCGCCAGAGTATGGGCGCGCAGCCAAGCCATGAAACCGCGCGGGTCGTCGGCCCAGCGGTCAATCTCTTGGCGGGCGAGCGGGTGGCCGACGATGGGCCCTTGGGGTTTGTCGCAGGCGTGGGCGATTTCATGCAGCAAAAGCCCTTGGCGCAGCATCGGGCTGAGCCTGTTGGCGATCTGATAGGCGCGGCTGTTCTGGCCCGGGAATCGCATCGGCACCACCTGCGCACCGGAACGGCGGATCATCTTGGCGGTGAAGACGTTCCATTCCGCTTCAACCGCCGGGCCCCACCAGCTTTCCGAAGCCGCGACGACGCCGGAGGGGAAGAGCGCCACGACGCCGCCTTCTTTGAGGTGGGCCATGGCCTTGGCGCGCATTTCCACACCTTTGCGCTGCGCATCCGGGTCATGTGGGAAGGGCACCGGGATCATGTAGCTGCCTGCCACCTCGTCGATGGAGGTAAGCAGCGACCGGGTGAGGATACGGTAATCGGGGCGCACGCGGCCGATGAGATCGGCGAAAATCATACCGTCGACCATTCCGTGGGGGTGGTTTGCCACGACCACGACCGGCCCTTCTTTCGGGATGCGGTCCAGTTGTTCTTGGGGGGTGGTGAGGTCGATGCCCATCGTGTCGAGCGCTGCGCGCCAGAAGGCCTGGCCTGAGGGGGTGCCGCGTTGTTCGAACTTACGGATCAGACGCAGGATTTTGAGCTTGCCGGTGAAAAGCTCCATCGCGGAGATCACCCGCGCCTTCCATGGGTCATCGAAGGTCGAGGCATAGGACAGGCTGCGGCGGTCGTATTTGGTGAAGGCCACCGTGCCGTCGCCTGTCTGGGCCGGCTCGGCCGCGATGTTATGCACGTCATCCATGGGGTCGGCGGATCCTTTTTCCCGCTTGGTGGGCCTAAAACCCTTCGCCGAACTTATCCGCCACGAGGGCGGTCAAAGCTTCGGCCAAGGCCTCGGCATCGGGGCCGGAGGTTTGGACATCGATGGTGGTGCCGCGCGACGCGCCGAGCATCAACAGCCCCATGATACTGTCGCCCGAGGCCGACATGCCATCCTTGCTGACTTCGGCGCGGGCATCAAACGCCTCGACCACTTCGACCAATTTGGCGGAGGCGCGCGCGTGCAGGCCTTTTTCGTTTACGATCTTTAAAGAAAATTCGGGCATGACGTCTTGGGGCCTTCTAACCTGCGCTGACATTCTGGCTGTCGATATACTTCTTACCAGCTTCGAGCGCGGCACGCACGGCGTCGGGCACATCCATATGCCGCGATTTGGCGAGTTTGATCAGCATGGGCAGGTTCGCGCCGTAGATGATCCGGCGGTTTTCCGGGCGGCAAGCCAAGAGGCTGAGGTTCGAGGGGGAGCCGCCGAAAAGATCGGTGACAACCACCACACCGGCGCCTTGGTCCACCGCATCGGCGGCGCCGCAAATCTCGCGTTCTTTATCGGCGCGGTCATGGTCGGCTTCGATGGCGATGGCGCGTACGCCGAATTGGGATCCCACGACATGTTCGATGGCGGCAAGATATTCTTGCGCCAGCCCCCCATGTGCGACGATGACGATCCCGATCACGGCTTGTTTCCTTCACGATGCTGACGGTCCAGCTCTCGATGCCTAATTGACACCTGCCAGCCCTGCTCTGCAAGGCGCAAAGCGTGATCTTCGGCCATGGCGACAGAGCGGTGTTGCCCGCCCGTGCAGCCGAAGGCGATGGAGATATGGGATTTGCCCTCTTCGCGGTAGGCGGGCAGCAGCAGGAGGCTGAGGTCGAGCACCTTGTCGGCGAAATCGGCGTAGCGTTTGTCCCCCGCCACATGGGCCGCGACGGAAGGGTCACGCCCGTCGCCGCTGCGCAATTCAGGAACCCAATAGGGATTGCTCAGAAAGCGGCAGTCGTGCACCACATCAACGCCGCGCGGAAGGCCCCGTTTGTAGGAAAAGCTTTGTACCGAGACTGTGAGTTGGCGTTGCCCGCCGGGGGCGAACCATTGTTCGACCTCGGCGCGCAACTCGTGAACGTTCAGCGTTGTCGTATCAATAAGCACGTCGGCACGGGCGCGGATCGGGTGGAGCAATTCCTGCTCGCGCGCGATCCCGTCGACGGGGCGGTCAGCCGGGGCCAGCGGGTGGCGGCGGCGGGTTTCGGAAAAGCGTTGCAGCAGCACATCAGGCGCGCAGTCGAGATAGAGCAGTTCCGCGCGCCACCCCGGTTCAGCCGTCAGGCGGCCCATCAGCTCCAGCACGCCTTCGGTTGAAAAGTCCCGGTTGCGGGCGTCGATCCCCAAGGCCACCGATTGCGCATCGCCGGGGCGGTCAAGCAGCGCGGGCAGCAGCCGCAGCGGCAGGTTGTCGATCGCCTCAAACCCCGCATCCTCCAGCACGTTGAGCGCAGAGGACCGCCCGGCGCCCGAGGGGCCGGTGACAAGGACCAACCGCCGCGGGGCGGGGTCTGTTGATGAGGTCTGACTGATCAATTCGGTTCTTCCACACCTGACATATACAGATGAATTGCTGCCGCAAAATGAGCGCTATCGCATTTGTGAAAACAGGGCAACGTGACACCCCGTAGCATATGGCTGTGCCCTTCGGGAAGGCGCTGGTCTTCGGTACGGGCCAGATCGACGACCAGGCCCAGCGGCACGGGGCCGTGATCCTCGGCCCGCAGAATGCCCACGTAGCGCGCCTCAATCAGGCCGCGGATCGGCTCGGGGACGCTGGCAATCACCTGATCCCCGTCGCGCATGATATCGGTGCGATCATCGGCCACCAGCTTGGCACCGAAGGCGATCAGTTGCAGGGCGAGCGACGATTTGCCAGCACCCGACGGGCCAAGGATCAGCACCCCGCGCCCATTGATCGCCACGCAGCTGGCGTGGAGGTTTTCGCGCTCGACGGTCATATCAGGCCCCGCGCCCGGGAGTTAGGTGGGCAGCCCCACGACAAAACGCGCGCCCAAGGGTTCGGAGGTGATGTCGGCCTCGGTCGGGCGAATGTTCTCGGCCCAGATCACGCCGCCATGGGCTTCGACGATCTGTTTCGAGATCGCGAGGCCGAGGCCGGAGTTGTTGCCAAAATGCTCTTCCGGGCGCTGCGAATAGAAGCGTTTAAAGATTTTGCCGAGCGCCTGTTCGGGGATGCCGGGGCCGGTGTCCTCGACCACGATCAACACGCGATTGGCACGTTTGCGGGCCCAGACCCGGATCGCGTCGCCGTCTTCGCAAAAGGAAATCGCGTTGGTGATCAGGTTCACGAAGACCTGCGCCAAACGGGCTTCCAGCCCATGCACGGTGATTGGCGCAGCGGGCAGATCGGTGATGAAATCGATGCCTTTGGATCTCGCATCTTCGCCGAGGTACTGGCCCAGATTGCCCAGCATTTGCAGCAGGTCGAAGGGTTCTTCCTCTTCCTTGACCAGTTCGGAATCGAGCCGCGAGGCATTGGAAATGTCGCTCACCAAACGGTCGAGGCGGCGCACGTCATGTTCGATCACATCCAGCAGTTTCTCGCGCTGGTCGTCACGCTTGACCATCCGCAGCGTGCCCACGGCAGAGCGGAGAGAGGCGAGCGGGTTCTTGATCTCATGGGCCACATCGGCGGCGAATTGTTCGTTGCCGTCGATCCGGTTGTAGAGGGCGGAAACCATGCCGCGCAGCGCGCCTGACAGGCGGCCAATCTCATCAGGCCGCGCGGTCAGATCGGGGATGCGGATACGTCCGGGGTTCATCTTGCGCGCGTCCTTGTCGCGGCCCAGTTCGGCGGCGGCAGAGAGGTCGGCCAGCGGATTGGCGATGGTCGAGGCCAGAACGAGGCTGAGGCCGATGGAGACGAGGGTCGCGATGACGAAGATCTGCAAGACGCGCTCACGTTCGCTGCGCACAAGGCGGTCGATCTCTCCCGCCGCACTGGCCACGGCGACCACGCCAACGGGGGTCTCGCCCTGCATGATGGGGGTCACCACGCTGAAAAACGTGCCGCCTTCGATAGCGAGCGTGCCTTCGCGCCGGGTGCCGCTGGTCACGCTGGTGCCGACCATGCCGCGCAATTGCTCTTCGAGCGGCGGGGTCGCGGTAACCTCATCGGTGCTGAAGGGAGCTGCAACCCGGTCCCAAAGCCAGTTCAACCCGTCGTTCAGCAAGGTCCGCTCACCCGCCTCGGAGGCGGCGAGGGCCTCGGCCACGGTGAGGCTGCCTGCGGTGCGGGCGACCAAGGTTTCCGCCGGATCATAGACAAAGACTTCGATACCGCCGCGCAGGTCCAGCCCGTCGAGCGTGGCAGCCACATCGACGCCATCGCCGGTGGTCAGGTTCACCGGCGCGCCCGCGGGCAGTTGCGCTTCGATCACATCAGCGATCAGCTCGGTCTCAGAGACCAGCGCCGCAGCGCGTTGCAGCGCCAGACTGTCGCGCGAGGAATTAAGGTAGAGGATCCCCGCCACCAGAACGCTCAGCGCGATCAGGTTGAAGGTAATGATCTTGCGCGTCAGCGGCGAGGAGCGGAGCGAGAACAGCCCCCGCCGTTCGCGCTTGACCCGAATTTCATCCGGCGCGGCACTGTCGGGGGTGACCCAATCGTCCCCCAGTACAACATCACCGTCCCTGCCAGCAGCCATGTCCCGCACAAGCTTCCTTTCGACCCGCGTTAACCGACGGGTTTACTCTTCGTTATATCTATAGCCGATGCCGTAAAGCGTCTCGATCGCCGAGAATTCATCATCCGCGCTGCGCATCTTCTTGCGCAGGCGCTTGATATGGCTGTCGATGGTGCGGTCATCCACATAGACCTGATCATCATAGGCCACATCCATCAATTGGTCGCGTGATTTCACGAAACCGGGGCGCTGCGCGAGGGCTTGCAGCAGCAGGAATTCGGTCACGGTCAGCGACACATCCTTGCCCTTCCAGCTGACCGCGTGGCGCAGCGGGTCCATCCGCAGATCGCCACGCTCCATCACTTTGGTCTCTTCTGTATCGCCGACCTCGTTGGTCTCGACCGCGTCTTGGCGGCGCAGAAGGGCGCGGATACGCTCGACCAACAGGCGCTGGCTAAAGGGTTTTTTGACGTAATCGTCAGCCCCCATGCGCAGGCCCAGCACCTCGTCGATCTCATCGTCCTTGGAGGTCAGGAAAATCACCGGCATCGCGGTTTTCTGGCGCAGACGTTGCAGCAGATCCATGCCGTCCATACGGGGCATCTTGATGTCCAGCACCGCCATATCGGGCAGTTTCTTGTTGAAGGCGTCCAGCGCCGCCTGGCCATCATTATAGGTTTCCACTTCGAAACCTTCAGCTTCAAGAGTCATCGAAACGGATGTCAGGATGTTCCTGTCATCGTCTACCAATGCGATCTTTGACATTGCCTGCTTCCTTATGCTGCTCAATTCGTTCTTATTTTTGGAGACAGTGATCTCCAATATTACAGATCGAATCAATCCTTAAGTGCGAATCGTGCCTCTGAGATGCACCAATTCCGTCATAATTTGGTTAGGAATGGCTAAATTGCCGCACTTTGACCGGGCCGGTCCGGGAGGGCGCCGGGGCCGCGCGCGCCGCATCGGGCCGGGATCTAAGCGCTCGGAAACAAAGTTTTAGATGATGGCGCTAACTGTGACAAAGCTGCCTGTTCAACCAGAAAACGCCCGTGTTAAGAGGCTCTCAAGGCCCCCGACGCCCAGGGCAATTGCGCCCGCTCGGACACGTTCTGCGCTGCTCAAGCGCTACCACAGGAGACATCATATGACATTTGGACGGGTAAACCCGCAGTTCAGCCTTGAGGATCAACAGATCAGCGGGCTTGGCGATGTCTATTACAACCTGACCGAGCCTGCGCTGGTCGAGGCGGCATTGAAACGGGGCGAAGGCAGCCTTGGCAAAGGCGGGGCCTTCCTCGTGACCACCGGCAAGTTCACGGGCCGTTCGCCCAAGGACAAACATGTGGTCAAGACCGACAGCGTGGCCGACAGCATCTGGTGGGAAAACAACGCGGAGATGTCGCCCGAGGGCTTCGACGCGCTTTACGAAGACATGCTCGCACATATGCAGGGCAAGGACTACTTCGTCCAAGACCTCGTCGGCGGGGCGGACCCCAAACATGCGATCAACGTGCGCATGGTGACCGAACTGGCATGGCACGGGCTTTTCATCCGCACCATGCTGCGCCGCCCCGATGCCGAAGCGTTGAAGGACTTCACTGCCGATTTCACCGTCATCAACTGCCCCAGCTTCCAAGCCGATCCGGCCAAGCATGACTGCCGCAGCGAGACCGTGATCGCGATGAACTTCGACCGTAAGATGATCCTCATCGGCGGCACCGAATACGCGGGCGAGAACAAGAAATCCGTTTTCACCCTGCTGAACTACCTGCTGCCGGAAAAAGGCATCATGCCGATGCACTGCTCGGCCAACCACGCCAACGGCAACCCGGTCGACACCGCCGTCTTCTTCGGCCTCTCGGGCACCGGCAAGACCACCCTCTCCGCCGATCCCGAGCGCACGCTGATCGGCGATGACGAGCATGGCTGGTCCGACAACGGCACGTTCAACTTCGAAGGCGGCTGCTATGCCAAGACCATCAACCTCAACCCCGAGGCGGAGCCGGAGATCTACGCGACGACCTCCAAATTCGGCACCGTGATCGAGAATATGGTCTTCGATCCCGACACATTCGAGCTCGACTTCGACGACGACTCGCTCACCGCCAACATGCGTGCCGCCTACCCGCTGCACTACATCTCGAACGCCAGCGAGAAGGCCGTCGGCGGCCACCCGAAGAACATCATCATGCTGACCTGTGACGCTTTCGGCGTGCTGCCCCCGATCGCGCGGCTGAGCCCGGCGCAGGCGATGTATCACTTCCTGTCGGGCTTCACCTCTAAGGTGGCGGGCACCGAGCGTGGCGTGACCGAGCCGGAGCCCACCTTCTCCACCTGTTTTGGCGCCCCCTTCATGCCGCGTCGGCCCGAGGTTTACGGCAACCTGCTGCGCGAAAAGATCGCCCAACACGGCGCCACCTGCTGGCTCGTGAACACCGGCTGGACCGGCGGCGCATACGGCACCGGCTCGCGGATGCCGATCAAGGCGACCCGCGCCCTGCTTAGCGCCGCGCTCGAAGGCCGTCTGGCGGATGCGGAGTTCCGTAAGGACCCGAACTTCGGCTTCGATGTCCCTGTCGAGGTGAACGGCGTTGCCGACATCCTGCTCGACCCGCGCCGGACCTGGGACGACCCGGAGGCCTACGACCGTCAGGCGGCAAAACTGGTCAAGATGTTCTCGGACAACTTCGAGCAGTACCTGCCCCATATCGACGACGACGTGAAAGCCGCGGCGATCAGCTAAGCCTGTCGCCAAGGACGAAACAGAAAGGGCCGCCCCTGTTGGGCGGCCCTTTTCGCATCTCACGCTCCGTACCCCTTAGCCTGCGAAAGTCACCTTCGCATCCAAAGGCATTTCGCGCAGGAAACTGTCATCCACGCCGACGATATTGACCGAGGTCGACCGGTCGACCGCCGCGATCAGGGCAAAGCTCTTGTCCGGATAGCGCCCGGCCATCAGCAAACGTTTATAGGCCAGAGGCACCGGCGCGCCCCCCTCCTCCCGCGGGATTTCGGTGACCACCTCGTCCAATCGAACGCCACAGGTCGCCTCAACCTCCCGAAAGGGGTAGTTCAGCATATTCTCGAACTCAGGCCCGCCCGGAAACAGCTTGATCGGCCGTCCTATGCTGCTGCGCGCGTTGGTCCAGCCCCACCATTGCGTGTAAAAGGATTTCTCGCCTACTTCGGTACAAATCCATCCGTTAGGCGAGTCGCGGTAAACCAGCACATAGGGGCGCATGGCGCGGAAGGCCTCGCTCTCCAACTCACCGCGGCTCAGGCTCCACGCCTGTAGAACGGCCTGAAGCATGGCAGAGCCGCCATCCCAGATCAGCGACAGGGGCTGCTGTTGTTGGTGAAAACACCAGCCGTTCGGCTCTTCATGGGAAAGGCGCAGCATGCCATCGGCATGGCGCGTCTTGCCATCCAGCCACAGCTTGCCCCGGTCGAGAATATCGCGCGCTTCGGGCAAGGCCTCGACGCCTGCTTTGGTCAGGGAATAACGGCGGTTCTCAATCGTGAAGAGCGGCGCGCCCATCGCCTCTTCCAACTGCTGGATATGTCGCCGGACCGTCTGCCGTGTGCTGGCCAATTCGGCCACCGCATGGCTGAGGTTCAAAGTATGCGCCAGCGTCACGAAAGAGCGCATCATCTCGAACAAAAGGGCCGGGGCGGGCTCCTTTTGCAAGGTCTGGGGCACGGGTGCGACCGGCTCGATATCGGACATATGCTGGTTCATTGGCAAGGGATGGTACATGAATCACCCGGTAACGCAACATAATCCATACAGCTAGGGTGAATTGGTTAACGCAAAGAGGCCAGATCTAGGCAATTGATCCTCAATACATTGCGGGTAGTGAATATATGGTACTCAACCTGAGGTATTGAACCATGTCCCACCCCGTAGACGTTCACGTCGGTCGTCGGCTCAAGCAGGCACGCACCCTGCGACGGCAATCCCAGACCGATGTGGCACGCGAACTCAAACTGTCGTTTCAGCAGATTCAGAAGTATGAAATCGGCTCCAACCGGATCGCCGCCAGCCGCTTGCATGAGCTGGCCCGGATACTCAACGTCACCCCCGGCTATTTCTTCGAAGGGCTGGATGATGACAAGCCCGAGGCCAGCAACGACCCCTCGCTCGACATCGTAAACGCCATCGGCTCCATCAAGGATGATGCGGTAAAGGCCCGAATTCTAACGTTTATTGAGGATGTTGCCGGCGTCACCGTCGCGCGCAAAGGCTGATCACAACCCTTCGTTCACGCGAAACTCCGCCCGGGCCATCCGGCTCACACCACCGGACCAACGGCTACGAAAGCCCGCGGCAAACTGATGCGCACCCGCTTTAAGGGCCGGTCCAAGCCACCGGCGTCTCCCACCTTCACGCGACCAGCGTTTCCGCCTTTTTCAAATCGACAGAAACCAATTGGCTCACCCCCTGCTCCGCCATGGTGACGCCAAAGAGCCGGTCCATCCGGGCCATCGTCACCGCATGGTGCGTGATGATCAGAAAGCGCGTGTCGGTCTGACGGCACATCTCATCCAGCAGATCGCAGAACCTGGTCACATTTGCGTCATCAAGCGGCGCATCAACCTCATCCAGCACACAGATCGGCGCCGGATTGGCGAGGAAGACGGCAAAGATCAGCGCCATCGCGGTCAACGTCTGCTCCCCACCCGACAGCAGGCTCAGGGTGCTCAGCTTCTTGCCCGGCGGCTGGCACATGATCTCAAGCCCGGCTTCCAAGGGATCGTCGCTTTCGACCATCACAAGGTTCGCCTCACCGCCGCCGAAGAGATGGGTGAACAGCATCGAGAAATTCGCGTTCACCTGATCAAAGGCGGTCAACAGCCGCTCCCGCCCCTCGCGGTTGAGGCCCGCAATGCCGCTGCGCAGGGTCTTGATCGCCTCTTCCAGATCGGCCTTCTCGGTCAGCAGCGCTTCGTGCTCTTCGCGTATCTCTTTCCCATCATCCTCGGCGCGCAGGTTCACCGCGCCCAAGGAATCCCGCTGCCGCTTGTACCGGTTCACGTCCTCTTCAAGCGTTTCCACAGGTGGAATCTGATCCGTCTCGACATCAAGCGCATCGCGCAGCGCCTCGGGCGTGCTTTGCCGTTCGTCCTGAATGCGCTCTGCCGCATGGGTCACCGTTTCACGGGCGGCATCGCTGCGGGCCTCGGCCCGGGCACGGGCCTCCCGCGCATCCGATGCCTGCCGCTCCGCGTCACGCTCGGCATCCGTCGCGGCTTTCAATGCGGCTTCTGCGGCGGCCAGCGTTTCTGTGGCATGGGCGCGGCGGGCCTCGGCAGATGTGATCGCGCCTGACAGGTCTTCGCGCTTCGCCGCAATCTCCGCCGGGGCAGCGCTTGCCTCCATCAATTCGGCCTCCGACGCGGTCTTGCGCTCGACCAATTCAGCGCTGCGCTTGCCCGCCGTTTCCAAGCGATTCCGCCAGCCGCTGACCTCTTTCGCGACCTCTTGCAGCCGCCGTCTGCGCGCCTCGCCCTCGCGGCGCAACTCGTCATGGGCCGAGCGGCGCGACATCATGGTGATCCGCGACGCCTCGACCGTCATGCGGACATCTTCAACCGTCGCACGGGCGGCGGAGAGGTCATCCAAGCCCGCCAGCGTGCGCTCGGCGTCCATCACCTCGGCCCGCGCGGTGATCGCGGCTTCCTCATGGCGTTTCACGGCAAGGCCGAGGGATTCCAACCGGCTTTGGGCGAGGTTGCGATCCGCCTCTGCCCGGCTCAGGGCGCGGCCCGCCTCGGCGACCTGCCGGTCCGCATCGCGCCGCGCCTCGCGGGCCCGTTTGTCAGCCTCGGCCTGTTCGGCCAATTGCTGTTGCAGGGTCTCATGCGCCGCCCGCGCGGCATCGGCACGGGTGCTGGCCTGTTCCAGCGTCTGTTTCAGCACTTCCAACCGGTTCAACTGCTGCAAGCGCAGCGCGGCGGCCGATGGCGCATCTTCGGCCATCGCGCGGAAACCGTCCCACCGCCAAAGATCGCCTTCCTTCGACACCAAGCGCTGCCCCGGCTGCAACTGCGCCTGAAGCTCTGCGCCCGCTTCGGCATCAACGAGCCCGACTTGGGCCATCCGGCGCTCTAGCACCTGCGGCACGGTGACATGCTGTGTGAGCGGGGTCACCCCGGCGGGTAGCGGCTGCGGCGCCGGGTAGCTCGGCAAATGCGCCCAGCCTGAGGGGCGATCGGCCTCTACCTCGGGCGCGCGCAGGTCATCGGCCAAGGCCGCGCCGAGCGCTTTCTCAAAGCCCTGTTCCACCTGCAACCGGTCGAGAATCTGCCCGCCTTCGGCGCTGTCACGCTCCACCAGCTTTGCCAGCGCGCCAACCTCGGCGCGCAGGGCCTTGGCCTCGCCCTCCGCCTCAGAGCGCTCCGCGCGGGCCTCAGCCTCGCGCGACTGCGTGTCGGCGCGGGTCTCTTCGGCAGCCAAAAGGGCGGCATCCGCCGCCGCCGAGGCGGTGACGGCAGCGGCTTCGGCCTTCTCAGCCGCCGCGAAATCTAGCCCGGCCTTGTCGAGGGTCGCTTGGCTTTGGGCCACCGCATCGCGGGCCTTGCGGGCCTCGGCTTCCGACTTCTCTAACGTCTTGCGGCTGTCCTGAAGCAAGCGTTCCGCCGAACTGTGGCGCGCGGCCAAACGGGCTACGTCTTCGGTCTGCTGAGAGAGATCGGCCTCGCGGGTTTGCAAGACTTCGGCTGCCTCGCGCGCGGCCTGTTCCGCCGCCGCAACCGCGCTGTCGTGCCCCTTGTCCGCCTTGGCGAGGTCTTCCGCTTCCTCTTCGAGGCGCGCGATCGTTTCTTCCGCGTCGCGATTCAGCCCGCCTTCGCGTTCGATATCGCGGGTCAGCTGGGCAACGCGTCCGGTCAGGGTTTCGATCAGCGACGCCGCCCGCGCCTCTTCCTCGGTCAGGGTGTCGCGCTGCGTGGTCAGACGTTGCAGGATCGCAGTCGCAATTGCCTCTTCCTCGCGCAGGGGCGGCAAGGCGGCTTCGGCCTCTGCCCGCCCCTCGGCTACACGGCGCACCTGCGCTTCGGCCTCTGCCGTGGCGGCGACGCGGGCTCGCAATTCCCCCTCGGCTTTCGAACGCGCCTCATCGGCTTCGCGCCAGCGGCGATACAGCAACAAGCCTTCGGCATGGCGCAATGCTTCGCCAATCTCACGATACCGCGCCGCCTGCCGGGCTTGCCGGGCCAGCGTGGCCAATTGCGCGGCCAGTTGTTCAACCACATCATCTACGCGGGCGAGGTTTTGCTCCGCCCCGTTGAGTTTCAACTCGGCCTCATGGCGGCGCTGATACAGGCCCGAGATGCCAGCGGCCTCTTCCAAAATGCGGCGGCGGCTTTTTGGCTTGGCGTTGATCAACTCGGCAATCTGTCCCTGCCGGACCAAGGCGGGGCTATGCGCCCCGGTCGAGGCATCGGCGAAAAGCATCTGCACATCGCGGGCGCGTACATCCTTGCCGTTCACCTTATAGGCACTGCCGACATCGCGGGTGATCCGGCGGACGATTTCAAGCGCGTCTTGCTCGTTAAACCCCGCAGGCGCCAACCGGTCGCTGTTGTCGAGGTGCAGCGCCACTTCGGCGAAATTGCGTGCGGGCCGGGAGGAGGCACCGGCGAAGATCACATCTTCCATGCCGCCGCCGCGCATGGCGGTCGGGCGGTTTTCGCCCATCACCCACCGCAGCGCTTCGAGCAGGTTGGATTTGCCACAGCCGTTCGGCCCCACGACCCCGGTCAACCCGTCGGAAATGACGAGGTCAGTCGGGTCCACGAAGCTTTTGAAGCCGGTTAATCTGAGTTTGGAAAAGCGCAAGTTAGCCCTGCCGTGATTGATTCTCGCCTGAGCGGCGAACTTGCCGTTTGGCATGGGTCCGAGTCAATCAAAAGCCCCAAGGGAGAGGGGGCGGTCGGCGGTTATCCACAAGATATTGTCTTGATCGGCGTGTTTGCCCTACGGGGCGCCTAGTCGGAGCGGGTGGATAGCACACCTCGCCCATTCCGCGCCCCTCACCTCGTGCGATGCCGCAATACAAAGCCCGGTCTAATCACAGTCTAGCACCCCAAGCGCCAGCGCCTGATCGCCCAGAACCTCCTTCACCTCACAGCCGCTAACCAGTGCCATCGCGCGCCCGGCCCGCGCGCGGATGGGGCCAAAGCGCGGCGCGTATTGGGTGTTTACGCGCACCGCCTCTGCCCGCTCGCCCCGTACGCGCACATCGAACACCGACCCCTCCACGGTGATCCGCTGCGCCGGCAGCCCGCGGAACTCCCGACTGGGTGCCGTACAGGCCGCGAGGCCAATCAACATTGCAATGATAACGAGCAACCGCATGGTTCAACCCTGCCCCGGCAGAGTTAACAAAAGCCTAACTCAAAAGAAAAAGCCCCGGCGAGGCCGGGGCTTTCAAAAATCTATAAGGCGCTGGCTTAGTGCAGCTTGGCTTCGACTTGAGCGATGCCATTGTCGATCAGCTTGTTGCCCTGTGCGGCGGTCATCTGCTTGGCGATCACGTCGCGCGCGGCGGCCACGGCGATGGTCACGGCTTGGTCGCGAACTTCCTTCACAGCGGCGGCCTCGGCCGAGCTGATCTGGTCTTTCGCGGCGGCCATGCGACGCTCAAGCGACTTGGCCATATCCGCCCGTGCCTGTTCGGCGGCGAGACGGGCGTCTTCCTTGGCAGAAGACACGATCCGGTCCGCTTGGTCCTGCACCTCTTTCTGCTTGCGCTCGTAAGAGGCCAGCAGGGTTTGCGCTTCTTCACGCAGGGCGCGGGCTTCTTCCAGCTCGGTCTTGATGCCGTCGGCGCGTTTGTCGAGCATGCCGATCAAAAGCGTTGGCACCTTGAAGTAAATCAGGATCCCAAGGAACAGCAGGAAGGCCAGCAACACGATGAAATCGGTGTTGCGCAGCGAAAAGAAAGGCCCCGTGGCGGCAAGCGCCGGCGAAGCGGCGAGACCGGCGAGCAGGGTCGAAAGTGTCAGGCGCATGGATTTGGTCATGGCTTATCCTTTCATCCGCGCGTCGACGGCAGCGCTGACGGTTGCGGTATCGGCGGTGCCACCCAGAGCGGCGACGAGGGCCTCGGCGGTGTCCTTGGCAACGGCTTGTACGTTGTCCATGGCGCCCGCGCGAATTTCGGCGATGGCTTTTTCCGATTCCGCCACTTGCGCGGCAATCTCGGCATCGGCCTTGGCCATTTCGGCATCCAGATCAGCCTGCATGTCCGCTTTTGCCTGAGCCACGATCTGCTGTGCCTCGGCACGGGCGTCGATCAGGGCCTTGTCATAGGCGGCTTCGGCTTCCTGTGCCTTTACCTTAAGGTCTTCGGCAGCCGCGATGTCATTGGTGATGGTCCCTTGGCGCTCGGCCAGAACCGCACCGATACGGGGCAGAGCCACGCGCGACAGGATCAGGTAGGTGGCGATCAGCGCCAGGATCAGCCAGAAAATCTGGTTGCCCCAGTGATCGAAGTTCAGCTGCGGCATGCCCGGCGTTTCGGCAGCATGAGTCGCAATGCCGGTCGCGTCGGCCAGCCCGTCGCTGGTTGTTACAGTTGCCATCGTGGCTTCTCCTTGGAAACTTTGCCGTTACAGCCGGGCAGACACGGCGATGCGCGCCTGCCCGCTCGTAAGGATTACAGTTCCGAGAGCTTAGACAGCGAACATCAGCAGCAGAGCGACGAGGAACGAGAAGATCCCCAGAGCTTCTGCAAACGCGATGCCGATGAACAGGGTCGCTGTCTGGCTTGCGGCTGCCGAGGGGTTGCGCAGTGCGCCGGACAGGAAGTTGGCGGCAACGTTGCCGACACCCAGGGCTGCGATGCCTGTGCCGAGACCTGCGATGCCTGCGCCGATATGTGCGAGTTGACCTTCCATTGGGGTATCTCCTTACGATTGGAAGTTAAAACTTTGACGGGAAACCCCGCCGTTGTTGGGGTTGTTAGTGTGCCGGGTGCAGCGCGTCCTTGAGGTACACGCATGTCAGGATGGTGAAGACATAGGCCTGAATGAAGGCCACCAGCACTTCGAGACCGTACATCGCGGTGATCGCGACGACCGACACCGGCGAGATCACTGCGATGGCAGCAAAACCGGCGAAAACTTTGATCACCGCGTGGCCCGCCATGACGTTGCCCGCCAGACGAATGGAGTGGCTGACCGGGCGCACGAAGTAGCTGATCAGCTCGATGATCGCCAGCACGGGGCGCAGGGCCAGAGGCGCCGAGGACACCCAGAAGAGGCTCAGGAACGCCGCGCCATTCTTGACGAAGCCGACGACGGTCACGGTGATGAACACCGCCAGCGCCAGCACCACGGTCACCGAGAAATGCGCGGTGGGGGTGAAGGCCGTGGGGATCAGGCCGAGGAAGTTCGCCATCACGATGAACATGAACAGTGTCATGATATAGGGGAAGAACTTCAGCCCTTCTTTGCCGCAGATGTCTTCGACCATCTTGTGGATGAAGCCGTAAGCCAGTTCAGCAACCGATTGCATGCGGCCCGGAACGACCGAGCGGCGCGCGCTGCCCAGAACGAGCATCGCGAAAGTGGCCAGAACCGCCAGCGCCATCCAGAAGGTCGCGTTGGTGATGGTGTACCAAGCAACGGAAGCATCGTCGCCAAAGAGCGGCGATACGATGAACTGGTCCATCGGGTGGAATTCCAGACCGCCTGTTTCAGCGCCGTGTGTCTCTGTTGCCATCTCAGGCTCCCTCGTCCTTGCCCGAATGGGGCGTATCCTGTTCGGCCGGTTCGGCCTGTTGTTTACCCTGGATTTCCTCAGCGGTGCGGAGCATCGTCTTCACCCCCGCCGCAAGGCCCAGCATTACAAAGAGCACCATGAAGATGGGCAGCGTGCCAAAGAGCACATCCAGCCCGTATCCGATGCCGAAACCGATCCCAAGACCGGCCACAAGTTCGATCACCATCCGCCATGCCATACTGGCCTGCGAATAATGTTCATCCGCCCGGGGCTTGGGTGCGCCGCGTTCTTTCGCAGCCGCCAGTCTGGCCTCAAGCTGCTCCATCTGCTGCCGTTGGTCCGGGCTGGTCACACCAAAATCCCCTTAGGAATATCTGCTGCGGTGCTACTGTCAGGGCGGGTTAGAGTCAACAACCTTGGCTGCCGCGGGTTTTCACGAGTTTACAAGGGCTTACGGGAGGCGGAGGCAACCCACACTTGAAACGGGTCCGGCAAATCCCAAGGAAATCGCGCCGAAGGGTTATTCAACTCAGCGGTTAAGTTAGCTGCAATGCCCGCTTTCGCCTACGCGCGCCCCGCGCTATTCAAGCGTATGACCCAAGATCTCGATCAGGTGTTTGCCGCTCTTGCCGACCCCACGCGTCGCGCCATCCTCGCCATGCTGTTGGAGGATGATATGGCCGTGACCGATGTCGCCGAACCCTTCGAGATGTCGCTTGCCGCGATCTCGAAACATTTGGGCGTGCTGACAGCGGCGGGGCTGATCAGTCAGGAAAAGCGGGGGCGGGTGAAATGGTGCAAGCTGGAACCGGATGCGCTGCGCGATGCGTCGGTCTGGATGCAGGGGTTCGGGCAATTCGAGCCGGTGAACCTTGATGCCTTCGAGCGTTTTTTGGAGATCGAACTGCCTGAGGGCAGCGAAGGCGGGATGCGCTCAGGGTCAGAGTAGGTGATACATATATAAATAGAGTGATCCCCCCTTGCCACGAGGTAAATAAGACAAGGGGAGGATCAATCGACGGTCAGATGACGCCGAATGCGAAACGCAAAATAGCCAAAACCACGACGATCAACCCGATCAGGTAAATAATACTACGCATGGTGGTGTCCTTCACTGTTAATTCACGCCCCAACGCCGGGCGTCGCGCTTAGGTTCCGCCGATTCCGCAACTTTTTGAATTTTTATGACTTTTCTTCGCCATCCGCGCGCAGCAGCAGCGAAAGCGCGAGGATCGTCATCAACACCCCGCCCCAGACCAGCGCCCCCGGCAGGGCATTGCCAAAGCCCAACTCCCACAGGATCACCCAGCTGGGCGTGAGATAGGTGTAGGCCATGACCTTGGCCGAAGGCAGCCGCAGCGCCGCGAATTGCAGCAGAACCACCGTGGCCGCCGTGGCAAAGACCGCGACATAGAGGATGGTGATCCAGACCAAGGGGCGCAGCGCGCTCCAATCGGTCGCGCGAAGGTCTTTCCAGCCGTAAAGCCCCAAGAGCACCGTGCCTGCCAACAGGGTGCCAAAGGTGAACATCACCGCGCTTTCTCCGCGGTTCAGCCGCCTTACCATGGGGGTATAAAGCGCGTGGCTGATGCAGCCGACAAAATAAATCGCCTCCCCCCGCCCGATGTCGAAAGCCAAAATCGCCGCGAGGTCGCCGCGAAAGATCACCCAAAGCGCCCCGGCCCCGCCGATGGCCAGCGCCAGCGCCATGCGCGGCGTCATGACCTGCCGCATCAGCAGCCAGGCGAACCCCGCCGCCATCACCGGCACGAGGGTAAAGACCGCCGCCGCAGCCACCGGGGGCGCGGTCTTCAACCCTTCGAACATCAAGACGAAGTAAAGCGTGAACAGCCCTGCCAGCACGAAGTAGCGCCAAGGTGCTGCAAAGCCCGCCCGGCTGATATCGCCCCGCCCCCATGCCAAGGCCCCGACCAAGGCCGTCGCCAAGGCGAAACGCACGGCGTTCAGCGCCGTCGGCGTGATCTCATTCGCCACCTGCGCCCCGAGCGAGAATGACCCGGCCACCAGAGCCGAGAAGCAGAGCATCGCCAGATGCCCCTGCGCCGCGGCGCTTATTCGGGACATGCGACCGCATCCTCGGCATGTTCCTTGAGGAACCGCAGCACCGCCTGCACCTTGCTGGTGCGGTGCAGATCGACATGGGTGACCAGCCACAGCGCACTGCCCCAATCGGGGCGGGGGGCGTGAATCTCAACCAATTCCGGATCATTGCGCCCCATGGCAGCGGGCAAGCCGCCGATCCCGGCCCCGGCCCGCAATGCCGCCTCCAGCGCCGCACCGCTGGTGCTGCGCCATGTCACGCTTTCCTCTGGCACCGTGGCCCAGAGCCACTTGTGATAGGGCGCGCGGCTGTCGCGGTTGTCGGCGGCGATGAAAAACGGTGCTTGTGGTAATCCTCCGGCCCCTGCGGGATGCCGTACTGCGCCACATAATCTCGGCTGGCATAGGCCCCCATCGCCAGCTGCGCATAGGGCTGCACCACATTGTCGGGCTGATCCGGCGCGGCCCCGGCACGGATGGCGACATGCGCCTCGCCATATTCCAGCCGGAACAAGCGGTCTCCGATCAGATAGCGGACCACAAGATCGGGGTTCTGGCGCTGGAACTCGGTCAGCAAGGGCGCAAGCTGCGGGGCGAGGAAATCAAGCGAGGTGATCACCAACTCCCCCGAAACATCGCTGCCGCGCCCTTTGATCCGCCCGGCCAATTGGCTGAATTGATCGTCCGTCGCCCGCGCCACCCGCAGCAGGTCCTCCCCCGCCTCGGTGGCCGTGTAGCCGCGTGCATGGCGCTGAAACAGCTTCACGCCAAGCCGCCCTTCCAGGGCGTCGATATGGCGGATCACGGTGGCATGGTGCACGCCCAGCACCTCTGCCGCGCCGCTCACGGTGCCAAGCTGGGCGACCTGATAGGCGGTCCTGATCTCATCCCAATTGTCCATTGTTCACCTCGCCTTCCCGACTTGTGCATTTACGAACATGGTCACGCTCATTCTGGCAGTTGCGTTCGCGAGCACAATGGCCAATTCCATGCCATCAGATTTACCCTTGGAACAAGGATCAACACCATGGCCATATTGCGCATCGAAACCTCGGTGAACCGCGAAAACTCCGTCACCCGCCAACTGACGGACCGGATCATCGCAACCCTGGGCGACAGCGACGTCGTCACCCGTGACATCGCCAGCGAGCCCCTGCCACTGATCGATTCGACATGGGCCAGCGCCCGGGTGAAACCCGCCGAAGAGCGCACAGAGCTGGATCAAGAAGCCCTCGCCCTCTCCGACGCGCTGGTCGCCGAAGTGCAGGCCGCCGATACGATCGTGATCAGCGCGCCCATCTACAACTTCACCATTCCGGCCTCGCTGAAAGCGTGGATTGACCTGATCGCCCGCGTTGGCGTGACCTTCCGCTACACAGAAGACGGCCCCCAAGGGCTGCTGGAGGATAAACGCGTCATCGTGGCCTTCGCCTCGGGCGGGACGGGCATCGATTCCGCCGCCGATTTCGCCAGTGGCTACCTGCGTTTCGTGCTGGGCTTTCTGGGCATCACTGATGTGACCTTCGTCGCAGCGGACCAGCTGGCCGTGGACGCCGAAGGCACCATCGCCCGCGCCCATGCGCAGATCGACGCGCTGCGTAACGCGGCCTAAGCGCACCGCCCTCTCCTCCAAATCAGCCGCGTCTCCACGCCGGGGGCGCGGCTTTTGCATGGCGGCCTTTCGCCAGCCACCCCCACCCGGCTTGACTCGCACCCCCGCAGCGCGTAAACGCCAACCGATCTCCGGAAGCATTGCCTTCCGGTCCCGGCCTGTCGTCGGGATCGCCCCCAGTCAGCGCGTTGCGCCCACTGGGGCGTTTGTGCATTTTCGCGCGCGTCCTTAAATAGGGGCAAGTGCAACCGACCCGAAAGGCCCTGTGCCCATGTTTGAAAATCTTAGCGAACGGCTCTCTGGTGTCTTTGACCGCCTGACCAAACAAGGCGCGCTCAGCGACGAGGACGTCAAGACCGCTCTGCGCGAAGTGCGCATCGCCCTGTTGGAAGCGGACGTTTCGCTGCCCGTGGCGCGTGAATTCGTCAAGACGGTGCAGGAAAAGGCCACGGGCCAAGCGGTGACCAAATCGGTGACGCCGGGCCAGCAGGTCGTCAAGATTGTCCATGACGCGCTGATCGACGTGCTGAAAGGCGAAGGCGAACCCGGTTCGCTCAAGATCGACAGCCCGCCCGCGCCGATCCTAATGGTCGGTTTGCAGGGCGGCGGTAAGACGACCACCACCGCGAAACTCGCCAAGCGCATGAAAGACCGCGACGGCAAGCGCGTGTTGATGGCCTCGCTCGACGTGAACCGCCCCGCCGCGATGGAGCAGCTGGCGATCCTCGGCACGCAGATCGGCGTCGACACGCTGCCGATCGTCAAGGGCGAAAGCCCGGTGCAAATCGCCAAACGCGCCAAAACGCAGGCGGGCTTGGGCGGTTATGACGTCTATATGCTCGACACCGCGGGCCGCCTGTCCATCGACGAAGAGTTGATGAGCCAAGTCGAAGCGGTGCGCGACGTGGCCAATCCACGTGAAACATTGTTGGTCGTCGACGGCCTGACCGGTCAGGATGCCGTGCATACGGCCGAGAATTTCGACGAGCGTATCGGCATCTCCGGCGTCGTGCTGACCCGGATGGACGGCGATGGCCGTGGCGGTGCTGCGCTCTCGATGCGGGCCGTGACCGGCAAGCCGATCAAGTTCGTCGGTCTGGGCGAAAAGATGGACGCGCTCGAAACCTTCGAGCCCGAGCGTATCGCGGGCCGCATCCTCGGCATGGGCGACATCGTGGCGCTGGTCGAGAAGGCGCAGGAAACCATCGAGGCCGAACAGGCCGAGAAGATGATGAAGCGCATGGCCAAGGGTCAGTTCAACATGAACGACCTGAAGATGCAGCTTGAACAGATGATCAAGATGGGCGGCATGCAGGGCATGATGGGCATGATGCCCGGCATGGGGAAAATGGCGAAACAGGTCGAAGACGCCGGTTTCGATGACAAGATCCTCAAGCAGCAGATCGCCCTCATCCAGTCCATGACCAAGAAAGAGCGCGCCAACCCTGCCCTGCTGCAGGCCAGCCGCAAGAAGCGGATCGCCAAGGGTGCCGGCATGGAGGTCTCCGACCTCAACAAGCTGATGAAGATGCACCGCCAGATGTCCGACATGATGAAGAAGATGGGCAAGATGGGCAAAGGCGGCATGCTTAAGCAGGCCATGAAGGGCATGATGGGCAAGGGCGGCATGCCCGGCGGCATGGACCCCTCCCAGATGGACCCCAAGGCGCTTGAAGCGGCGGCCAAGCAAATGGGCGGCAAGCTGCCCGGCGGTCTGGGCGGCATGGGCGGTGGCCTCGGCGGCGGCATGGGCCTGCCCGGGGGCCTCAGCGGTTTCGGGAAGAAGAAATGACCGAGCCCCTCACAGATACCGCCGCCCGCGCCGCCGAGCTGTTGAAAGAGCACCGCGCCTCGATCGACCGGCTCGACGCGATCCTCGTCTATACGCTGGGCGAGCGGTTCAAACACACGCAGGCCGTGGGGAAACTCAAGGCCACGCACGACCTTCCCCCCTCCGATCCGGCCCGCGAAGCGGCCCAGATCGAGCGGCTCGAAGATTTGGCGGAAGCGGCGGACCTCGACCCCGTCTTCGCCAAGAAGTTCTTGAACTTCATCATCGCCGAAGTCATTCGGCACCACAAAACCCACCAAGAATAGGACGGCCTCCCGTCCCCCCAACCAACCTAAAGGATTAAACACCATGGCAATGAAAATTCGTCTCGCCCGCGGCGGTTCCAAAAAGCGCCCCTTCTACCGCATCGTGGCCGCCGACAGCCGCATGCCCCGCGATGGCCGCTTCATCGAGAAGCTGGGCACCTACAACCCTCTGCTGCCGAAAGACAGCGAAGACCGCGTGAAAATGGACGTTGAAAAGGTTCAGGAATGGATCGCCAAAGGCGCCCAGCCGACCGAGCGCGTCGTTCGCATGCTGGAAGCCGCTGGCATCCGCGAAAAGACCGAGCGTAACAACCCCAAGAAGGGCGCACCGGGCAAGAAAGCCCAAGAGCGCGCGCAGGAGAAAGCCGACAAGGCTGCTGCCGCTGCCGAAGCTGCCAACGCCCCTGCCGAAGAAGCTTCCGCAGAATAAGCTTCGAGCGCCCGGCATGGATACATTCTCTGATGACTTCCGTGCCGGGCTGCACGACCTGATGCGATGGCGGCGCGACGTGCGCCGCTTTCGCACAGACCCGCTGGACGAGGCGCTTGTGCAAAGTTGCCTCGACAGTTTCAATCTCGCCCCCTCTGTGGGCCTGTCGGAACCATGGCGGATCATCCGCGTGCAATCTGACACCGCGCGCCAAGCCGCGCTTGAGAATTTCCAATCCGCCAATGCCCGCGCCCTCGCCGGATACGAGGGTGAAAAGGCCAAGCGCTATGCCGGGCTCAAGCTTTCGGGCATGAGTGACGCGCCCGAGCAATTGGCGATCTACTGTGATGAAAGCACCGAAAAGGGCAGCGGCCTCGGCGCGGGCACCATGCCCGAGATGCGGCGCTATTCGGTGGTGGGGGCGATCACCCACCTATGGCTCACCGCCCGCGCCCATGGCCTCGGGCTGGGCTGGGTCTCGGTGCTCGACCCCGCGCGGCTGAACCGTGACCTTGCGGTGCCAGAGGATTGGTCGCTGGTGGCCTATCTTTGCATGGGCTGGCCCGAGGAAAACAGCCTGACGCCGGAACTGGAAACCAAAGGTTGGGAGACCCGCGCCCCCCGCCTTAAGGTCGAGACCCGCTAATGAGAAAGCTACTGTTCCTTCTGTCCGTGCTCGTGCTCGGCTTTGTCCTTGGCATCCGCTATGATCGGCAGTTAATGCAGGATGAATGCAAAGCCGGGGCCGGTGAATGGACCGGGACGATCTGCGTGAATTCGGAGTTGTTGCAATGAGTGACCAAGACCTGATCTGCGTCGGTGCCATCGCGGGCGCCTATGGCGTGCGCGGCGAAGTGCGCGTGAAAAGCTACTGCGCCGTGCCCGAAGACATCGAAAACTACCGCCCGCTGAGCACCGAGGACGGCAGCCGCCAGTTCACCCTCGCCCTGCTGCACCCGGTCAAAAACGGCTTTGCCGCGCGCATCGCCGAAATCACCACCAAGGAAGAGGCCGACGATCTGCGCGGTGTCTCGCTCTTTGCCGCGCGGGATCAATTGCCGGGCCTGCCGGATGACGAATTCTACCACGCCGATCTCATCGGGCTTGAGGTCTATGACACCGGCGGCGTGCTGCTGGGCCGTGTGAAAACGGTGCAGAACCACGGGGCGGACGATCTGTTGGAACTGCAACTTGCAGGCACTTCGGCCACCACCTTCCTGCCCTTCACCAAAGCCGCCGTGCCGACGGTCGATCTCGCCTCGGGCCGGATCATCGCCGACCCGCCTTTGGGCGTGCTGCCCGAGAGCAAGGATGGCTGAGACCAGAGCCGGATGATGCCCCGCCGGATCATTCTGCATCCCGGCTTTCACAAGACAGGGACCAGTTCCGTTCAAGCCACCCTGCGCGCCAACCGCGCCCTGCTGAAACCCCATGTCGCCCTGCGCCTGCGCTGGCAGATGAAAGACCTGCTGCATGCCGCGCGCGGCTATTCCACATGGCGCGACCCGCTCACGCTGCTCAAGGCCGAATACCGCTTCGACGCCCTTCTCAACGCCCTGCCCCGGATGCCGCGCCGCACGCTGGTCCTCTCGGCCGAGGAACTGGCCGGTCACATGCCCGGGCGGGGCGATCTTGCCGATTACAGCGCCGCGCCCGTGTTGCTGGAGACCTTTACCCGCAGCCTGCGCCGCCGCTTCCCCCGGGCGGAGATCATGGTCTACCTCTCGACCCGCGCCCCGGCGGATTGGATCGCTTCGGCCTATTGGGAGCATGTCAAAGCCTCCTCCATGACGCTCGACCTTGCGGAGTTCACATCCCGCTACGCCCCAGCGGCAGGTTTGGATGCGGTGGCCGAAACGATTGCCCGGCGTCTGCCCTGCCCGGTGCATCACGCGCGGCTGGAGGCCTGCCGCGACCTGCCGCTCGGCCCCGCGACGCCCCTTCTAGACCTTTGCGCATTGCCGCCTGAGGTCTTGGCGCAGATGAGCGTGCCCCCGCCCGAGAACCAGCGCTTGCCCGCGGAACTTTTGCAGGCTCTGCTTGACGCCAACCGCCAACACGCCGATGACCCCGAGGCGCGCCGCCGCGCCAAGACCGCCCTATTGCAACAGGCAGGAACCGCATGAAACCCACCCGCTCTCACGGACGTCAAAGCGCACGCCCCAGCCTCAAACCCCGCGCCCTGATGCAAGACGCGCCCGATTACGCCGATGTCTGGCAGGCCCGGATCGTCACGCTGTTTCCCGATCTCTTCCCCGGTGTGCTGGGCGCCAGCTTGACCGGAAAGGCGCTGCATGAAGGGCGTTGGCAATTGCACACCCATGACCTGCGCGATTTCGGCATCGGCAAGCACCGCAATGTCGATGACACCCCCGCAGGCGGCGGGGCGGGCATGGTCATGCGCGCCGATGTGGTCGGCCCGGCGCTGGCGCGGGCGCAAAGCCACGCCCATGGGCGCTGGCCAATCCTCTACATGTCGCCGCGCGGGCGGCGGTTCGATCAGGCCATGGCGCGCGATTTGGCAAGCTGCGCGGGGGTGACAATGCTCTGCGGGCGATTCGAGGGGGTCGACGAGCGGGTGATCGAGCATTTCGGCATCACCGAGGTTAGTCTGGGCGATTTCGTCATGACGGGGGGCGAGTTGGCCGCCCAAGCGATGATCGACGCCACCGTGCGCCTCTTGCCTGGCGTGCTGGGCAATGCCGAGAGCATCGAAGAGGAAAGCCACGCCTCGGGCCTGTTGGAACATCCGCATTATACCCGCCCCGCCGAATGGGAAGGGCGCGAGATTCCGCCTGTTTTGATGTCGGGCAACCATGGCGAGATTGCGAAATGGCGGCAGGCGCAGGCCGAAGAGCTGACCCGCAAACGCCGCCCCGACATGTGGGCCGCGTTCGAGAGCAAGGATTGAGCCCGCGCCCCGATACGGAACCCGCCCCTGCGCGGCGCGTTGATCTCCCATATCGGAGGGAGAATCCAAATGCTTGAACTTATTCTTATTCTGTTGATCGTCGCCGCCGTTGCAGCGCTCTTGGGCTTTGGCCGCGTATCGGGTGCCGCGATGACCGGGGCGAAAGTGCTGATCGGCATCGTTCTGGTGCTGTTCCTGCTCGTTGTCTTGGGCGTGATCGCGCTGGCCTGACGCGACAGCGCGCAGAGGTCTGAAACACTGGGGATCAAGGTGGCCACAGCCCCCTTGATCCTATCGCTTTTGCCCCCTATACCCCGCGCATCCGGAATCGCTTTGGCGGCTCCGGTGCTTTGCGTTTAACGCAGAAAACTAAGTAATGACGACGATACCTCCGGCGGGGGGCCTTGATCGGAAACGATCGCGGCGCCGCCCGATAGAACCCGAAGCTCTGGGTCGCGACATAATTTCGTGGAATACCGCGAACATCATAGGAGAATGGTCAGATGAACCTGATCGCAGAGATCGAGGCGGAACAAGTCGCCGAACTGGGGAAAGAGATCCCCGACTTCCGTGCCGGTGATACCGTTCGTGTTGGCTTTAAAGTCACCGAAGGCACCCGCACCCGTGTGCAGAACTACGAAGGCGTCTGCATTTCGCGCAAGAACGGTCACGGCATCGCCGGGTCCTTCACCGTGCGCAAGATTTCCTTTGGCGAAGGCGTGGAGCGTGTGTTCCCGCTGCATTCGACCAACATCGACAGCATCACCGTCGTGCGCCGTGGTCGCGTGCGTCGTGCCAAGCTGTACTACCTGCGCAGCCGTCGCGGCAAATCCGCACGGATCGCCGAAAACGTCCACTACAAGCCGCTTTCCGGCGCGAACGCATAAAGGACTGGTCGATGAAAACCGATACACATCCCGAATACCACATCATCAACGTCAAAATGACCGACGGCACCGTTGTGGAAATGAAATCGACATGGGGCAAGGAAGGCGACCAGCTGTCGCTCGACATCGACCCCTCCGTGCACCCTGCCTGGACCGGCGGCACTGGCCGCATCATGGACACCGGCGGCCGCGTGTCGAAGTTCAAGAACAAATACGCAGGTCTGGGCTTCTAAGCCTTGCCGACAGTGCGAAACAAAGGCGCGGCCCCTCGGGGGTCGCGCCTTTTGCGTTTGGGAGACGGGGCAGTGGATGGGGCCGAGGCCGGGTGTGTTCGGCAAGCGCTGTGGAGGTATTTTTGAAAGGATGAAGTTAAGGGGTATGCGTGCCGGTGGGGGCCGGCGCGCACGGGGGAGGCCGGGTTAGAGGCGGCGTTCTTGTAGGGCGGCTTGGGCGCCGTAGCCGTGCAGGTGGGACAGCACCGCCCCATAGGCGATCAGCAGATAGGCGAGCAGTTCCGTGCCCTCTTGGACGGTGGTTTTGATTTGCGGGTCATAGGCGGCGCCCATGACGGCCTCCCACAGGGCGCCGGTACCGAAAATCCGCGAGAAGAAGAGCAGCAGCACGACGCCGATATAGACGAAGGTGGCGGAGCGGGTTTGCAGGTGGTGCAGCATGGGCAGCAGCGTGGTGCCGCGATTGCGCCATGCGATGAAGCTGCCCACCGCCAGTGTCACGAGGGCGGGGTAGATCCAGAACCCGTGTTGGATACGGTCGAGCGCGGCGTCATATTCGCGCAGGAACATGCAGGCGAAGAGCGTGGCCGCCAGTGTCAGATACCCCCGCATGCCCACATGTTGATAAGCGCCCATCATGAAAATCCCAGCCGCGATGGCCAGCAGGGTGTTGTGCATATGTTCGGTCAGCGAGTCTTCGGTGACGCCCTCGCCCAGAACGGCCGTATCGAGGTAGACCGTCACCGGCACAAGCGCCACCAGCAGGCAAACCAGCGCGAATTCCGCGATCACCATGCCCAGAGACGGCAGCACGCCGCGGACTGTTGTCTGTTTCGATGTGGTGGGGTGGTGATCTGGCATGGGGGAGGCCTTGCTTGAGCGGTTCGTTGGGGTGCGCGGGCGCGGTAAGGCGCGGTGTTACACGGCGCCTTAGGCGGTGAAAATAGCGCAAATGTGCGCGATGTCCAAACGCGGCAGCGCTGCCACGGTCGGGCTGAACGAGCGGCCTCGCCACTTTCCAAAGGCGTGAACCCTACATATAGTGCGGCTCAACAATATCCTGTCTTGAAGGGCAGGCGCGAAGGGACAGCAGTATGGCGCATATTATCGTCGTCGGTAACGAAAAAGGCGGCGCGGGCAAATCGACCGTTTCCATGCATGTGGCGACGGCCTTGGCGCGGCTTGGCCATAAGGTCAGCGGGCTGGACCTCGACTTGCGGCAGCGGACCTTTGGCCGCTACATCGAGAACCGCCGTGATTTCATGCGCGA
Organism: Sulfitobacter sp. R18_1; assembly: GCF_017743915.1. Taxonomy (NCBI): domain Bacteria; kingdom Pseudomonadati; phylum Pseudomonadota; class Alphaproteobacteria; order Rhodobacterales; family Roseobacteraceae; genus Sulfitobacter; species Sulfitobacter sp. R18_1. Next base: position 38,347 of record NZ_JAGHRG010000002.1, read on the forward strand.
GTCTGGTCTGACGCTTGCCAGTCCGACGCTTTGCGAATTGCCGGATGTGGAGGCCAGCAGCCTGCGCCCCGGTGAGAACATGTATGACCATCGCCTGAGCGCCGCCGTGGCCGCGCTGGAGCCGGACAATGATTTCATTCTGATTGACTGCCCCGGTTCGCACACGCGCCTCAGTCAGGTGGCCCATTCGCTGGCGGACACATTGATCACGCCGCTGAACGACAGCTTCATCGACTTTGATCTTTTGGCCCATATCGACGCCAATGGCGAAAAGATCACCGGCCCCTCCGTCTATTCCGAAATGGTTTGGAACGCGCGGCAGCTCAGGGCGCAGGCCGGGCTGTCGGCGATCGACTGGATCGTGGTCCGAAACCGTTTGGGGGCGCAGCGCATGGTCAACAAGGAGAAGATGGAGCGCGCGATCAACAACCTCAGCAAACGGATCGGGTTCCGCACCGCGCCGGGGTTCAATGAGCGGGTGATCTTTCGGGAGCTATTCCCGCGCGGTCTGACCTTGCTGGACCTCAAGGATATCGGGGTGAAACAGCTCAATATCTCGAACATCGCCGCGCGGCAGGAGTTGCGTGAGTTGATCAAGGCGTTGGAATTGCCGGGCGTCAGCCCCGACTTTTGATCCTAGTGGCGCGGCAGCGGGGGAACGACCCGGCGGCGGCGCGACAGGGCGATGAGGTTCGACAGGAACAGCGCGCCCACGACGATCCCCCCGCCGATCAGCGCATAGATCCCGGGGTCTTCGCCCAGCACCGCCCAGACCAACAGCGGCGCCAGCACGGATTCCAACAAAACGAGCAGGCCCACTTCGGCGCTTGAAATATAGCGCGGGCCAAGCGCGATGAGCCCGGCGCTGGCAGCCATGAACGCCGCGTAGAGCAGCATCTGCGGCAGTTCTGCGGTGGGCATGTGCAGCGGCTGCGCCACGGGCAGCAGCACCGCCCCGGCCAGCAGATAGGCCAATGCCACCGCTGGCACCATCGACACCGCGCGCGCGTGGCGCGCCGCTGTCAGCGCTCCGGCGAAGATGGCCGAGATCGACAGGGCCAGCAGATCGCCCGCGCGGGAGGCATTCTCGGTCTCGCTCGAGCCGAAGGCGATTACGGCCAGCCCGGCAAGCACCGCCGCGATGGTAAAGAACATGCGCCGGCTGATCGGCTCCCCCAGAAAGACCCGGCTATAGATCGCGGCAAAGACCGGCAGCGAGGCGAGGATGAAGACCACATTCGCGACCGAGGTCAGGCGCACGGCCAGCACGAAGCCGACCCCCGCGCAGGCCACGCCGCCGATGTAGATCGCGCTTGCCCATCCGGCGCGGCTGAGGGCGCGGAAGGGGGCGGTGCCTTGGGCCAGCAGCAGGCCCGCGCCAATCGCCATGCCCACGAGGGTCACCTTCCAAAAGGCAAGCGTCAGCATCGGCGCGTCGATGACGCGCACGAAAAGCGCTTCGGGAACGATGCACATCACCCCAAGAAAGGTGAGCAGGAGGCCTTTGGTCTGATCGGTCATGCGCCATCGGTGGCGGTTTCCACGGGCTAAGTAAAGCCCCCCTGCCCCACATCCGACAGCTTGAGCAGCGCCCGCCGCAGCACCGCCGCCTCGGCAGGGTCGAGCGCATCCATCAGCGCGGCATTGTAGCGCTGCGCCACGGCGCGCAGATCGTCATAGGCCGCTTGGCCCTGCCGGGTCAGCGACAGATGCTCTACCCGCCGATCCTCTGGGTCACGGCTGCGGGTCACGAAGCGCCGCTCGGTCAGGCGGTGTACGGCGCGGCTGATCTTGGTCTTATGCATCCGCGCGCGCTGGCCGATCTCGCTTGCCGTGAGTTGCCCATAGAGGCCGAGGTGGAACAAGACCCGCCATTCGGTGCGCAGCACGCCATAGCGGCTTTTGTAGATCTGCTGAAACTCGAGCGATGACGCCTCCGCCGCTTGGTTCAGCAGGTATGGCAGAAAATGCTGAAGCTGAAAGTCACCGTCCGCCATGCTGCGCCGCTTGTTAGTTACAAATCCAACTATTACGCTTGTAACAGATTCTGCAAGGGGGCACAGATGACCAGCCAGTCCAAGCCATCGACGATGACAACCGCGGCCACCACATCGGGCACGCATCCGGGCTATATGCCGGGATTCGGCAATGATTTCGAAACCGAAGCCCTGCCCGGCGCCTTGCCGCAGGGCATGAACTCCCCGCAGAAATGCAACTACGGCCTCTATGGCGAACAGCTTTCCGGCACGGCTTTCACCGCGCCCTCTCATCAGAACGAGCGAACGTGGTGCTACCGCATCCGGCCCTCGGTGAAACATTCGTCGCGCTATACGCGGATCGACCTGCCCTATTGGAAGTCCGCACCGCATCAGCCGCAGGATGTAACCAGCCTTGGCCAATACCGCTGGGATCCGGTGCCGCATTCCGACACACCGCTGACTTGGCTGACCGGCATGCGCACGATGACCACGGCAGGCGACGTGAACACCCAAGTCGGCATGGCGAGCCATATCTATCTGGTGACCGAGAGCATGGTGGACAGCTATTTCTACTCTGCCGACAGCGAGCTTTTGATCGTCCCGCAGGAGGGCAGCTTGCGCTTTTGCACCGAGTTGGGCGTCATGGACATCGCCCCGCAGGAGATCGCCATCATCCCGCGCGGGCTGGTCTACCGGGTGGAGGTGCTGGACGGCCCCGCGCGCGGCTTTGTCTGTGAGAACTACGGCCAGAAGTTCCACCTGCCAGCCCGCGGCCCGATCGGCGCCAACTGCATGGCGAACCCGCGTGACTTCAAAACCCCCGTGGCGGCTTTTGAGGACCGCGAGGTGCCCTCCACCGTCACCATCAAGTGGTGCGGCCAGTTCCATGAGACCCAGATCGGGCATTCGCCGCTCGACGTGGTGGCATGGCACGGCAATTACGCGCCGGTGAAATACGACCTCAACACCTATTGCCCCGTGGGCGCGGTGCTGTTCGACCACCCCGACCCGTCGATTTTCACTGTGCTGACCGCGCCTTCGGGCGTCGAAGGCACCGCCAATATCGACTTCGTGCTGTTCCGCGACCGCTGGATGGTGGCCGAGGATACCTTCCGCCCGCCGTGGTATCACAAGAACATCATGTCCGAACTGATGGGCAATATCCACGGCCAGTATGACGCCAAGCCCAAGGGTTTCGTTCCCGGGGGCATGAGCCTGCACAACATGATGCTGCCGCATGGGCCGGACCGGAACGCCTTCGAGGGCGCGTCGAATGCCGAATTGGCGCCCCATAAACTCGACAACACAATGTCCTTCATGTTCGAGACCCGCTTCCCGCAGCATCTGACCGAATTCGCCGCCAAGGAAGCGCCGTTGCAGGACGATTACATCGACTGCTGGGAAAGCCTTGAGAAGAAATTCGACGGTACGCCGGGCAAGAAGTGACCCGCGGCAGACTGGCCCCGAAAGGACCGTTATGACCCTGATGACCTCTTGGGTGGAAAGCGCCAATTCGGCCACCACCGATTTCCCGCTGAACAACCTGCCCTACGGCGTCTTTTCGACCAATCAGCTTGAGGCGCGCTGCGGCGTGGCGATTGGCGATCAGATCGTGGACATGGCCGCGCTGGAGGAAGAGGGGCTGATCGCCCTCGCCGAAGAGCCGGTGTTCGATGTTCCCTATTGGAACGATGTGATGGACCTTGGCCCCACGGCTTGGGCTTCCTTGCGCTCCCGGTTGATCGAACTCCTCAGCGCCGATGCGCCCGATCAGGCAGCCGTGGCGCCCCATCTGGTGCCGATGGAGGCCGCGCAGTTGCACATGCCGATGATGGTTTCCGAATATACGGATTTCTACGCGGGCAAGCATCACGCCACGAATGTCGGCACCATGTTTCGCGGGGCCGAGAACGCCCTGCCGCCGAATTGGCTGCACATCCCTATCGGCTACAATGGCCGCGCTTCCACCGTCGTCGTCTCGGGGACTGAGATCACGCGGCCCAATGGCCAGTTGAAGGCCCCCGAGGCCGAAGCGCCGCATTTCGGCCCCTGCCAGAAACTCGATATCGAGCTGGAGATGGGCGCGATCGTCGGCACCTCGACCGAGATGGGACAGCCGATCCGCATAGACGAGGCGGATGAGATGATCTTTGGGTATGTCCTGCTCAACGACTGGTCGGCGCGGGACATTCAGGCGTGGGAATACCAACCGCTCGGCCCGTTTCAGGCCAAGGCATTCGCCACCTCGATCTCCCCTTGGATCGTGACCCGCGACGCGTTGGAGCCCTTCCGCACCCCGACGCCCGCGCGGGAGAAAGACCTGCTGCCCTACCTGCGCGAGAGCAAACCCGGCCTTTATGACATCGACCTGTCGGTGATGCTCCAGCCCGAGGGCGGCGAGGCCGAGGAAATCGCCCGCACCAACTACCGCGAGATGTATTACTCCGCCGCGCAGCAGTTGACGCATCATGCCTCTTCGGGCTGTGCGATGAACGCGGGCGATCTGCTGGGTTCCGGCACGATCTCCGGCACCGAGAAATCGCAGCGCGGGTCGCTGCTGGAACTGTCATGGGGCGGCAAGGAGCCGATCACCCTCGCAGACGGCAGCACCCGCAGCTTTGTCGAAGACGGCGATACGCTGACCCTCACCGGCCACGCGCAGGGCGATGGCTTCCGCGTGGGCTTTGGCAGCTGCACCGGCAAGGTCCGCCCGGCAATCGACTTTTCCTGAACAGGCCGCGCAACCGCGCTGGCGAAGCAAGACAGAAGGACAACACATGGCTAAGCAATTCGCATCTCAAGGCGACATGACCGAGAAAGAAATCTCCTTCACCGAGGTCGGCGAGGGGCTCTACGCCTTCACCGCCGAGGGCGATCCGAACTCCGGCGTGATCATCGGCGACGACAGCGTGATGATCATCGAAGCGCAGGCGACACCGCGACTGGCGAATAAGGTCATCGAATGCGTCCGCTCGGTCACCGACAAGCCGATCAGCCATCTGGTGCTGACCCATTACCACGCCGTGCGCGTGCTCGGGGCCTCCGCCTTCGGTGCCTCGCAGATCATCATGTCTGAGAAGGCCCGCGCCATGGTCGCCGAACGCGGGCAAGAGGATTGGGACAGCGAATTCGAGCGTTTCCCCCGCCTCTTCGAAGGTCATGAGAGCATCCCCGGGCTGACGTGGCCCACCACCACCTTCAACGGGCGGATGAGCGTCTACCTCGGCAAACGCCGGGTCGATATCATGCAGTTGGGCCGCGCCCATACGGCGGGCGACGCGGTGGTCTATGTGCCGGACCAGAACGTCATGTTCACCGGCGACATCGTCGAATACCACTCCGCCTGCTACTGCGGCGACGGGCATTTCCACGACTGGCCCGACACGCTGGAACGCATCCGCGCCTTCGACCTCGACGCCATCGCGCCGGGCCGGGGCGACGCGCTGGTGGGGCGCGAGATGGTCAATGCCGCAATTGACAGCACCGCCGATTTCGTCCGCTCCACCTACCGCCCGGCGGCCCGCGTGGCCCTGCGTGGCGGCACCTTGAAAGAGGCTTGGGACGCCGTGCGCGCCGAATGCGACCCCAAATTCGGCGACTATGCAATCTATGAGCACTGCCTGCCCTTCAACGTCGCCCGCGCCTATGACGAGGCGCTGGACATCGACACGCCGCGCATCTGGACGGCGGCGCGCGACAAAGAGATGTGGGAGGCGCTGTCGGACTGATGTCCCTGCCCGCGCTTCTTCCTGCCCTGATCGTCTTGGCACTGGCGCTCTGGTTCTATCTGGTCTTTGCACTGGTGATGGATCACCGCCGCCAAGCTGCGCGCCGGAGCGGGCAGCCCTACGCCGGGCTGCGCGATGCGGCGCAGGTTTGGTCAAAGATGCTGCGCGCGCCCGAATACCGCGGTGCGCGCCGCCGGGTGGCGCTGGTGTCGCTGGCCTTGCTGGCTCTGCTGCTCTTGCACGCCTTTCTCTGAGGATACCGCCATGGCCTATGCCTACACCCCCTTCCCCTACAGCCCCGCAGCCGGTCTGACCGCGCCCGAGCCGCGGCATCCGGTTGTGATTGTAGGCGCTGGCCCTATCGGCCTGTCGATGGCCGTGGACTTGGCCCTGCGCGGGGTCAGATCGGTCGTGTTGGATGACAACAATGTCGTCTCCCTCGGCTCGCGCGCGATCTGCTGGGCGAAACGGACGCTGGAGATTTTCGACAGGCTCGGCATCGGCGAGCGGATGCTGGAAAAGGGCGTGACATGGAAAGTGGGCCGCCAGTTTCACGGGGAACAGGAGGTCTATAACTTCGACCTCCTGCCGGAGCCGGGGCATAAATATCCGGCCTTCGTGAACCTTCAGCAATATTACGTCGAAGAGTATCTCATTGAACGCGCGCAGGAGTTCCCCGACCTGATCGACCTGCGCTTTCTCAACAAGGTGACCGATCACAGGGGCCACGCCGACCATGTTAAGCTGACGGTCGAGACGCCGGATGGCCCCTACCAACTGGAAACCGACTGGTACATCGCCTGCGATGGCGCAGGCTCGGCCACGCGCAAACGGATGAACCTGCCATTCGAGGGGCAGACCTTTGACGAACATTTCCTCATCGCTGATGTTGAGATGGAGACCTCCCCCTTCGGCGACCATGACACGCCCGAGCGGTGGTTCTGGTTCGCCCCGCCCTTTCACAACGGCCACTCCGCGCTGCTGCACAAACAGCCCGACAACATCTACCGCATCGACCTGCAACTGGGGCCAGAGACCGACCCAAAAGCCGAAGCGACCGAAGAGAAGGTCGTCCCCCGCCTGAAACAGATGCTGGGCGATGCGCCGTTCCGGTTGGATTGGATGAGCGTCTATAAGTTCCGCTGCGCGCGGCTGGAGAGGTTCGTGCATGATCGCGTCGTCTTTGTCGGCGACAGCGCCCATGTGGTCAGTCCGTTTGGCGCGCGGGGCGGCAATGGCGGGGTGCAGGATGTCGACAACCTTGGCTGGAAACTGGCGGCTGTGGTGCAGGGCGAAGCGCCGCCAAGCCTGATCGAGAGCTATGACATCGAGCGCGGCCATGGCGCGGACGAAAACATGCGCAACTCCGCCCGCGCGACCAATTTCATGACGCCGAAATCCCCCATCGAGACCCTGTTTCGCAACGAGGTGCTGACCCTCGCCGCAAAGCACCCTTTCGCGCGCAAACTGATCAACTCAGGCCGGTTGTCACAGCCCTGCACGCTGGCCCATAGCCCGCTGCAAACCGCAGGCGACGCGCCCCTGCGCCCCGGCAGCGCGCTGATCGACGCGCCATTGGTCGGGCCTGCGGGGGATTGCTGGCTGTTGGGTGCGGTTCAGGGCCAGTTCACCCTCCTCGCCGTGGGCGAGATCACCGCCCCCGACCTGCCCGGCCTTGCCCGGATCGGCATCGATCAATCCCATGATGTTCACCCCTGCTTCCAAGGCAAGGACGGCCACGCGCAGCGGCGCTATGGCAGCGGGTTCCTCTATCTGCTGCGCCCCGATGGCCATGTCTGCGCCGTCTTCGACCAGCCCGACAGCGCCGCGATTGCCCGCGCCTATGACCGTGCGAAAGGAGCCACCGCATGATCCTCGAAGACAACCTCGGCACCGAGGGCGACAGCGTCTATGCCGCCCTTATGGCCGCCCATGAAGGGCTGACCGAGGATGAAAGCCACGCCCTCAACGCCCGATTGGTTCTGATGCTGGCCAATGAACTCGGCGACCCGGCGCGGCTTACGGCGCTCTTCAAAGCCGCGCGCGATCTGGCCTAACCCGCCAGCCTCACAGCACTTTTCCCCCATGCCCGCGCTTGCCGGGCCGGTTTCCTGCGCTAGCTTGCTGCTCAACTTCCCGCGACAGGCTTGACGCAACGCGCCTGATCGGCAGACTAAACACCCCGCGCCCACCTCAAGAGGCGACAAAAGCAGGTCAACTGCATCACCTGCCCCACCGTGAAAAGTGGGGATCCGCGATGGCCCGGCCAACGCACCAACAGAGAGGAAAATCATGGAATTTTTGACACGCACCGGAAAACCGCTGCCGCAATCCGTGCTGACATCAGCCGAGAACGCCAAGAAAGACCCCGTCAGCAGACGCGAGTTTCTGGCGATTGCGAGCGCCTTCGGGGCCACGTCCGCCACAGCCTACGGGATGCTTGGCATGGCCGCGCCCGCGCGTGCGGCGGCCCATGCCAACCTCAAGGAAGGCGGCACCGTGCGGATGCAGATGGAGGTGCGTGCCCTGAAAGACCCGCGCACCTATGACTGGTCGCAGATCGCCAACTTCAGCCGCGGCTGGCTGGAATACCTCGCCATCTGGGAGAATGACGGCACCTTCACCCCCGGCCTGCTGGAAAGCTGGGAGATTAACGACGATGCCACCGAATACACGCTGAACGTCCGCAAGGGCGTGACATGGAACGACGGCACTGCCTTCACCGCGCAAGACGTGGCGCGCAACATCGAAGGCTGGTGCGACAAGTCGCTCGAAGGCAACTCCATGGCGGGCCGTTTCGCCACGCTGGTGGATGAGGAAACCGGCAAGGCCATCGAGGGCGCAATCGAGGTGGTGGATGACCACACCGTCAAGCTCACGCTGCCCAAATCCGACATCACGCTGATCCCCGGCATGGCCGACTACCCCGCCGCCATCACGCCCGAAGGGTTCGACCCCGACACGATGTTGGAAAACCCGAAAGGCACTGGCCCCTACCTGCCCGAGTCGCTCGAAGTTGGCGTGAAAAGCGTGCTGGTGAAGAACCCCGATCACACTTGGTGGGGTACCGAGGTCTTCGGCGGGCCCTACATCGACCGTTTGGAATACATCGACTACGGCACCGATCCTTCCGCATGGATCGCGGCGGCCGAGGCCGAAGAGGTCGACGCTTTCTACTCCATGGAAGGCGAATATATCGACGTGATGAGCACGCTGGACGGCTGGGTCGAGAATGAGATCGCCACGGCGGCGACCATCGTGATCCGCCCCAACCAATTGGCCGAAGTGGACGGCATGAAACCTTACGAGGACAAGCGCGTGCGCAACGCGCTGCAACTGGCCGTCGACAATGCCGTGCTGCTGGAACTGGGCTACGCCGGGCGCGGCCTCGTCGCCGAGAACCACCACGTCGGCCCGATGCACCCCGAATACGCCGAGGTCGAGCCGCCCAAGACCGACCCCGAAGCCGCCCGCGCGCTGATGGAAGAGGCGGGGATGGCCGATTACGAGCATGAGCTCTTCTCGATCGACGATGCATGGCGCAAAGACACTACCGATGCCGTGGCCGCCCAGCTGCGTGACGCGGGCATCAAGGTCAAACGCACCATCCTGCCCGGCTCGACCTTCTGGAACGACTGGGTGAAATATCCCTTCTCCTCCACCAACTGGAACGCGCGGCCTCTGGGCGTGCAGATCTGGGCGCTGGCCTATCGCTCGGGCGAGGCGTGGAACGAGTTCGGCTATGCCAGCCCCGAGTTCGACGCCCTGCTGTCAGAGGCGCTGGCCACGGCGGATGTCGAAGCGCGCCGCGAGATCATGGCGAAGGGTGAGAAGATGCTGCAAGACGATGGCGTCACGATCCAGCCCTACTGGCGCTCGCTCTACAACCACACCCGCGAGGGGCTGGTGGGTGCCGCGCATCACATCGGGTTCGAATACCACCCGGCCCGGATGGCTTGGGCGGAAGAGTGATCTGCCGCTAAGTAGACACGCGAAAGGGCCGCAGCGATGCGGCCCTTTTTCTTGGCGCGGCGGCGCAGTTAACCGCCGATCAACTCTTTCGCCATCATCATATGCACGCCCTTTTCACGGTTCACCGTCTGGGTGATCCGCAGATCGCCCGCCAGCGAACAGAGCACATAGGCATCCTCGCGGCTGATCCCCGCGCGTGCTGAGACCAATGTGATCATGTCGCGCAGGGCCATCTCCGCGCAGTGGTCAAGGTCGGGGGCCATGCCCATGGTAATCACATGGGTCGGCGTTTCGGCCTGCGGATAGCTGAGCCCGCGATCCTTCAACACCGTCAGACGAAAGCGCCCCTGTAGCGCCGTCTCAATCGCCGTGACGCAGACCTCCCCATCGCCCTGCGCGCCATGCCCGTCTCCGCAGGAAAACAGCGCCCCTTCGTTGAACACTGGCAGGTAAAGCGTACTCCCCGCCACCAGTTCCTTGTTGTCCAGATTGCCGCCATGCTTGCGCGGCTCAATGGTGGCGATCCGGCCCCATTCAGGCGGCGGGGCCACGGCCATCACGCCAAAGAACGGGGCCAAGGGCAGTTCCAGCCCCCAAGGCAGCCGGGCGATGCCCCGCTCAGCATCGAGCGGGATGTTGCTGTGATAGGTCTCGGTGAAATCCTGCGGCAGCGTGCCTGCCAAGGGGCGGATGAAGTTATAGCCCCAGTCCTGCCGCAGCGCGACATCAAGGATATCGACCTTCAGCACATCCCCGGGCATCGCGCCTTCGACGGCCACCGGGCCGGTCAGGATATGGCCGGGCATCGGCGGCGGGCCTGCCTTGTGGATGTCGTAAAGTTCCGGCGGCACATGGAAGCCCTCGGGCGGCAGACAGTTCGGCGCGCCAGAGACGGTGTTGATGATCACCTCGTCGCCGCTTTGGACCGTCAGCGCGGGCGGGCGGCTGGCCTCAAAGTAGCCCCAGTGGCAGGTTTCGGGCGATGACTGCAAGGTGGCGGTCATGGCTGCGCCCCCCGGTTGGCCAATATGCCTTCGATAAGCTCCTGCACGCGCAGCGCCTCTTCTGGCGTGGCCAGTCGGCTCGGGCCGCCGTCCATCAGAAGCGCCATGTCGTCAAGCTGCGCTTTGAGGCTGGTGGCGCGGGTGTCGGTGGGGCTGCTGTTGGTCGGCGCAAAGGCCTCTCCGGTCGACAGGGTGTCGATGGCAAACTCCGAGATGCGGCGGCTGGCCTTCGCGCCTTTCACCGTCACCTCCTGCCGGTCCGGCTGCGCGCCGCCGACAGAACCGAGGATCGAAACCGGCAAGCCCTCGGCATTGACCAGCCGCGCCGCCACATGGGTTTCGCATAGCTTTTCGTCGGGGTATTCCGCATGGGCCCATTGTAGGGTCAGCGGCCCCAGCACCCGCTCGCTCAGGAACAGGAAGTGCGAGATCACCTCGCGCGTCATGCCCCCCTCAGCGGCAAAGCGCAGCCAATCGGCATCCACCTGCCACGCACGGGGCCATGCCGGATAGGTCACGATGATGTCGATGCCGCAAAGATCGCCAAGCGCGCCCTCTTTGATCGACCGCGTCAGATCGGTCAGCGCCGCCCCCGCCGCCTGGGTAAAGTTGACCGCCGCCGGAACGCCTGCGGCCTGCAACTCGGCCACCAAGGCGCGGCTCTCTGCAATGTCCACACCAAGCGGTTTTTCGAGGAAGATCGCCTTGCCCGCCGCGGCGGCCTCAAGCGCATAGGCTTTGCGCGGCACCGGAGGGCAGGCGAGGTAAACGAGATCGACATCGGCCATCGCCTCGGACGCCGTGGCGGAGACAACCGCTTCCGGCGCAACTTCTTGCGCGGCGGCGCAGGCCGCGGGGTCGGGATCCCACATGGTGGTGACCGTGAAGTCAGGGTGCAGCACCATGTTCTCGGCCATGCGCCGCCCCATGATCCCCAATCCGATTACCGCAGTCCTGATCGTCATCTTCGTCTCCCTCGATGTGCTGCGCGATAAGACGCTGCAATCGGGAGAACTTCAACTGCTCGCGGCGCAATTGCCTCAGCCGAGGTCGGCGCGGACCAAAGGTTTGATCACACGAGCCAATTCTTCGGGCGCGGATTGGCTTTTGAACACATCCGCGATGGTAAAGACGCAGGTGAAAGACCCTTCGAAACAGAGCACCCCGTTCTGCCGCGCCTTCATGCCGAAGGTGATAGATTTATTGCCAAGCCGCGTCGGATAGGTTTCGCACATCAGCTTGTGCCGCGGGGTGACCGGGCTGCGGAAATCCATCGACAGATTGACGAAAGGCGTGCCGATATTGCGGTCGATCTGAAGCTGAAACCAGCCGTCACCGTCAAAATGCGCCTCCCACCACGCGTTGATCGCGTCCAGCGCGAAATAGGGCAGCCGCGCGGTATAGGCGATCTGCGCCGGGTCACAATCGCCCCAAGTGACGTTGATCTCGTGAACGAAGTTTTCCGTGGTCATAAGGCTGCTTTCATCTGCTCAAACCCGCGCGGGGCATGGGCTATCTTCTATCCCTTCCAGCCCCGCGTGCAACCCAAGCGCAGGTGGCCAGTGCCAGCCCAGCAGGCATATCGTCATACGAAAAAGGGAGAGGATGGTGGCGTTACCTGGATTTGAACCAGGGACCTAACGATTATGAGTCGTTCGCTCTAACCAACTGAGCTATAACGCCGTGGCGCGTCGGATAAGGCAGCTTGGCATCGGGGTCAAGGGCGAAATCTGGATGATTTCACTTTTGCCGCAGAAAACTGCCGCCCGCCCTCAATGCGCGGGGGCCGAGACCACATCAAGCAGGGTGCGCCCGCCGTCGATGGTCATGATTTCGCCCGTCATGAAGCCCGAACTTTCAGCGGCGAGGAATTGCACCGCCTCGCAAAGCTCATTCGGCCCGGCGATCCGGCCAAGCGGCGTATGCGCGCGGATGTCGTCGCGCCAGTCGCGGTTTTCGGCCACGGCAGCGCGGAGGGACGCGCTCATCACCGAACCGAAAGATATCGCATTCACCCGTATCCGATGCGGCGCCAGCACCAGCGCCAGAGAGCGGGTCATCTGCTGCACCGCCGCCGAGGCGATGGCATAGCCCATCATATCCGGCTGGTGGCGCTGTGCCGCGATGGAGCTAAGGTTGATGATCGACCCCACCTGCCCCTCGGTCTGGCCCTCGGCCTGTTTGATCATCCGCCGCGCCACCTGCTGTGACAGTTGCAGCGCCGTCATCAGGTTCTGCTGCAACAGCGTCTCGACCGAGCCATCCTCCACATCCAGCGGATCGGTCGGCATCACCTGCCGCGAGGCATTCACGAGGATATCGACCTGATCGTAAGCGTCGATCGTGGCCGAGACGAGGTTGGCGATGGTCAGGCGCTGACGCAGATCACCGGCAAAGACGCGGATATTGCCGTCGTCCGGCGTGTCGCCCAACTCTTCCATCAGCTTTTTCTCGTTGGAATCGGCGCACATCACATTGGCGCCCCGGTCGGCCAGATGCCGCGCGATAGCAAGGCCGATCCCGTCCGCCGCGCCGGTGATGATGGCTGTTTTACCAGAGATCGAGAATGACATCGGGATACCCCCTTTTGGCTCAGCGGCGCCGGGTCAGCGGGCGTGTGGCGTGGAACAGTTTGAACCGCGCATCGCCTCCAAGCTCGGCCACCTGAGCAAAGCGTTTCTTCAGTTCCGCCTCATAGGGCAGATGCCGGTTGGCCACCATCCACAGATCGCCCTGCCCCGAGAGGATCCGCGCGGCCGCGGCGACAAAGGCCTGACCGATCTGCGGCTCGGCAGCGCGGCCTGTGTGGAAAGGCGGGTTCATCACCACGGTATCCATCCGGTGCGGGGGCTGCCATTCGGTGGCATCCTCCCAATGGAACACGGCGCGATCGTCGGTGACGTTATGGCGCGCACATTCCAACGCCATATGCCCGGCCTCGACCAAATGCACTGTCTTCACCTTGGGCCGCGTCAGAACATGCGCCGAAAGGAACCCCCAGCCTGCGCCCAGATCGGCCACTTCGGCCCCGAGGTTATCGGGCAGCACATCCACCAAAAGCGCCGAGGCCAGATCGACCCCATCGGCAGAGAACACCCCCGGCGCGGTCCAAAAGCCGCCTTCCGTCTGGGCCGGGCCAGCCTCCCAATCGGTGAAAAAATCGCTCGCGCCCGCGTCGATCCAGTAAAGCTTGCCATGCGCCTTGGAGATCGGCCCCTGCACCGTCACCCGCGCCCGCATCTCGCGCAGGATGGAATCCGCGCCATCGGTCTTTTGCCCGTCAACCACCACCGGCCCATCGCTCACAGCGCAGGCTTGGGCGACCAAGGCGCGGGCCTCATGTTTGGCACGCGGCAGGCAGACGATGGCGGCAGCATAACGCCCCTCGATCGAATGCGCCGCCTCATAGCCCCGCGCCGTCCATGCGTCATAGGCAGGTTTGAAATCGTGAATGATCTTGCAACGCTCGGGCGGAAGACCGGCCAGATCCGCATCCACGGGGGGCTGAAAGACAGCGATCACCCCAGTTTCGGGCAGGTCCAGCCCACCGCCGTTCAGGGCCAGTTCCAGTCGCGGATCAATCACGTGTTATTCTTCTTTTTCCATGGTGCATTGTAGCGGATGCTGGTGACGCCGGGCGAAATCCATCACCTGCGCCACTTTCGTCTCCGCGATCTCGTGGCTAAAGACGCCAACCACGGCGAGCCCCTTCTTGTGAACCGTCAACATGATCTCGAACGCCTGCGCATGGTTCAGGCCAAAGAAACGTTCCAAGACATGCACCACGAATTCCATCGGGGTGAAATCGTCGTTCAGCAACATCACCTTGTAGAGCGGCGGGCGTTTGGTCTTGGGGCGGGTCTTGGTCAGCAACTCGCTGTCGTCGTCATCCTTGGGGCCGTCGGCCATCATCCACGCGCCCGGCGCGGGCCGGCCTGCGGGCTGGATCGTCCAATCTGCTTTCACGTCGTCACGGTGCATTGCTGCTCCTGCGGCTGGGGGTAGAGCTTGTTCGTCGTGCAGCCGTCTATATAACCCCTGAACCAATTTAGGAAAGAGGCAGCACATATGGGCGGGGCACTCACCACTATCGGTTTCGATGCGGATGACACATTGTGGCATAATGAACGCTACTTTGCACTCTCTCACGACCGTTTTGCAGCCCTTCTCGCCGAACATAGTGAACGCGACCACCTGATGGCCCGGCTGCTGGAGGCCGAACGGCGCAATCTGCCGCATTACGGCTATGGGATCAAAGGCTTCACCCTGTCGATGATCGAGACCGCGATCGAGGTAACCGAGGGCAAAGTCCCCGCCGAGGTGATCAGCGATCTGCTCGCCGCCGGGCGTGACATGCTGGACCACCCCATCGAATTGCTGCCCCATGTCGAGGACGTGCTGGAAAACCTGCGCGGCGACTACCGGCTCATCGTGGTGACCAAAGGCGACCTGCTGGACCAAGAACGCAAACTGGCCCAATCGGGCCTGCGCGATAGGTTCGACGCGGTCGAAATCGTCTCTCACAAGACCGAAGCCGCTTATCGCCACATTTTTGAGCAGCATGGCCAAGGTGCCGAACGGGGGCTGATGGTTGGCAACTCGATGGCCTCCGACGTGCGCCCGATGATCGCGGCAGGCGGCTGGGGCGTCTATGTGCCTCACGACCTCACATGGGCGATGGAACATGCCGAAGCGCCAACCAATTCCCCCCGTTTCGCCGAGATCAGCGACCTCTCAGGCCTCCCAGAAACGATCGAAAAGATCGTGTCGGGGTGACTCGCCCCCGCGTCTGAGTCGTTCTGACACATCGCCGAAAATGCCGCACTGCGGGCCAATTTACGCCTAATTCTTGCCTTATTCGCGCTTATAGTGGGTTGATGTGTGCAAGCCTCTACATATTGGAGGAGAGATCCGCCCCTTTTTCCCCTGTTCACTGGATTCGACGGCTTCCGCGATGCGGCGTCCTATGCTAGCCTTGAACCAATTAATAAATGGTCAGCCAGAAATCGGCGGCCTGAGGCAGTAAAAGGCAGGCAAATATGAAGGCTCGGCGCATTCAGCCGGCCCGTTACGGGCTATTTCTATTCGCAGCACTCTGGGTTCTGGTTCTCCTGCCCCTCAGCGCCATCGCTGCCCCCTATGCCGCCTATGTCATCGATGCCCGCACCGGCAAGGAAATCCACGCCGAGAATGCCGATACGCGCCTGCACCCGGCTTCCCTGACCAAGATGATGACCCTCTACATCGCCTTCCAAGCGGTAGAGCGGGGGGAAATCTCTCTCGACACCCAAGTGACGATCTCCAAAAACGCGGCCTCCGAGCCGCCTAGCAAATTGGGCATGCGCCCGGGCCAAAAGATCGCCCTGCGCTATCTTATCCGCGCCGCCGCAGTGAAATCCGCCAATGATGCCGCCACCGCGATCGGCGAAGCCATCGGCGGTTCTGAGGCCGCCTTCGCCCGCCGGATGAACCGCACTGCCAAACAGCTTGGCATGACGCGCACCACGTTCAAAAACATGCATGGTCTGACCGAAAGCGGCCACCTCTCCACCGCCCGCGACATGACCCGCATGGGCCGCCACCTGCTCTATGATTACCCGCAATACTACAACCTCTTCTCGCGCATCACCGCCGATGCGGGCGTGCGCAAGGTCTCCCATACAAATCGCCGGTTTCTGGGGTCCTACAAAGGGGCGGACGGCATCAAAACCGGCTACACTCGCGCCGCTGGCTTCAACCTCACCGCGTCGGCCGAACGGGGCAATGAGCGCATCATCGTGACCGTTTTCGGCGGCAAATCCACCGCCTCGCGCAACGCCAAAGTGGCCGAGCTTATGGACCTCGGCTTCCGCCGCGCGCCCTCCTCCGCGCCGCTGCGCAAACCGGTCCCGCCCGTCTACGCCGATGTGGAAACCGCCCCCGGCGCCGCAGGCAAAACGATCCGCCTCGTCGGCGCCGTCACCACCTCCAAACGCCCGCAACTGCGCCCCCGCAGCGACGTCGTCGTCGTGGCCACCGCCGCCGCGCCCGAGGCAACCAGCGTGGTTTCCAACAGCGATATCACCGCAGCGCTGCGCGAAGCAGTTGAAACGGCACCAACCCCGCCCGCCGCCGCGCCCACCCCAGAGGCCAAGGAGGCCGAGGTCGTCATCGCCGCCGCCAAAGCTTCCCCCCGCCCCGAACCGCGCCCCAAGGAGGTGACGCTGGCGGTACAACAGGCGGTAGAGCAAGAGATCGTGACCCGCGTCTCCACCTCCGGCGGGCGCCACTGGGGCGTGAACGTGGGCCGTTTCCCCAGCCGCTACGCCGCCGAGAAGGTCCTGCTGAAAACCGCCCTGGCCGAAATGTCGACCCTCGACGGCACGCTGCGCAAAGTGGTGCGCCGCCCACAAGGCTTTGACGCGAACTTCCTCGGCATGTCCCGCGAAAGCGCCGACCTCGCCTGCCGCCGTCTGGCCGCGCGCAACGTCAGCTGCTTCATGATCGGCCCCAGCGAAGGCTAAACCGCCACCGGGCGGCGAAAGCGCCGCCCAAACCAACTTCATCCTTTCAAAAATACCGCGGGGGAATCGCGCCCCCGGCGCGATGGGGGCAGCGCCCCCCTACCCTCTCCGCAAATGCGACGCCCGCTTACCCTGCCGCCTGCAACAGGTTCCGTGTGTATTCCGTCTGCGGATTGTCATAAAGCGCGTCGACGTCCCCATATTCCACCACGTCGCCGCGTTTCATCACCATGACCTTGTGCGACATGGCCCGCACCACTTTCAGATCATGGCTGATGAAGAGATAGGCCAGCCCGTATTTCGCCTGCAAATCCCGCAGAAGATCAACGATCTGCACCTGCACGGTCATGTCTAGGGCCGAGGTCGGCTCGTCCAGCACCAGCAGTTTTGGCCGCAGCACCATGGCGCGGGCGATGGCGATGCGCTGGCGTTGACCGCCGGAAAACTCATGCGGGTAGCGGTCCATCGTCGCGGGGTCGAGCCCGACCTCGGTCATGACCTCGGCCACCAACTCGCGCCGGTCGCGCCCCTTGTCGATCTTGTGGATCGCGAGCCCCTCACTGATGATCTGGAAACAGGTCATCCGCGGGCTGAGCGAGCCGAAGGGGTCCTGAAAGACGATTTGCATGTCGGCGCGCAGCCGGCGCAGCTTCTTGGTCGACCATTTGCGCAGGTCCTCGCCGCGAAAGGTCACCTCCCCTTCCGAGCCGATGAGCCGCATGATCGCCAGCGCCGCCGTGGTCTTGCCCGAGCCGCTTTCGCCGACGATGCCCAGGGTCTCGCCCGCGCGGATCGACAGGCTGGTGTCGTTGACGGCCTTCACATGGCCCACGGTCCGGCGCAGCAGGCCCTTCTGGATCGGGAACCAGACCTTGAGGTTGTCGGTGCGCAGCACTTCGGGCGCATCCTCGGCCACCGGGGCGGGCGCGCCGGTGGGCTCGGCGCCGAGCAGTTTGCGCGTGTAGGGGTGCTGCGGGTTGTCGAAAATCTCCGCCGTCGGGCCTTCCTCGACCACCAGCCCCTTCTGCATGACGAAAACCCGGTCGGCGATGCGCCGCACGATGCCAAGGTCATGGGTGATGAACAAAAGCCCCATGCCCATCTCGTCTTTCAGATCCTTCAACAGGTCGAGGATCTGGGCCTGAATGGTCACGTCGAGCGCCGTCGTCGGCTCGTCCGCGATCAGGATGTCGGGCTTGTTGGCCAGCGCCATGGCGATCATCACGCGCTGCCGCTGCCCGCCCGAAAGCTGGTGCGGGTAGGCGTCCATGCGGCTTTCGGCGTCGTTGATGCCGACCTGTTGGAGCAGTTCCAGCACCCGCGCCCGCGCCGCCTGACCTTGTAGCCCCTGATGCAGCGCCAGCGATTCCGCCAGCTGCTTCTCGATCGTGTGCAGCGGGTTGAGCGAGGTCATCGGCTCTTGGAAAATGAAGGAAATATCGTTGCCGCGCACGTCGCGCAGCAGCTTGTCGTCGGCGCCGATCATCTGCTGGCCGTTGTAGGTGACCGACCCGCTCACCTCAGCGCTTTCGCCCAGCAGCGACACGGTCGACAGCGCCGAGACCGACTTGCCCGAGCCGCTTTCGCCCACCAGCGCCACTGTCTCGCCGCGGTTCACGGCAAAGCTCACCCCGCGCACCGCCGGGATCAGCTGACCGTCCTGCCGGAAGGAGACTTGCAGGTCTTTGACGTCCAACAATGCAGTCACGAGAAGGTCTTTCTGGGGTCGAATGCGTCGCGGATGCCCTCGAAGATGAAGACCAGAAGCGACAGCATGATGGCAAAGGTGAAGAAGGCCGAGAAGGCGAGCCACGGCGCCTGCAGGTTCTGCTTGGCCTGCAGCGTCAACTCACCCAGCGAAGGTGCCGAAGAGGGCAGACCGAAGCCGAGGAAATCGAGCGTCGCCAGCGTGGAGATCGTGCCGGTGATGATGAAGGGCAGCATCGTGAGCGTCGCCACCATGGCATTGGGCAGCATGTGGCGCAGCATGATCGTGCCATTGCCCACGCCAAGCGCGCGGGCCGCGCGGACGTATTCAAGGTTGCGCGCACGCAGGAACTCGGCGCGTACCACGCCCACCAGCGCGGTCCACGAAAACACCACCAGAAGGATCACCAGAAGCCAGAAACTTCGGCCAAGAATGGCGAACATGATGATGATCACGTAAAGCGACGGGGTCGAGGACCAGATCTCGATAATGCGCTGGAAAATTAGGTCGAGCCAGCCACCGAAGAAGCCCTGCACCGCGCCCGCGAGGATGCCGATCAGCGACGCCGCCCCGGTCACGATCAGGGTGAAGACCACCGACAGTCGGAAACCATGGATCACGCGGGCCATGACGTCGCGCTTGGTGCCGTCGGTCCCGAGCCAGTTCTGCCCGTTGGGCGGCAGGGGTGCGGCCCCGGGGCGGTCCACGGCGGTGTCGTAGGAATAGGGAATGACAGGCCAGAGCGCCCAGCCTGTCTCGACCGCCTCGCCCTCGACCTCGCCATCCTCGGCGTCGAGGATGTAGCCCTCCGGATCGTCGAAACAGAGGTCCAGCCCGCCGGTGGCGATAAGACATTGCACCTCCGGATCGCGGTAGGCGGCCTCGGTCTGGAAGTCGCCGCCGAAGGCGGTCTCGGGGTAGAAGTTGAAGATCGGCGTGTAATATTCGCCGCGGTAGCTGACGAGGATCGGCTTGTCGTTGGCCACGAACTCGGCAAACAGCGAGATGCCGAACAGGATCGCGAAGATCCACAGCGACCAATAGGCGCGGCGGTTCGCGGTGAAATTGCGCCAGCGGCGCTGGTTCAGAGGAGACAGCGCCATCAGCCTTCCCTCTTCTCGAAGTCGATGCGCGGGTCGACGAGCACATACATCAGGTCAGACAGGATGCCGACGACCAGCCCGATCAGGCCGAAGATGAAGAGCGTGCCGAAGACGATCGGATAGTCCCGCGCCACCGCAGCCTCAAAGCCCAAGCGCCCCAACCCGTCGAGGCTGAAGATCGTCTCGATGATGATCGACCCGCCAAAGAAGACCGAGATGAAGACCGCCGGGAAACTGGCGATCACGATCAGCATCGCGTTGCGGAATACATGGCCGTAGAGGACCTTGCTCTCGGACAGGCCCTTGGCGCGGGCGGTGATGACATATTGCTTTTTGATCTCGTCGAGAAAGCTGTTCTTCGTGAGCAGCGTCAGCGTGGCGAAGGCCGAGATCGTGGAGGCCAGCACCGGCAAGGTGATGTGCCAGAAATAATCGGCCACCTTGCCCAGGGGGCTGAGGCTGTCGAAATTATCCGAGGTCAGGCCGCGCAGCGGGAAGATCTGCCAGTAAGAGCCGCCGGCAAAGAGCACCAGCAACAGGATGGCGAAGAGAAAGCCGGGGATCGCATAGGCGGCGATGATCGCGCCCGAGGTCCAGGTATCGAACCGACTGCCGTCGCGCACCGCCTTGCGGATGCCCAAGGGGATCGAGACCAGATGCGCGATCAGCGTGGACCACAGCCCCAGCGTGATCGAGACCGGCAGCTTTTCCTTGATCAAGTCGATCACGCTGATTGCGCGGAAATAGCTCTCTCCGAAGTCCAGCCGCATGTAGTTCCACAGCATGTGAAAGAACCGTTCCACCGGGGGTTTGTCGAAGCCGAATTCTTTCTCCAATTCCTCGATCAACTCGGGCGGCAAGCCGCGCGCGCCGACATAGGTGCTGTCGGACCCGCGGGCCATGGTATCGACACCGGCATCGTTGTTGCCCCCGGCGAAACCGCCGAAGACGTCACCGCCGCCCTGAATCCGGGCGATGGCCTGTTCCACCGGGCCACCGGGCACGAATTGCACCAGCGCGAAATTGACCAGCATGATGCCGAACAACGTCGGGATCACCAGCAAAAGCCGTCTGAGGATATAGGCTCCCATTTGGTCGCCTTACCGCAAGGCGCCCGAGGCGCGCAACTGCTGGGCGGCCTCTTCGTCGTACCACCAGAAATCAAGGTAGCCCAAGGCGTAGGGCGGGATTTCGGGGTGGTCGTATTGGTCGTAATAGGCGACCCAATAGCTGTCGTTGTACCACGTCGGGATCATGAAGAACTCATTCCGCAGCGCCCGGTCGAGGGCCATGAGGGCGGCGTCTTCCTCCTCGGCCGTTTCGGCATCAAGCGATGCCTCGATGATCGCGTCCACCAAGGGGCTGGCAAGGCCTGCCGGGTTGAAGAGCGAGAACTCCGCCGCCTCCGAGCCATAGCGCTGTGCCAGACCGGTGCCGGTGCCGAGGAAGGCGGCATAGGCGTCATAGATCATGTCGTAATCGCGGTCCCGCTCGCGGGCGGTGTATTGCGAACTGTCTACCTTCTCGAGCCGCGCGTCGATGCCGATGGACGTGAGGTTACCGACGAAGTTCTCGATGACCGCCGAGATCGTCGGCGACCCGGCGGAGTTCATCAGGAAGTTCAGCCGCAAGGGCTCGCCCGCCTCGTTGACGCGCATGCCGTTCTGCACGGTCCAGCCTGCCTCTTCCAGCAACTTGGAGGCGCGGCGCGCGTTGCGGCGGTCCAACAGGCGCGCGGGATCGGAGCTATGCGGCACCACGGCAGGCTCGGTCAGCAACTCCTCCGGCACCAGATCGCCGAGGCTCTCCAGAAGCGCCAGTTCGGCCCCCTCGGGCGTGCCCTGCGCCATCAGCGGCGTGTCCTGCGTGAAGGAAGCGCGGTGGCTAAACAGCCCGTATTGCAGCGACTCGTTGGTCCACTCGAAATTAAACATCAGCGCCACGGCCTCGCGCACACGGCGGTCCTGCAGCGTCTCGCGGCCCATGTTGAAGATGATGCCAGAGGGCGTGGGCGGAGAACCGTCGGGCAGTTCGGCCTTCACAATGGCACCGTCACTCACCTTGGAAAAGTCATAGCCTGTGGCCCATTTCTTGGAGTCCCCCTCGGCGCGGAAGGTGTATTCGCCAGCCTTGAAAGCCTCGAAAGCCGAGGTGTCGTCGCTGAAGATTTCCAACCGGATGCGGTCGAAGTTCATGCGGCCACGGTTGATCGGCAAGTCCTTACCCCAATAGTCCGGGTTGCGCTTCAGCACGATACGCTTGGTCAGATCGACGCTTTCGACCATATAAGCGCCCGATCCGGGGGGCGGGTCCATCCAGCTGTCCTTGAGGGTATTGCCGGTCTCCTCGAACCAATGTTTCGGCCATGCGGGCACGCCGCCCACCGTCTCGATCAGGCTGCGGCGCGAGATGCCGTCGGCGAAGTGGAACTTCACCGTGTGATCGTCCAGCGCCTCGACCTTGGGAATGCGCTTGCGCACCGCGTCGGCGTAGGATTTCAGCCCCTCATCCAACAGCAGGTTATGCGAAAACACGATGTCATGCGCCGTCACCGGCGTGCCGTCCGAGAAACGCGCCTCGGGGCGCATGTGGAAGGTGACCCAGGATTTATCCTCGGGGTATTCGAGGCTCTCGCAGAGCAGGCAGTAGCTCTCGCCGTAGACATCTGCCGGCAGCGGCTCACCCGAGGGCGCCTCCCCCAACAAGCTCTCGAAACCGAAGATCGAGAACAGATGCGCGCGGCCCTTGCCGGAATAGGGGTTCATCGAATCCAGCGTGCCGACGAAGGGGATCGAGATTTCCCCGCCCTTGGGCGCATCCGGGTTCACATAGTCGAAATGCTCGAAATCCGCCGGATAGGTCAGATCGCCGTAGAAGGAATAACCGTGGCTTTTGATGATCTTCTGCTCCTGTGCCACGGCGGCACCGGCCAGCAAGGCCGCCACCATCAGCGTCAGCGTCGCGAGCCAGAACGGCAGGTCATCAATGACCGAAGGACGGGTCGCGGCGCGGGTCTGGGCACGGGGCATAGGTCACTCCTTGGCGTGGCGTAGTCCGGGTAGGCGTCATCTAGGCTAACGCTGTGCGACGCCAAGATACAAGTTGCGAATATGTAAGGTTGCCCCGCACGGGCGGTCCACCGCAAAGCATGCCCCGTGGATTGGCGGTTTCCCCCGCCCCCGCTCGCGACAAAGTGTAGCCCGCTGCCCCTGTATCTTCGCGGCCCAGCCCGTTTCTCGCCCTAAAGTTAACAGATTCTTCACTCAGGTTAACGATGCGTAAACTGGAGCTGAGCATGAGAACCTACCCGATTCCCTTTAACGAAGAAGCCCGTCTGCGCGCCGTTTTCGATGTGCCCGGCCTCACCGCCGAGAACGAAGCACTGTTCGACACCATTTGCGAGGCCACCCGCCGCCTGCTTGACTGTCCGATCGCACATATCAGCGTCGTGGAGGCAGATACCCAGTGGTACAAATCCGTGGTCGGCTACCCGCTGGGGCCGATGCCGAAAGATACCGGGTTTTGCAGCCATACAATCATGTCGGACGCGCCGCTGGTGGTACCAGACCTCAGCAAAGACCCCCGGTTCGCGCGTCACCCCATGGTCGCCGAGGGCGGCCCCGAGGCGCGCTATTACTGCGGTGTGCCGCTGATCCTGTCGTCGGGCCACCGCTTTGGCAGCCTGTGCGCGCTGGACCTGCAACCGCATGAGGCGCCTTCTGAGAAGCAGATCGCCCTATTGGAAGATATGGGCCGCATGGTGGTCGCGGCCCTTGAACGCTGCCAGCCGGACGCGTCCGAGCAAAAGGCCGACAACAGCGCCGAAGCCACTTTCCTGACGCTGGTGGGCCACGAACTCCGCACCCCGCTGACGGTTCTTTTCGGCAGCCTGCGCATGTTGGAGGCCAAGGCCGAACAGGGGGTCAATCCGCTGCTGATCCGCTCGGCCCGCCGGTCTGTCGACCATCTGAGCGCCCTGATCGAGACGATCATTTCCTACAGCAATGTCAGCACCGGCGAGCTGCGCCTGAACGAGCGGAAATGCAACCTGAGCGACCTTCTGCAATCGGTCTCCGCCCTGCATTTCGCCACCACGGATGCGACGCCCAAGACCATCACGCTGCGCGACAGTCTCCCCCTTGAAGAAATGCACATCGACGGCGACCAGATCGAATTGGCGGTGACGGCGCTGGTTTTGAACTCCGTCCTGCATGGCGGTAGTGAGATCGCCTTGGAGACGTTTAAAGACGCCGAGGGCAATATCGAGATTTCGATCGTCGACAACGGCTCATTCGATGATCACGTCGATCTGGCGGAGCTTTACAAACCCTTCGTCGTCGGCGGCATGATGGAGCACCGCAGCACGAAGGGCGGGCTCGGCCTTGGGCTGCCGCTGACCCGTAAGCTGATCGAAATGCACGGTGGGGATTTCGAAGTGCATGTGGAAGCGGGCCAAAGCCGCGCCGTGATCCGCCTGCCCGCTTGGCGCTGCGACATCGGCGGGATCGCCGCCGCGAATGCCACCGCCCCGGTGATCGCCGCTCAGTAAAGTCGAACCGGGGCGCATACTATGCCGCGCCCCGCGTCCGATCATTGGCCACCGACCGTGCGGATCAGCGCGTTGATCTCATCCGCCAGCACCTCGGGGTGATCCTCCGGCGTGAAGTGTTTGCCCCCTTCGATCCGGCGCAGGGGCGCATTCAGGTCTTTCGCCAACCGCTCGCCATATTCGATCTTTTGGAAGTCATCCGCAGCGCCCCAGACGATCCGCGCGGGGATGTTAAGCGTGGGCAGCTTGTCCGCGATGGCCTTGGTGTCTTCCACATCCAGCGACTGCGCCTGCCGGACAAAGGCTTCGGCCTCTCCGTGCTGCGCGTAATGCGGGGCATGGGCGTCAAAGGCAGCCTCGGCGGCGGCATCGGTCTCATGCCCCTTGGAGAACATCATCTTCAGCAACTGGTGGAATGAGCCATCGGGCGCATGTTTCGCCACGCCGCCGGTCTTGGCCACCGCGCTGATCAGCGGAACGGGCCACGAATCATAACTGATCGCATTGGTCAAAAGCAGCCCGCTGACCATCTCAGGGTGACGCACCGCCGCGATCTGCGCGAGCCCGCCACCGAGGTCATGCGCCGCGAGGATCGCGCGCGTGATGCCCTGACCACGCATCCAAGCAACCAGATAATCCGCCTGTTTGGCGACCGAGATATCGCGGCCTTCGCCCTGCGGGATTGAGGCCCCATAGCCCGGCATCTCCCAAGCGAGCACCCGACGGCCCGTGATCTTGGGCGCGACATCCCGCCAAAGCGCGGGACAGGTGGGAATGCCGTGAAGCAGGATCACGGGATCCCCCGCCCCCGTCTCTTCCCACCGCATTTCGATTCCATCGACCGTGGTTTTGTGACTTTGCATGGCGCGTCTCCTTTCGGTGTGGACGTTTCATGGCCCAACACCTGCATGGATAAGACGTTCCGCCCCGCCCAAACGCAAAAGCCGCCCCGGAGGGCGGCTTTCTCTCACGCGATGGCGAGGGATATCAGTTGGAAACGCTTTGCAGGTAAGCGATCACGTCGGCGCGGTCTTCGACCTTACGCAGACCGGCGAAGCCCATGGTGGTGCCGGGCGCGTAGCCTTTGGGGCTTTCCAAGAAAGCGCTCAGCTCTTCCGGGGTCCAGTCCCCTTCGAGCGATGTCAGCGCGCCGGAATAGCCAAAACCATCAACCGCCGCGATGTCACGGCCAACGACACCGTCAAGGTGCGGACCAACGGCATTGGTGCCGTCAACCTTGTGGCAAGCGGCGCATTTGCGGAACACTTTCGACCCGCTGTCGGCATCGGCTTCGGCCATCACGGCGGTAAAATCGATCTCTTCGCCGCCATCGTCACCACCGGCGTCGGCCACTTCGATGACATAGGACGCTTCCCCATGTGCATCGGCGTGGTAAATCTCTTCACCCGCCCATTTGCCCAGCAGAAGTACCAACCAGGCGCCGAATACGCCGGCTGCGATTTTGGTCAGGGTCATTGTATCGAACATGCGTCAGGGTCCATCACTTGGTATTGGCACCATGGGCGGGCCATGGTTCTTGGCATCGTTGCCCGCGTATCTATTGCTTTCCCTTGGCGCAGGCAAGGTGTAGTTACCGCGACCAATTGCCCTTCTCCGCGCCTTTTGCAGCAGGATACGATCCATGACCGCCCAGACCACGCCGCGCATCGCCTTCCAAGGGGCCCTTGGCGCCTATAGTCACGAGGCCTGCCTTCAGGCCTGCCCCGACATGGAACCGGTGCCCTGCCAATCGTTCGAAGGCGTGATCCGGGCCGTAAACGAAGGCCGCGCGGAACTGGCCATGCTGCCGGTCGAGAACACGACCTATGGCCGGGTGGCCGACATTCACCGCCTGCTGCCGGAAAGCGGGCTGCATATCATTGGCGAAGCCTTCGTGCGGGTGCGCATCGCCCTGATGGCCCGCCCCGGCGTGGCATTGGAAGACATCAAACATGTCCGCGCGCATCTGGTGCTTTTGCCGCAGGCACGCAGCTTTTTGCAGCAACATGGCATCACCTCTGAACCCGCCGCCGATTCCGCCGGGGCCGCCGCCGAACTGGCCGCGACCGAGGGCAGCACCGATGGCGTGCTGGCAGGCGAGGTCGCGGCAGAGATCAACGGCCTCACCGTGCTGGCCCGCGATATTGAGGATATGGACCACAACACCACCCGCTTTTTGCTGATGGCGCCCAAGATCGACCTTTCGCGCCGGGCCGAGCGGATGCTGACCACCTTCGTCTTCGAGGTGCGCAACATTCCCGCTGCGCTTTACAAGGCGATGGGGGGCTTTGCGACCAATGGCGTCAACATGACCAAGCTGGAAAGCTATATGGTCGGCGGCTCCTTCACCGCAACGCAGTTCTACGCCGATATCGAAGGCCATCCCGAAGACCCGGCAGTGAAACGCGCGCTGGATGAACTGGGGTATTTCACCAACAAGTTGGAAATTCTCGGCGCCTACCCCGCCCATCCCGGCCGGGGCGCGCCGACCGGGATGTGAGGCGGGGCGAGGCGCGCAGGCTCAGACCTTGACGCCGCTGGCGTAGCGTTCCTCCATCCCGCGGGCATATTCCGCCACGCGGTCTTTGTATTTTTGGGTCAGGGTGGTCTTGGCCAGTTTGAGCGATTGCACCCAAAGCCGCGCCGACAGGGTCAGCGGCTTGACCTCAAGCGCCACCAAAACCCGCGTGCTGTTGCGCGACAGGGGCATCAATTCAAAGGACATCTGCCCCGCCAGCCCCTGCGACATGCTGTCGATCACCATCTCGTTGGGCCGGTCAAAGGTCACCATCTCTAGCGTCAACTCGCGCCGCTTTCCGCGCAGGGGGAAGACCGCCTTCCATGTCATCCCGACGCCGGGCTGATGCAGGGCATCGGCGCGCTGCACCTCGGCCCCGCGCCGCATCGCCGCCCGCTCAAAGCTTTCAAAATCGCACAACATGTCAAAGACCGCTTCGATCGGCGCTTCGACGTCTTCTTTGGTGGAGAATTTCATTCGGTCCGTTCCAATTCTTCTGCTCGCATTTGCCACCCGCGCCGCTTTGTCCGGGCCCGTCAGCGCGGTGTGTCAGGTCAGTCTATCCGCAAGCCAGTTTTCCAGCAAGAAATGCGCGATGGCCCCGCGACGAGCGGGCAGAAGCCGCGGATGGCTTCCGGCAAAGACCTCCATCATCTCTTCGCGGGTGACCCAAAGCGCGTCTTCGATCTCAACCGGGTCGATGGTCAACTCCCGGCTCAACGCCTGCCCCGCGCAACCCAGCATGAGGGACGCCGGAAAGGGCCATGGCTGGCTGGAGAGGTAGCTCACCGCGCCGACCTCTACGCCCGCCTCCTCAAAAACCTCCCGCCGCACAGCGGCCTCTACCGTCTCTCCCGGTTCGACAAAGCCCGCCAGCAGGGAATACATCCCCTCGGGCCAACCGGGGGAGCGGCCCATGAGGACCGAGTTTCCGTGTGTAATCAGCATGATGACCACCGGATCGGTGCGCGGAAAATGGGCGCCGCCACAGTCGGGGCAGACCCGTTGCCAGCCGCCCTGCGCCAGATCGGTGGCGCCGCCGCAGCGCGCGCAATGGCGGTGGGTCTCGTGCCAGCCGAGGATCGCCTTGCCGCTGGCCGCCAGTTCGGCATCGCGCGGATCGAGCCAAGTCATCACCCGCCGCAATTCGGCAAAGGCCATGTCATCGCCCAAAAGCGGATGGCGCTGTTCGCTGGGGTCAAGGAACGCGCCCAGTTGCGATTGATCCAGATCGGCGGGTTCCCAGCCGGATATATCGACCGCAAAGCGCGGCGCCCCATCCTCACGCCCCAGCAAGATCGCCGTGCCTTCGGCCTCGTGCAAGACGGGGTGATCCATCGCCAATCGCGCCAAAGCGGCGGGGCGTTCGGGCGCGATCAGCGGCTTGCCGCGCCAAAAGACCACCGCCCGGGCCGCCGGGTCGGCGCGCAACTGCGCCAAGGCTTCCGGATTGCCGCGTATCTCCCCCGCCCGATCAAGGGCCGAGCCTCCAAAGGTTACCGTCTCCGCGTGACGCATGGCGCTCTCCCGATACAGGCCCGATACAGGCTTTTGGCGTTTTGCCCAGCCATGCCACGGCGCATGCGAGATTGGCAATCCCAAGCCCCCTTGCCAGAGCGGTTGAAATCTGGTCATATCAAAACATCTTTAAGTTGCAAAATTTAACGAGTACTTACCTTTTCGGTGAACAGGCGCAGCACATATGCCTCGACCGGTGTCGTTCCCCCTGAGGGTGGCATCCCGGTCGAGGCACGTCTGCGCATACTGGCCACGACGGACCTGCATATGCAGATCGTGGGGCATGACTATGTGGGCGACCGTTCGGTGGGCCATCAGGGTCTGGCCGGGATCGCCACCTTGATCCGCACCGCCCGGGCAGAGGCGGCGGAACAGGGGGCCGCCTGTATCCTGCTCGACAATGGCGATTTGTTGCAGGGCAATGCCTTGGGCGATCAACTGGCGCAGATGCCGGTCACCCATACGCATCCGCTCGTCGCCTGTGTGAACCATCTGCATTATGACGGTCTGGGCCTTGGCAATCACGACCTCGACCATGGGCTGCCCTATCTGCGCGCTGTGGCTGGGGCGCTGGACATGCCGTTGATCTCGACCAATCTGCATTTGACCGACCCCGGCCCGCTGCGCCGTTGGGCCGTCGTCTCGTGCCTGCTGCCTGCCGTTGCGGGGCATCCCTCTTCTCGGCTGCGGGTGGGCCTGCTTTCGGTCCTGCCGGGCCGAACCGCGATCTGGAATCGCGAGGTTCTGGAGAATGAGGCCGAGATCATCTGCCCGCTCGAAAGCCTGCGCAGCGCCGCACTGACGCTGCGGGCAGAGGGCGCCGATCTGACCGTGCTGCTGGCCCATATGGGCATCGCCCATGAAGGTGAAATTACTACCGAAGAAGACATCTGCACTTTGGCCAAGATCGACGGGATCGACGCGGTGATCACCGGCCACACCCATCTTCGTTTTCCCGGAGAGGACCACGGCCCGCGCGAGGGGGTCGACACGCAGGCGGGCACACTGTCCGACCGTCCGGCGGCGATGCCGGGCTTTGGCGGGTCCGATTTGGCGGTGCTGGATCTGGCTCTTGAACGGGATGCGCAGGGGCGCTGGACAGTGTCGGGCCATCAAAGCCACCTGCGCGACAACAGCACAAAAACGCTGGCCGATCCCACGGTGCTGAGCGCGGCACGGGTCAGCCACATCGGCGTGCGGAGGCATCTGGAGGAGGTGGTCGGCCATACCGACACCGCGCTGCACAACTACTTTGCCCTCGCCATGCCCACCCCCATCGACGCGCTGAGCGCCCGCGCGCAGGCCGAGGTCATCCGCCAAGGGGTCGCGGGCACGGCGGATAGCGAGCTCCCGATCCTCGCCGCCACGGCGGCGCATACGGCAGGCGGGCGCGGCGGGCCGGGGCATTTCCTACATATCCCGCCGGGCGCGGTGCAACGCCGCCATATTGCCGGGCTGCTTCCCTATCAAAACGCGGTCTGGGCGTTGCGCCTCACCGGTGCCGACCTGCGGCGGCGTTTGGAAAAAGCGGCGGAGGTGTTCGCTCCGCTCGGCAGCACCCCCGGACCGCTACTCGACCCCTGCCGCCCGCCATTTCACTGCGACACGATTTTTGGCGTTATCTATGCCATTGACCCCTGCCGCCCCCGCGGCAGACGGATCACTGCGCTGTCATGGCAAGGGGCACCGGTGAGGCCAGACCAAAAGTTTCTACTCGCGACCAACCAGTTCCGCGCGGCGGGCGGGGGCGGGTTTGACCGCGCGGCGAAGGATGACGTAGCTCTGCGCAGCCCGCTTCCGCTGTCCGACGCGCTGATTGCCGCTCTCGCTACGCCGCAGGCGTGCCTATGGTCCGACGCGCCGCCATGGCGCTTCGATGCGGCGGGGGCGCAGGCGTGCCTATGGTCCGACGCGCCGCCATGGCGCTTCGATGCGGCGGGGGCGCAGGCGGTTCTCTATACCTCGCCCGAGGCCCTGCCCTTCTTACAAGACATCGCCCATCTGTCGCCCACCCCGCGCGGCATGACCGCCTCGGGCTTCGCCCAAATCGCGATCCGCTTGTGAGGCTTGCACTTCGCTCCATGCCCTCCTATATGGGCTTTGAGAGGTTGGTGCGGGCAAGCGCCTCGCCAACCCGGTCAGATCCGGAAGGAAGCAGCCGTAACGAGCCCCGCTTGGGTCGTTATCAGCCTCTCACCACCGTCGCATTGCGCAGCAATGCGACGCCCCGGCAATCGCTTCGCAGAAGCGATGAGAGGGGTAGCTTCTCCAAATAAATGATGCATTCGAGAGGCGAGACGCCCCGCCCGTGGGCACCACGGGCATCGCCTCACAACCGATCCGCCTCAAACGTATCGCAGGCCGCAATCTGGCCACTCTCAAACCCGCGCTCGAACCAACGCGCGCGCTGTTCGGACGTGCCATGGGTGAAAGTATGCGGCTGCGGCACCTGACCGGCCTGTCGCTGCAAATGATCGTCCCCGATCATCCGCGCAGCATTCAGCGCTTCTTCGAGGTCGCCCTTCTCCATCAAACCTTCGACGTTCGACGCCCAGATGCCCGAGAAACAATCGGCCATCAGTTCAAGCCGCACGGTTAGGGCATTCGCCTCAACCTCGGAAGACTGCTGCCGCATCCGGGCCACCTGCGGCAGAACGCCGATTTCGTTCTGGACATGGTGCGCGACCTCATGGGCAATCACATAGGCCGCCGCGAAATCGCCCCCGGCACCAAGACGCTGGTCCAACGTCCGGAAAAACGCGGTGTCGAGATAGGCCATATTGTCCGCCGGGCAGTAAAACGGCCCCGTTGCGCCCGAGGCCCCGCCGCAGGCGCTTTGCGTCACATTCTCAAAGACCACAAGCTTGGGCGGTGTATAGGTTTCACCCAATTGCTCTTGGAAAATCCGGCTCCAGACCTGTTCGGTCGTGGTCAGCACGCGGGCGGCGAAATCGACCTGCGGATCCTCGCTGTCACTTAGCGGGCGGGACTGCTGGACCTGACCGCCGCCTTGGCCGGTCAACAGCGGCGTCACATCGATCCCGGTGAAATAGCCGATGGCCATGACCGCCAAAACGCCGACCAACCCAAGACCCCCGGCCTTGCCGGCCCGTCCGCTGCGGCGGATGACATTCTTGCTCCGCCCAATTCCACCCAACCGCATGAACCGTCCCTCGTTATGTCAAAGCCTATTGCCACATGAACGCGCAAGGCGCAGTTTGGTTCAATGAGTGATAAGAATGACCTGGCCGAAGACCGCACCGACTGGGCCGAGGATCGCACGATCCTTGCCAATGAACGCACCTTTGCGAGCTGGATGCGCACCGGCATGGCCGCCGTCGCCGTGGCCATCGGTCTGCGCGCCGTGTTTGGGGAGTTCGAGCCGACATGGGTGGCGAAAGCCGTGGCCTCGATCTTCATCTTAGCCGCGCTCTACGTCTATTGGGCCGCGCAGGCCTCGGCGGCGAAAACCCAAAAGCGGCTGAGCGACCATCACGCCCATGCCCAGCCCAACAGCCGCATGAAGGTTCTGGCGGCGATCCTCGCCTTCGCCTCTGCCGGGGTCGGCGCGATCCTCTGGATGCTCTGAGCCTTCCGCAAGCACGGTAGACGCCACGGCGCGGAGCGCATAGTTTACGGCCTTGACCGAATCCGATCTGGGGCACCATGACAGATACATCCGCCTACCGCGTTCTGGCCCGCAAATACCGGCCCGAAACCTTTGCCGATCTCGTCGGCCAAGACGCCATGGTGCGCACGCTCAAGAACGCTTTTGCCGCCGACCGGATCGCGCAGGCCTTTGTGATGACGGGCATTCGCGGCACCGGCAAGACGACGACGGCGCGGATCATCGCCAAGGGGATGAACTGCATCGGGCCGGACGGCAACGGCGGGCCGACGACCGACCCCTGCGGCGTTTGCGAACATTGCACCGCCATCATGGAAGGCCGCCATGTCGACGTGATGGAGATGGACGCGGCATCGAACACCGGCGTCGCCAACATCCGCGAGATCATCGATTCGGTGCATTACCGCGCCGCCTCGGCCCGGTACAAAGTCTATATCATCGACGAAGTGCACATGCTCTCGACCGGGGCGTTCAACGCGCTTCTCAAGACGCTGGAAGAGCCGCCGGAACACGTCAAATTCATCTTCGCGACCACCGAGATCCGCAAGGTGCCGGTGACGGTGCTGTCGCGCTGTCAGCGCTTCGACCTGCGCCGGATCGAGCCCGAGGTGATGATCGCGCTCCTGCGCAAGATCGCCACCGCCGAGAGTGCCGAGATCACCGATGACGCGCTGGCGCTGATCACCCGCGCCGCCGAAGGCTCGGCCCGCGATGCGACCTCGCTGCTTGACCAAGCGATCAGCCACGGCGCGGGCGAGACCGGGGCCGAACAGGTGCGCGCCATGCTGGGGCTGGCCGACCGTGGCCGAGTGCTGGACCTCTTTGACATGGTGCTGCGCGGCGATGCAGGTGCCGCGCTGACCGAGCTTTCGGCGCAATATGCCGATGGGGCCGACCCGATGGCGGTGCTGCGCGATCTGGCCGAGATCACCCATTGGGTCTCGGTCGTGAAGATCACGCCCGATGCCGCCGAAGACCCCACCATCGCCCCTGAGGAACGTGCCCGCGGCCAGCAGATGGCCGAGACCCTGCCGATGCGGGTGCTGACGCGGCTCTGGCAGATGCTGCTGAAGGCGCTGGACGAGGTCGCCGCCGCGCCCAACGCGATGATGGCCGCCGAAATGGCCGTGATCCGCCTCACCCATGTGGCCGATCTGCCCTCGCCCGAGGAACTGGTGCGCAAGCTGCAAAACAGCAGCCCGCCCCCGGCCCCCGGCCCCGTGGGCGGCGGTAATGGCGCCGCGCAGGGCAGCACCGGCGCGCAGGCCGTGCAACAGGCGCAGCAGCGGATGGCCTCCAACCCCGGCCAGCAGGGGCAGACCACGGCACTGGCGCAAGACCTCAACGCTGCGCTGGCCCGCTTTCCGACATTCGAACATGTCGTCGAGCTGATCCGCGTGAACCGCGACGTGAAGCTGCTGGTTGAGGTGGAAACCTGCGTGCAACTTGCCGCCTACCAGCCCGGCCGCATCGAGTTTGTCCCCACCGACGACGCGCCGCGCGATCTGGCGCAGCGGCTGGGGCAGAAATTGCAACTCTGGACCGGCAACCGCTGGGCCGTCTCACTGGTGAACGAGGGCGGGGCCGAGACCATTGCGCAGGTCCGCGATGCGCGTGAACTGGCGCTGAAAAAACAGGCCGAGGACCACCCGATGATGCAGGCGGTGCTGGCGCAGTTTCCCAAGGCCCGGATCACCGCGATCCGCACCCCCGAAGACATCGCCGCTGCCGCCACGGCAGAGGCGCTGCCCGAAGTCGAAGACGAATGGGATCCGTTCGAGGACGGTTGATCCCCCGGCCCCTGCGCCACATATAAACGACAACGCAACAAGGAGACCCAGATGCTCAAGGGATTAGGCGGCCTCGGCGATATGGCCGGGATGATGAAAAAAGCGCAGGAAATGCAGGGCAAAATGGCCGAACTGCAAGAGGAGATGCACAACATCACCGTCGAAGGTGAATCCGGTGCGGGCCTCGTCAAAGCGACCTGTAGCGCCAAGGGTGAATTGAAGGGGCTGGATATCGACCCGTCGATCTTCAACAAAGACGAAAAGGAAGTGGTCGAAGACCTGATCCTCGCCGCCATCAAGGACGCGCAGAGCAAGGCCTCGGAACGCGCGCAGGCCGAGATGAGCAAGCTGACCGAAGGCATGGGCCTTCCCGCGGGCATGAAACTGCCCTTCTAATTCCGGTGGGGCGGGCCGGTCCCGCCCCTCTTTCAACGCCCATAGGTGCCATTCTTGAGCTCTACCCGCGATATTGACGCCCTGATCGAGCTGATGGCGAAACTGCCCGGCCTTGGCCCCCGCTCGGCCCGGCGGGCAGTGCTGCACCTGATCCGCAAACGGGCGCTTTTGCTGACGCCCCTGTCCGACCTGATGCAGACCGTCGCCGCCACGGCGCGCGAATGTCTGAACTGCGGCAACGTCGGCACCGCCGACATCTGCGACATCTGCACCTCGGAAAAACGCGCGAACGGAGAGCTTTGCGTGGTCGAAGATGTGGCCGACCTCTGGGCGATGGAACGCTCTGGCGTATTCAAAGGCCGCTATCATGTGCTGGGCGGCACGCTCTCGGCGCTCGACGCCATTGGCCCGCAGGAATTGCGCATCCCGCGCCTCGTGGACAGGATTGATACCGAAGGGGTCACCGAGGTCATCCTCGCGCTCAACGCCACGATCGACGGGCAGACCACGGCACATTACATCGCGGATCAATTGGAAGACCGCGTGCGGCTGACGTCGCTCGCCCAAGGCGTGCCGATCGGCGGGGAGTTGGATTACCTCGACGACGGGACGATCACCGCCGCGATGCAGGCGCGCAAGTCGCTTTAACCCCCAGAATCAAAGCGGGCCGCCCGCTCCTCCCAAAGCAGACGGCCCTTTTCCGGGGCGACGCAGATCGTGCTGTCAGAGCACGATCACATCAAGCGGCGGAAATCCATTGAACCCAACCGAACTGTAAGAGCTTGTGTAGGCTCCGCAAGCACGAATCATCACTTTATCGCCATCGCGCAGGGCCAAAGGCAGATGAATGGGGCGTTTTTCATAGAGAATATCCGCCGAATCGCAGGACGGGCCGGCCAGAACGCAGGGTCCAGTCTCTTCCCCGTCATGCGGTGTGACGATCTGATAGCGAATCGCTTCGCCCTCGGTTTCGGCCAGCCCCGAGAAACGACCGATATCCAGATAGACCCAGCGGTGCAGATCGTCCGCGGATTTACGGCTGACCAGCATGACTTCGGCGGCGATATGCCCGGCTTCGGCCACCAGACCACGGCCCGGCTCCGCCATCACCTGCGGGACATCGCCAAAGCGGGCTGCAACGGCGCGCATCACAGCGGCAGCATAGGCGCGGGGCGCTTCGATGCTTTCGCCGTAAAAGGCCGGAAAACCGCCACCGAGGTTCAGCAATTGCAGGTCATGGCCATCCGCACGGGCGGCGTGCCACAGCGGCGCCACCTGATCCAGCACCGGGTTCCAAAACTCCGCCTTGCGGGTTTGAGAGCCGACGTGAAACGACAGGCCGAAGGGCACGAGGCCCACGGCAACCGCGTGGTTCAGCAGCGCTGGCAGCGCCGAACCGGCACAGCCGAATTTCCGGCTGAGCGGCCAGTCGGCCATGGAGTTTTCGACGATCAGCCGCAGATAGACCCGCGCGCCCGGCGCATGGGCGGCGATCTTGTCCAACTCGGCTTCGCTATCCGCCGCAAAGAGTGTCACTCCCGCCGAATGGGCGAAAGCGATGTCAGAGGCGCGTTTGATGGTGTTGCCGAAAGAGATATTCTCGGGCTTTGCCCCTTGGCTCAGGCACAGCTCGATCTCGGCCCGCGAAGCCGCATCAAAGCCGGAGCCTTTGTTGACCAGCAGACGAATGATCTCCGGCGCCGGGTTCGCCTTGACCGCGTAGTGGATATGCGCCGCGCCCAAGCCCTTGTGCAGCGCGTCATATTGCGCGGCCACACGGTCACGGCTGATCACCAGCGTGGGCTTGTCAAAGCTGTTGGCGGCGATATAGGCCGCAGCCGGGTCGGCGTTAAAGGACGGTGCGGCGCGCAGGGCGCCGGGGACTGTAGCATTCATGGTCATCTCCAAAGAGCAGGTGGGGCTGGTTCCCCGCGTGTCGTTTCAAGAGACGTTACCGTCGCTACATAAACGCGGGTCAGTCAGAGTGGGAACTGACCGGCCAGAGGCGCGTGCGTTGGCGTCTGTAACGCGCCACATACGCCGTTTTTGGATTCGTACAAGGGGTAAAATTGCCCCTACGGCAAATTGTTAGTTTTCCTCGTCTTCCCAATCGCTGCCGATGGGGTCGCGGTCTCTTTTCCGTTCTTCTTTGATCATATTCTTGGCTTCCCGCTCTTCTTCGGGGTCGGTTTCTTCGGGGTCGCTCTCGGCGGCTTCGGTCTCGGCCATGGCGAGTACGAACCACATCGGGAAGTGGTCCGACCCGATCTTGTCCAAGCGGTCCATCTCTAGCAGACGGAACTGCGGATCGTGGAAAAGGTGGTCCAAGGGCCAGCGCATCCAAGGCATTGTCGCGCTGAATGTGTTGTACATGCCGCGCCCCACCCGCGGGTCCAAAAGACCCGAAAGCCGCTGAAAGCGCCGGGTCGTGGTCGACCAAGCCACATCGTTCAGATCACCCGAGACCACGGCGGGCAGCGGATCCTTCTCGGCCTCGATACCGACCAAGGCGATCTCACTATCGCGCCCTTTGGTGTCATGTTCGATCACGGGCGGTTCGGGATGCACGACGTAGAGGCGGAAATCCTCCCCCAGCGGCAGGTGTACACGGGCGCGGATGGAGGGCACCTCTTCGGTGACCAACTCGCGCACCTCGACCTCTGACAACGGCAGTTTCGACATGAGGCAAAGCCCATAGCCATTGTCGAGCGGCACGTCGACGCGGTGTTCGTAGTTCTTGCCCAGACCGTCATCCAGCGCGTTGATCCACGCCTGATCGACCTCAATCGCCATGAAGAGATCCGGCACCCGCGCCTCGGCCAGTGCGATCAGCTTGCCATAGTCGCGGTTGGACATTTTGACATTGGCGGCCAGCAGGCTGAAATGCCGGTCCGTCGCGCGGCGCAACTCGGGCGAGGCCGCCAAAGATTGCTTGCGCCACAGCGGGGTGAACTTGGTGATGTAGAGCGCGTGAAGCGCGGCGACCCCCAGCATCAACGCGATCCCTGCCATGCCCGAGGGTGTCGTCACCCCCTGCGACAGGGCGAACCCGATTGCCAGCAACAGCGCCAAGCCGAGGAATTGTTCCCGAGGGAAGGCCAGCCCGCGGATCGCCCCGAAGGGCAGCTTGCTCAGCGGCAGCAGGCTGCCCAGTATCAGCAGCCCCGCCAGCCCCCAGATCACCCAGTCCAATGCCGTTTCCAAATCCATCCCCCGGCGCGCCGCGCCTTTTCTACAAAGCAAAACAGGGCGCCGGAAAACCCGACGCCCTGTCATTCTAACACATCTTTACGGCGAAAGTTCCTTTCGCCACACCGCTTTGAGGGGGCTTAGCCCTTGGCTTTGTCTTCGTCCTCATCGTCTTCATCGGTGCTGTCGGGCAGCGAGAAGAAGCTGTCGGCGTCAGAGTAATCGCCCTTGGTGTGGCTCTCTTCTTCCTCGTCATCCGTGCTGTTGCCGGAAAGGGTGAAGGTTTCCAGCCCTTCGATGGCCGTGGGGATTTTCGGCTCGCTCTCCATGCCGAGGCTCTGCTCGGTCGAGACCAGCTTGCGGCGCTCATCGTCGTTCATCACCTCGCCCGCGGCGGCCTTTTTCGCGGCAGCCTTTTGCACGGCGGCGTCAAGTTCGGACTGTTTGCACAGGCCCAGCGCGACCGGGTCGATCGGCTGGATGTTGGCGATGTTCCAGTGGGTCCGCTCGCGAATCGCTTGGATCGTCGGCTTGGTGGTGCCCACCAGCTTGCTGACCTGACCGTCGGAAAGCTCGGGGTGGAACTTGACCAGCCACAGGATCGACGCCGGGCGGTCCTGACGTTTGCTAAGCGGGGTATAGCGCGGGCCGCGGCGTTTCTCTTCGCCCTCGGCGGCGGCGTTGAACTTGAGCTTCAGCTTGTGTAGCGGGTTGTCCTGCGCCGCGTCAATCTCTTCCTGCGTCAGCTGGTTGTTGGCAACCGGATCAAAACCCTTCACCCCCTGCGCCACGTCGCCATCGGCGATGCCCTGCACTTCGAGTTCATGCATGCCGACGAAATCGGCGATCTGCTTGAAGCTGATGGTGGTGTTGTCCACGAGCCAGACGGCGGTGGCTTTGGCCATAATCGGTTTTGCCATGTCACTCTCCTAAAAACGCAATTTTCCCGTCGCCTGAAAGGCTGTCCTGCTTGGCAGAACGGTCTCCATTGTCGGGGAAGTTGGCGGCTGTATACTGTCTCAAACGTCATAAGGGAAGACCCAATGCGGCCACTGCGCGCCTGTCTGCTGATCCTCGGGCTGATCGCCCCCGCTGCCACGCTGGCTGAAGGGGAGCGTTCGGGCGAATTCGACTACTACGTCATGTCCCTGTCATGGTCGCCCAATTGGTGCGAATTGACCGGCGATGCGCGGCAATCTCCGCAATGCGACGCCGCGAAAGACCACGGTTGGACCCTACATGGTCTCTGGCCCCAGTTCACACGGGGATACCCGTCCTATTGCCAAAGCGGCCGCCGCCCGCCCAGCCGTGCCCAGACCGGGGCGATGGCCGATATCATGGGCACCGGTGGCTTGGCATGGCACCAGTGGAAGAAACACGGTTCTTGCAGCGGGTTGGACCCAGCGGATTACTTCGCCCTCTCGCGGGAGGCCTACGCCCGCATCAAGCGCCCCGAGGTCTTTCGCAAGCTCGACCGTACCGTGTCCCTCCCCGCCGCGGTGGTGGAAGAAGCCTTCCTCAAAGCGAACCCGGACCTGACCGCGCGGGGGATCACCATCACCTGCAAGCAAGGGCACATCCAAGAGGCGCGCATTTGCCTGTCCCGCGACCTTGAGTTCATCCCCTGCGGGCCGGACGTTCGGCGGGACTGCACGCTTGATAACGCGCTGTTCACCCCTCTGCGCTAGACCCAACCGGGCCGATAGTCTGGCGAAAGCGGGAGAGGCGTAATTTCCTCCCCCGCATTCAATGCCTTTCGGCTCTCTCTCCAACACGGGTGGCCAGCGTCCCGGCCACCCGTGCCTTCAGTAAACGAATTACTGGTTAACAATTCGTTACTGTCTCAAGTTTTACTGATCTTCTTCACCCTGCAGCTCACCGCCCACCTTCAGGACGATCTTGCCGATATGGCCGCTGGCCTCCATCCTACGGTGCGCGTCATTCGCCTCGGACAGGTCATAGGTGCTGTCCATCACTGGCGCGACGCGGCCCTGCTCCAACAGGGGCCAGACATTCTGCAAAAGCTCCTCTGCAATCCGCGCCTTGGCCAAATCGCTCTGTGGGCGCAGGGTCGATCCGGTCATAGTCAGGCGGCGGGTCATCAGCGTGACGAAGTTCACCTCTTGCTTGGCCCCTTGCAGAAACGCGATTTGCACCAGCCTGCCGTCCTCGGCCAAGGTCTTGAGGTTACGGTTGATATAGCTGCCGCCCACCATGTCGAGGATCACATCCGCGCCACCTTCGGCCTGCACGACATCGACGAAATCCGTATCCCGGTAGTTGATCGCCACCTCGGCCCCCAGCTTCATACAGGCCGCGCATTTGCTATCGGTGCCCGCGGTCACGAAAACCCGTGCGCCCAAGATGCGCGCCAGTTGGATCGCCGTGGTGCCAATGCCGGAAGAGCCGCCGTGAATCAGCACTTTCTCCCCGGCCTTCAACCCTCCGCGCATGAAAAGGTTCGACCAGACGGTAAAGAAGGTCTCAGGCAGGCAAGCGGCTTCTTTCAGCCCCATGCCTTCGGGAATGGGCAGGCAATGCGCCGCGGGGGTGGCGACATATTCGGCATAGCCGCCGCCCGGCAGCAGGGCGCAGACCAGATCGCCCGGGGCCAGCGTTGTCACCCCCGGCCCGACTTCGACCACCTCGCCCGAGGCCTCCAACCCCGGCAGATCGCTGGCGGTGGCGGGCGGCGCGTAGCGGCCCGCGCGTTGCAGCGCATCGGGGCGGTTCACCCCGGCATAGGCGACCTTGATGATGACCTGACCGTGTTTCGGCTGGGGCCGCGGGCGGGTGGTGCCTTGCAGAACGTCCGGACCGCCGGGTTCGGTGATTTCGATTGCACGCATGGTCTCTGTCATGTCTGAAGTATCCTCGGGTCTGGTTTCGCCGCAGCCTAACGGGCGGCCCCGGGGCGTGCACCCGGAATTTGAGACCCGACGGAAGAGGGAGAGGTGGATGCGCGGGCAAGACAGGTTCAAATGGCATGAGGCCGCACGGCTTTATGCAGGGGAACAGGAACTGCCCCGCGCACCCGAAGGCCAGCACGACAGCTTCCGCGCCCTGCCCGCCACTCCGGCCTTCGACGCACTGGCGGCCCTTACCACAGCGATCACCCAGCAGGCCCCCTTTTGCCTCAGCGACCGGCCCCTGCCCGATGACATCTCCTGCCCGCCCGCTGCCTTTCTCACCCTCACCGGCGGCGCGTCGGGGCGGCCCAAGGCGGTCCGCCGCAGCCAAGCCTCTTGGATCGCCAGTTTTGAGGTCAATGCCGAGGGTTTCGCCCTTACCCCCCGCGACCGCGTCGCCGTGTTGGGTCAGCTCAGCCATTCGCTATCGCTCTATGCGGTGCTGGAAGCGCTGCATCTTGGCCTTGATGCGCATGTGCTGGCGGATCACGCCCCCCGGCTGCAGGCAGAGCGGATCGCCGAGGCCGGGGCGACGATCCTCTACGCCACGCCGACCCAGCTGCGCCTGCTTGCCCGCGCTGCCGCCGCCCCGCTGCCATCGCTGCGCTTGGTCCTTTGCGGCGGCGGCGCGCTTGATGCGGCGACCCGGGCGGCGATGAAGCGGCTCTGCCCCCGAGCGGCTGTGCATGTTTTTTACGGCGCGGCGGAGACGAGTTTTATCACGCTGGCCGATGCCAATACACCCGAAGGCGCGGTGGGCCGCCCCTACCCCGGTGTCGAGCTGCGGCTTCTGAATGCGGAGGGTGAACCCGCTACTGATGTTGGTGAGATCTGGGTGCGCAGCCCCTACCTCTTCGATGGCTACGCCCTGGGCCACAGCGAAGAGACCCGCTGTCAGGAGGGCTTCGTGACCGTGGGTGAGATGGGGGCGCTGGATGCCAAGGGCAACCTCTGGATCAGGGGGCGGCGGCAGCGCATGGTGCAGATCGCCGACCAGATGGTGTTCTCCGAAACGGTGGAGGCCGTGATCAGCGCCCAAACTGGCCTGCCCTGCGCGGTTCTGCCCCGGGACGATGCGCTGCGAGGGCAGCATCTGGTCGCGGTGGTCGAAGCCCCGGCAGGAGAGCCGCCCGCCGAAGAGATCATTGCACATTGCCGCGCGACGCTCGGGCCCCTTACCTCCCCCCGGCGCAT
This sequence comes from Sulfitobacter sp. R18_1, assembly GCF_017743915.1. Taxonomy (NCBI): domain Bacteria; kingdom Pseudomonadati; phylum Pseudomonadota; class Alphaproteobacteria; order Rhodobacterales; family Roseobacteraceae; genus Sulfitobacter; species Sulfitobacter sp. R18_1. The sequence goes on from NZ_JAGHRG010000002.1 coordinate 80,035, forward strand.
CTATTTCCGCCCCGACCTGCCCCTGCTGCCCTCGGGCAAGCCCGACCTGCGCGCCCTCTCGGACTGGGTGGAGGGCCAAAGGTGACCCGCGCCTATATCGTCTCGGCCTGCCGCAGCCCGGTCGCCCCGCGCGGCGGGGCGCTGGCGCATCTTTCCCTGCCCGAGCTTGCAGCGCCGGTCCTTTCTGCTGCCCTTAGCCGCGCGGGGCTGGACCCTGCGCAGGTCGACGAGGTGATTTGCAGCACCGCCCTCGGCCCCGGCGGCAACCCCGCGCGCAGCATCGCTTTGGCCGCGGGGCTGCCCGAACAGGTGGCGGGCTTGAGCATCGACCGGCAATGCGCGGGGGGATTGGACGCGCTGGCACTGGCGCGGCAGATGGTCCTTTCCGGTGCCGCCGATATCGTCGTGGCGGGCGGGGCCGAGAGCTACTCCCGCCAGCCGCTGCGCTACCGCACCTTCGCCGATGGCCGCCCGGCTGAGGCCTATACCCAAGCGCCCTTTACCCCATGGCCCGAACGCGACCCCGACATGGCGGAGGCCGCCGCGGCGCTTGGTCGGTCCCAGGGCATTTCCCGCGCAGAACAGGATGACTGGGCCGTGGAAAGCCATGCGAAGGCCCGCGCGAGCGCCCCGACCGAAGCGGAACTGGTGCCGCTCGCGGGCGTCTCAACCGATGCCTTCACCCGCCGCCTCACCCCCGCGCTTTGCAGCCGGGCCAAGGTGCTTTCCGGCGACATCACTGCCGCCAATGCCGCCGTCGCCGCCGATGCCGCGGCCTTTTGCGTCGTCGTGTCAGAACGGGTGGCGGCGGACCTCACCCTGCCGAAAGTCGAACTCATCGCGGCGGCGACGAAAGGCAGCATACCCGAAGAGCCGGGGCTGGCCCCATTGGTGGCCATCAAAGAAGTCTTTCGTCAAAACGGATTGAAAGCCAGCGGCCTGCACCGCGCCGAGATCATGGAGGCCTATGCCGTGCAGGCCATTGCCTGCGTCACCGGTGCGGGGATCGCGGCGCAGATCGTCAACAGGGGCGGCGGCGCTTTGGCGCGTGGGCATCCGATTGGCGCCTCGGGCGCGATCAATGCGGTGCGGCTTTGGCATGAGTTGGTGGCGCGGGGATCAGGCACCGGCTTGGCGGCGATTGCCGCCGCCGGGGGGATCGGCTCTGCCGCGCTGATGCGGCTGTAGCGGCCCGCCCCTTGGGGAGCGGGCCAATCATTTAGCTGCGCGACAGCAGGCTTGCCGGGCGCGCCTTGGCCAGACCGGAGGTGATGAACCCCGCCAGCACGGCCTTGATCAGGTCACCGGGGATGAAGGCTTGAACCAGCAGGGTCGCCTCGACCAGCGTTTTGTTCAGCGTCATCATCATGCCGAAGATGCCGAAGGCATAGACCACGAGGATGCCGCCCAAGACCGCCGACACCCCAGCCGCGAGACCCACCGGCGCGCTGCGCCACTGGTCCATGATGAAGCCGGTCACGAAAGCCCCGATCGGGAAGCCGACGAGGAAACCCACGGTCGGCGAGGCAAAGACGCCCAGACCGCCACGGCCCCCGGCCAAAAGCGGCAGACCCAGCGCCACCAGCGCCACGAACAAAAGCGCCGCAAGGCCACCGCGCCATGCGCCCAGCACCGTGCCGCAGAGCATGACACCCAGCGACTGCGCCGTAATCGGCACGCCGAAGCCCAGCGTGAATTTCGGAATCAGGCCCAGCGCCGCGATCAACGCGGCAAAGAGGGCGATCATGGTCAGATTGCGTTCCATTGGAAGGATCCTTGGGTTGAATTTTCCATTGCCTAGGCCACACCCTTGCCCCGGTCAAGCATTACAGACCGCCGCGCGCGCGCAGCGCCTCGGCCACATGTTCGGCATCGTCGATGGCCAGAACCGTGAAGGGCATCACCACGCGCCAGCCCGCCCGCCTGCGCGACCGCGCCCGCCACGCCAGCGACAGCATCTGCCCCTTGGCCGCCAGTACGGGGGTGAAACGCACCACCAGCGCCACGGCCAACTCAAGGCTGCGCGTGCGCAGCCCGAAACGGCGCAGCGGGGCGGCGAGCCAATGCACCACCCCCATCATATCGCTGAGCTTCGTGGTCATGGTGACGAGGTTCGCAAGACCCACAGCGGTGATCATCCGCAGCGCGATCACAAGCCCTGCCTCCGCATCGTCGGTCAAGACATGCCACAGCAAGATCAGCCCGACGAAAGGCCAAAGCATCCACAGACGCCCCAACCCGGCCCGCAGGAAGGCCCGCCCCGGCAGGGCATAGAGCAGCAGCATCCCGGCACAGAAGAGAATTTGCCAAACCGGCTCCTCCACCCCAAAAAGCAGCAGCGTGGCCAGGCAGAGCGCCCCCAGCTTGACCCCGGCCGGCCAGCCATGAGCGCGGGTCTCAACCGGCGAGGTCAGAGAGATCATCGCTCGCCCCCAGTTCCTTCATCCGCGTCTCAAAGGCGCGCAGCACCGGGCGGGCGCTGCCTTGCTGAACGACTTCGCCGCGCTCCAGCCAGAGAACGTGATCGTATGCCGCCACCGCCGCCGGATCGTGGGTGATATGGACCAGCGTCAGGTCCAGCCCCGCCAAAACCCGTTCAAGGTGCAACCGCGTGGGGATGTCGAGCCCGGCAAAGGGTTCGTCCAACACCACCACCCGCGGCTGCATCGCCAAGACTGCCATCAGGCAAACCAATTGCCGCTGTCCTTGGGAGAGTTGGTGAATCGACGCCTGCGCCCAATGGCGCTTGTCGAATTGACCAAGGATCGCCGCCACGCCCCGCGCGGCCTCGGCCTTGGATTGGCCCATCTGCCGCAGACCAAAGGCGATTTCCTCTTCCACGGTGGGAAAGATGATCTGATGGTCCGGGTTCTGGAACAGGATGCCCACCGCCCCGATCGCGCGGCGGCGGTCACGGGCCACATCGACCCCGGCAATCCGCACCTGCCCCTCATCGGCAGCCACCAGCCCCGACAGAACCCGCGCGAAAGAGGTCTTGCCCGAGCCATTGCGGCCCACGATGCCGATCCGCGCGGCATCGGAGCTCAGGCTCACGCCCCGCAGCACCGGCGTGCCCCCGGGAGTGTAGCTGATGCTGTCAATATCGATGAGCGGAAGGGTCGCGTTGGTCATCGGGCGCCTGTGGTAAAACCGGGTGCCCCGCCCTACCACCTGCCGCGCGGGCGGGGAAGCCCGCAGCGCGCCTTAGCTCGGCGGCGTCCAACGGCCCGGCAGATCCGGGTCACCTTGCCCGCGTGGGGCTTTGATATGGCTCAACAGCCAGTTCGGCCCGGCCATGAGACGGCTCAGCGTCGGGCTTTCGCGCACATGGGATTTAAGCTTTTCGATCTGCATTACATCGTCGATGCGCCGGTCGAGGAACGACCATGTCGCCTGATGCCCCTCACTGGCATCCCCCAACCAATAAAGCAGCGTGGCCGAATAGACCCCCGATAGCGTGGCCCGTTTGCTGTACCAATTCACATCCTCCGAGGTATCGCCAAGCGCGGTCCAAATCTTATCGCTGGTCTCCCAGATCAGCCCGGCCCCTTCGGGGGCGTGATGCGGCAGGGCGAAAAGCGTGCTGCCCCGGCGGATCGCTTCACGATCCCCGGCTTCCAGCCGCAGGCGTACCGCCTTGGCGATACGGTCCCTGAAGCGCAGCGCTGACAGATCGGCCTGCGCCAAGCCTTCGACCATCTTGGCATCCCCGCGCCGGTGATAGGCCACCGCCAGATCGACCGCCCCGCGCGGGCAGACCGCACGGGCCAGCGCCGGGTCCAGACCGCTGTCCTTGATCGCGGCGTTGAAGGTCGCGGGCGACCAGCCGTCAAACGGCACATGCATCAATGCGGCATCAAGCAGTTGGTCCTTTGGGTCGGCCTTGGGCGGTGTCATGGCGGGCTCCTATCGGGGCGTGATGGGGTGGACAAACGTGATATAGGCTGTTATAGGCCCATTTCCTGCAATTCCTTGCAACTTTATCCTAGAAAGGTGGTGACAACCACATGCAGGTTAGTGTTCGCGACAACAACGTCGATCAGGCCCTCCGGGCTCTGAAGAAAAAGCTCCAGCGCGAAGGCGTTTTCCGTGAAATGAAGCTCAAGCAACATTTCGAGAAACCGTCCGAGAAAAAAGCGCGCGAGAAAGCTGAAGCGATCCGCCGTGCCCGTAAGCTGGCACGCAAAAAAGCGCAACGCGAAGGTATGATGTAAATCATCCCCGCGACACGCGACAGATATAGAACCCCCGGTGCCCATGGCAGCGGGGGTTTTGTTTTGTGGGGGAGCGCAGCGGAGCCGGGCAGCGCCAGACCGCGGGAAGGCGCTCGAAATCCCTTCAACTGGGCAGTTTATGGTAGCTGTGCTTGAGAAACACCTCAGGACGGCACGACCTCAGCAAAAGCGCCAGCCCGTCCGGGCGGTCTGGCGCTGCCCGGCGGCCTTCGGCCTTGATTCCGGGCTTTCCAACTACACCGGCAGCGCCGTGGTCTTGCACACCGTCCTAAGCGCGAAACTCGACTGCATCTGCGCCACCCCCGGCAGCCGCGCCAAATGCTGGCGGTGAATACGGGCGAAATCTTCGGTATTCTCGGCCACGATCTTCAACAGATAATCCGCCGTCCCGGCCATCAGGTGACACTCCAAGACATCGGGAATGCGCGAGACCGACTTCTCGAAAGCCTCCAACACCTCTTCGGCTTGCGCCTGTAGAGTGATCTCAACAAAGACCGTCGTCGGCATATCCAGCTTGCGCGGGTCCAAGAGGGCCACATAATCGCGGATATACCCTTCCTTCTCCAACCGCTGCACACGGCGATGACAGGCCGAGGGCGACAGATGCACCACCTCCGACAGTTCAGCATTGGACATCCGCCCATTGCGCTGCAAAGCCCGCAGAACACGCCGATCAATCTCATCCAAGGCCATATGCGCAATACTTTCGCGTGAGGAAGCAATCCAGCGCGATTATATTCGAGTGATGCGCCCCTTGGCGACCCCAAGTTCGCAGCGATATGCACGGCGGATATGATAATCCTGTCCCACTACGGAGGAGGAGGACCCCCCATGAAAATCGGATGCCCGACAGAAATCAAACCGCAGGAATTCCGCGTCGGCCTGACGCCCAATGCCGCACAAGAAGCCATCGCCCATGGGCATGAGGTTATCGTGCAGGCGGGGGCCGGGGTCGGCGCGGGCTTCGAAGATGCGGATTACACCGCCGCCGGGGCGCGCATCATCGACACGGCCGAGGAAATCTTTGCCACAGCCGACATGATCGTCAAGGTGAAGGAGCCGCAGGCGGGCGAACGCAAGATGCTGCGCGAAGGGCAATTGCTCTTTACCTATCTGCACCTCGCGCCCGACCCGGATCAAACCCACGATCTGCTGGCCTCGGGCTGTACGGCGATTGCCTATGAAACCGTGACCGACCGCAATGGCGGTCTGCCCCTTCTGGCCCCAATGTCCGAAGTTGCGGGCCGTTTGGCCCCGCAGGTCGGGGCGTGGACGCTGCAAAAGGCCAATGGCGGGCGCGGCGTGCTGATGGGCGGCGTGCCCGGTGTCGGCCCGGCTAAGGTCATGGTCATCGGCGGCGGCGTCGTCGGCACCCATGCGGCCCGCATCGCCGCGGGCATGGGCGCGGATGTGACCGTGCTCGACCGGTCCCTGCCCCGGATGCGCTATCTCGATGACATCTATGGCGGCACCTTCAAGACCGCCTATGCCAGCGCGGGCAACACCATCGAACTGGCGCGTGAGGCCGATATGATCATCGGCGCGGTGCTGATCCCCGGGGCCGCGGCCCCCAAACTGATCAGCCGCGCGCAACTGTCGGAACTCAAACCCGGCGCGGCCCTGGTCGACGTGGCCATCGACCAAGGCGGCTGCTTTGAGACTTCCAAGGCGACGACGCACCAAGACCCGGTTTATGAGGTCGACGGCATCATGCACTACTGCGTGGCCAATATGCCCGGCGCGGTGGCGCGCACCTCGACCATCGCGCTTGGCAACGCCACCATGCCCTTCATGCTGGCACTGGCCGACAAGGGCTGGAAACAGGCCTGCGCGGATGACCCGCACCTCAAGGCCGGGCTGAACGTCCACGCGGGCAAGCTGACCTATGCCGCAGTGGGCGAAGCGCTTGGGCTCGACAGCATCACCGCGGATCAGGCCATCGCGAGCTGAACGACAGCGGCCAAACAAAAGGCCCGCCAGATTGGCGGGCCTTTCCATTTCGAAAGCAGCGCTCAGCGCGTCTTCAAAGCGTCCCGAATTTCCAACAATACATCGAGCTGCGATGGGCCGGTCTTGACCTCTGGCGCCACCTCATCCGGCTTTTCCGCAGCCGCCTTCACCCGGTTCACCATCTTCACCAGGATGAAAACCACGAAGGCGATGATGAAAAAGTTGATCACGGCCATCAGGAACGAGCCATAGGCAAAGACCGACGCCCCCGCCTCCCGCGCCTGCTCTAGCGAAGCGGTCGCAGGCACATCGCCCGACAGCACGGCATAGTTATTGGTGAAATCCACCCCGCCGGTGAAAAGCCCGATGATCGGGTTGATCAGGTCCGCCACCAGTGACGACACGATCGCCGTGAAGGCCGCGCCGATGATGATACCAACGGCCATGTCCATGACATTGCCCTTGGCGATGAAATCCTTGAATTCTTGAATCACAGTTCTGTCCCTATTCTAAGGCGCGCCGATAACCCCGCCATCACGGTCGATAGTGCGGACTGGCACATAGAACGGTCAATAAGTTTTACGGTAAATCGCGCGTTTTACGGCCCGCGCCCGTTCAATTCCGAAAACAGACCCGCAAAAGCGCGCCCTCGGGGCTGAAATCGGTCGTCAGACGCCCGTTCAACTGCTCGGCTGCCGTGGCCATCAACATCCGCCCAAGCCCCGTGCTATCGGCCCCCGAGACGGCACCGGCATGGCCGCAGCCATTGTCGCGGCATTCCAAAAGCCAGCCCTCGGCCCCCTCCTGCCGCCGTAGGGAGATTTTGATCTCCCCTGCCCGGTCCCCGGCGAAGGCGTGTTTGATCGAATTGGCCACGAATTCGCTCACGATCATGCCGAGGGCTGAGGCCTGCACGGCCTGCAACTCGCCCGGCTCAGCCGCGCAAAAGATGGTAACGTGGTCCGGCGCGCTGGCGGCGAGAAGCTTGTTCAGCTGTTCGAGGTAGGAAGTGGTTTGCACCTTGCTTCGGCCACCCTGCCCCATCAACTCGCTGTGCAGCGATGCCACCGCGCCGAAACGGCGCTCGACAAGGGCAAGCACATCCTTGGCGTCTGGGTCTTGCACCTTGCGTGTCGCCATGCGCAGCAATGAGGCGATGGTCTGGAACGAGTTCTTCACCCGGTGGTCCATCTCGGCGCGCAGCGCCGCTTCGATGCGGATTTTCTTGCGCAGTTCCAACTGCATCATCACATGGCGCGACAGGGTTTGCAGCGCTTGGCGTTGAAAATCATTCAGGGTCCGCGGCTTGGTATCCAGCACGCAAAGCGTGCCAATCGGCTGGCCGTTCGGCGCGACAAGATTGGCACCGGCATAGAATTTCACCCGAGGGTCGCCAACATAGAGCGGATTGTCCGAGGTGCGCGGATCCGCCCCCATATCCGCAATCTCGGTATAGCCTTCGTCAAGAATGGCATGAGAGCAGACCGATTGATCAAGGGCCGTCTCATGCGGCTCGAACCCGACGCGCGCCTTGAACCATTGGCGCTTTTCATCAACCAGACTGATCAGAGAGACGGGCGTTTCGCAGATTTTGGACGCAAGCTCGACGATATCGTCGAAATCCGCTTCGGCTTCGGTATCAAGAATATCATAGGAATAGAGCGTCTCTAGACGCTCGTCCTGCTCTGCGGGCGTGTCGGCTAAAATGGACCTTCTCCTTCCAAAGTTAACCCGCCGCGCGACTATGGCACGACAGCGGGGGTCGGATATGGCCTGCCTTTCGGGGGGCAGATCACGGCTGATGAACCTCCAGCTAGTGAAGGTTTAGTCCGCAAAGCAGCGGCGTCCAGCACGCTGCCGAATCGATTCGCGCTTAAACCCTTGATAGATGTTAAATTTTAACGCGGCTAGCCCCGCTGCCGCGTCACCCCGGCAGCGTACCGGTCAAGACATAGCGCAGAATCTCCACCACCTGCGCAGGCTCGGAGGCCACGGCGAGCGCCGCCGCGTCGACCTCTTTCAGCGCATGGGCGTGATCGGGTCCGTGCAGGATGATCAGCGATTTGCCAAGTGCTGCGGCATAGCCGGCGTCGAAGGCCGCGTTCCATTGCTTGTACTGGTCGCCGAAACGCACCACGACGACATCCGCCTCGGCAATCGCCTTGCGGGTGCGGATCGCGTTGATCTGCGCGCCCTTGCGGTCGTGCCAGAACTTGTCGTCCTCCGCGCCGAGGATCGCCACGCCGCAGTCATCAGAGGCGGCGTGGTCGGTGACGGGTGCGGTAAAGGTCACGTCGAGACCCTTGGCCCCTTCGGTGATCTGTTCGCGCCAATCGGTGTGGATTTCACCGGAGAGATAGACTTTCATCGCTCGTCCTTTCGTTCAGCCGCGCAGCACGCCGCCTGTGGCTTTGGTCACTTTCTCGACAACCTTAGCACCTACGGCTTCGATGTCTGCATCCTTCAGCGTCTTGTCGCTGGGCTGCAGGCGCACGGTGATGGCGAGGGATTTCTTGCCGTCGCCGAGGCTGCCGCCGATGAACTCGTCAAAGACGCGCACGTCTTCGATGAGGTTCTTGTCGGCGCCCTTGGCGGCATTGACCAGCGCCAGCGCCTCCACATCGGCATCGACGACGAAGGCGAAATCACGCTCTACCGCCTGCAGGTCGCTGATCTGCAACGCGGGGCGCGTGGCACCAGATTTGCGCGGCAGCGGCACTTCGGCAGGATAGAGGGTGAAGGCCATTGCCGGGCCTTTCACGTCCATCGCGGCCAGAACCCGCGGGTGCACTTCGCCAAAGACGCCCAGCACTTTCTTGGGACCGAGGCAGATCTTGCCGTGACGGCCCGGGTGCCACCACTCATCAGCGCCGCGCAGGATCTGCACCTTGGCAGGCGCGCCGATTGCCGCGAGCACCGCCTCGGCATCGGCCTTCACGTCATAGACATCCACGGCGCGCGCAGCGCCATGCACGTCGCGTGGGCCGGTGCGGCCAACCAGAAGGCCGGAAACCATGACCTGCTCTTCACCCGGCTCCCCGCCGGAGAAGGCAGGGCCGACCTCGAAAAGCGCCATGTCGGCAAAGCCGCGCGCCTGATTGCGGGCGGCAGCTTGCAGCAGGCCGGGCAGCAGGTCGGGGCGCATGTGGCTCATGTCCGAGGAGATCGGGTTCTCCAGCCGCGTCGCATCGGTGCCACCACCGAAGAGTGCCGCCGAGGCTTGGTCGATGAAGCTGTAGCTCACGCATTCGTTGTAGCCGAGCGCCGCCGCCGTGCGCCGGGCGGTCACCACGCGGCGCTGCATGGGCGAAAGCACCGGGCGCGGCACGCCTGTTGTCAGACGTGGCAGGGGCTTGCCTTCGAGCTGCGTCAGCGAGGCGATACGCGCGACTTCCTCGACCAGATCGGCCTCGCCCTGCACGTCCGGGCGCCAGCTTGGCACCTGTGCCATGTCGCCGTCGAGCTGGAAGCCGAGCGCGGTCAGCGTCTCGCGCTGGTCACTCTCAGGGATCGTCATGCCGACGAGCGACTGCACCCGCGCGGTATCGAGCTTGTAGGCGCGCGAGGTGTCCGGCACCTGCCCCGCGACCACGACCTCGGAGGCCTCACCGCCCGCGTGATCAAGGATCATCCGCGTGGCATGCTCAAGCCCCTCGGGCGTGAAGGCCGGGTCGACGCCGCGCTCGAACCGGTAGCGCGCGTCCGAATTGATCTTCAGCGCGCGGCCCGTGTAGGCGATCTGAACCGGGTCCCAATAGGCGCTCTCGACAAAGACGTTCACCGTCTCCTCGGTCACACCGGTCGCCTCGCCGCCCATGATGCCCGCGATGCTTTCCACACCGCTGTCATCGGAGATGGCCATCTGGCCCTCCTGCAGGGTGTAGGTCTTCTCGTCCAGCGCGGCGATTTCCTCGCCGCCCTTGGCGCGGTGCACCCGCAGGTTGCCCTTGACCTTATCGGCGTCGAAGACATGCAGCGGGCGGTTGCGGTCGAATGTGAAGAAGTTGGTCACGTCGACGAGGAAAGAGATCGGGCGCAGCCCGATGGCGCGCAGGCAATCCTGCAGCCACTGCGGGCTGGGGCCGTTCTTCACGCCTTTGATCAGGCGACCGTAGAACACCGGGCAGCCGTCCAGCGTGTCCTCGTCGATGCTGACGGAGATCGGCGAGGCAAAGCTGCCCTCTACCGCATCGCAATCGCGCGGCTTCAGCTTGCCCAGACCCCGCGCGGCGAGGTCACGCGCGATGCCGCGCACGCCGAGGGCGTCGGGCCGGTTCGGGGTGATGGCGATCTCGATCACCGGATCGACTTTGGCCGGGTCATTCTCGGCCAGCCAGTCAATGAAACGGTCACCGGGCTTGCCCGAGGGCAGCTCGATGATGCCGTCATGCTCTTCGCTCAGCTCCATCTCGCGTTCGGAGGCCATCATGCCGAAGCTTTCCACACCGCGGATCTTGCCGACGCCGATGGTCGTGTCGATGCCCGGCACATAGACGCCCGGCTTGGCCACGACGACGGTGATCCCCGCGCGGGCATTGGGCGCGCCGCAGATGATCTGCATGACGCCTTCGTCGGTTTCCACCTGACAGACGTTCAGCCGGTCGGCATCGGGGTGTTTCTCGGCCGATTGCACATAGCCGAGGGTGAAATCGGCAAGCTTCGCCGCCGGGTTCTCGACGCCTTCGACCTCGAGGCCGAGGTCGGTGAGGGCATAGGTGATCTCATCAATCGACGCCGTGGTGTCGAGATGGTCCTTGAGCCAGGAGAGGGTGAATTTCATGATTTTAGTCCCCGTTTGGCCTGCTAGTTAAGATTGCAAGCTCAGCGATATTCTCTAGAGGCGCTACCCCTAGCTCAATACGTGCAGCGTTTATTGCAATGCGAAATGCCATGTTCGCATTCTCAAGTTCTTCAGCATAGCTTTCTTGGCTCTCGCTCCCAAAGTCCGCTTCATTGGATAACCTATTCGATAGGAGGGCAGCGAACACGTACAATGCCCTCATGGCATCTGCTGTATCCTTGTGCGCGAATATAGAAACTTCATTTAGTGAAGCTTTTACTCGATTAATAGCGCGCATCTTTTCGACTTGAGTATCGAGAAGCCGCTGGTTCAAGAGCCCGTCTATGTTTTTTAGAAAATCGCGATACACAGCACGTTTTTCTTCATCTATCTTGATTTCACGGTCCTTGTCTTTTTGGATCGGATATATTTTTTTAGCGATATACAGAGCGACCAACGCTGCTACTGATGCAGATAGCAACGTGAGCAAACCCTGGATTATCGCCGGGTCTAGATTTGCCAGCCATAAGTAATCCTCACGAAGGTTTTGCCCCGCAGAGATCATTTCCAACCGCATTACCTACTCAACCCACCATGCAAATTCGGCTGATCCAAGCTCGCGAACCCATAATGCCGCAGCCAACGCAGGTCTGAATCAAAGAACGCCCGCAAATCCGGAATCCCGTATTTCAGCATCGCGATCCGGTCGATCCCCATGCCAAAGGCAAAGCCCTGCCACTCATTCGGGTCGATCCCGCCCGCGGCCAGCACCTTGGGGTGCACCATGCCGGAGCCCAGCACCTCCATCCAGCCGTCGCCTTCGCCAATGCGCAGCTGGCCGTCGACCCAGGAACACTGGATGTCGACCTCGGCCGAAGGCTCGGTGAAGGGAAAATGCGAGGCGCGGAAGCGGGTCTTGATACCGTCGACCTCGAAAAACGCCGAGAAAAACTCTTCCAGCACCCATTTCAGGTTCGCCATCGATAGGTCCTTGTCGATCGCCAGACCTTCGACCTGATGGAACATCGGCGTGTGGGTCTGGTCATAATCGGCGCGGTAGACGCCGCCGGGGCAGATGATGCGCAAAGGCGCGCCCTCGGCCTCCATGGTGCGGATCTGCACGGGCGAGGTATGGGTGCGCAGCACATGGGGGGCGCGTTCGTCACCCTCGGCCCGGTGCATATAGAAGGTGTCCATCTCGGCCCGCGCGGGGTGGTGGCCGGGGATGTTCAGCGCATCGAAGTTGTACCAATCGGTGTCGATGCGCGGGCCTTCGGCGACGGCAAAACCCATTTCGGCGAAGATCGCGGTCAGCTCTTCGGTCACTTGGCTGACCGGGTGGATGCTGCCCTGACGCTGGTTCCGCGTGGGCAGGGTCACGTCGAGCCATTCGCTGCGCAGACGCTCATCCAACGCGGCATCGCCAAGTGCTGCCTTCTTGGCGGACAGCGCCGAGTTGATCTCATCCTTCAGCGCGTTCAGCGCGGGGCCCGCGACCTGACGCTCCTCGGGGGTCATCTTGCCCAGCTCGCGCATTTTCAGTGCGACTTCGCCCTTTTTGCCCACGGCGGCCAGCCGGATGTCTTCCAGCGCGGATTCGTCGCCAGCATCGGCAATTTGGCTCAGGTACTTTTGCTTCAGATCGTCCATGACAGGCCCTTGGAATAATACCCCGTCCTGCTAGCCCTCTCGCCCCTCGAATGCAAGCCGTAGGGGTTGTGGCGCCATGGGGGAACCACCACCTCTGCAAAGCGTTAGGCCGCATCCCCTCGGCGCGCCCTGCTTCAGCGACGCGCCCAACCTCCCCCGAAAGGAGAGACTGATGAAAATTCTGATGGTTCTGACATCGCATGACGAATTGGGCGACACCGGCAACAAGACCGGTTTCTGGCTCGAAGAATTCGCAGCCCCCTATTACGTTTTCAAAGACGCGGGCGCGGATGTGACACTCGCCTCACCCAAGGGCGGGCAGCCGCCGCTCGACCCCAATAGCGACAGCGAAGACGCGCAGACCGATGCCACCCGCCGGTTCAAAGACGACGCCGCCGCGCAGCAGGCGCTGGCCTCGACCAAAGTGCTGGGCGATGTGGACGCGGATGGTTTCGATGCGATCTTCTACCCCGGCGGCCACGGCCCCCTGTGGGATCTGGCCAATGACGCCGACAGCAAGCGCCTGATCGAAACCTTCTGGGCCTCCGACCGCCCCGTGGGGGCCGTGTGCCACGCGCCTGCCGTGTTCAAAGATACCCAAGCCGACGGCAAGCCGCTGGTCTCGGGCAAGCGCGTCACCGGCTTCACCAACACCGAGGAAGAAGGCGTTGGCCTCACCGATGTGGTGCCCTTCTTGGTCGAAGATATGCTGAAGGAAAACGGCGGCGACTATAGCAAGGGCGACGATTGGGCGTCCTATGTGCTGGTCGACGGCAAGCTGGTCACCGGCCAGAACCCCGCCTCTTCCGAGGAAGCGGCGAAAGAGATGCTGGCGCTTTTGAAGTGACGGCAGGAGGGGGGCGCAGAGCGTGCCCCCTCTCCCTCACAGGAGGAACCGCCACAGGCCGCGCCGTGTTTTGCCCGTGAAAGGAGCCTCCGACATGGCAGATTATGACCGCAGCACCGGCGCCCCATGGAGCGCCGAAGACCTAGAACAGCTTCGCATTCTTGCGGCAGAGGGCACGGCGACCAGCGTGATCGCGGTGCAACTGAACCGCAGCGAAGAGGCGATTGCGCATCGCGCGGCACAGGATGGGATCAACCTGTCCGCCGCCAGCCACAATCCCTATGACCCCGACACCCTAAACCGATAGCAGGGCGCGCCCGTTTTTCTTGTGCTTTGCAATCAACCGCTTTTGCACGGGGCCCGCTGGGATCTGATGCGCGGGGGTGCCGAAGCCGTTGCCCTCAACCAAAGCGGGGAAGAGCGTCGCAAACTCCTCGCGCTGCGCCTGACCGAGGGTTTTTACCGTTTCGGCATTCAGCAAAAAGCTCTCGCTCGGTGCGCCCTCGGCATAAACGATCTGGTGTTTCTCAAAAACCAAGTGGAAATACTCCACCTGCGAGACACCCTCATCCACATGCACCCCCGGCAGTTCGGTCAACCGGATCGCGGCGACGAGCACGGCCATCGCGCCGCAGACCCGCTTGACGATGCCTGAACGCGCGACCATGCGATGCTGCCTTGAGACCATGAGGTCACGCTTTGGCAGCCCCGCGCCCAAGGCTCCGGCACTGATCCGAATGGGGTAGAGCTTGGGATTCTTCGCCAACTCCCCCGCCCCGACCGAACGGCGCAGCGCCGCGACGAGTTCCTGATAGCCGTGGCCTTGGGTCAGCACGCGCACGCCGGGGGCCAAAGCCTCGACCGGGAGATCGCCCGCTTCGGTGGTGATCAGCGTGCCGCGCGCGAAACAGGCCACCCCGGTCGAGACCAGATCGCCCTCTTCGCGCATCGTGTCGATGTCGGATTTCCACGCCAAATTCCCCAATAACCCGCCCTCGGGCAGGTCTGAGAAATCGACGGTCATGGTGGTGAAAAGATCCCCCGCAGCCGGGCTGCCCGCCAGATTGACGATGCCGGAATAGGTCACCTCAAGATCACCGGCCAAATCCCGCGAACCGGACTCCACGCGGAAGGGAAACCCCTCAAGCGAAGTGGGGGTCGAGCCGCCATTGGGGTCATCGTCCGCCGTGGTGGTGCTGTCGAAAACGGAACTGGCGGGCTGAAGGTCGATCTCCATCGTGGCGAGCGGCTTGGTCGTCTCAAGATGGTGCCAGTCATAGCCGAAGGACATCTGCGTATCCTCCCCCACCGCCGCGCCATTCGTATAGGGATCTGTTGCGTGCCACGTCAGCGTCTCGACCGAGCCATCGGCATAGGTCAGCGTGATCCGCGCGCCCTCCAGATCGACGCCGCGCGAACTGGTATCGTCGCGAATGCCATAGACCGTCTCATGCGGGTCTTCGTCCAACCTGTTGATTACAATTCCGGGCATAAACGTCCCCACCTTTTATAAATAACTTGCTGACAAACAGCGCCAATTGCTGCGGCACCGGTGCAGATAGGCTGCACAGTGACCTGTCGTTGGGGCACATTGTCCATGGGGGTGAGGAGCAGGCAAGGCCGTGGCAAGGGATTATCGGGGCAAGATTGTGGCAAGGCCCGCACGCCGGCCCGAAACGCAGATCCCCCAAATGCAAAAAGCCCCGCCATCCGGCAGGGCTTTCGCAAATTCAAAGCAATCTCGGCTTAGGCCGCCAGCGCGTCCTGCGCTTGCTTGACGATCGCACCGAAGGCTTCGGGCTCGTGCACGGCCAGATCGGCCAGAACCTTGCGGTCCACTTCGATGCCGGCCAGCGTCAGACCGTTGATGAAGCGGCTGTATGTCAGCGCCTCGTCGTGGCTGCGCACGGCGGCGTTGATCCGCTGGATCCACAGAGCGCGGAAGTTGCGCTTGCGATTCTTGCGGTCACGCGTTGCATATTGGTTGGCCTTGTCGACCGCCTGCGTGGCGACCTTGAAGACGTTCTTGCGCCGACCATAGTAGCCTTTTGCGGCTTTGATGATCTTCTTGTGACGCGCGTGGGTGACTGTACCACCTTTAACTCGGGACATCTCGGCTCTCCTTAATCAGCGGGCGTAGGGCATGAAGCCCTTGACGATCTTTGCATCGGCTTCCGACAGGGTTGTCGTGCCGCGTGCGTTACGGATGAACTTGTTGGTCCGCTTGATCATGCCGTGCTGTTTGCCGGCTTGGCTGGCGATGACCTTGCCGGTCGCCGAGACCTTGAAGCGCTTCTTGGCGCTCGATTTCGTCTTCATCTTGGGCATTTCCGTCTCCGTCTTTTGAGTTCGGTATAAACACGACTCGGCATGCCACTTGAGGCCGGTCGTGCAGGCTAAGATGCGCCGTATAGGCGCGGTCGGTCAGGGATGCAAGAGGTTTCGCACGACCCCTCAGGGCAAGAAGTCCGCCGCGACCGAGACGAAGACCTCCGGCAGGTTCTCAAAGGAATAGCGCCCCGGATTTTCGCGCAGCGCAAAGACGATCAGCCCGCCCGCGATCAAGATCGTGATGGCCGAGGCGCGCGGCGACCGACGGTCGGTCACCGCGGACAGGATCGAGGGGACCGACAGCACCGCCAGAACGATGCCCACCACCATTGCCAAGTCAGAGTCCACGCAACATCCCCCTATCCGGGGAAAGGCTACTCTGGATCGGAGGCGTAAATCAAACGTTCGTCACAGGGCGCGACGCGCAGAATATTGGTGCTGCCCGGCACGTTGAAGGGCACCCCGGCGGTGACGACGATATGATCCTCCGGCCCGGCATACCCCTCTGACAAGGCGGCCCGCGCGGCGCTCAGCACGGCCAGCTTAAACCGGTCATGCCCATCGGTGATGATGCAATTCGTGCCCCAGCTCAGCGCCAGACGGCGCGCGGTGTTGACCAGCGGCGACAGGGCGATGATCGGCACGCGGGGCCGTTCGCGGGCGGTCAGCAGGGCGGTGGTGCCCGATTGAGTAAAGCAGCAAATCGCCTTGATGTCCGTCGTCTCGGCAATCTCACGCGCGGCGGCGACGATGCCATCGGCCACGGTGGTGCGGTCCGCCGTGCGCGAGGATTCGATGATCTGCGTATAGGTCGCATCGGCTTCGACCTCTTGAGCCACGTTATCCATCGTCGCCACGGCCTGCAGCGGGTAATCCCCGGCGGCGGATTCGGCGCTCAGCATCACGGCGTCGGCGCCTTCGTAAATCGCGGTCGCCACATCCGAGACTTCGGCGCGGGTCGGCATCGGGCTTTCGATCATCGATTCGAGCATCTGTGTCGCCACGATCACCGGCTTGGCCGCCGCGCGGCATTTGCGCACCAGACGTTTCTGGATCGGCGGCACGTTCTGCACCGGCAGCTCCACGCCCAGATCGCCCCGCGCCACCATGATGCCGTCGCTGACATCCAAGATCGCCTCGAACCGCTCAACCGCCGCAGGCTTCTCGATCTTTGAAAGCACCGCCGCCCGGCCTCTGACCAGATCGCGCGCCTCGGTCACATCCTCGGGCCGCTGAACAAAGCTGAGGGCGAGCCAGTCGACCCCCAATTCGCAGACGAACTCCAGATCGGCGCGGTCTTTCTCGGAAAGCGCGGCCAGCGGCAGCAGCACGTCAGGCACGTTCACGCCCTTGCGGTTTGAGATGACACCGCCCGTCACCACTTCACAATCGGCGAAATCCGGGCCGCAGTCGCGCACCTTAAGGCGGATCTTGCCGTCATTGACCAACAGGCTCGCGCCCGGCTCAAGGGCTGCGAAAATCTCAGGATGCGGCAGGCAGACGCGGGCCGCATTGCCCGGCGTCTCATCAAGGTCGAGCCGGAAAGACGCACCTTCTTCCAAGGTTGGCCCGTCGCCCTCGAACACACCAACGCGCAGTTTCGGCCCCTGAAGGTCCGCCAGAATGCCGATCGCGCCGCCGGTCTCTTTCTCGATATCGCGGATGATCCGGTGTTTTTCCCGGATCTCTTCATGGCTTCCGTGGCTCATGTTCAGGCGGAAAACATCCGCCCCGGCGTTGTGCAATGCCGCGATCACCTCTCGTGTTTCAGAGGCTGGCCCAAGCGTGGCCACGATCTTTACATTGCGCAAACGTCTCATATCTGTTCCTTCGTGTCCTATGTCCCCAGAGCGAATGTTAACGATAACATCGCCTGTCCGGTGGCCTAGCGCCCCCATGAGTGCCTGTCAAAGGTTTCATCAGAATGACGGTCCATCGCGGTCCCGTCCAGTGATATGAGAAGGAAGCTGTCATGCCCAGCCAACAAGAGATCGAACTGCAAGCCGCCGCCTTTCGCCGGCTGCAGAAACACCTGATGGAAGATCGGTCGGATGTGCAGAACATCGACATGATGAACCTCGCCGGTTTTTGCCGCAACTGCCTGTCGCGCTGGTATCAAGAGGCCGCCAACGAACGCGGGATCGAGATGGGCAAGGACGAGGCGCGCGAGTTGTTTTACGGGATGTCCATGGACGAATGGAAAGCCAACTATCAGACCGATGCGAACGACAGCCAGAAAGAGGCGTTCAAAACGGCCTTTGAAGAGAATGTCGGAAAGGGTTGAGCAACCCGCTTGAATGAACCCACAAAGCGGGCGTGCATCCCTGTGCGCCCGCCTTTGCCTCGGCCAAGCGCGCTCAAGGGCTTCGCCTAGAACTGATAGAGCACAAGCCAATCCGCCTTGAGCGCAGGCCGCGCGGCGCCTTCGATCTCTACCGTTGCGGCAAAGCGGGTCATCAGGTCACCCCGCCCGCGCCTCTGCGCCTCGGCCAGCGTGAACCTTCCCCGAATCCGCTTGCCGGAATGCACAGGGGCGATGAAGCGCACGCTGTCGAACCCGTAGTTGATCGACGCCTTCGTGCCCACCACCACCGGCAGCGCGCCGTAAGCCATGCCCGACATCATCGACAGGGTGAGCATCCCATGCGCCACGGTGCCGCCGAAATCCGTCTTGGCCGCGCGGAGCGGGTCGACATGGATGAACTGATGGTCCTCGGTCACATCAGCAAAGGCGTCGATCCGCGCCTGATCCATCATGAACCACGGCGAGACGCCCAACTCACGGCCCACGGCGGCTTCCATCTCTGCCCGGTCAATCTCTCTGCGCATCGCGGCCTCCTCTTTGCGCCAGTCTAGCCGCGCGGGCGCTCGCTGCGAAAGCCCTTGCGCCCGGCGCGACATCTCTCATGCTGGGGCCAAGCAGAGCGGAGCCGCTATGAACACCCCCATCCTTGCCCTTATCACCGTCGCCATCGCTGGGGCCGCCGTGGCCCTGCAAACCCCGATCAATGCCGCCTTGGGGCGCAACATCGGCAGCGGCGTCGCTGCGGCGGCGGTGTCCTTTGGCGTCGGCTTTGCGATCCTGTTGGGGGTCTTGCTGCTGCGCGGCGAATTGAGCGCCCTGCCCCGCGCGGCCTCGGCCTCTCCCGTTTTGCTGCTGGGCGGGGTGTTGGGCGCGTTCTACGTCTGGTCGGTGCTTTGGGCGATCCCGACGCTGGGGGCGCTGACAGTGATCTCGGCGCTGATCCTTGGCCAGTTGAGCGCGGCGCTGGTGATCGATGCCACGGGGCTCTTGGGGCTGTCGGTGCAGGCCATCACCCCCACCCGCATTGCCGCCGCCGCGCTGGTGGCGGCGGGGCTGGTTTTATCGCGGTTCTGAAACTCAGATCGCGGTTTTGCGCATCTCTTCGAGGTAGATTTCACGCAAACGGGGCGCAAGCTTGCCCGGCGTGCCGCTGCCGATCTTGGCGCCGTCGATCTCAACCACCGGCGTCACGAAAGCGCTGGCCGAGGTGACAAAGGCCTCATCCGCCTGCTGCGCCTCTTCGATGGTGAAGTTGCGCTCTTCCACCTGCATCTGCGCTTCGCGGGCCAGTTCCAGCACCGCCTTGCGGGTAATGCCGTGCAGGATGTCGTTCGAGGTCTCGCGCGTCACGATCTTGCCGTCCTTGACGATATAGGCGTTGTTCGACGTGCCTTCGGTCACAAAACCGTCTTCGACCATCCAAGCGTCTTCAACACCGGCTTTCTTGGCCATCATCTTGCCCATCGACGGGTAGAGCAGCTGCACCGTTTTGATATCGCGGCGGCCCCAACGGATGTCTTCGATGCTGATCACGCGGATGCCGTCACGGGCGGCGGGATTGTCGGCCAGCCCCGGTTTCGACTGGGTGAACAGCACCAGCGAGGGCGCGGTCGTCTCGGGATCGGGGAAGGCGAAATCACGGTCGCCATCCGACCCGCGCGTGACCTGAAGATAGATCAACCCGTCTTTGATATCGTTGAGACGCACCAACTCGCGGTGGATTTCCAGCAGTTCTTCGGTCGTCGCAGGCGCGCGCATGTCAAGCTCATTCATCGAGCGGGTCAGACGTTCGGCATGGCCGTCAAAGGCGATGAGCTTGCCATCCAGCACGCTCGTCACCTCATAGACCCCATCGGCCATCAGGAAACCCCGGTCAAAGATCGAGACCTTGGCCTGATCCTCGGGCAGGTATTCGCCGTTTACATAGACAGTTCGCATGGTCACCCCCAGAGCGCTGCGGCGGGGGGATGCACGCCCGCGCCGTCGAATTTCAAAGCATTGTCACGGTCTTCGGCCAGAAGCAGCGGGCCGTCAAGGTCCACCACCTTCGCGCCTTGGGCGACCAGCGTCGCGGGTGCCATCGCCAGCGACGAGCCAACCATGCAGCCCACCATGACCTCGAACCCCTCGGCCCGCGCCGCATCGCGCAGCGCCAGCGCCTCGGTCAGCCCGCCGGTCTTGTCGAGTTTGATATTTACCACATCGTATTTGCCCTTGAGGCCCGGCAGGCTGGCGCGGTCATGGCAGCTTTCATCCGCGCAGACGGGCACGGGGCGGTCCATCCCCAAAAGCGCGTCGTCTTCGCCAGCGGGCAGGGGCTGTTCAACCAGCGCCACACCCAGACGGAGCAGATGCGGGGCGAGGTCGGCATAGACCTCAGCCGACCAGCCCTCATTGGCGTCGATGATGATGGTGGCATCAGGCGCGCCGGCGCGCACCGCTTCGAGCCGCGGCATGTCGTCAGGCGTGCCGAGCTTGATTTTCAGCAGTGGCCGATAGCTGTGTTTCGCCGCCTGCGCGCGCATTGCCTCGGGTTCGTCCAGCGAAAGGGTATAGGCCGTGATCTCTGGCCCCGGCGCGGTCAGCCCGGCCAACTCCCACACCCGCTTGCCGGCGCGTTTGGCCTCCAGATCCCACAGCGCGCAGTCGACCACGTTGCGTGCGGCCCCGGCAGGCAGCAGATCATAGAGCGCTTGACGGGTGATATCGCCCGGCAGGCCGTTGATCTCAGCCGTGACCGATTCGAGGGTCTCGTCATAGCGCGCGTAGGGCACGCATTCGCCCCAGCCGGTCACGCCGCCTTCGGTCACGCGGACGGTCAGCACCTTTGCTTCGGTCCGCGAGCCGCGGCTGATGGTAAAGACCTGCGCCAGTTTGAACGTATCTGCGGTAACGTCGATCTGCATGGTCACAGCGCCGCCAGCGCATCGGCCAGTCGCGCCGCCCCTTGGCGGAAGGGATCGACCGCAGGCAGGCCAAGACGCTCTTCAACCTCAGCCAGATAGGCATCCGCCTCGGCCTCGGACATGTGGTAGGTGTTGACCGAGATACCGACGACCTTGCAGTCTGGGTTCGGCACCTGCGCCAGCGTCAGCGCCATGTCGCGCACCGCTTCGAGGCTGGGCAGGCTGTATTCCGGCAGGCCGCGCATATGGGTCCGGGTCGGCTCATGGCACAGGATCAGCGCATCGGGCTGACCGCCATGGATCAGCGCCATGGTCACACCGGAATAAGAGACGTGGAACAGGCTGCCCTGCCCTTCGATGATGTCCCAATGGTCATCGTCATTGGCGGGGGTGAGATATTCCACCGACCCGGCCATGAAATCGGCGATCACGGCATCCAGCGGCACGCCTTCGCCGGTGATCAGGATGCCGGTCTGGCCGGTGGCGCGGAAGGTGCTTTTCATGCCCTTCTCGCGCATCGCCTCGTCCAGCGCGAGGGCGGTGTACATTTTCCCGACCGAACAATCGGTGCCCACGGCCAAGACCCGCTTGCCGCTGCGCTTCTTGCCGTCGGCGATGGGGTATTCGACGCTGGGCACGCGCACGTCATGCAATGTGGTGCCGTTCGCCTCGGCAGCCGCCACCAGATCGGCTTCGTTGCGTAGCAGGTTGTGCAGGCCCGAGGCGATGTCGAAGCCCATGTTCAGTGCCTCGATCAGCACCTCTTTCCATGCCGCGCTGATTTTACCGCCACGGTTGGCGACACCGATGACCAATGTCTCGGCCCCCGCCTCACGCGCTTCGGCCAGCGTCATGTCTTGCAGACCGAGATCGGCCTTGCAGCCCTCCATGCGGAACTGGCCGACCGCGTTGTCGGGCCGCCAATCCTTGATGCCTTGTGCGACCTTGGCGGACAGAGAGTCAGGCGCGTCGCCCAGAAAGAGCAGATAGGGGGTTTTGATCATAGCAAGCCTCCGGCATTGAATTTGTCCGCATATTGCGCGCGAGAATACGCAAGTGCGTGGCGTTGTCGACGCATCTGCATGCAAATGCGCTGTATATCCCGCAAATTACCGCTGGCTGCGCAAAATTCGTGCGCGGCTTGGCTTTGCAGGCAAACCCCTCAAAATGCTGCGCCTGCGAAAACCTCCTTGCGATTGGCGGCGCAATTTCATACCAGAATGCAGACGCTTGATGAAACAAAATTACCCATAGGTGCCCCATGAGCTTCCGCATTCAGCCTGCCGCCCCTGCCCGCCCGAACCGCTGCCAATTGTTCGGCCCCGGCTCCCGCCCGGCGATCTTTGAAAAGATGGCAGCGTCGGATGCCGATGTGATCAACCTCGACCTCGAAGACAGCGTGGCACCTTCGGACAAGGACAGCGCGCGCGCCAATATCATCAAGGCGATTTCCGAGATCGACTGGGGCAACAAGACGCTTTCGGTGCGGATCAACGGGCTCGACACGCCCTATTGGTATCGTGACGTGGTGGACCTGCTGGAGCAGGCCGGGCCGCGGCTTGACCAGATCATGATCCCCAAGGTGGGCTGCGCGGCGGATGTCTATGCCGTCGACGCGCTGGTGACGGCGGTTGAGACCGCCAAGGGCCGCGAAAAGAAGATCAGCTTTGAGGTCATCATCGAATCCGCCGCCGGTATCGCCCATGTGGAAGAGATCGCCGCCTCTTCTCCGCGTTTGCAGGCGATGTCGCTGGGGGCCGCCGATTTCGCCGCCTCCATGGGCATGCAGACCACCGGCATCGGCGGCACGCAAGAGAACTACTATATGCAGCGCGGCGAGCAGAAGCATTGGTCGGACCCGTGGCACTGGGTACAGGCCGCCATCGTCGCCGCCTGCCGCACCCATGGCGTGCTGCCCGTCGACGGGCCTTTCGGCGATTTCTCGGACGACGAGGGTTTCCGCGCACAGGCGCGCCGCTCGGCCACCTTGGGCATAGTCGGCAAATGGGCGATCCACCCCAAGCAGGTGGCGCTAAGCAACGAGGTGTTCACCCCGTCGGAAGAGGCTGTGGCCGAGGCGCGCGAGATCCTCGCGGCGATGGAAGAGGCCAAGGCCAAGGGCGAAGGGGCCACGGTTTATAAGGGGCGTTTGGTGGATATCGCCAGCATCAAACAGGCGGAGGTGATCGTGCGCCAGTCTGAGATGATCGCCGGGGGCTGAGCGCTTTTGGCAAGCCGCCGGGGGCCCTGCCCCCGGACCCCCGAGGGTATTTGAAAAAGGATGAAGAGGGAGGGGCGTGGGCTTGCCTGCCTTGCAAACCCGCGTTGCAAACCGGCGCGCGGCGCTCCATATACACAGGCAACAAGCCGGAGCATGCAATGACCCAATATCTGGATTTCGAAAAACCCCTGGCCGAGATCGAAGGCAAGGCGGAAGAGCTGCGGGCGTTGGCCCGGTCCAATGAAGAGATGGACATCACCGATGAGGCCCGTGCGCTGGATAAGAAAGCCGCCGGGATGCTTGAAGAGCTTTATGGCTCTCTGACGCCTTGGCGGAAATGTCAGGTGGCGCGTCATCCGGAGCGGCCCCATTGCAAGGATTATATCGAGGCGCTGTTCACCGAGTTCACGCCCTTGGCGGGGGATCGGAACTTTGCCGATGATCTGGCAGTCATGGGCGGGTTGGCGCGGCTCAATGATACGCCGGTGGTGGTGATTGGCCATGAGAAGGGCAATGATACCAAGAGCCGGATCGAGCGTAATTTCGGCATGGCGCGGCCTGAGGGCTATCGCAAGGCGGTGCGGTTAATGGAACTGGCGGATAAGTTCGACCTGCCGGTGGTTACCATCGTCGACACGCCCGGCGCCTATCCCGGCAAGGGTGCCGAAGAACGCGGCCAGTCCGAGGCGATTGCCCGTTCGACGGAGAAATGCCTGCAGATTGGCGTGCCTTTGGTCAGTGTGATCGTGGGCGAAGGCGGCTCTGGCGGGGCGGTGGCATTCGCCACGGCGAACCGTGTCGCGATGTTGGAGCATTCGGTTTATTCGGTGATCACGCCCGAAGGCTGTGCGTCGATCCTATGGAAGGACAGCGAGAAGATGCGCGAGGCTGCCGAGCAGATGCGTCTGACGGCCGATGAGCTGAAAACGCTTGGCGTGATCGACCAGATCATCCCTGAGCCGATGGGGGGTGCGCATCGCCATGCCGAGGAATCGATCAAGGCCGTGGGCAAGTCGATCGAAGCGATGCTCAAGGAGCTTGACGGCAAGGACGGCAAGACGCTGGTTCAGGAACGCCGGACCAAGTTCCTTGAGATGGGGCGGAAGGGGCTGGCGGCCTAAGCCAGCCGCCGCCAAAAACGTGGATCAGGCGTGATTTGATCGAAACCGGCGGCGCGGTAGAAACCCTGCGCGCGCCGGTTTTTCGTATCCGTGCCCACGGTCACATAGCTGCATCCTTGGCGCTCAGCATGGTCCAGCGCCGCTTTGACCAGCGCGCGGCCAATGCCGCGGCCGCGGGCCGTGTCGCAGACGAAGAGGTGGTGCAGGTCCATCCCTCTTGCGCCGAATTGCAACTGCATCTGCGGGCAGAGCGCGGCATAGCCATGCAGGCCGGTAGCGCCTTCGGCCACCAGAAGGGTCACCCAGGGTGTGGGGCCGAAGCAGTCACGTTCTAGCGCGGCGCGCGTCACGGTGGCGGTGTCACCGTGGTAGGCGGCCAGCGCGTGGGCCAGATCGAGCACCATCGGCAGGTCGGATTTCACGGCGGGTCGAATGGGGGGCATGTCGTCTCTTTCTGTGAGGCCACAGGGAGACAGAATAAGCCGCGCTGTGCCGGCTTGTGGATATGGGAATGGGTGCCGCGCCGATCAGGAACGGGGGTAATAGACAGATGTGAAGCTGGTCTTTTCCATATGCCTTTCATGCGCCGCTGCTCCCCTACTGTCAAGCCATGGGCGGGATCAGCTGGCCAGCATGCGCAGCCCTTGGGTCACATCCGAACGCACCGCCAGCCGCAGCCCCGGCTCATCGCCCGCGCGCAGGGCCGCGATGATCAGACGGTGGAAATGCGGCGGCTCGGTCCGGCGCAGGCGGCCATAGAGCGCGCGCATGGTGGGGCCGAGTTGCAGCCAGACCGTCTCTGCCATGGCGAGCATGGCAGGCGCTTGGGCGCGCAGGTAGAGCGTGCGGTGAAACTCGAGATTGGTGCGGATGTAGCTGACCGCATCGCGGTGGGCCACGGCCTCGGCAATATTGGAGTTGATCGTCTGCATCCGCTCAATCAGCGCCATATGGGCGCGCGGCAGGGCGCGAGAGGCAAGCTCGACCTCCAAGAGCGCGCGGAGGGCGGCCAGCTCCTCGATCCGCTCGTTGCTGAGTTCGGGGGTGGAGATGCGTCCGGAAGTCGACATGGTCAGCGCCCCCTCTGCCGCCAGCCGCCGCACCGCTTCGCGGGCCGGGGTCATCGAGACCTCATATTCCTTACCGATGCCGCGCAGGGTGAGGGCGTGGCCGGGCGGTAGATCG
The DNA here is from genome assembly GCF_017743915.1 of Sulfitobacter sp. R18_1. Lineage (NCBI taxonomy): Bacteria > Pseudomonadati > Pseudomonadota > Alphaproteobacteria > Rhodobacterales > Roseobacteraceae > Sulfitobacter > Sulfitobacter sp. R18_1. The sequence goes on from NZ_JAGHRG010000002.1 coordinate 105,566, forward strand.
CCATGCATGATCCGCGCGCGCAGGCGGCGGTAGACACGATCATGGGCCAGCGGCGTGGCCTCGACAGGGCGTGGGGTCAGGTTCATGATGCGGTTGTGATCACAAACCAGCCACCCGTCAAGCGCGGCATTTTGCAGCCAAGACGCGATCACCCGTTGTCGCGGGCCTTGCGGCGATTTATCGGAGGTCAAACTGCCTTAAGGAGACGCGCCGTGACCAAACGAAACTTCATCCGTCATGTGGTCTTTTTCTCGGCCAAGGACCCCAAGGACATTCCGACGATCGTGGCGGGGCTTTGGAAACTGGCCGACATTCCGCATTCGACGACTTTCGAGATCTGCGAGAACACCCGTGTTGACGCGCTGTCGGGGGATGTGGATGTGGTCGTCTATGCCGAATTCCCGGATGCCGAGGCACTGGCCGCCTATAAGGCGCATCCGATCTACCAGGAATCCATCGATATCGTGCGGCCCCTGCGCGATATGCGCGTGCCTGCGGACTTTTAAGGCGCGCCATGGCTGGCCCGCGCGTTCTTTTCGACACTGGCCCGCTGGGGTACGGCACGGCCTTCACCGCGCCGCGGCAGATCATCAGTGCCGATACCCCGGCTGAGGTGCCTGCGGCCTTTGCAGCACTTGAAGCGGCGCGGGAAAGCGGCGCCTGGTTGGCGGGCTATGCGAGTTATGAGTTGGGCTATCTCGGCTCGCACAAGCTACGTGAGTTGATGCCGGCGGCGCGCGGGCTGCCCCTGCTGCGCTTCGGCGTTTTTGATGCGCCTGAGGCTTATGGTTTTGCCGAAGATGCGGGTGATGCCAGCCTGTCGGCGCTCACGCCGGATTGGGATTTCGCGCAGTATCAGGCCGCCTTTGCTGAAGTGCAGGACTTCATCAGCGCGGGGGACATCTATCAGGCCAATCTGACCTTCGGGATGGAGGGGCGCTATACCGGGACGCCAGCGGCGCTTTACGCCCGGCTGCGCCAGCGGCAAAGCGTGGCCCATGGGGCTTTCGTCGATCTTGGCGGCCCTGTGCTGTTGTCGCGCTCGCCGGAGCTGTTTTTTGCGCTCACCGCCGAGGGACAGCTCACCGCCCGCCCGATGAAGGGCACGGCGCGGCGCGGGCGGGACGCTGAGGAGGACGCGGAGCTGCGCGGAGAGCTTGCGGCCTCGGAAAAGAACATGGCCGAGAACCTGATGATCGTGGACCTTTTGCGCAACGACATCAGCCGGATCGCCGAGGTGGGCAGTGTCGAGGTGCCGAAACTGTTCGAGATCGAGACCTATGAGACCCTGCACCAGATGACCTCGCGCATCACGGCGCAGGTCTTGCCGGGAAAGCGGCTGCCCGACCTTTTTCACGCGCTTTTTCCCTGCGGCTCGATCACCGGCGCTCCCAAGATCCGCGCGATGCAGATCCTGCGCGCCTTGGAGCCGGCCCCGCGCGATGCCTATTGCGGCGCGGTGGGTTGGATCGCCCCCACGGGTGCGATGCAGTTCAATGTGGCGATCCGCACGGCGACCTGTCACCCAGAGGGGCGGCTGCGGCTGAACGTGGGCGGCGGCGTGGTGCATGACAGCACGGCCGAGGATGAATATGCCGAAGCGCTGCTGAAGGCGCGTTTCGCCACGCTGGACTAGAATCGATAGCGGTGCAGCCCGCCGCCGTGGTCGCGCAGCCATTGGCGCGGCGCCTGATAATCGCCGTAGATCCGCGCGACCTCGGCCCAGAAGGCGGGGGAGTGGTTCATCTGCGCCAGATGCGCGACCTCATGGGCGGCGACATAGTCCAGCACCTCGGGCGGGGTCATGATCAGCCGCCAAGAGAACATCAGCGCCCCGTCGCATGAACAAGATCCCCAGCGGGAGCGCGTATCGCGCAGGGTGATGCGGGCATAGGGCTTGCCCAGTAGCGCGGCATAGTCGTCACAAGCCCCGGCGAGGCGGTCGCGCGCCACTTCGCGCAGGTGTGCGGCCAGACGCTTCCCCAGGCTTTCCTCCGGGCCGGGCACGAGAATCTCTTCGGGGCCGATCCGCACGCCCCTCCCCTGCCCGCCGCGGACGCGCAGCAGCTTGCCGCCCACCGGAAGCTCTGCCCCCGGGGCCACGATCACATCTTCGCCCCGCGCGGCAAGGTGTTGGCGAATCCAGTCTTGTTTGCTTTCGGCAAAGGCCAGCGCCTCACGCTCCGCCAGCCGTTTCGGCATCGTCAAGGTCACCCGCCCGTCCAGTTGCGAGATGCGCAGTGAGATGCGCCGCGCGCGCGCCGAACGGCGCAGGATCAGCGGAATCGGCGGGTTGCCGGGCAGCACAGGGTCTTTCATTACCGGAGCAACGTCCCTAGATAGAGGCCAAAGCCTTTGACAGTGCCCCCCTCATATGGCACTTGGCCGGAATCATCTACACGCAACAGCAATATTATAAAGGGGTGTTTCATGCCCAACGAAGAATGGGGAACCAAGCGCCTGTGCCCCACTACGGGCAAGCGCTTCTATGACCTCAACAAGAATCCGATCATCAGCCCCTACACGGGCGAAGAGGTCGAGATCGACAATTCCAAGTCGCGCATGATCGCGGCGGACGCCGAGGATGCGGTCACAGCCAAAGCCAAGAAGGGCGACAAGGCTGATGAAGAATCGCTGGTCGATGACGATGACGCGGTCGACGTGGATCTGGATGACGATATCCTTGATGACGACGACGATGATGACGATACAGTACCGCTCGACGACCTCGCCGATGTGGCCTCGGACGATGAGGATTAATTAATCGGCGGCGGGGTCAATTTTCCGCTTGATCCCGCCTCCGCCAGCGCCTAGACAGCGCCACAGAACGACCCGGATCACACGATCACGATCCACGATGGGGCCTTAGCTCAGCTGGGAGAGCGCCTGCATGGCATGCAGGAGGTCAGCGGTTCGATCCCGCTAGGCTCCACCATCATCCTCCGCTTCGATTTTTGCTATGCTTCGCCCGATAGATGGGCTGACTGACGCGCACCCACTGCGCGGCTACTCTGAGTCAGCGGTTCGATCCCGCTAGGCTCCACCAAGCCTTTTGCAAAGCAAAAGGCGTCGCGCGGCAGTCGCTTCGAAGAAGCGATGAGAGCGCAAATCCACCCCCCCCCTCAAAATCGAACGATGCTAGCAATCAGTCGAAATCGATGCGTTGCAATCGATTCCTGAAGGTCATCTCCTGCCCGCGTGCAAGCAATGGCACGGCGCCTGCGGCTTATTCCCGGGCCCGAGGGCAACTTCAACTGATTAAAAAATCGCCCGCCGGATCAGGTTCAACCCCGCCACCATCAAGACCACCAAAGTCATCTTGCGAAACAGCACCGGATCGACCCGGTCCATCACCTTGCTGCCCAGCCAAACGCCCACCATCACCGGTAGAATCAACAGCGCCGAAAAGGGCCAGGTCTGCGCGTTCAGAACGCCCGAGCCGATATGCGCGACAAGCAGCGCCACCGCGCCCAGCCCGTAGATCACCCCTTGGATCCGCATCTGATCATGTTTCGCGGTCCCGAGCGCGGTGAGATAGGCCACCGTAGGCGGCCCCCAGATGCCGGAAATCCCCCCAACGGCCCCGGCAAATCCGCCCACCAGCGCCTCGACCTTCGTCGACCGCTGCGCCAGATGGAACTGATGCTTCGACAGTTGCAGCAGCGCAAACAGCACCACCGGCACGCCGATCATCAGCAGCATCACCGTCGCTGGCACCAGCCGCACCATCTGGGCGGAGAGCACCAGCATCACGCCACCGCAGAGCAGAAACACCCAAAACAACTTGATCGACCGCAGCGCGGCCTGCGGCCCCTGCCGCAGCGCTTGAAAGGCATTGGCCAGCACCGTGGGCAGAATCAGCCCCGCCAATGCCAGATCGGGCGCCATGAAGGTCGTGAGACCGGAAATCAGCACCAGCGGCAGGGCAAAGCCCACCACGCCTTTGACGAAGCCACCGCAAAGACCGATTGCAAGTGCAGCATAAAATTCGAACGGGGTGAGAAAGGGGAAAATACTGTTCATACCGTTACATAGCACCCTCCTCCGGGGCCGCACGTCAAAAATGCTCGCGCAAGATTAGAACAAAATGCCGCAACGAAACGTATCTTTGTTGTGCTGCAGCTGCGAAAGGTCTATGCCTGTCCCAACCAAGAAAGGACAGCCCATGGCACATGACGGTCAGGACATGACGATGCATCGCGTAATTCTCGACGATCTGATCGGGCAGACCGGCGCGGCCCTGCCGCCGCTCGACCAGTTGCTCGAAACCGCCACCGCCGCGGTCCGCGCGCAGGTGAGCGATGACGACCGGGTTTCGGCCAAGCTGATCGAGGCCAATCAGACCGCTGCCCACGGGCTTGCTTGGCTCGCCACCTATGTCCAAGCCCTGCGTCAGATGCAGCTTTGGGCCGAGCGGCTGCAAAGCGAGGGGCGCTTTGGCGAGGTGGAGCAACTGCTGCACCAGATCGCCTTTGGCGAATACCTCTGCCAGATCCGCGGCGGCATCCAGATGAACCAAGGGGAGATGCTGCGCCTGCAAGATCTGGGGTTGAGCGCCGAGGATGAGGCCGTGCTCGATAATCCTGCGATCACCAGCCTGACCCGCGCGGGCAACACCCAAGCCGCGCGCAGCCGTCTGGTCGAACTGATGCAGGAACGCAGCGCCGATGTGACCTTTGGCGTCAGCGGACTGGACGAAGAGCTTGAGATGATCCGCGACCAGTTCCGCCGCTACGCGGTTGAGAAGGTCGAGCCGCACGCCCATGACTGGCACCTCAAGGACGAACTGATCCCGATGGAGGTGATTGAGGAACTGGCCGAGATGGGCGTTTTCGGCCTGACCATCCCCGAAGAATACGGCGGGCTGGGCCTGACCAAAGCGTCGATGTGCGTGGTCAGCGAAGAGCTGTCGCGCGGTTATATCGGGGTCGGCTCGCTCGGCACCCGCTCGGAAATTGCCGCCGAACTGATCCTCTGCGGCGGCACCGACGCGCAGAAAGAGAAATGGCTCCCCCGCATCGCAAGCGCCGAGACCCTGCCCACGGCGGTCTTTACCGAGCCGAACACCGGCTCCGACCTCGGCAGTCTGCGCACCCGCGCGGTCAAGGACGGGGAGGATTACAAGGTGACCGGCAACAAGACATGGATCACCCATGCCGCGCGCACCCATGTGATGACCCTGCTGGCGCGCACCGATCCCGAAACCAGCGATCACCGCGGGTTGTCGATGTTCCTAGCCGAGAAAACGCCCGGCGATGATGCCAATCCCTTCCCCACCCCCGGCATGACCGGCGGCGAGATCGAGGTGCTGGGCTACCGCGGCATGAAGGAATACGAGCTTGGCTTCGACGGTTTCGAGGTGAAGGGCGAGAACCTCCTCGGCGGCGAAGAGGGGCGCGGCTTTAAACAGCTGATGGAGACCTTCGAGAGCGCCCGCATCCAGACCGCCGCCCGCGCCATTGGCGTGGCGCAATCGGCGCTCGATATCTCGATGCAATACGCGCAGGACCGTAAGCAATTCGGCAAATCACTGATCAACTTCCCCCGCGTCTCGGGCAAGCTGGCGATGATGGCGGTGGAGCTGATGGTGGCCCGGCAGCTGACCTATTACAGCGCCTTCGAGAAGGACGCCGGACGGCGTTGCGACGTAGAGGCGGGCATGGCCAAACTGCTCGGCGCACGGGTCGCTTGGGCCGCAGCCGACAATGGCTTGCAAATCCACGGCGGCAACGGTTTCGCGCTGGAGTACAAGATCAGCCGGGTGCTTTGCGACGCGCGAATCCTCAACATTTTTGAGGGCGCCGCCGAGATTCAGGCGCAGGTTATTGCCCGCCGCCTTCTGGGCTGATCTGCCGGGGTTGCAAGCGTCGCGGATGTCAGGGACATAGGCGGCGCTTCACTCCAAAGGACAGCCCATGCGCAGCTTTCTGATCCTCGCCGCCCTCAGCGCCCTGCCGCAATGCCAAGGCGATGAAACCGTCCGTGCCTATGGCGCGGGCGACAAGACATGGCATCTGGTGGAGTTGGACGGCAAGCCCTTCGATGCCCGCGCGACCCTGACCTTCCCCGAGACCGGCAAGATCGCCGGGCAGGCCCCCTGCAACGCCTATAGCGCCGCGATGACGGTGCCCTACCCATGGTTCGACACCGGCCATATCGCCGTCACCCGCCGCGCCTGCCCCGACCTTGCGGGCGAGACGGCGTTCTTGGATGCGCTGACAGAGGTGACCATTTCGGACGTGCTGGGCGACACGATGATACTGTCGGATGACAGCGGCGAACGTCTGGTTTTCAAAGCCGCCGACTAAAGGCATCGACAAAGCGCGCCCGGGCTTCCGGCAGGGGTTTGCCGCCCAAGTCCCGCGCCAGATGCACGGTCAGGAAATGCCCCGTCGTCCGCAGCCCCTGCGCCACCTCAGCATCACTTCCCGCCCCGCCGCGCAGCACAGGCGGCAGGGGCAAAAGCCGATCCGCCCAGTCCCCCGCCCCCTTGGCCGAGACCGCACGCCCAGTCTTGGGGGAGACATAGATCAGCCCCTCGGTCGCGCCAGTCACCGCGCAGGCGTCGAGGTCGAGCGCATAGCCCATTTCTTCCAAAAGGCGCAGTTCCCATTTGAGGTAGGCCAGTGGCCAGACATCGCCCTGCCCCAGCATATCCAACAGCGCCTCGGTGCGGCGGTAAAGCGCCGGATGCGGCTCGCGTTCGGGCAGACAGAAGGCCAAGAGCGCGGTGACCGCGTTCAGCCCCGCCAGCGCCAGACGGTCCTGCATCGCCACGGCGGCACGGCTGCGCAAAGGCTCGACGGTGAAGGCGCCGATGTGGTCCTCCAGCCGCGCGCGCCATGCCACGTCAAGCTGCGCGCCGGGTTGCAGACTGGGGGCGATCTTGCGGCTGGTACCGCCACGGACGATGCCAGCGTGGCGGCCTTGGGCGGGGGTGAAAACCTCAATGATGGCGGAGGTCTCGCCATGTCGCCGCGCGCTCAGCAGAATGCCCTGATCGCGCCATTCCATCAGGCGAGCCCCGGTTCGTCCAGAAGGTGCCGCCCGGCGCGGTCCTCGACCTCGATCACCCAGAGGTCAGGATCGAAGCTACGCTGGCGCGAGACGGTGGCATCGACCTCCCCCTCGTCGCCCGCGGCCAGTTCGACCCACTTACGCGCGCCGCTCATCAGATCGAAGGAACGCTGGAACAGCACCGCGCGGCCATCGAGCGTTGCCAGCTTCACCAGCACCGCGCCGCCGGTGTCATCGCCATGGGCCACGACGAAGGCGGGGATGTCCTGCAACCTGAGCCGCGCGAGATAGGCATCGACCCAGAAGCGCGCAGTCAGGCGGGCCATGGCAGACCTTTGGCGTCAGTCATTGCCATCTTTGAAATCCAGGCCCATCTCGGAATAGCGCTCGGCCTCTTCCAGCCAGTTGGCGCGGACTTTCACCTGCAAGAACAGATGCACCTTGCGGCCAAGGAACTCTTCGAGTTCCTCGCGCGCGGCCTTGCCCACCGCCTTGATCGTCTCGCCCTTGTTGCCCAGCACGATTCCCTTGTGGCCGTCGCGAACGACATAGACCAACTGGTCAATCCGGGCCGAGCCGTCCTTGCGCTCTTCCCAGTTCTCGGTCTCGACGGTGAGCTGGTAGGGCAGTTCCTGATGCAGGCGCAGGGTCAGTTTTTCGCGCGTGATCTCGGCGGCGATGTTGCGCATCGGCAGGTCGGCGATCTGGTCCTCGGGGTAGAGCCATGGGCCGTCCGGCACCTCGCCCGCCAGCCACTCGCGCAGGGTATCGGTGCCGTGGCCGCGCTCGGCGGAGATCATGAAGGTTTCGGAAAACTCAAACCGCTCGTTCATCTTCTCGGCCAGCCCCAGCAGCACCGGCGCCTCGACGCGGTCGATCTTGTTGATCGCCAGCGCCACGCGGCGGCCCTTGGCGATGTTGCTAAGCTCTTCGAGGATGCGTTCCACGCCCTCGGTCACGCCCCGGTGCGCTTCGATCAGCAGCACGATCACATCGGCATCCGCGGCCCCGCCCCAAGCGGCGGCGACCATGGCGCGGTCCAGACGGCGGCGCGGCTGGAACAGGCCGGGGGTATCGACGAAGACCAGTTGCGCATCGCCCTCCATCGCCACGCCACGGATGCGGGCGCGGGTGGTCTGGACCTTATGTGTCACGATCGAGACCTTGGCCCCGACCATGCGGTTCAGCAGGGTGGATTTGCCCGCGTTGGGCTCTCCGATCAGGGCGACGAATCCGGCACGGGTGGTCATGTGTTGCTCTCCAATTGCCGCAGCAGCGTGCTGGCGGCGGCCTGTTCGGCGGCGCGTTTCGACGGCGCGGTGGCGGCGGCCTCGGCCCCGTTGTCCAGCCGCGCGGTAATGGTAAAGACGGGCGCGTGATCCGGGCCGCTGCGCCCGGTCTGCACATAGCGCGGCGGGTTCAGCCCGCGCGCCTGCGCCCATTCCTGCAGCGCGGTCTTGGCGTCGCGCGCGTCTTCCTTGACGGTTTTCAGCCGGTCGCCCCAAAGCCGCAGCACGAGGTCTTTGGCGGCGTCAAAACCACCGTCCAGATAGACCGCGGCGATCACCGCCTCGATGGCATCGCCCAAAAGCGCCTGTTTGCGCCGCCCGCCCGAGATCATCTCGGACCGACCGAGCTTGAGCACCTTGCCCAGATCAATCTCACGCGCCACATCGGCGCAGGTTTCCTTGCGCACCAATGCGTTGAAGCGCGGGGCCAACTGGCCTTCGCTTGCGCCGGGATCAAGCGCCAGCAGCGCTTCGGCCATGACAAGGCCCAGCACCCGGTCGCCCAGAAACTCCAACCGCTGGTTGTCGTCGCGGTTGGCCGAGGACATGGAGGCATGGGTCACCGCGCGCACCAGCAGCTCCGGCTTGGCAAAGTGATGGCCAATCCGCGTCTCGAAGGCTTTGAGGTCTCCGCTTAGTTTCATCTGACAGCTTCGAAGAAGCGGTCGCCGCGCCATGTCCAGAAGAACAGCATCGAACGCCCGGCAGAGCTGAACATGATGCGATCCGCGCGGCCAATGAGGTTTTCGAAGGGCACGAAACCCACACCCCCGGCGCGCTGCGCCAGACGGCTGTCAGCAGAGTTGTCGCGGTTGTCGCCCATGAAGAAGTAATGCCCCTCGGGCACGGTATAGACGCCCGTGTTGTCCGACTGCTGATTGGTGATGTTCAGGGTCGGGTAGGACACGCCATTGGGCAGGGTTTCGATCTGGCGGCTTTTCACGCAGGTTGCCCCTTGGCCCACGGGGCCGTTTTCGCAGCGCGGGCGCAGTTGTTGCGGGCCTTGGGGGGCCATCACCTCTTCAAACGTGCCGGCATCTTCGACCTCGACCGGGGTGCCGTTCAGGCTGATGACACCGTTTTTGATCTGCACCTTGTCACCCGGCAGGCCAATCAGGCGCTTGATATAGTCGCGGCCCGAGACAGGGTGACGGAAGACGACCACATCGCCGCGCTCAGGCTCAGACCCGAAGAGGCGCTCGTTATCGCCATCGAAGACACCGCAGACATCCTTTGCGTCAATCTCGATCCCGACACCGGGCAGCATCAGGCTGGGGCAAGAGGCGTAGGAATAGCCGTAGGCCATCTTGTTCACGAAGAGGAAATCACCGATCAGCAGCGTCTCTTTCATAGAGCCAGAGGGGATCCAGAAGGGCTGGAAGAACAGGGTCCGAAAGACACCGGCGATCAGCAGCGCCCAAAAGATTGTCTTGATGGTTTCGACAAAGGCGTTGCCGGTTTTTTCCTTAGCGGCCATGCGGCGCTCCTGACATATCGGTTTGGGGTTACATGCGGGGCCGTGCGGGCCAAGTCAAGTGACGCGGGGCCGGATCGGCCTGCCCCGCGTGCATATGACGCGAAACGGCGGGGCGCGCCAGCCTATGCAGCCTAATCGGCAAGAGGGCGCGCTTCGATTACCACGAAAGCCTGCGCCCAAGGGTGATCGTCGGTCAGGGTGACATGGATGATCGCCTCATGCCCCGGCGGGGTCATCGCGGCGAGACGGTCCGCAGCCCAGCCCGTGACCTCCATCACCGGCTGACCGCTGCGCAGATTGCTCACCGCCATGTCGCGCCAAGCGATGCCCATGCGCAGCCCGGTGCCAAGCGCCTTTGAACATGCCTCTTTCGCGGCCCAGCGTTTGGCATAGGTGCCCGCCACGTCATGGCGGCGCTCGGCCTTGCGTTGCTCGACCTCGGTGAACACCCGATTGCGAAACCGGTCGCCGAAACGGTCGAGCGTGCCTTGGATACGCTCGATATTTGCCAGATCAGTGCCGATGCCGAGGATCATTGAGTGCCATTCTTGCCGCGTGACGGGGCCGGATGGCCCTTTGCCCTCAATAGATCATGCGGCGAAAGCGAGGAAAAGCGGCAATCCGACGCGAAAACGCCGCCCCGGGGGAACGGGACGGCGTTGAATTTACCACGAGGCGCGGCGCTTAGGCTACGGCGTGGCGGGCCTTCTCGGCTTTCGCCTCGTCGATGGCGCGCTGAACGGCGGCGCGCTGTTCGGTCAGGAACTCATAGCCGGGGCGGCCAGCAGTGGCTTTGATCGCATCGTCGTAGTTTTCGACCAATGCGGATTCGCCGTTGATGATCTCGTCATAAACAGCTTCGTTATCGCCGGTCACTGCGTCGCGCAGCTTCAGCCAACCGCGGTGAGCCGATGCGGCGGCAGAGCCTTCTTCGGATACATCCACGCCGTCGACACCAAGCTGGCGGTGCAGTTCTGTGTGGAACTTCTCACGTTCCGCGATGCGCTGGTCGAAGAAGCCGACAAATGCCGCTTCATCCGAGACCTGCTTGCGGGATTCACGATAGCCGTCGCGGCTGTCGATCAGGCGGGTGTGCAGTTTCTTCAGCGTGTCGATATGGTCGCTCATTGGTGCCTCCTTAGGTTTGTTAACCAGTCTGGCGGCCCAACGCGGCCAAGGCCGCTTTAGGTCCAGAGGGAGGCACCCTTTGAGAGATTTTCCGCCACCGGCGGGCGGCAGGTTCAGCCCTCGCGGGCCTCATCCATCAGGCGGCGCATCTCGGCAATCGCGGGTTCCAACCCGAGGAAGATCGCCTCTCCAATCAGGAAGTGCCCGATGTTAAGTTCCCGCACCTCGGGGAAAGCGGCGATCGGGGTGACAGTGTCATAGGTCAGCCCGTGGCCCGCGTGCACCTCAAGCCCGAGAGAGTCGGCGAAACGCGACATCTCGCGCAGCTTGTTGAGTTCGACATCCGCCTCATCCCAACGGCCCTCGGCGAAGGCATCGCAATAGGCACCAGTGTGCAATTCGATCACCTCTGCGCCGATGCGGTTGGCGGCTTCGATCTGCGCGCGCTCAGCTGCGATGAAGATCGACACCCGGCTGCCTGCCTCGCGCAGGGGCGCGATGAAATGGGCCAGCTTATTCTCTTCCCGCGCGACTTCCAGCCCGCCTTCGGTGGTCCGCTCTTCGCGCTTTTCAGGCACAATGCAAACCGCGTGGGGCTTATGGCGCAGGGCGATCTTTTGCATCTCATCCGTCGCGGCCATCTCGAAGTTGAGCGGGACCGACAGCACCTCCATCAAGCCTTCGATATCGGCATCCGAGATATGCCGCCGGTCTTCGCGCAGATGCGCGGTGATGCCATCGGCCCCGGCCTTTTCCGCGATCTTGGCCGCGCGCAGCGGGTCGGGATAGGCGCCGCCCCGTGCGTTGCGCACCGTCGCCACATGGTCAATGTTCACGCCCAATCTCAGCTTTGGTTGATCCGCCATCTCGATTCCCCTTGCATCACTTGCCCCGACCATAGGTCGGAACTTTCGCCAACCCCATAGGGAGGAGCGGTTTTTCCCGAAATTTGATGGCGCGAAAAGATCAGTCGGCGTGGCGCTTTGCGTCGGCCTTTTGCGCCGCCTTATGTTTGAGCGCCTCGAACTTGGCTTTGATCATGCCGCGCCGCCGCTTTTGATAGGCGCGCAGCACCGGGACCGAAATGTAATAGGCGATAGAGGCGCAGATCATCCCCGGCAGGATGCCCCCGATCAGATAGGGGTAGAAGACCTGATGGAAGAACACCGTCAGCCCGGTCCAATCCATCTGGGTGTCGGTAAAGATCGCGACGAAATTCTCTTTCAGATCGCGCCCGGCGTCGAGAAACTTACCCCCGAAAGAGCGGTGCGCCGTCGGCGCCACGGGCGCGCCGAGGATCCAATGCCCGGTTTGCAGGGCCGCGATGCCGATGGGCACATAGGTCAGCGGATTGCCAAAGAAGGTCGCCATCAACGCAGCAAGGATATTGGCCCGCATCACCCGCCCGATCAGCGCGGCGACGATGAAGTGCAGGCCGTAGAAGGGCGTAAAGGTGGTAAAGACCCCGGCCCAAATGCCGCGCGCGATGCGCTCGGGGCTGTCGGGCAGCCGCCGCATCCGGTGTTTGACATAGTGAAACGCACGCGTCCAACCACCGCGCGGCCACAGAAACTCGGCCAGCGCGCGCAGGGTCGGTTTCGGATCGCGGCGTTTGAAAATCAAGTCTCAGGTCCAGTATCGGCGTTTCGTCTGCGCGGGGTCAGGCGGTCTTTTCGACGGTCTTTCCCATGCTCATATTGCGGTGCCTGCTGACATCGGCGACCTCACTCTCGGCTTCGAGCGTGGACATCAGCGAATGCAGGTGACTCACGTCTCGGAGATCCACATAGACCACCAGCCGGTAAAAGTCAGGCTTGCGCTCCACAAACTCCAGATCTGAAATATTGGCCGAAGCTTCGCCGATCAAGGTGCAGACCCGCCCCAGAACCCCCGCGCCATTGCCGATGGTGATGTCCAGCGCGCAGGTATAGACCGCCGGATGGCTGCCGTCATGCCAACGCAGATCCAGCCAGCGTTCGGGTTGGTCTTCGTATTCCGAGAGGCGGTCACAGTCGATGGCATGGACAGTCACGCCCTTGCCCCGGAAGGTGATGCCGACGATCCGCTCACCGGGCAGCGGGGTGCAGCAAGGCGCGCGGTCAAAGCTCTGCCCCGGCTCTAGCCCCACGACCGCGCGGCGCACGTCGATCTGTTCGCCCTTTTGCGGGGCAAGATCGGGATAGACGCATTCCACCACTTCGCGGCCCGTGAGTTCCGAACTGCCAAGCCGGGCGAGCACTTCGTCGGGGCCATTCAACCGCATGTTCTTGGCCACGGTATGCAGCACCTTATCGGTGGCCTTCTTACCGACCTGCGCAAAGGCCGAGCGCGCCAATTCACGGCCCAGTTTGATAAAGCGCTCGCGGTCGACCTCACGCAGGGAGCGCCGGATCGCGGACTTGGCTTTGCCCGTGGTGGCGATGTCGAGCCATGTCACCTGCGGCGTCTGGCCCTGCGCGGTGGTGATCTCAATCGACTGGCCGTTTTTGATCCGGGTCCACAGCGGCACGCGCATCCCGTCGACCTTGGCCCCCACACAGGCGTTGCCGATACGGGTGTGGATCGCATAGGCGAAATCAATCGGCGTGGCCCCGCGCGGCAGCTTCACCACATCGCCCTTGGGCGTGAAGCAGAAGACCTGATCAGCGTACATCTCAAGCTTCACCGCTTCGAGGAAATCCTCGTGATCGGTCTCGGCGTCGAACTGTTCGGTCAGCTGGCTGATCCACTTGGCGGGATCGACGGCAAAGGGGTTCCGGCTGCGCACCCCGTCGCGGTAGGACCAATGCGCGGCGACGCCGGTCTCGGCCACGTCATGCATCTGGCGGGTGCGGATCTGCACTTCCACCCGCTTGCCATCCCGGCCCGAGACCGTGGTGTGGATCGAGCGATAGCCGTTGGTCTTGGGCTGGCTGATGTAATCCTTGAACCGCCCCGGCACCGCGCGCCAGCGCCGGTGGATCGCGCCGAGTGTGCGGTAGCAATCCTCCTCAGACGCGGTGATCACGCGAAAGCCGTAAATGTCGGACAGACGGGAGAAGCTTTGCTCCTTCTCCTCCATCTTGCGCCAGATCGAATAGGGCTTCTTGGCCCGGCCAAAAACCTCGGCGTCGATATCCGCTTTTTCCAACTCGACCCGCATGTCGCCGGTGATCCGCTGGATCACATCGCCGGTGTCGCGCTGCAGGGTAATAAAGCGGCGAATGATCGACGCACGCGCCTCGGGGTTAAGCACGCGGAAGGCGAGGTCTTCCAACTCTTCGCGCATCCACTGCATGCCCATGCGCCCCGCCAGAGGCGCGTAGATGTCCATCGTCTCCCGCGCCTTTTTGACCTGCTTGTCCGGGCGCATGGATTTGATCGTGCGCATGTTGTGCAAACGGTCAGCGAGCTTAACGAGGATGACGCGCAGGTCCTTGGACATCGCCATGAAAAGCTTGCGGAAATTCTCGGCCTGCTTGGTCTCGGTCGAGTTTAGCTGAAGGTTGGTCAGCTTAGTGACACCATCGACCAATTCTGCCACTTCGCCGCCAAAGAGGCTTTGCACCTCGGCATAAGACGCTTTGGTGTCTTCGATCGTGTCGTGCAGAAGGGCGGTGATGATCGTCGCATCGTCAAGCTGCTGTTCCGTGAGGATCGCAGCGACAGCGACGGGATGGGTGAAATAGGGCTCGCCGGAATGGCGAAACTGCCCCTCATGCATCCGCGCCCCATAGTCGAAAGCGGCGCGGATCAGGGGTTCATTGGTACGGGGATTGTAGCCTTGAACAAGAGCGATCAGGTCGTCGGCAGTGATGTCGGCGCTGTTCATGCCATCTGCCTCATTGCCCCGGCCGGGGCGCGGGGGTTAGCCCTGCCCCTGTGCGGCCATCAACTGGCGCAGCAACATTTCTTCGGACATGCTGTCTTCTTCGGGCTTGTCCTCTTCGGCACCCATCAAAAGCGCCATGGCGTCTTCTTCGGGCTCGTCGACTTCGATCTGGCTCTGGTTGCTTTCGATCAGACGCTCGCGCAGGTCATCAGCCGACTGTGTTTCTTCGGCGATTTCGCGCAAGGACACGACGGGGTTCTTGTCGTTGTCACGGTCAACGGTCAGCTGCGATCCGGCAGAGATCTCGCGGGCACGATGTGCGGCCAGCATGACGAGTTCGAAACGGTTCGGAACCTTATCCACACAATCTTCGACGGTGACGCGGGCCATGAAGCCTCCAATATCTCATTTGCTGCCAGAAGTGCCGTATTTAAGCCGCCTCGGGCAGATTTACAAGCCGTTATTGCAGCCGCCGCACCTCGGCACGATCCCGCTCAGGCAGGGCTTCAAGCAGGGCGCGCACGGGCTTTCCAAGCAGCGGATGCACCCAATTGGGGGCCACATCGGCCAGCGGCACCAAGACGAAGGCCCGATCCTGTAGCCGGGGATGCGGCAGGATCAATTGCTCCGGCGTGCGGCCAATCTGTGCCTCCAAAGGCAACTCGCGCCATATCTTGTGGGTCTGGCGGTCTGGCAACACGATATCATCACAGGCCAAAAGATCCAAATCCAAGGTCCGCTGCCCCCAGCGTTGCACCCGCTCACGGCCCATCTGCGCCTCGATCCGGTGCAAGACGCCAAGCGCGGTCTGCGGATCCCATGGCGCTTCGAGCCAGGCGGCGGCATTTACATAGTCCGGCCCTGCCCCTGCGGGAAAGGCCGGAGTGTGATAGAATGCACTCGTGGCGCGAATCACCGCGCCGGACGTCTGCAATAGCTTTAAAGCCGATTTTAGCGTTTCCTGAGGCTTACCCACAGAAGATGCAAGGTTACCGCCGAGCGCAACCAGAAGACTATACTTTCGTATAGGGCCTCTACTGCTTAATTCCATACCCTCGGGGTCTTGCGACATCGTTAAAAAGCCTTAGTTATGCACCCTGATGTGGGGGCATCGCCAGAGGTCACGGATTTATTAATCCGCGGCGATTACAGTTCAAACCGGGAATACGGCGAAGCCTGCCGAAAGGATAGTTTAATGTTCTACAAAGATGAGCGGTTGGCGCTTTTTATAGATGGCTCCAACCTCTACGCCGCGGCAAAGACGCTGGGCTTCGACATCGACTACAAGCTGCTGCGACAAGAGTTCATGCGCCGCGGCAAGCTGCTGCGCGCCTTCTACTATACCGCGCTTTTGGAAAACGATGAATATTCGCCGATCCGCCCGCTTGTCGACTGGTTGAACTACAACGGCTTCTCCATGGTCACCAAACCGGCCAAGGAATACACCGACAGCATGGGCCGCCGCAAAGTCAAAGGCGACATGGACATTGAACTGGCCGTCGATGCGATGGAACTGGCCCCGCGGGTCGATCACATCGTGATCTTCTCTGGCGATGGTGATTTCCGCCCGCTGGTGGAAAGCCTGCAACGCCAAGGCGTGCGCGTCTCCGTCGTCTCCACGATCCGCAGCCAGCCGCCGATGATCTCGGATGATCTGCGCCGCCAAGCCGACAACTTTATCGAGCTTGACGACCTGCGTGACGTTATTGGTCGCCCGCCGCGCGATCCCGCACCGCAGGACTGAACGACGCAGACCCATTTCGCGCAGAACCATACCGCCCCCGCGCGGCAGCGGTCTTATTGTGCGTAGCGTCAGGATGATGGGCAAACGAATACCAGGCCAGCGACTGTGGCGTCACTGGCCTGTGAAATTTCTAAAATACCCCAGGGAAGATACAATACAGCACATGAACCCATGCGTTCCCCTTGATCCCACACTACTTGCTCCCGTAGAAGTAGACGACCCCCCGAAAAAGGGGGGTAAAAGTGAGGGAAGATGCTGTTCGATGCCGCTGTACGTTTGGAAAAGCTGCAAGATGTTAGCGCGCTTTGGGATGGGATCGTAAAGACATTTCGCAAGACCGGCTTTACCCATGCCATCCACATCAGCGTGGGTGCGGATTTCAAAGACGCTCAGTTTCTGTCCACCATCCCCGACCTCTACGATGACCTCCCGCCCGAGGATGACCCATTCCTGCACCACTCGTGCAACAGTTATGATGTGCTGACGATCGGCCAAGCCTTCGTACATCTCTACCCCGATGTCACCCCGTCCGAGCATTCGCTGATCGCCCGCGCAGGGCGCGAAGGTCTGCATGCTGCCTTTGCCGTGCCGATGCGGCTGAAGGGCTCCGAACGTTTTGGCGGCTTCATCGTCGGCAACGGGATGGAGGCCGAAGAGTTCGAGCGCGCCTTCAGCGACATTGCCGAGGATCTGCGCCTCTTCTGCCTGCTGATGCACCGCCGGATCGAAGACCTGACCGGCACCGCGCCCCTGCCCTTGCCCGAGAATCCTTCGGCCTTCGACAAACTTAGCCCGCGCGAAGCCGAAGTGGTGAACCTGCTGGCCCACGGCTACACCCGCCAGCAGACCGCGCACCGCTGCAACCTCTCTATCCACACCGTGTCTGACTATGCGAAATCCGGCTACCGCAAGCTCGGCATCCGCAACCGGGCGCAGGCGGCTGCGCTGGTGCACGCCACGGCGGGCGAGCCTGCGCCCAAGTCGGACTGACGGGCTGGACGAAGCGGGCCCAAGCCCTTACCTCTGCGCCAACCGTCCGGAGATTTCGCCATGACCAAACCGCCTCTTACCCTCTACCTTGCCGCGCCGCGCGGATTCTGTGCGGGCGTGGACCGGGCGATCAAGATCGTCGAAATGGCGATCGAGAAATGGGGCGCGCCGGTCTATGTGCGCCATGAGATCGTGCACAACAAGTTCGTCGTCGATGGGCTGCGCGACAAGGGCGCGGTCTTTGTCGAGGAACTCTCCGAATGCCCCGACGACCGTCCGGTGATCTTTTCCGCCCATGGCGTGCCGAAATCCGTGCCCTCGGCGGCGCAGGCGCGCAATATGATCTACGTCGATGCCACCTGCCCGCTGGTCTCCAAGGTGCATATCGAGGCGCAGCGGCATGCGGATGCGGGCCTTCAGATCATCATGATCGGCCATGCGGGCCACCCTGAAACGATCGGCACCATGGGCCAATTGCCCGAAGGCGATGTGCTGCTCGTCGAAACGCCTGAGGATGTGGCCACAGCCGCCGTGCGCGATGACGCGCATTTGGCCTATGTCACCCAGACCACGCTCAGCGTCGATGACACTGCCGATATCGTGGCCGCCCTACAGGCGCGTTTCCCTGCCATCATCGGCCCGCATAAAGAAGACATCTGCTACGCCACGACCAACCGTCAGGAAGCGGTCAAAGCCATGGCCCCGAAATGCGACGCGATGCTGGTGGTGGGCGCGCCCAACTCCTCGAACTCCAAACGGTTGGTCGAAGTCGGCGCCCGCGCGGGCTGCGCCTATGCGCAACTGGTGCAACGCGCCGATGACATCGACTGGCGCGCGCTAGAGGGCATCGGCAGCATCGGCATCACGGCCGGCGCATCGGCCCCCGAAGTGCTCATCAACGAGGTGATCGACGCCTTCAAAGCGCGCTATGACGTGACCACCGAATTGGTCGAAACCGCGCAGGAGAACGTCGAATTCAAGGTGCCCCGCGTCTTGCGCCAACCCGCCTGATTGACCGCCGCGCGCCAGCCGCCTAAACCGCGTTGAAACCGCGACGGGAGCCACCATGCCAGACCTCTATGCCTACACAGACGGAGCCTGCTCAGGCAATCCCGGCCCCGGCGGCTGGGGCGTGTTGATGCGCGCCATGGACGGCGACAAGATCGTCAAGGAACGCGAGTTAAAGGGCGGCGAGGCGCAGACCACCAACAACCGCATGGAACTGATGGCCGCAATCTCGGCGCTGGAGTCACTGAGCCGGGCGACTGAGATCACCATCGTGACCGACAGCAACTACGTCAAAAACGGCATCACCGGTTGGATCTTTGGCTGGAAGAAAAACGGCTGGAAAAACGCCGCCAAAAAGCCGGTAAAGAACGCCGAGCTTTGGCAGCGGCTGGATACAGCGAATGCGCGGCATAATGTGACGTGGAAATGGGTCAAAGGCCACGCCGGCCACCCCGAAAACGAACGCGCCGATGAACTGGCCCGCGCGGGCATGGCCCCCTTCAAACCGGGCGGCAAGAAGTGAGCCTGCTGGCCCTGCTGGACTATGCCGCCGTGCTGGTCTTTGCCATCACCGGCGCGCTTGTCGCCAGCCGGGCGCAGCTTGATATCGTGGGCTTTGCCTTTATCGCCTGCCTGACCGCCGTGGGCGGCGGCACGATCCGTGACCTTCTGCTCGACCGCAACCCGATCTTCTGGATCGAAACCCCCAGCATGTTGGGCGTGGCCATCCTGGCCGCTTTGGTGGTGTTTTTCACCGCCCACCTGCTGGAAAGCCGCTTTCGCACCTTGATCTGGCTCGACAGTCTGGCGCTTGCCGTCGCGGTCGCGGCGGGGGTTGGTGTGGCGATGGCGCAAGAGCAATCCGCGCCAATCATCATCGTCATGGGCATGATCACCGGCTGTATGGGCGGGCTGATGCGTGATGTGGTGGTCGGGCAGCTGCCGCTGGTGCTGACCCAAGGCGAGCTTTACGCCACCGCAGCGCTCTCAGGTGCCGCCGTCGCCGTGCTGCTGGCGCCCTATTTCGATGGCACGCTCTACCCGCTGCTGGCCTGCGCTGCGACGACTTGGGTGCTGCGCGCCGGGTCGCTTTATTTCGGCTGGCACCTGCCGGTCTACAAAAGCACCCCGCCCAAAAGCTGAACGCTCGGCCTTAGCTCAGACGCGCACCCACTGCGATCTGCGCACCGCGTTGAAACACATCCGCCTCCTGCACGCCCTTGCCCGCGCGCTGTAGCCGCGTCAGCCGCACCGCCCCGTCGCCGCAGGCGATGCGCAGCGCGTCCGACAGCACCTCACCCGGCGCGCCGGTGCCCTCGTCCAGCACCGAGCCGAGGACTTTCACCCGCTGGCCGTCAATCTCGAACCACGCGCCGGGGAAAGGCGACAAGCCCCGAATCAGCCGGTCCACCTCGACCGCGGGGCGGGTCCAGTCGATCCGCGCTTCGGCTTTCTCGATCTTGGCGGCATAGGTGACGCCCTCTTCGGGCTGGGGCTGCGGCGTCAGATCGGTCAGTTGCGACAGCGCCTTGTTGATCGCAACCGCGCCCATGGCGCTCAACCGGTCATGCAACTGTGCCGTCGTCTCATCGCTGCCGATCTTGGTCTCTTCGCAGAGCAGCACTGGCCCGGTATCCAACCCCGCTTCCATCTGCATGATGCACACGCCGGTCTTTTCGTCGCCCGCCATGATCGCACGGTGAATGGGCGCCGCGCCGCGCCAGCGCGGCAACAGGCTGGCGTGGATGTTCAAACAGCCATGTTTCGGCGCGTCGAGAATGGGCTGCGGCAGGATCAGACCGTAGGCCACGACCACCGCCGCATCGGCCTCAAGCGCGGCGAATTCTTCCTGGGGCTCGGGGTGTTTGAGCGATACCGGGTGGCGCACCAGCAGACCAAGCGCCTCGGCGCGCTGCTGCACCGGGCTGGGACGGGGCTTCTTGCCGCGCCCGGCGGGGCGGGGCGGCTGGCAATAGACCGCACAGATCTCATGCCCACCCTGCACCAGCGCATCGAGGATCGGCACCGAAAAATCGGGCGTGCCCATGAAGATCAGTCGCATCTGTTCACTCCTGCCGGACAGCACCCTGGAGAGCGCCGTCAGCCGTTTTGTTTGCGCGCCTTGCGCAACAGCATGTCGCGCTTGGTTTTGCTGAGGTTGTCGAAATACATCTTGCCCGCCAGATGATCGATCTGGTGCTGCACGCTCACCGCTTCCAGCCCGACGAAATCACGCTCCACCTCGGCCCCCGTCTCATCAAGGAAACGCACCTTCACCCCACGCGGGCGGCGGATCACGGCGCTGAAACCGGGCAGATTGGGGCTGGCCTCCTCGTAAGGATGCAACACGGCAGAGGCATCGACGATCACCGGGTTCGCCAGCCGAATGCGTTTGTTGCGCGCTTCCGAGGCATCGACCACCGCCACCTGCAACATCACCCCGATCTGCGGCGCGGCAAGGCCGACGCCGGGCATGGCGTCCATCGTCTCGATCATGTCGTCCCAGAGGGTGCGGATTTCATCCGTCACCGCATCGATGGGTTCGGCAGGGCTGCGCAGGCGTTTGTCGGGCCATGGAACATAGCGGCGTAGGGTCATTGTGCGTTGAACTCCGCAATCTTGGCGGCGCGGGTGTCCGCGTCGAGGTGATCGAAGGTCACCACACCGTCAAGGTGATCCATCTCATGCTGCGCGATCAGCGCGGCGGCACCTTCAAGGCTTTGCACATAGCGGCCACCGTTCAGCCCGGTCCAGACCATCTGCACCTGCGCGGGGCGCGAGATATCGGTGCTGATGCCGGGGATGCTAAGACAGCCTTCGGTATTGGTCACCCGTTCTTCGCCGATCTCTTGAAACATCGGGTTGATGCAGACGAGCGGGTCGGACTTATCCTCTTTCCAGCCCGCATCCATCACGAAGATGCGCAGCATCGCGCCCACCTGCGGCCCGGCAAGGCCACGCCCCGGTGCGGCATACATCGTTTCCAGCATATCGGCGGCAAGGCGTTCGATCTCCGGCGTGATCTCTTCGACCGGGGCGCAGATCTCGGCCAGACGCGGGTCGGGCCAGCGGAGAACCTCCAGCACGCTCATCCGCGCGCCAGCTCGCGCTTGAGCTTGACCATCTTGCGGGTGATCATCTGGCGTTTCAGCGGCTTGAGGTAGTCAATGAAAAGCTTGCCATCGAGGTGGTCGATCTCATGCTGAACGCAGGTCGCCCAAAGCCCGTCAAAGGCCTCCTGCTGCTCTTTCCCGTCACGGTCGAGCCAGCGCACTTCAACTTCTGCCGGGCGGGTCACCTCGGCATATTGGTCGGGGATGCTGAGACAGCCTTCTTCATAGGTGTTAAGCGCGTCCGAAGAAGCCACGATTTCGGGGTTGAACATCAGCAAGGGCCGGGGCGCTTCGCCCTCTTCCTTGACGCAATCCAGCACGATCACCCGGCTCAGCACGCCGATCTGCGGCGCGGCAAGGCCGATGCCCGGCGCGTCATACATGGTGGTCAACATATCATCGCCCAGCACGCGCAGCTCGTCGCTGAGATCGGCGACGGGGGCTGCGGCTTTCTTGAGCCGTGGATCGGGGTGCAAAAGGATCGGGCGTTTCATCCCGCTCATTTAGGCCATGCCCGTGCATCGCGCAACCGGGGGCTTGCAGCGCCTGCGACAGCCGTTAGCTTGGCCGCAATATCAGGAGAGACCAGCATGAGCTTTGACGACATCATCGACCGGCGCGGCACCCATTGTGCGAAATGGGACAAGATGGAAGCGATCTATGGCGTGCCCGCGGACAGCGGCATCGCCATGTGGGTGGCCGACATGGATTTTCGCCCCCCGCAGGTGGTGCAGGACGCGCTTCAGGCCCAGATTGATCACGGGGTGCACGGGTATTTCGGCGATGACAGCAAATACCTTGCCGCGATCCAATGGTGGATGGAAAATCGCCACGGTTGGAAGGTCGACGCCGAGGCGATCTTTACCACGCATGGTTTGGTGAACGGCACCGCCATGTGTGTCGATGCCTTCACCCAGCCCGGCGATGGGGTGGTGCTGTTCACCCCGGTCTATCACGCCTTCGCCCGCGTGATTAACGCCGCCGAGCGCCGGGTCGTGGAATGCCCGCTGACCAATGCTTCGGGCCGTTACGAGATGGATTTTGACGCCTATGACGCCCTGATGACCGGGGATGAGAAGATGGTGATCCTCTGCTCGCCGCATAACCCCGGCGGGCGTGTCTGGAGCCGTGAAGAACTGCAAGGCGTGGCCGATTTCGCCAAGCGGCATAATCTGGTGCTGGTCTCGGATGAGATCCACCACGATCTGGTGATGCCGGGGCACAAGCACATCCCCATGGCGCATATCGACGGGATCGAAGACCGTCTGGTGATGATGACCGCCACGACCAAGACCTTCAACATCGCGGGCGGCCATACCGGAAACGTCATCATCCACGACCCCAAGCTGCGCGAGCGCTTTGCCCGGCGCATGGCGGCCTTGGGCGTTTCGGCAAACTCCTTCGGGCTGATCATGGCAACCGCCGCCTATTCGCCCGAAGGGGCCGCTTGGGTGGATGAGCTGACCGCCTATCTCGACGGGAACCGAAAGCTGTTCGACGAGGCGGTGAACGCGATCCCGGGGCTAAGTTCGATGCCGCTGGAATCGACCTATCTGGCTTGGGTGGACTTTTCGGGCACCGGCATGGAGCCCGCGGAGTTTCAGGACCGTGTCGAAAAGAACGCCACCATCGCCGCCAACCATGGCGCCACCTTTGGCACGGGGGGCGAAAGCTTCATGCGCTTCAACCTCGCCACCCCGCGCGCACGGGTCGAGGAAGCCTGCGAGCGGCTCGCCAAAGCTTTCAGCGATTTGCAGTAACCAAACGGCGCGGCGGGGCAGCCCCGCCGTGCCGCCCTATCAGGCGCGGCCGTCTTCGATCAGACCCAGCGGCGCATCGGCGGGGCGTTCGAAGTCAAGGGGCGGACGGTCCGCCACGGCGGTGGCGCGTTTGAACTCATAGCGCATCTCGCCCGCTTCTTCCTCACTCGCCACGATCAGACATTGGAACAGATGCAGGCTGCCGTCATAGAGATCGACCAGCCCGCGCAGCTTCGGCGCATCCTGTGCATCGACGGAGAAACCGGTCTTCCACATGCGCAGCACGCGGTAGACATCACCCCCCGCCTCAAGCCGCAGGCGCGCGCCCTTGCGCAGGCTTGCCATACGCGCGGCATCCAGCCCCGCCTGTATTTCTTTCGACAGAAATTCTTCCATGCGCAATCCCCCCGCTGATGCCTCTAAGCTGGCGGAAAGCGTAGAAAATTCAAGTTAAGAATTGGTGACGTTTGGGCAGTCTGCATCAGTGCAGAGCGGCTGCGCGCCTATGAAGATGGGCGGCCCCGGCGCCCTGCCCTAAATATACCCTCAAACGCGGAAAGGAGAACAAGATGGGCCTATTGGTCGACGGTAAATGGCAAGACAAATGGTATGACACCAAATCCTCGGGCGGCAAATTTGAGCGCAGCGAGGCCAAGTTTCGCAACTGGGTGACCGCCGATGGCAGCGCCGGACCGAGCGGCGAAGGCGGGTTCAAGGCAGAATCGGGGCGCTACCACCTCTACGTCAGCTATGCCTGCCCATGGGCGCATCGCGCGCTGATCTTCCGCCAGTTGAAGGGGCTTGAGGATCACATCGGTGTCTCTGTCGTGCATCCCGATATGCTGGGCGAGGGCTGGACCTTTGACACGGATTTCCCCGGTGCCACGGGCGACACGCTCTTCGGCCTGCCCTATGCCCGCGACATCTACACCCGTGCCAATCCCAATTTCACAGGCCGCGTGACCGTGCCGATCCTTTGGGACAAAGAGCGCGAGACCATCGTCAGCAACGAGAGCGCCGAGATCATCCGCATGTTCAACAGCGCCTTCGACGCGATCACCGGCAACAGTGATGACTATTACCCCGCGCAGCTGCACGACCGCATCGAAGAGGTGAACGCCCGCGTTTATGACACGCTGAACAACGGCGTCTACAAAGCAGGCTTCGCCACCACGCAAGACGCCTATGACGCTGCCGTGCATCCGCTCTTCGACACGCTGGATTGGATCGAAGACATCCTGTCGCAGAACCGCTATCTCGCGGGCGACCGGATGACCGAGGCCGACTGGCGGCTCTTCACCACGCTGGTGCGCTTCGACAAGGTCTATCACCTGCACTTCAAATGTAACCGCCACCGGATCGTCGATTACCCGAACATCTGGGCCTATACGCGCGAACTCTATCAGGTGCCGGGCGTGGCCGAGACGGTGAACTTCGACCATATCGTGCGGCATTATCACTACAGCCATGACACGATTAACCCGCACCGCATCATCCCGATCAATCCGGTGCTGGACTTCGACGCGCCGCACGGGCGCGGCTGACCTCCCCTCCCCCTGCCCCGTGGAAGACGCTTGATCGCGCAGCTCTTTTGCGCTTTCACCGCAGCGACGACGGCAGGGGGATGATCATGCAAAAGCCAGACCAGCGCGACCACGGTGGCGGTGTCGATGCGGCAGCGGCGCGTTTCGGCGGGCAGCGGTCGGATTGGATCGACCTTTCCACTGGGATCAACCCCGCGCCCTACCCAATACCTGCCCTGCCTGCGGGCGCATGGACTGCCCTCCCCGACGCGGCGGCGCAAGACGCGCTGCTGGCCGCCGCCCGCGCCTTTTGGCAAGTGCCCGAAGGGGCCGCGATCCTCGCCGTGCCGGGGGCCTCCTCGGCCATCGCGCGAATCCCGGCGCTGGCCCCGAAAGGCCGCGTGCGCATCCCCGGGCCGACCTACAACGAACATGCCGCCAGCTTCGCCGAGAATGGCTGGCAAGCGGTCGAGACGGGCGAGACCGAAGCCGCCGTTCACGTCCATCCCAACAACCCCGACGGGCGCCTGTGGCCCTTGGCAGAGACGACAGCCCCGCTCAGCATCATTGATGAGAGCTTTTGCGACATCACGCCCAACGCCACCCTCATGGCGCAGGCCACGACACCCGGCACGCTGATCCTCAAGAGCTTTGGCAAATTCTGGGGGCTGGCCGGGCTGCGGCTGGGGTTCGTGATCGGCGATCCGGCCTTGGTCGCGCGGCTTGAACAGATGCTCGGGCCGTGGCCGGTCAGTGGCCCGGCCCTGCATATCGGCGCAGCGGCGCTGCGGGATGAAACATGGGCCGAGGCCACGCGGGCGCGGCTGGGGGCCGAGGCCACGCGCCTCGACGGGCTGATGACCACAGCAGGCGCAGAGATCGTCGGCGGCACACCGCTTTTCCGGCTCTATGAGGTCGAGGACGCGCAGGCTTGGCAAACCCGCCTCGCCCTGCACCAGATCTGGAGCCGCGTCTTCCCCTATAACCCCCGCTGGCTGCGCCTTGGCCTGCCGCCGTCGATAGGTTGGGCGCAACTGGAGCAGGCGCTGGCATGAGCACGGCGGCGATCCTCGCGCTGGCCATGCTGCTGGACGCCGCACTTGGAGAGCCGGACTGGCTCTGGCGTCGCCTGCCGCATCCGGCAGTTCTGATGGGGCGGCTGATCGGTTGGGGGGATCGTCGGTTAAACCACAGCCAAGCCCGCCGCGCCAAGGGGGTGGCACTGCTGCTGGCGCTGATGATCGGGGCCGCGCTGCTCGGCTGGGCGCTCAGCCTTGCTGGCCCCCTCGTCGAGATCATCCTCGCCGCCATACTGCTGGCGCAACGTTCCCTCGTCGAGCACCTGCGCGCCGTGGCCGACGGGCTGCGCCAGTCGCTGCCCGCAGGGCGCCGCGCCGTGGCGATGATCGTCAGCCGCGACACCGCCGCGATGCCCGCAGATGCAGTCGCCCGCTCTGCCATCGAAAGCGGGGCGGAGAACCTCAGCGACGGGATCATCGCCCCTGCCTTTTGGTTCCTGCTGGGCGGTCTGCCGGGGCTGCTGGTCTATAAAATCGTCAATACCGCCGACAGTATGATCGGCTACCGCACCCCGCGCTATGCCGATTTCGGCTGGGCCGCGGCGCGGATGGATGACCTTCTGAACCTCGCCCCCGCACGGCTGACCGCGCTGCTGATCGCCCTGCCCGGCGGGGTGCTGCACCTCTGGCGCGACATCAAGGCCGACGCGGCGCTGCACCGCTCGCCCAATGCCGGTTGGCCGGAAGCCGCCATGGCGCGGGCCATAGGTGTGGCCCTCGCCGGTCCGCGCAGTTATGATGGGCAGGTGCAGCAGTTTCCTTGGGTGCATGGCGCGGGGGCGCGCGTCATCGGACCTTTGGAGATCGATGCGGCCATCACCCGCCTCTGGCAGGCATGGTTGGTGATGTGGGCAATCGCCCTAGTTCTGGCCTGTCTGTGACAAAGAGGTAACCATGCGCCCCACGTTTCTCGCCGCCGCACTCGCGGCGCTCACCCTTCCCGCCAGCGCCTATGCGCAAGCCAAATGCGGCGGGGACTTTTCCAGTTTCATCGCCGATGCCAAGACCGAGGCCGTGGCAAACGGCGCGGACCCCGCCAAGGCCGAGCGTTTCTTTGCCGGCCTGCGCCAAGACCCCGCCGTGCTGCGCGCCGATCAGGCGCAAGGGGTGTTTCAAAAGCCCTACATCGAATTCTCGCGCCGCCTGATCTCGGAAAACCGGATCAACCGGGGCCGCGCCATGGCCGAGAAATACGACGCCATCTTCGACCGGATTGAGGCGGAATACGGCGTCAGCCGTGGCGTGCTCTTGGCCTTCTGGGCGTTTGAAACGGATTACGGCGCGTTCCAAGGCGACTTTAACACTGCCAACGCGCTGGCGACCCTTTCTCATGACTGCCGCCGCCCCGAACTGTTCCGCCCGCAGCTTTTCGCCGCTCTGGAGCTTTTCGAGCGCGGAGAGTTCGACCCGGCCACCACCACCGGCGCTTGGGCCGGTGAGATCGGCATGGTGCAAATGCTGCCGCGCGACATTCTAGAGAACGGGGTGGATGGCGACGGCGACGGCGTGGTCTCGCTCAAGACATCTGCCCCCGATGCGCTGCTGTCGGGTGCCAAAATGCTGCAAAGCCTCGGCTGGCGCGCGGGCGAGCCTTGGTTGGCCGAGGTCACCCTGCCGCAGGATTTCGACTGGTCGCAAACCGGGCTGGAGACCACAAAACCCGTCAGCGAATGGCAGGCGATGGGTGTCTCCCCCCGCAACGGGCCGCTGGCCGAGGGGCTGACCGCCTCTGTCCTGCTGCCGCAGGGGCGCGGCGGGCCTGCTTTCATCGCCTATCCGAACTTCCGCGTTTATTTCGAGTGGAACCAGAGCTTTACCTACGTGATGACCGCTGCCTATTTTGCCACCCGGCTGGAAGGCGCGCAGGTCTATGACGCGGGCAATCCGGCCCCCGGTCTGGGCGGCGAGGCGATGAAAACGCTGCAACGCAAACTCCAAGCCAAGGGCTATGACGTGGGCGATGTAGATGGCATCCTCGGCTCTGGCACCCGCGGTGCGGTGCGGGCCGAGCAAGAACGTCTCGGCATGCCCGTCGATGGCTGGCCCACGCCTGAGTTGCTGAAAAAACTGTAAGGAGAAGTCCGATGGCCCTCAAGAAAACCGCCGCGCAAATGGTCGCCGAGGCCCGCGCCCGGATCGAAGAGATCGACAGCACTGAGGCCATCGCCATGCTGGGGGACGACAATGTGCAATTCGTCGACCTGCGTGACCCCCGCGAACGCGAACGCACCGGGTTCATCCCCGGTGCCTTCCACTGCCCGCGCGGCATGTTGGAGTTCTGGGTCGACCCCGAGAGCCCCTATTTCAAAGAGGTCTTTGCCCAAGACAAGAAGTTCGTCTTTCACTGCGCCTCTGGCTGGCGCTCGGCCATCTCGGTCGCGACGCTGCAAGACATGGGGTTTGACGCGGCCCATCTGAAGGACGGTTTCGGCGGCTGGGAAAAAGCGGGCGGCCCAATCGAGAGGTCTTGATGCGCAGGCTTTGATCTGGCCTCCCCCACCTAAAGCTGCCACAAGTTTTGCAACGTCAAAGGAGAGACAGAATGACCGAGATCAAACGCCACCACACCAATACCCGCATGAGCCAGATCGTCGAGCATGGCGATGTGATCTACCTTGCCGGTCAGGTCGGCACGGCGGGTGCGGATGTGGCCCAGCAGACCCAAGATTGCCTTGATAAGGTCGACGCCTTGCTGGCCGAGGTTGGTAGCGACAAGACCCGCATCCTGCAATCGACCATCTGGCTGGCCGACATGGCCGATTTCGAAGCCATGAACGCCGTCTGGGACGCATGGGTGCCCGAGGGCCAAGCCCCCGCCCGCGCCTGCGGCGAATCCAAACTCGCCACGCCGGAATATCTGGTCGAAGTGCTGGTGATCGCTGCCAAGGCCTGAGCCATTCCCCCGCGCCCTGTCACGGGGCGCGGGGCTTTGCCGGACCCCCAGATGACCCCCTGCACCCTCACCGCCTTGTCGCACCTCGCCCAGCTCCGCGTCGATACGATCATCGACGTGCGCGCGCCAATGGAGTTTGCCGAGGATCATCTGCCCGGTGCCATCAACCTGCCCGTGCTGTCGGACGCGGAGCGCGCCGAAGTGGGCACGATCTACAAGCAGGTCAGCCCCTTTGATGCGCGCAAGATCGGCGGGGCGCTGGTGGCGCAGAACACGGGCCACCATTTGCAAACGGCACTGGCGGATAAAGACGGCAGCTGGCAACCGCTGGTCTATTGCTGGCGCGGCGGGCAGCGGTCGGGGGCATTCTCGACGATCCTCGATCAGGTCGGTTGGCGCGTCCAACTTCTGCGCGGCGGCTATCGCAGCTATCGGCGGCTGGTGGTCGCGGCACTCTACGACACGCCCCTGCCGCATCGGCTGATGCTGATCGAGGGCGGCACCGGCACGGCCAAGACACGGCTGTTGCACCATCTGGCCAAGGCAGGCGCGCAGGTGCTTGACCTCGAAGGGCTGGCGCAGCACCGCGGCTCGCTTTTCGGTGCGGTGGACGGCGGGCAGCCGCATCAAAAGATGTTCGAATCCCGGCTCGCCCAAGCGCTATTGCCGCTCGACCCCGCGCAGGTGACATGGGTCGAAGCTGAGAGCAGCAAGATCGGCGACATCACCCTGCCGCCTGCGCTTTGGGCCGCGATGCGCGACGCGGCGCGGGTTGAGATCGCCGCCCCCTTGGCCGCGCGGGCGGATTTTCTGTGCCGGGCCTATGATGACCTGACCAGCGACCCCGCCATGCTGGAAAACCGCATCGACAGGCTGCGGCCCTATCATAGCGGAGAGACGATCACCCAGTGGCAGAGCCAAGCCCGCGCGGGCGATTGGGCCAGCCTCGCCGAAGGGCTGATCGGCCAGCACTACGATCCGCGCTATGCCAAGGCCGCCAGCCGCAACCCTGCCCCGCGCGCCCGGCTGACGCTTGACCGGCTCGATGACAGCACATTGGCCGAGACCGCCGCCACGCTGCACAGCCGTTTCACCGCAGGCGGATAGAGGGCACCCCCGCCTCAAGCCGCCCGATGATATGGCCCGCCAAACCTTCGCCCCTTAACCGCGCCTGCGCCGCTTTCGCCGCATCCTCGGGCAAGGCTGCCAGCAGCCCTCCGGCGGTTTGCGGATCGTGGAAAAGCGGGTTCACCGGGCCTGCCGCCGCTATCGGGGCGTCCGCCTGATTGACCGACAATAGCGACGATGCCACCCCCTGATCCGACAGCGCCTGCGCGCCGGGGTAGAGCGGCACCGCCTCCCCCCAAAGCTCCGCCGCCAGCCCCGAGGCGCGGCAGATCGCTTGCACATGGCCGGCAAGGCCAAAGCCCGTCACATCCGTCATCGCATGGGCCTTGCTCAAAATCTCCGCCTCCCGCGCCTGCGGGGTGGCCATGACGTCGAGCGCTTCTGCCACCACCCGCCCCGGCGCGGTCCCTGCCATATGTCCTGCAAGGATCACCCCCGCCCCGATGGGCCGGGTCAGCATCAGCACATCGCCCGGCTGCGCGCCACCGAGGCCAATCGGCATCACGTTCCGCGTGCCGGTGACCGTAAAGCCGATGGTCAGTTCCGCGCCCATGGTCGTATGGCCGCCCACGATCTGCGCGCCTGCACCCGCCATCACCTCCTGCGCGGCCATCGCGATCTCGCGCAGGGTCCGGGCCTGCAATTCGGGCGACATGCGCGGCAGGATGATCGAACTCAGCGCCGCCTGCGGTGTGGCCCCCATGGCCCAGACATCGCCCAAGGCATGCACCGCCGCAATCCGCGCCATCATTGCGGGGTCTTCGACAAAGCCGCGCAGGTGGTCCGTGCTCATCACCTGAAAACCGCCACCGGGTTGGCGCAGCACCGCCGCATCATCGCCCGCCCCGGTGAGCACATCGCCCGAGACGGGCGGCTGCACCTCGGCCAAGAGATCGCCCAGCACCGCGCCGCCAACCTTGGCCCCGCATCCGCCACAAAGCGGTTTGCCCGCCAACGCCTCCTGCACGCCCGAGGCCACCGGGCCCGTCAGCGCATCGGTCTTCATCGCGGGCAGGTCATCGAGCCCGTCCATGAACTTCCGGTCGATCCGGTCCTTCCACCGCCACAGCAGCGCACCGCCAAGGGCCAGCCCATTCCGCTCTGCCACCGCGGCTTTCCCGCCGAGTGAAATCAGCTTGAGATAATGCCGCTGCGGTTTGAACGCCCGCCGTGCCCCGCCGCTGAGCGCCGCGCGCAGGTTATCATGCAGCACCGGCGCCGCCCGCACGGCAAAGACACCGGCCTTGGGGCGCGGGCTCCCCTCCATATGCGCGCAATCGCCAACGGCGAAGAGCCTGTCATCATCTACCACCCCCAGATCGGCCCCGACGCGGATGAACCCCGCGTGCAGCGGCAGATCGGTCTGGGCAAGCCAGCCCTGCGGCACCGCCCCCGCAGCCCCCACGCAAAGCGCCGCGGGGATCGGCGCGCCATCCGCCAAGAGCACCTGCCGGTCGGTGATCTGCGTGACCTTGGCCTCAAGCGCCACGGTCACCCCAAGCTCTGCCATCTGCCGCCGCACCATCGCCTCGGTCCGGGGGGCCAGGCCGGAAAGCTGCGGCCCATGTTCCACCACCGTCACCGCAGGCTGCCCCCCCGCGTCACGCAGGGCAAAGGCCATCGCCATGGCAAGCTCGCAGCCCGCCACACCGCCGCCGATCACCGCCACCTCGGGCGGCTGCTCCCCCGCCTTGACCGCCGCGAGAAACTCCCGCCAACGCGCGGCATAGAGATCGAGCGGCTTGGCCGCGACCGCGTGGGCGGCAAACCCCGGCAGGCCCATCTTGGCCGTGATCCCTATGTCGATCGAGGCCACGTCATAGGCCACGGCCCCGTGCCCTTCGACCGTGATCTCCCGCGCGGCACGGTCGATCCCCGTCGCCGCCCCAAGGATCAACCGCGCCCCGGCGTGGCGGCAAAGGCGCATCAGGTCGATCTCCAATGCATCGCGGTCGTAATGCCCGGCGATATGACCGGGCAGCATGCCGGTATAGGGCGCAGTGGGGCCGGGGTTGATGACGGTCAGCCGTGCGCCGGGCAGCGGGTCCATCCCCCATTTGCGCAGCACCAGCGCATGGGCGTGCCCGCCCCCCACCAGCACCAGATCCCGCGTCAGGGGCAGATCGCTTTGCACCAGATAGCCTCACTCTCTCTTTCCGCTTTGGATCATAGCTACCCCAAGCCACCCGCCCGCGCCATCGGCCTGACCGAGATGTGAGCGGGCCGGATCAAAGCGGAAATGGCGCTTCCCCGCCCATTCGGGCCCCGAAAGCCGCCAAACCGGTAAAAAGGGTGACAATTCGCCACAAAACCCCCATGTACATTCCATCCCCGACCCTCTACCGACGGTCGGATTCCTTTGCCGTGGCTGGTAGCACCCCACGTGCCCGCCCCCCGCACAACGTTCAAGACAGGACAGCCTTCGTGATCCAGACTATTGCCGATGCCCTTGCCCAACAGGGTTATGAAACACTTACCGCCGTACAGGAGGCCGTCACAGACCCTGCGCTGAACGATCAAGACCTTCTGGTTTCGGCCCAAACCGGGTCGGGCAAGACGGTGGGCTTCGGCCTTGCCATCGCGCCCACGCTTCTGGGCGAGGACACGCATTTCGGCCAAGCAGGCGCGCCGCTGGCGCTGATCATCGCGCCGACGCGCGAATTGGCCATGCAGGTTAGCCGCGAGTTGACCTGGCTTTATGGCAAGGCGGGCGCGGTGGTCACCACCTGCGTCGGCGGCATGGACACCCGGACCGAGCGCCGCGCGCTGGACCGCGGCGCGCATATCGTCGTCGCCACGCCGGGGCGTCTGTGTGACCACATCAAGCGCAACAACATCGACCTCGATTCCCTGCGCGCCGTGGTGCTGGACGAGGCTGATGAGATGCTCGACCTCGGCTTCCGCGAAGACCTTGAGTTCATCCTGTCGGAATCCCCCGAGGAACGCCGCACGCTGCTGTTCTCGGCCACCGTGCCCGCGGCCATCGCCAAGCTCGCGCAATCCTACCAGCGCGACGCGCAGCGCATCACCACCGTGGGCGAGACCAAACAGCACAGCGACATCGAATACCGCGCGCTGAACGTGCATCCGCGCGACACCGAGAACGCGATCATCAACGTGCTGCGTTTCTACGAGGCGAAGAACGCCATCGTCTTTTGCAACACACGCGCCGCCGTGGCGCGGCTGACCACGCGCTTTACCAACCGCGGCTTTTCGGTCGTGGCGCTTTCGGGTGAGCTGACGCAGTCCGAGCGCACCAATGCGCTGCAAGCGCTGCGCGACGGGCGCGCGCGGGTCTGTATCGCGACGGACGTGGCCGCACGCGGCATCGACCTGCCGAACCTCGAACTGGTGATCCACGCCGACCTGCCCAGCAACTCCGACACGCTGCTGCACCGCTCGGGCCGCACCGGCCGCGCCGGGCGCAAGGGGGTCTCGGCCCTGATCGTACCGCCCAAGATGCGCAGCAAGGCAAACCGGCTTCTGGGCTGGGCCAAGCTGAAAGTGGAATGGGCCGCACCGCCCTCCGCCGCCGAGGTCAACGCCGCCGATGAGGCGCGCCTGCTGGCCGATTCCGCATGGGTGGAGCCTGCGCCCGAGGATGCGGCGGAATTCGTCACCTCGCTGGTCGAGAAATTCAGCGCCGAGCAATTGGCTACCGCCTTCGTCAACCTCTACCGCAAGCGCCAGTCCGCCCCGGAAGAGCTGAGCGATCCCGGCGCGCCGGGCGAGGACAAGCCGCGCCGCGACTTTGGCCCATCGGTCTGGTTCTCGGTCTCTACCGGGCGCAAAGACGGGGCCGAGCCGCGCATGTTGCTGCCGATGCTCTGCCGCCGGGGCGACCTGACCAAGGACGACATCGGGGCGATCCGCGTGCAAGACAGCCATAGTTTCGTGGAGGTGGCCGAAGCCTCGGTGCCCGGTCTGCTCGACACGCTCGGCGGCGAAATGACGCTGGAAGACGGCGTGGTGCTGACCAAGTTGGACAAGGCCCCAGACCTGCCGCGCGGCCCCAAACCCGG
The DNA here is from genome assembly GCF_017743915.1 of Sulfitobacter sp. R18_1. Taxonomy (NCBI): domain Bacteria; kingdom Pseudomonadati; phylum Pseudomonadota; class Alphaproteobacteria; order Rhodobacterales; family Roseobacteraceae; genus Sulfitobacter; species Sulfitobacter sp. R18_1. The sequence continues at coordinate 139,548 of NZ_JAGHRG010000002.1, forward strand.
CGGCAAACGTGGCCCGAAACCCGGCGGTTTCAAAGGCGACCGCGGCCCGCGCAAGCCGCGCGGCGATTACGACCCGGATGCCGCCCCCGCCCCGCGCAAACCCCGCGCGAAATCCAGCGACGGCCCCGGTGCTGCGTCTTTCGACAAGCCGAAATACGACAAGCCCAAGTTCGATAAGCCCAAATTCGACAAGCCCCGCGCCCCCAAGGGCGAACGCCCGCCGAAGTCGCATAAGACCGAGCGTAGCCCGATGAAACCCGGCGCGACGCCCAAGCCCAAATCGGGCGGCGACAAGAGCGGCAAGCCCAAGGCAAAGGCCGTTTGGAAAAAGGAAAAGCCCGCGGGCGACGCCCCGCGCAAGGGCAAGGGCAAACCGACCACCTCGGCCACCACGCCGGGCGGGGAAAAGACCTACAAACGGGCCTCCGACCCGTCCAAACGCTTCACCCCGCCGAATAAGATCGGCAAACAGGGCGGCAAGGGTGGCCCGAAATCGAAATAAGACCAAACGCCGGGGCCTCACCCCGGCGTTTTTGCATCCGGCGCAATTTCTTCAAAGAAATCGCCCCCTCTGGCCTCACCGAAGGGGACAAACTGGCACTACTGGATCATGCCTATTCGCGGTGTTCTTGGAACAGTTTACCCCGCCTTTGCGCGGGCTTCATTCGTGGGCTCGCCCACCCGTAAAGAAAGGTTTGCCCCATGGACGGCAATTTCAACGAGAACGACATCTCCCGCGTTGTCGAAGCCGACCGCGCGCATATCTGGCACCACCTGAGCCAGCACAAACCCTATGAAACCACCGACCCCCGCATCATCGTCGAAGGCCGCGGCATCCGGGTCTGGGACCAAAAGGGCAAGGAACACCTCGACGCCGTCTCGGGCGGGGTCTGGACGGTCAACGTCGGCTATGGCCGCGAGAGCATCGCCAATGCGGTGCGCGACCAACTGATCAAGCTGAACTATTTCGCCGGCTCCGCAGGTTCGATCCCCGGCTCCCATTTCGCCGAGAAATTGCTCGACAAGATGCCGGGGCTCGACCGCGTCTACTATTGCAACTCCGGCTCCGAGGCGAATGAGAAAGCCTTCAAAATGGTCCGCCAGATCGCGCACAAGCGCTATGGCGGCAAGAAGCACAAGATCCTCTACCGCGACCGCGACTACCATGGCACCACCCTCGGCTGCCTCTCCGCCGGCGGTCAGGACGAGCGCAATGCGCAATACGGCCCCTTCGCGCCGGGCTTCGTGCGGGTGCCGCATTGCCTTGAATACCGCAGCTTTGAACAGGACGGCGCGCCGCAGGAAAACTACGGTGTATGGGCTGCCGACCAGATCGAAAAGGTGATCCTCGCCGAAGGGCCGGAAACCGTGGGCGCGCTCTGCCTTGAGCCGGTCACGGCAGGCGGCGGCGTGATCTGCCCGCCCGAGGGCTATTGGGAGCGCGTGCAGGAGATTTGCCGCAAATACGACATCCTGCTGCACATCGATGAGGTCGTCTGCGGCGTGGGCCGCACTGGCACATGGTTCGGCTATCAGCACTACGGCATCCAGCCCGACATGGTGACCATGGCCAAGGGTGTCGCCTCGGGCTATGCCGCCATCGCCTGTCTGGTGACGACCGATGCGGTCTTCGACATGTTCAAGGACGATGCCAGCGATCCGCTGAACTATTTCCGCGATATCTCGACCTTTGGCGGCTGCACCGCAGGGCCGACGGCGGGCATCGAAAACATGAACATCATCGAGCGTGAGAACCTGTTGGAGAACACCACCAACATGGGCAACTACATGCTGGAGCAGCTGCACGCGCTGGCCGACAAGCACAAGGTGATCGGTGATGTGCGCGGCAAAGGGCTGTTTCTGGGGGCCGAACTGGTGACGGACCGCGACAGCCGCGCTCCTGTTGAGGAAAAGCGCATTCAGGCCGTGGTGGGCGATTGCATGGCCCAAGGGGTGATCATCGGCGCCACCAACCGCTCCCTGCCCGGCAAGAACAACACGCTGTGTTTCTCGCCCGCGCTGATCGCAACCCGCGATGATATTGATGAGATCATCACGGCGGTCGATGGCGCCTTGGGCCGGGTCTTCACTTCGGCGTAAAACCGCGTCTTGCGGCATGCGACAGGCGGCATCGGTTGACCCGGTGCCGCCTTCGTCTATCTAAACCCCTGTCTTGCCCGAACATGACATCGCACCGAAAGATCGCCGCAGATCGAAACCCGCGGGATTTTTCTGAAAATGTAGCGCCTTCGCGGGAACCTCTTCCAATCCCCCCGCGTTGGCAAATGAGTAAACTGGGAGAAAGACATGAAGAAGTTTCTTATCGCAATTCCGATGATCGCCGGTCTCGCCGCTTGTGACGGCACCACCTCGAACCAAGGTGCTCTGACTGGCGCGGCTCTCGGAGCTGCCACCGGTGCTGCCGTTTCAGGCGGTGACGACAAGGTTCAAGGCGCAATCATCGGCGGTCTCGCAGGTGCGGCGGCTGGCAACTACATCGGCCAGACACAGTCCGGCAAATGCGTTTACCAGAACGCCAACGGCCAGCGCTACGTCGCGGCTTGCCCGTAAACGGCTGACATCGCGCGATTTCGCGTTATCGGGGCTTCGACCATCGGTCGGAGCCCTTTTTCGTTTCCGCCTCTCCCCTCACCTTGGCACCGGCATGATTTGATCCTAACAGGGATCAAGCGCCCCAAGGGCGCGGGGAGGAACCATGACCACAACAAGCGATATCGCGATCTTACTGATCGCGGCCTTCGGCGCGGGGGTGTTGAACACCATCGCCGGGGGCGGCACCTTTCTGACCTTTCCCGCGCTGGTCTTTACCGGCATGCCCCCCGTGGCCGCCAATGTGACTAGCGCCGTGGCGGTGTTTCCGGGCTACCTTGCAGGCGCTCTTGGCTTTCGCAACGAGCTTGGCCGCTTCGACCGCCGCGCCTTGCTGCGATTGTGCCTTATCACGCTGGCGGGCGGTGTGGTCGGTTCGGGCTTGCTTCTGATCTCTTCCAACGCGGCCTTTTCCGTCGTCGTGCCTTTCCTACTGCTTGCGGCGACGCTGGTGTTTCTGCTGGGCGACCGCATCCGCGCCTTCGCCGCCGCCCATGCCCGCGCCGTGACGCCCCAAGGCGCGCTCGGCCTCTTTGCGGTCAGCGTTTATGGCGGCTATTTCAACGGGGGTTTGGGCATCGTTCTGCTGGCCCTTTTCGCGCTTTGGGGAATGACCGATCTGCACGGGATGAACGGCCTCAAGACCGGGCTGAGCTTCGTGCTCTCCTCGATTTCCGTGGCGGTCTTTGCCTTGGCCGGTCTGGTTGCATGGCCGCAGGCGCTGCTGATGATGCTGGCGGCCACGGCGGGCGGCTATGCTGGCGCGCCACTCGCGCGGGCCTTGCCGAAAGAGACCGTGCGCTGGCTGATCGCGGCCATCGGGTTCGGCATGAGCGCGGTGTTTTTCTGGCGGCTCGTGGCGGGCTAATCCACCACCCGCGCCGCGCCGCTTTCGGGATCGAAAAGCACCAAGGGGTGATCCGCGCTTTCGATCCGGCCCAGACCCATGTCATCACGCAACAGCGCAACCGGCCCCGAGATCGCCCGCGCGAGGGCCACCTCCAGCCGCTCCCCCACCGCATGGGTCAGCGTATGCACCGCGCGGCCCATTTCCAGATCCGCCCCCGCCAGCGTGCCATCCGCCAAGGTCAACCGCCCCTCGGCGCGATAGACCTCCCGCCCATTGAGGGTGAAGCCCGTGATATCCGACCCAGCCGTCGCCATGGCATCGCTCACAAGGAAAATACCGTCGCCCTTGGCCGCCAGCGCGGTGCGCATGGAGGCGGGATGCACATGGATGCCATCGGCGATCAGCCCGGCATGCACCCCCTCTCGCGCCAACGTCGCTCCGACCAGCCCCGGCGCGCGGTTGCCCATCTGGCTCATCGCGTTGAACAGGTGAGTGACGCAGGTCGCGCCCGCGTCGAAGGCCGCCATACAGGTCTCGTAATCCGCATCGCTATGGCCGAGCGAGACCACGACCCCCGCCTCGGCCATCGCGGCGATCTGCGCGGTGCTGGTGTTCTCCGGCGCGACGGTGACCATGAGGTTCGGCAGACGCGCGGCGGCGCGTAGGATCAGGGCGAGGTCGGCCTCACGCATCGGGCGGATCAGCGCCCCGTCATGCGCGCCCTTGCGCGAAAGCGCCAGATGCGGTCCCTCCAGATGCAGCCCGATGATGCCCGGCACCCCTTCTGCGATGGCGTCGACAGCGGCCTCGATGGCGGCTTCGGTCTTCTCGGGCGTGTCGGTGATCAATGTGGGCAAGAGCGCCGCGACACCGGTGCTGCGATGCGCCTCGGCCATGCGCTGCAGGGTCGCCAGATCGGGGCTGTCGTTGAACATCACCCCGCCGCCGCCGTTGACCTGAAGATCGACGAAGCCGGGGCAAAGCACGCCGCCCGCCATAGGCTCTGCCACGATGCCCTGCGGCACCTCTTCGGCGGTGAGGATGCGGCGGCTGCCGTCCTGCGTCTGCGCCAGCACCATGCCGCGGTGCAACCGCTTGCCGTCATGGATCTGCGCCCCGGTGAAAACCTTTGCGATCTCGCTCATCACAGAACCTCCTCCGCCGCGGCCTTGCAGGCCAGATGAAACGCCCCATCCAGCGCCGTGCCCCGCGCCACGATCCGGCCAGCCAGATGGTCTTCCGGCAGGTACGGCGCGTAATGCGGGCCGATCCCGCCGAGCAGACAGAGCGGATCGCCGGGCGCGAAATCCAGCGCCTTCAACGCGCGGGTGTAATAGGCCGCGCCCTCCCGCATCAACGCCTGCGCGTGATGGTCCCCGGCCTCCGCCGCCGCGATGACCTTGGGCGCGAATGCCGCGTAATCCCCCGGCTGCGCCGTCAGGCTGAAGGCCACGAAAGCCTCAGGATCATCTCCGAAATCCGCCAACAAAGCGCGGGTCAGGTCGCTCTGGGGCAACACCCCATCATGAGATTGCAACGCCAGATCCAGCGCCCCGCGGCCCAGCCAAGCGCCCGATCCCTGATCCGCCAGATGAAACCCCCAACTGCCGACATAGCGAAACGCCGTGCCATCGGTCGCGGCCACGATCGTGCCGGTGCCGATGGCCAAAACCCAGCCCGCCGCCCCTTCGCCAAGCGCGCCAACCACGCAGGCGGGGCGGTCGTCCTCCGCGATGATCCGGGCATAGGGCAGCGCCGCGCGCAGCCGCGCTGCGTCCCGCGCGACGTTCATCCCGGCGAGGCCGAGAAAGGCCGTGGCCCCGGCAAGCGCCTCGGCAGGCAGCCCCGCTGAGGCCGCCGCCGCTTCGACCGTGGCGCGGATATTGATCAGGGTCTGATCCGGGTCATTGCCGATATTGGCCCGCCCGCCACAGGCCCGGCCAAGGATACCATCGCGCTGCGTGCCAATGGCCGCACGGCAGCCGGTGCCACCGCCGTCCACGGCGATTAAGAGAGGGGCGGAAATGCTCATGCGATCGTTCTAGGCGAGGGGCCGGGCGAACGGAAGTGCGGGCGCGGCCCCGAGGATAAATTCGGCCAGCCGTAATGCCAGATTGAACTCCCCCTAGGGCCAGCCTAACCTTCGCCCCATGGCCCTGCCCGTCGAAACCTTTTTCCTGCGCCCCGATGCGCAAGGCACGCTGCAACAGCAGATCCAGCAGATGATCGCCCAAGGCATCCTCTCGGGCCGGTTCCAGCGGGGGGAGAAGCTGCCTTCGACCCGCAGGCTCGCCGCGCATCTCGGCGTCAGCAGGATCACCGTGACCATCGCCTATACCGAGCTTTTGGCGAATGATTACCTTACCTCGCGCGGGCGGTCGGGGTATTTCGTCTCGGACAACGCGCCCGCCCCGCCCGCCTTCGCCCCCCGGGCCGAGGCGGATGACGCCATCGACTGGACCCGCGCGATCGGGCAGCGGTTCAGCGCCAATGGGCTGGCCGCCAAACCGCAGGATTGGGCCAGCTACCGCTACCCGTTCATCTATGGCCAAGCCGACCCGACGCTCTTTGACCACGCCAACTGGCGACTTTGCGCCTTGCAAGCCCTCGGCCAGCGCGATTTCACCTCGATGACGACCGATTACTACGATCAGGACGACCCGCAACTGATCGAGTTCATTGCCCGCCACATCCTGCCCCGGCGCGGCGTCTCGGCCCGGCCCGAGCAGATTCTCATCACGCTAGGCGCGCAGAACGCGCTTTGGCTGACCGCGCAGGTACTGCTGACCCAACGCCGCCGCGCCGTGCTCGAAGACCCGTGCTATCCGGCACTCAGCGGTATTCTCAGCCAATCCCGCTGCCACATCACGCCCGTGCGGGTGGATCAAGACGGCCTCCCGCCCGAGGCGATCCCCCCCGATACGGATGTGATTTTCGCGACCCCCAGTCACCAATGCCCGACCAATGCGACCATGCCGATGGACCGCCGCCGCGCGCTGCTGGCCCGCGCCCGCGCACTGGAGGCGCTGATCGTCGAGGATGACTATGAGTTCGAGATGTCCTTTCTCAAACCCGCCTCGCCCGCGCTCAAATCGCTCGATGACGAGGGGCGGGTGATCTATGTCGGCAGCTTCTCCAAATCGCTCTTTCCGGGGCTGCGGCTGGGGTATCTGGTGGGGTCCGAACCCTTCATCCGTGAGGCCCGCGCGCTGCGCGCCTCGGTCCTGCGGCACCCGCCGGGGCATATCCAGCGCACCGCCGCCTATTTCCTGTCGCTTGGCCATTACGACGCTCAGATCCGCCGCATGGGGCTGGCGCTGCACGAACGCCGACGGGTCATGGACGCGGCGCTAGAGACCCACGGTCTGCGCGTCTCGGGCCGGGGGGCCTATGGCGGCTCGTCCTTCTGGATGCGCGCACCAGAAGGCGTGGACACGGCGGAACTGGCCGAAAACCTGCGCGCGCAGGATGTGCTGCTGGAGCCGGGACATGCCTTTTTCGCCGGGGCTGAGAAGGCCACGAACTACTATCGGCTGGCCTATTCTTCGATCCCCGCCGCGCGGATCGAAGAGGGCGTCGGGCTGATCGCGCAAGAGATTGACCGCCTGCGCTGATCTGGCCTTAGGGCTGGCGCAGTTCTGGCCCTAACCCCGACCTGCACCTGCCCGTAATTTGCCGATAGCTTTGCCCCATGCCCAAAGGATCGCGCGATGAAAATGACCACCGAAGAAGCCTTCGTCAAAACCCTGCAAATGCATGGGATCGACACGGCCTTTGGCATTATCGGCTCGGCCATGATGCCGATTTCCGACCTTTTCCCCGCCGCCGGGATCACCTTTTATGACGGCGCGCATGAGTGCAATTCGGGCATGATGGCCGATGGCTACACCCGCGCCTCGGGGCGGATGTCGATGATGGTGGCCCAGAACGGGCCGGGCATCACCAATTTCGTGACGCCGGTAAAGACCGCCTACTGGAACCACACGCCGCTTTTGCTGGTGACCCCGCAGGCGGCGAACAAGACCATCGGTCAGGGCGGCTTTCAGGAGGTCGAGCAGATGGCGCTCTTCCGCGACATGGTGGCCTATCAGGAGGAGGTCCGCGACCCCAGCCGCATCGCCGAGACGCTGAACCGCGTGATCCTTCAGGCCAAGCGCCACTCTGCCCCCGCCCAGATTAACATCCCCCGCGATTTCTGGACGCAGGTGATCGACATCGATCTGCCCGCCATCGTTGAATTCGAACGCCCCTCGGGCGGGGAGACGGCGATTGCCGATGCGGCGGAACTGCTCTCGGAGGCGAAATTCCCGGTGATCCTCAACGGCGCGGGCGTGGTGATCGGCGGGGCCATCGACGACGCGCGGCAACTGGCCGAGCGGCTGGATGCCCCGGTCTGCTGCGGCTACCAGCACAACGACGCCTTCCCCGGCTCGCATCCGCTCTCGGTCGGGCCACTGGGCTACAACGGCTCCAAGGCAGCGATGGAGTTGATCGCCAAGGCCGATGTGGTGCTGGCGCTCGGCACGCGTCTCAACCCCTTCTCGACCCTGCCGGGCTATGGGATCGACTATTGGCCGCGGGAGGCCAAGATCATTCAGGTCGACATCAACCCCGACCGCATCGGCCTGACCAAACCGGTGAGCGTCGGCATCGTGGGCGATGCGGGCAAGGTGGCGCGCAGCCTCCTCGACCGGCTGAGCGATAGCGCCGGCGACGCGGGCCGGGAGGAACGCCGCAACCTGGTCGCTCAGACCAAATCGGCATGGGCGCAGGAGCTGACCTCGATGGACCACGAAGACGACGACCCCGGCACCACCTGGAACGAACGCGCGCGCAGCCGCGAGCCGGAAAAGATGTCGCCCCGCATGGCATGGCGCGCGATCCAGAAGGCGCTGCCCACTGAGGCGATCATCAGTTCCGACATCGGCAACAACTGCGCCATCGGCAACGCCTACCCGACGTTCGAGACGGGGCGCAAATACCTCGCCCCCGGGCTTTTCGGCCCCTGCGGTTACGGTTTCCCGGCGATCTGCGGCGCCAAGATCGCCTGCCCGGACACGCCCGTGGTGGGCTTTGCCGGCGACGGCGCCTTTGGCATTTCCATGAACGAGATGGTCAGTGTGAACCGAGACGACTGGCCCGCCGTGACCATGGTAATCTTCCGCAACTACCAATGGGGCGCGGAGAAGCGCAACACGACGCTCTGGTTCGAGGACAACTTCGTCGGCACCGAACTGGCGCAGGAAGTCTCCTACGCCGGGATCGCCAAGGCCTGCGGGGTCGAGGGGTTGCAGGTCTCGACCATGGAGGAACTGACCGAGGCGTTGGACCGCGCGATCAAGGCACAGATGAATGACGGCAAGACCACTTTCATTGAGGTGCTGCTCAACCAGGAACTGGGCGAGCCCTTCCGCCGCGACGCGATGAAGAAACCGGTCTCCGTCGCCGGGATCAGCCGGGATGACATGCGCCCGCAACGGGCCTGAGCCATGCCGCTGGTGCTCGTCGTCAACGCAGGATCGTCGTCGATCAAGGCGGCGGTCTTTGACGGCGGGCTGTCTGAAACCCTGCGGATTGAGGCGCAGGGCATCGGCCAGTCCGGCGCCCTGCGTGTGGGAAAGGCTCCGGCACGGCCCCTAGCCCTGCCAGACCACCGCACCGCCTTCACCGCCATTCTGGCGGGGCTGCGTGACACGGGGATCGCGACCGCTGACCTCAGCGCCGCCGCGCATCGCGTGGTGCACGGCGGCCCGGATTTGGCCGAGACAACGGAAGTCACCCCCGCCGTGCGCGCCGCCATCGCCGCGGCGCAACCGCTGGCCCCGCTGCACAATCCGCATCACCTCAGCGCCATCGACGCCCTTGCCGCACTGATGCCGGAGCTGCCGCAAGCCGCCGCCTTCGACACCGGCTTTCACCGCACCAACCCGGACGTGGCGCGCCGCTACGCGCTGCCCGAGAGGCCTGAGACCGCCGATCTGCGCCGCTACGGCTTCCACGGCATCAGCTACGAGAGCCTAGTGCGGAATTTCACCGCCCAAACCGGCGCCCCCCTGCCCGACCGCCTGCTGGCGCTGCATCTGGGCAATGGCGCGTCGCTCTGCGCGATCCGCGATGGGAAATCGGTGGCCACAACCATGGGCTTCTCGCCCTTGGGCGGGCTGACGATGGGCACCCGCGCGGGCGAGATCGACGCGGGCGCGGTGCTGCATCTGGTGGACGATCTCGGACTGGAAGCCGCGCAGAGACTGCTGCACCACGAAAGCGGGTTGCTCGGCCTGTCGGGCCAGACCGCCGACATGCGGCAATTGGCGGAAAGCGATAGCGAGAGCGCCCGCTTTGCCCGCGACCACTTTTGCTACTGGATCACCCGTCAGGCCGGGTCGATGATCGCCGCGATGGGCGGGATCGACGGCATCGCCTTCACCGGCGGGATTGGCGAGAACGATTCCGCGGTGAGGGAAAAGGTTCTTGCAAACCTCCGCTGGGCGGGAAATATTCCCTCGTGGGTCATCCCCGCCGCCGAAGAGAAACATATCGCGCGCCAAGCGCTTGCCCTGCTGAAAGCCCCCGCCCCCTCATGACGCATTCCCAGCCGCCGCTCGATCTGTCGCCCAAGGTCTCGGACGAGGTCCGCCGCACGACCTGCTACATGTGTGCCTGCCGCTGCGGCATCAACGTGCATATGAAGAAGGGCAAGGTCGCCTATATCGAGGGCAACCGCGACCACCCGGTGAACCGCGGCGTGCTCTGCGCCAAGGGCTCGGCGGGGATCATGCAGCACAATTCCCCCGCACGCCTGCGCAACCCGATGAAACGCGTGGGCCCCCGCGGCTCGGGCGAATTCGAGGACATCAGCTGGGGTGAAGCCCTACAGATCGCAACCGACTGGCTCGCCCCGCTACGCCATGAGGCGCCAGAGAAACTCGCCTTCTTCACCGGGCGCGACCAGTCGCAAAGCTTCACCTCGCTCTGGGCGCAGGCATTCGGCACGCCGAATTATGCGGCGCATGGCGGCTTCTGCTCGGTCAACATGGCGACGGCGGGGATCTATACCATGGGTGGCGCCTTCTGGGAGTTCGGCCAGCCTGATTGGGACCACACCAAGCTCTTCATGCTTTTCGGCGTGGCCGAGGATCACGACAGCAACCCGATCAAGATGGGACTGGGCAAGCTCAAGAAACGCGGCGCGCGGGTGATCGGGGTGAACCCGATCCGCACCGGCTACAACGCTATCGCCGACGATTGGGTCGGCATCACGCCGGGCACCGACGGGCTGTTCATCCTGTCGCTGATCCACTGCCTGATGAAGGCCGGGCGCATCGATCTGGACTACCTCGCGCGCTACACCGACGCGCCGGTGCTGCTGAACGGCGACCCGAAGTCGCCCGAGTTCGGCCTGCAACTGCGCGACGCGGACGGCAAGGCGCTGGTGATCGACCGCAAGACCCGCAAGCTCACCCCCTTCGACCAACCCGGCGTGCGCCCCGACCTCTCGGCTACCTACCGCGCGGGCGGGATCACGCACCGCCCGGTGTTCCACAAGATGGCCGAAGAATACCTCGGCGAGGACTACACCCCCGAGGCCGTGGCCGAGCGCTGCGGCATCCCCGCGCCGCGTATCCGCGCCATCGCCGCCGAACTGGCGCGTGTGGCCTTCGACGAGGCCTTCGAGATCGACCAGCCCTGGACCGATTTCCGCGGCGAGCGTCACGAGAAGATGACCGGCCGCCCGGTGTCCTTCCACGCCATGCGCGGCATTTCGGCCCATGCCAACGGCTTTCAGACCTGCCGTGCGCTGCATGTGCTGCAGATCATCCTCGGCACCGTGGAAGTGCCCGGCGGCTTCCGGTTCAAACCGCCCTACCCCAAGCCCGCCACGGCGCATCCCAAACCCCATTGCAAGGCCACGCCCGGCGGGCCGCTCGACGGGCCGCATCTTGGCTTCGTGCAAGGCCCAGACGATCTGGCGCTGTGCCCCGATGGCAGCCCCGCGCGGATCGACAAGGCGTTTACATGGGAAAACCCGATGTCGGCCCATGGGCTGATGCATATGGTGATCTCAAACGCCCATGCGGGCGATCCCTACAAGATCGACACGCTGTTTCTTTATATGGCGAATATGTCGTGGAACTCATCCATGAACCCCGGCGGGGTGATGGAGATGCTGACCGATACGGATGAGAACGGCGACTATGTCATCCCGCGTATCATCTACTCCGACGCCTATTCCTCGGAGATGGTGGCCTATGCCGACCTAATTCTGCCCGACACGACCTATCTGGAGCGTCACGACTGCATCTCGCTCCTCGACCGCCCGATCAGCGAGGCCGACGCCGCCGCCGACGCGATCCGCTGGCCTGTGGTGGAACCCAACCGCGACGTGCGTGGCTTCCAATCGGTGCTCTGCGATCTTGGCGCGCGGCTGGAGCTGCCCGGGTTCGTGAACGAGGACGGCAGTCAAAAGTACCGCGACTACGCCGATTACATCACCAACCACGAACGCCGCCCCGGCATCGGCCCGCTTGCCGGGTTTCGCGGGGAGGACGGCAGTCAAAGCGGCCGCGGCGCCCCGAACCCCGAGCAGATCGACCGCTACATCGAGAACGGCGGCTTCTCGGCCCATCACATTCCCGCTGAGGCGCAATACTACAAACCGTGGAACGCCGCCTATCAGGACTGGGCCGTGGGCATGGGGATTTACGACGCGCCGCAACCCTATCTCTTCTCGCTCTACGTGGAGCCGCTGCGCCGCTTCCAACTGGCCGCCGAGGGCCACGGCGACCGCCAGCCCCCGGAGCATCTGCGCGAGCGCATCAAGCAGTTCATGACGCCGCTGCCGCATTGGTACGAGAGCGACCCCGAGGGCGCGCAGGGCTACGATGTTCACGCCCTCACCCAACGCCCGATGGCAATGTACCATTCATGGGGCAGCCAGAACGCCTGGCTGCGCCAGTTGCACGGGCACAACCCGCTCTACCTGCCCACGGCGATCATGCGGGCCAAGGGTCTGAAGGACGGCGATTGGGCGCGCGTGACCTCGCCCCATGGCGGGATCACCGTCCCGGTGATGGAGATGGCCGCGCTGAACCCCCATACCGTCTGGACATGGAATGCCATCGGCAAGCGCAAGGGCGCATGGGCACTGGACCGCGACGCGCCGGAGGCGACGAAGGGCTTCCTGCTCAACCACCTGATCCACGAGCTTCTCCCGCCCAAGGGCGACGGCCTGCGCTGGTCGAACTCCGACCCGATCACCGGACAGGCTGCGTGGTTCGACCTCAAGGTCCATATTGAAAAGACCGCGGCCCCTGCCGAGGCACAACCGGAAATCCCGCCGCAACGCTCGCCCGTCCCGCCCGCGCCGCGCGACATCGCGTGGAAGGTGAGCAAATGACCCCCTTCGCCCCCCGCGCCGCGAGAACGACCCTTCAGGACCGCCAGACATGACCACGCTCCCGCAACAGACCGACCGCAAACTCGGCCTCGTGATCGACCTCGACACCTGCGTCGGCTGTCATGCCTGCGTGATCTCCTGCAAAGGATGGAACACCGAGAACTACGGCGCGCCGCTGTCGGACCAAGACGCCTATGGCGGCGACCCGTCGGGCACCTTCCTCAACCGGGTGCACAGCTACGAGGTCCAGCCCGAGGCGGGCGCGGCGCAGTTGGTCCATTTCCCCAAATCCTGCCTGCATTGCGAAGACGCGCCCTGCGTCACCGTCTGCCCGACGGGGGCGAGCTACAAGCGGGTCGAGGACGGCATCGTGCTGGTCAACGAAAGCGATTGCATCGGCTGCGGCCTCTGCGCCTGGGCCTGCCCCTACGGCGCGCGCGAGATGGATCAGGCCGCGGGCGTGATGAAGAAATGCACCCTCTGCGTCGACCGGATCTACAACGAGAACCTGCCCGAAGAAGACCGCCAGCCTGCCTGCGTGCGCACCTGCCCCGCGGGCGCGCGGCATTTCGGCGATCTGGGCGATCCCGACAGCGCGGTCAGCCAGTTGGTGGCCGAGCGTGGTGGCGTGGACCTGATGCCCGAGCAGGGCACCAAACCGGTCAACAAATACCTGCCGCCGCGCCCGCGCGACACGCTTGGCCCTCCCGAGGGCGATATCGACGTGCTCGCCCCCTTCCTCGCTCCGGTGGACGAGGGGCCGAAGGGCTTTCTCGGCTGGCTCGACCGCACTTTGGAGAAGCTCTGATGCATCCGGCGCCTTCCGTTATTCTGTTCAGCAGCCTGTCGGGCATGGGATTTGGCCTGCTTGCATGGCTCGGGATCGGCCTGCCTGCGGTGACCGGCTGGGTCGCTTTCGTCTTCTTCGCGCTGGCCTATCTCTTGGCCGTGGGCGGGCTGATCGCCTCGACCTTTCACCTTGGCCACCCGGAGCGTGCGCTCAAGGCCTTCACCCAATGGCGCAGCTCTTGGCTCAGCCGGGAGGCTTGGGCCTCGGTCGCGGCGCTGCTGGTCATGGCCGCCTATGGCGCGGGGTTGGTGTTTTACGACACGCGGCTTTGGCCACTGGGGGTGCTTGGCGCGGCGCTGTCGCTGCTCACGGTGCTGACCACGGCGATGATCTATACCCAGATGAAAACCGTGCCGCGCTGGCACAGCGTCATGACGCCGCTGAATTTCCTATCGCTCAGCATCGCTGGCGGTGCCCTTCTGGCGGGGCAGGTGACGGCGGCGATGGTCCTGCTGGCGCTGGCCGGGGCGGTGCAGATCGCCACATGGTGGCGCGGGGATCGGGCGCTTGCGGCCTCAAACAGCGATATCGCGAGCGCGACGCGGCTGGGGCCGCAGGGCAGTGTCCGCGCCTTTGAGCCCCCCCATACTGGCAGCAACTATCTGCTACGGGAATTCGTCTATCAGATCGGGCGCAAACATGCGCTGAAACTGCGGGGGATCGCGATTGCCCTGATGGTGCTGCTGCCGCTGCTGCTGCTCTTGTCGCCCGTGTTTCATCACCTTGCCGCCGGCCTCGCGGTGCTCAGCCATGCGGCAGGGGTGCTGACCGCGCGCTGGCTGTTTTTTGCCCAAGCCGAACATGTGGTCGGCTTCTATTACGGCAAACGCTGAACGCAAAAGAGGGGGTGTCTCCCCCCTCTTCGTATCGGCCAACCTGTTTACAGTAGGCTTAGTTCATCAAACCCGCATGGCGCAGGGCCGCATCGACCAGTTCCTTGGTCGGGTCGGTCAGTTCCGTGAGCGGCAGACGCACCTCGTCCGAGCAGAGGTCGAGCCGCGACATGGCGTATTTCACACCCACAAGCCCCGGTTCGGTAAAGATCGCCTTGTGCAGCGGCATCAGACGGTCCTGCAACTCCAGCGCCTTGGCATAATCGCCCTCAAGACAGGCGGCCTGCATCTGCGCCACAAGGCGCGGCGCGACATTGGCGGTGACCGAGATACAGCCGACGCCGCCTTGAGCGTTGAACCCATGCGCCGTGGCATCTTCGCCCGAGAGCTGGCAGAAATCCGGGCCGCAGGTAATGCGCTGATCGCAGACGCGCGCCAGATCGCCGGTGGCGTCCTTGACGCCGACGATGCGCGGCAGCTCGGCCAGTTCGCCCATCGTTTCGGGCATCATATCCACCACCGAACGGCCGGGGATGTTGTAGATGATGATCGGCAACTCGCAGCAGTCATGCACGGCAGTGAAATGCGCCACCAAGCCGCGTTGCGTGGGCTTGTTGTAATAGGGCGTCACCACCAGCAGCGCGTCGGCGCCGACCTTTTCGGCGTGGCGGGCAAGGCGGATGCTTTCGACCGTGTTGTTCGACCCGGCGCCCGCGATGACCGGAATGCGGCCCGCGACGGCTTTGACCACCTCTTCGACGACGGTCTCATGCTCGGCATGGCTCAGCGTCGGGGATTCGCCGGTGGTGCCGACGGGGACAAGCCCGCTCGACCCTTCGCCGATGTGCCATTCGATAAGTTTCTTGAGCGTATCCAGATCCAGCGCGCCGTTGCGAAACGGCGTGACGAGGGCAGGCAGAGAGCCTTTAAACATGTGCACGCTCCTTAAGTGCTGGCCGGCGGAAAACCGGACTGGATGAGGGCTTTTGCGGGCGCTACGGTTTGATAAACGGCGCCCGAGCCATATGTTGCAAGGCTCTAGCCTCGGAGACGTAGGAAATGCAAGCGATGACGCGCCTGATGGCGATCCTCATGAGTGTTTTTGTCCTGACCGTGCCTGCGGAGGCGCAGCGGCCACGGCCTTTGGGCTGGGCGATGGATGCGATGCGCAGCGGCAATTGGGACGCCGCCGCAGCACTGGCCGCCCGTGATGGGCAGGTCGCCGCAGATGTGATCGAATGGCACCGGCTGCGCGCCGGGCGCGGCACCTATGCCGACACGCGCGACTTCCTGAACCGCAGACCCGACTGGCCCGGTGAGGCATATTTGCGCCGGCAGAGCGAAGCGGCGGTCATCAAACAGGGTGAGAGCGAGATACTGGATTTCTTCTCGGCCATGGCCCCGCAGACCCCACGCGGCGTGCTGGCCCATGCCGAGGCGCTGATCAACAGCGGCCAGCGCGGTGAGGCCGAGGCGAACCTCGTTCTGGCGTGGCGCACCATGCCGATGAACGCCAGCAGTCAGGCGCTATTTGTCGAGGCGCATGGCAGCCTTCTGGCCTCCCATCACGCGGCACGGCTGGAAGAGATGCTCTGGCAGCGCGAACATTCCGAAGCGCGGCAGATGTTCGATCTGGTCTCAAGCGCCGACAGGGCGCTGGCGGAAACCCGTATCGCCCTGCAAAAGCTGGAAAGCGACGTGAACGCCAAGATCGACGCGCTCCCCTCCTCCAAATCCGATGCGCCGGGGCTGGCGCATGACCGCTTTGAATGGCGTATCCGCAAGGGTCTACGGGAGGATGCCAAGGATTTGATGCTGGCGCGCTCGACCTCGGCTGAGGCCCTGGGCCAGCCCCCCAAATGGGCCAACCGCCGTCGCGCCTTGGCGCGGGATGAAATGCGCAATGGCGATGCGCAAAGGGCCTACCGACTGGCGTCGCAGCATTTTCTGACCGATGGCTCGAACTATGCCGATCTCGAATGGCTTTCGGGCTATATCGCGTTGCGGTTCTTGGACGATCCCACCACCGCTCTGGGCCATTTCCAGAACCACGACAACGCCGTGGAATCCCCCATCAGCCAAGGCCGCGCGGGCTATTGGCAAGGCCGCGCGTTAGAGGCGATGGGCGATGCGGAAGGCGCGGCGAAAGCCTATGCCATGGGGGCGAAGTACCAAACCTCCTTCTACGGGCTGCTGGCCGCCGAACGGGGCGGCCTCCCCTTTGACGAAAAGCTCGCAGGCGCGGCACCTGAGCAAGACTGGCGCAGCTCTCCGCTGGCCCGTGCGCCGCTGTTCGAGGCCGGGTTGCTGCTGCAAGCCTCGGGCGAGCTGTCCACCGCCGAACGGTTCTGGACCCATTTGGCCGAGCAGCTCGTCCCCGAAGACATCGCCCTGCTGGGGCAAGCCGCGATCGACGTGGGCCAGCCGCATATCGCGGTGATGATCGGCAAACGCGCCGCGCAGCGGGGGCTGGAGGTGCCCGCCCCCTATTACGCGCTGCACAGTCTGGTGGAAAAAGACCTGCCGATGGCGACCGAGATGACCCTCGCCATCGCGCGGCGTGAAAGCGAATTTGATCCCAATGTGCAAAGCGGCGTCGGCGCGCGGGGCTTAATGCAGATCATGCCCGCCACGGCGCGGGACGTGGCGCGCGATCTGGGCATCTCAGGCCAGCACACGACGGACCGGCTGACCGCCGACCCCGATTACAACGCGCGGCTTGGCGCGACCTATCTGTCGCAGATGGCCGGACTTTTCGACGGCAATGTCTCCATGATGTCGGCGGCCTATAACGCAGGCCCCAGCCGCCCGCGGCGCTGGATGGCGACCTATGGCGACCCGCGCAAGCGTGAGATCGACATCGTCGATTGGATCGAGATGATCCCCTTTCGTGAGACGCAGAACTACGTCATGCGGGTGACCGAAAGCCTGCCCGTCTATCGCGCCCGTCTGGGAAAAGACCCGCTGCCGATCCCCTTTAGCAAAGAGTTAACCGGGGCGACGTTGAAGGCGTTCGCGCCATAGGGTGAACAGCCCCGCCGCCACGATCATGCCCGCGCCCAACACCACACTGGGGCGCAGCACTTCGTTAAAGACAGACAGGCCGATGATCACGGTAAAGATCAACTGCGTATAGGCGAAGGGCTGCACCGCGCTTGCCTCGGCCACCTCGTAGCAACGGATCAGCAGCCAATGGCCCGTGACCCCGGTGATGCAAAGCGTGCCCATCAGCAGCCAGTTGCCCGGCGTCATCGGCTCCCAAAACCAGATGCCGACCGCCGTCATGACCGCCGCGCCGGTGACGCCCGTCCAGAAAAAGCTCGTCGCCGTGTTATCGCGCCGCGCGACATAGCGGGTCAGCAGCCCGTAGACCGCAAACATCGCCGCCCCTGCCAGCGGGATCGCGGCGGCCGGATCCACCACGCGAAGCCCGGGTTGCAAGATCACCAGCACCCCGACAAAGCCCACACCAATCGCGGCCCACCGCCGCCAGCCGACTTTCTCACCCAAGATCGGACCGGAGAGCGCCGCCACCAAAAGCGGGTAGCAGGTAAAGACCGCATGGCTCTCCACCAAGCCCAGAATGGTGAAGCCCAGTACCATCGTGCAAATCTGCGCCGAGAGCAGCACGCCCCGCAGGATTTGCACCGCAGGCTGTGTCGTGGCGGCGGCGCGGCGGATGCCGCCCGCCTTGCGCAATGCCAGCGCGATCACGAAGGCCGCGAAAAACCAATAGCGGATCATCACCACCATCAGCACGTTGTAATTCTCGGCCAGATGGCGTGACAGCCCGTCCTGAACGGCGAAGACCATCGTCGTGGCGATCATCAGCATGATGCCGAGCGGGATGTTGTTGGACTGGCTCATGCGGGCATCCGTGCGCGGGTCATATGGCGTTTGCGGCCATAGCCGGGGATGCGGGCAACCTCGAAACCGCCCGCGGAGAGGGCACGGCGCACGAAGCCCGCGGCGGTATAGGTCGCAGCACTGCCGCCCGGTGCGGTATGGCGTGCCACCTCGGCCATCAGATCATCGCCCCAAAGCTCGGGGTTCTTGGCCGGTGAGAACCCATCAAGGAACCAAGCATCGACCTGACCCTGCCATGCGGGCAGGGTTTCGCGCGCGTCCCCAATGATGATCTCGGCCCGCAGGCCGGGCAGTTCCAACACGCCACCCGCGCCATCCCACGCCGCTGTCAGCGCATCGCGCCGCCCGTCGAGCGCGGGAAAGGCCGCATGGGCCTGCGCCATATCCTCAGGCCGCATCGGGTAGGCTTCGAAACTGGTGAAATGCAGCGGCCCGTCATGGCCCGCCCGCATCCAAGCATCCCAAGCCAGCAACAGGTTCAGCCCGGTGCCAAAGCCAAGTTCAGCGATGTGAAAGCCGGGGCGGAACCTCTCGGGCAGGTCATTGCCCGCCAGAAAGACATAGGCCGTCTCAGCCGCGCCATCTTCCAAGCTGAAGTAGGGGTCATCGAACTGGGTCGAAACGGGCACTTGGCCCGCGCGCCACGTGATCTGGGCATTCTGGTCTGGCACGGCACGTCCTGCTAGAGGGGGAAGAAGTCGCGCAGACACTGCGCAAGCTGGCGGGGAATGGCAATGGTGGATGTAACCGTAAGAGGGGCCGGGATTTTTGGCCTGTCGGTGGCTTGGGCCTGCGTCCGGCGCGGGGCGACGGTGCGCGTAGTCGATCCGTCAGGACCGGCGGCGGGGGCTTCGGGCGGGATCGTGGGCGCGCTGGCGCCGCATGTGCCGGAGAATTGGAACGCCAAGAAAGCCTTTCAGCTTGAGAGCCTGCTCAGCGCCGAAGCCTTCTGGGCCGAGGTCGAGGCCGAGGGCGGTCGCGCGTCCGGCTATATCCGCAGCGGGCGCTTGCAGCCGGTCGCGGATGACGCGGCCCTCGCGCTGGCGCGGCAGCGGCAGGACACGGCAGCCGAACTTTGGCAAGGCCGCGCCCGGTGGGAGTTGATCCGGGCCGAGAGCAGCGATTGGGCCCCGCAGAGCCCGACGGGCTGGCTGATCCACGACACCCTCAGCGCCCTCGTCCACCCGCGCCACGCCTGTGCCGCCCTCATCGCGGCGCTGGCGGCCAAAGGCGTTGAGATCGTGGCCGAAGCGCCCGATATGGGCCTGACCCTCTGGGCCACTGGGGTCGCGGGGCTGGAGGCGCTGAATGCGGGCCATCCGCGTTTGGTTGGCGCGGGCATCAAAGGGCAGGCCGCGCTCCTGCGGTTGGACCGGGGCGGCGCAGCGCAGCTTTTTGCCGATGGGGTCCATGTGATCCCGCATCTGGATGGCACGGTGGCTGTGGGCGGCACCACTGAGCGAGAATATGACAGCCCTGACGGCACCGATGCGCAGCTCGACGCGGTGATCGCCAAGGCCCGCGCGGCGGTGCCCGCATTGCAAAACGCGCCGGTCGTCGAACGCTGGGCCGGGCTGCGCCCGCGCAGCCGCAGCCGTGCGCCGATGCTGGGGCCGTGGCCGGGCAAGCCGGGGCATTACATCGCCAACGGCGGCTTTAAAATCGGCTTCGGCATGGCCCCGAAAGTGGCAGAGGTGATGGCCGATCTTCTGCTCGAAGGCCGCGATGCCATCCCCGCGGGTTTCAGGGTCGAGGACAACCTCTAGGCCAACAAAAAAACCCCGGCCACTGGCCGGGGTTCTCTGTCACTCTCAAGGTGCAGTTTAGCGCGCGTTGGGCAGGATCACGATCTCGACCCGGCGGTTCTGCGCCTTGCCAGCGGCGCTCAGGTTGCTTGCCACAGGCTGGCTTTCGCCACGGCCGAATGTCTGCAAACGCTGCTGTGGCACGCCGTTGGACAGAAGGATGTTACCCACGGCCTGCGCGCGACGCTCGGAAAGCTGCTGGTTATAGGCCGCTTCGCCATCGCTGTCGGTGTGGCCCACGACTTGCAGGGTGGAGTTCTGATAGATGTTTACGTTCTGCGCCAGCGCGGCCAGATCGTCACGCAGGGCGGGCGATACGTTGGTGCTGTCGGTCGCAAAGAGGATGTCTTGCGGCAGTGTCACGATCAGACGGTCGCCGGTGTTGGTGATCACCACGCGGCTGTCCATCGCGGCGCGCAACTCGGCCTCTTGCTTGTCCAGCGAATAGCCGACGCCCGCGCCGATCGTGCCGCCGATCAAAGCGCCTTTCAGCGCGCCTTTGCCGTCGCCTTCGGAAATCGCACCGGCAAGGGCCCCGACGCCCGCACCGATCAAAGCGCCGTTCTTGGTCCGCTGGTTGGGATCGCCATTGCCCGGCTGCATCGGCTGCGTACAGGCACCCAGTGTCATCGCGCCAGCCAGAGCGGCGGCCAAAGTCATCTTCGAAGAAATCATGTCTACTGCCTTCATGTTTGCGGCCCCGTTCGGGCGGGGCATCTTGACGTGAACGCAATATAGGCACGCAAAGTTCCCAAAAACATTACATATAACCGCTATTCGGCAGAAACCCGCCCAGAGGGGGCTGTTTGCGCTTCTGCCCGTGCCGCCTCGAAGGCGAGCATTGCGCGTTTCACCGGCAGCCCCCAGTGGTAGCCGCCCAAGCCCCCGCTTTTGCGCAACGCCCGGTGGCAGGGGATCAGCCAACTCACCGGATTGCGCCCTACTGCCGTGCCCACGGCACGCACGGCGCGGGGGCTGCCGATGCGCTGCGCGATTTCGGAATAGGTGGTCACCTGCCCCGAGGGGATGCTCAGCAGCGCCTCCCAGACCTTGATCTGAAAGGGCGCACCGATAAGGTAGAGCGGCGCTTTGGCCTCGGGGTCCTTCCGCCGCCCAAAGGCCGCGTCAACCCATGCCTGCAACCGCGCGGGGGCCTCCACGAAATCGGCGAGCGGCCAGCGGCTGCAAAGATCCGCCATCGCCGCATCCTCTCCCACTTCCGACGACAGCGCCAAGCCGCAGATGCCCTTGTTGGTGCCCATCACCAGCGTCGGGCCGAAGGGGCTGTCGAACCAACCCCAGTAGATCGTCAGCCCCGCGCCCTTACGGGCGAACTCACCGGGGCTCATCGCCTCCCAGCGCAGGAAAAGGTCATGCAACCGCCCGCTGCCCGACAGCCCCAATTCATGCGCCGCCGCCAATGTGGTGAAGTGATCGCGCAGCATGACCTTGGCCTGATCCAGCATCAGATACTGCTGGTATCGCTTGGGCGAGACCCCCACCCAGCGCGAGAACAACCGCTGGAAATGCGCGGCGGACATGCCCATCTCACCCGCGATCCAATCGAGTTGCTTGGGGTCCTCGGCCTCGTCGATCAGGGCGATGGCGCGGCGCATCACCTGATAGTGGTACCCCTGATCTTCGGGCGCGGGAGAGAGCTGTGCGATCTGTGTCATGCCGCAAGATTAGCCGCGCCCCTGCCCCCGTGCGACCCGTTTCTTGCGCCATCGCACCCCAAGCGCCGCCCCCGCTTGCCCTGCCGCGCCATTCATCGCATACCCTGGGCCATGGCCCGCCAACTTGATTATCATACCATCCGCGAGATCTTCGCCCGCTTCCAACAGGCAGAGCCTGAGCCCGAGGGCGAGTTGGAGCATGTGAATGTCTATACGCTCGTGGTGGCCGTGGCGCTGAGCGCGCAATCGACAGACGCGGGCGTCAATAAGGCGACGCGCGAGCTGTTCAAGATCGCCGACACGCCGCAAAAGATGCTCGATCTGGGGCTTGAGGGGCTGATCGACCATATCAAGACCATCGGCCTCTACCGTCAGAAGGCCAAGAACGTCATCAAGCTAAGCCAAATCCTTGTCGACGATTACGACGGCGAGGTGCCCAATTCCCGCGCCGCGCTGCAATCGCTGCCGGGTGTCGGGCGCAAGACCGCGAATGTGGTGCTCAATATGTGGTGGGGCCAGCCCGCGCAGGCGGTGGACACGCATATCTTCCGCGTCGGCAACCGCACCGGGATCGCACCGGGCAAGACGGTTGACGCGGTCGAGCGCGCTATCGAGGACAACATTCCCGCCGATTTCCAGCGCCATGCCCATCACTGGCTGATCCTGCATGGCCGCTATCACTGCAAAGCCCGCAAACCCCTGTGCCGCACCTGCATCATCCGTGACCTGTGCCAATACGAGGACAAGACAGAATGACCCAATACGAAGTGGTTGGCATCGGCAACGCCGTCGTCGACGTGATCTCCCATGCCGATGACAACTTCCTTGCCGACAACGGCATCGAAAAAGGCATCATGCAGTTGATCGAACGTGAACGCGCTGAAGACCTCTATGGCGCGATGCAAGACCGGGTGCAGACGCCGGGCGGCTCGGTCGCCAATACCGTCGCGGGCGCGGGCGCGCTGGGCCTCAAGACAGCCTTTATCGGGCGGGTGCGCGATGATGAGTTGGGCCAGTTCTATGCCAAGGCGATGACCGATATCGGGATCGATTTCGTCAACGCCCCCGTGGCGGAGGGCGAGAACCCAACCTCGCGTTGCATGATCTTCGTCACCCCCGATGGGGAGCGGTCGCTGAACACCTACCTCGGCATCTCAACCGGGCTGACCTCGGCCGATGTGCCGCAGGCGGTGACGGAGAAGGCCAAGCTGATGTTCCTCGAAGGCTACCTCTTTGACCATGAGGCGGGCAAAACCGCCTTTCGCGAGGCCGCTCGGGCCGCGACGGCGGGCGGCGGCATGGCGGGCATCGCCATCTCCGATCCCTTCTGCGTGGAGCGCCACCGCGACGACTTCCTCGCGCTGATCGAAAACGATCTGGGCTATGTCATCGGCAATGTGGCCGAGATTCGCGCCCTTTGGGAAACCGACGACACCGAAGCCGCACTGGCCAAAACCGCCGAGATTTGCCCGCTGGTGGTCTGCACCCGCTCGGGCGACGGGGTCACATTGGTCCGGGGCGCGGAACGGGTCGACGTGCCGGTCGAAAAGGTCGTGCCGGTGGATGCCACGGGCGCGGGCGATCAATTCGCGGCGGGCTTCCTCTATGGTCTTGCCACGGGCCGCGATCTTGAGACCTGTGGTCGCATGGGCAACATCTGCGCGGGCGAGGTGATCCGCCACATCGGCCCCCGCCCCCAGACTGACATCATGGCCCTGTTCAAGGCCGAAGGGCTGGTCTGACCATGATCGAGAACGGATTCCACGATGTCCCCCCCGGCAAACTCGCCGTGGTGGTGACCCATCTTGAGATGGACGCCAAACCCAGCCTGCGGGAGGTGCCCCTGCCCGAGGGTGTCACCTTTCGGAAGGTCACACCGACGCCCGACTGGTTTCGGGACATTTTCCGGCGCGTCGGGATGGATTGGCTCTGGTACGGGCGGCTCAAATTGGATGACGCGGCCCTCTCTGCGCTGCTGCAAGACCCGGCGCGGGACTTTTATACGCTGACCCGCGATGGCAAGGACGTGGCGCTGCTTGAGTTGAACTTCCCCGAAGATGGCAGCTGCGAGTTGGCCTATTTCGGGCTGACCTCTGCGCTGATCGGCAGTGGATCAGGGCGGTATTTGATGAACCAAGCGATCACCCTGGCTTGGGAACAGCCGATCACCCGGCTGCACCTGCACACCTGCACCAACGACAGCCCACAGGCGCTTGGCTTTTATGTGCGGTCAGGCTTCATCCCGGTGCGCCGCCAGGTCGAGATCGACGACGATCCGCGTCTCACAGGGCTGCTGCCGCGCGATGCGGCACCGCAAGTGCCGCTTATCGAGGCATAAGACTGCCGCCGGATCACCGAACCGGCGTGCACTCCGCCCCGTGGAAACAGGCGATTACTTTATCGACCATGGCAGGCTTCGGAGAGCCGAAGAGGTCGCCCCCGCAGGGGTTGCTTTCCAGCGCATAGGCCCCATCCGGTTTGCGTTCGAGGAAGGCTAGGACATCCCCCTCTTCGGCAGAGCCGCACCACGGGCCGAAACACTGAACGTTGAGCGTGAGGGGCTGGTCAAAGGGCACGTCAAAGCCCCCTTTCGACAGCGCCTTGCCGCTGATCTGCGCCCGGATCGGCGTCTCTTCGGGCGGGTTGATCCCGATGGTGCCACCCTTCGGCAGGGCGCTGGCGTCAAAGGTCAGACGCCCCTGCACCACGACATAACTTTCCTCGGCCTTGGCCGCGCGTTGATAGGTCGCCTCGACCGAATGGGGCAGGCAACTGAGCGCAAGCGCGGGCAGCGGGGCCAAAGTGGCGAGGGCGCAGGCGATGATCCGTGTCATAACTTCTCCTCAAACTCTTCAAGAACCGCCGCATAGACCGCACGTTTGAACGGCACGATATTCGCGACCAGCTGATCCGCGGGCATCCAGCGCCATTCCGAGAATTCAGGCTCAGCCGTCTGGATATTGACCTGATCGTCCCGTCCCAGAAAACGCATGAGGAACCACTTCTGTTCCTGCCCCCGGTAGCGGCCTTTCCAGATGTTGGGCACCAGTTCATGGGGCAGATCATAGGGCAGCCAGCTTGTCGTCTCGGCTTCGATCCGCACCAGATTGCTGGGGATGCCGGTCTCTTCCTCCAATTCACGCAGGGCCGCATCGCGCGCGGCCTCGCCCTTGTCGACCCCGCCTTGGGGCATCTGCCAAGCGTCCTGATCCCGGTCGCGCCGCTGGCCGACAAAGATCTCGCCCTCGGCATTCACCAGCATCACGCCGACGCAAGGGCGGTAGGGCAGTTTGGCAATCTCTTCGGGGGTCATGTCAGTATCTTCTCCATTTCAAAGCGGTCCAGATATTCACCCGACCGTGCGATGCGCTCTGCCGCGATAACACGAAAGCCCATAGCCTCAAAGGCGGGCCGCGCCATCACGCTGGCATGGGTGTGCAACCGGCTCTCGCCCGCTGTGATCGCTGCCTGTTCGACCCGCCCATAAAGCGCGCGAAAGATACCCTGCCCCTGCGCCGCCGCGGCGATGAAAGCCAGATCGATATAGCCCCGCTCCCGCGTCATGAAACCGATCACCTGCCCCGCCCGTTCGGCCAGCACCACCTGCTGCCCGCCCAACTTGGCCGACCACTGCGGCCCCCGTGGTGGAGCGGGGAGCCACGCGGCACGCTCTGCTGCGCTATAGGCGCTTGTCCCATGGTGGATCGCGTCAAACATCACCCGCCCCAAAGCATCATGATCCGCCATCACCGCATCACGCAACGCCACCTCTGCCCGCACCATCCCGCACCCCGTCTTGACCTGCCGTGAGCCGCGCGGATGACGCGGCGTTTCGCGTGACTTGCCCTGCCGTTTCCGATGGTGTCACAGTGACCCAGCCCACCCAGAAAGGTAAAGCCATGTCCGACTATCCCCACCTGCTTGCCCCGCTCGACCTTGGTTTCACCACGCTGAAGAACCGGCTGTTGATGGGCTCGATGCACACCGGGTTGGAGGAGACGGGCGACTGGAACCGCGTGGCGGAGTTCTATGCGGCACGGGCGCGGGGCGATGTGGGGCTGATGGTCACGGGCGGCATCGGGCCGAACAGCGAAGGCGCGGTGGCCCATGGCGCGGCGATGATGGTCAGCCAGAAGGACGTGGACAACCACAGCATCATCACCCAGCGGGTGCATGAAGCGGGCGGCAAGATCGCCATGCAGATTCTCCACGCGGGCCGCTATGCCTTTACCCCCGAGTGCGTGGCCCCGAGCGCGGTGAAATCCCCGATCTCGATGTTCGCGCCCAAGGAGTTGGACGAGGAAGGCATCGAGAAACAGATCAGCGACATCGCCGCCTGCGCCCTGCGCGCCCGCGAGGCGGGCTATGACGGGGTCGAGATCATGGGCTCCGAGGGGTATTTCCTGAACCAGTTCCTCGTCACCCATACCAACAAGCGCGAAGACCGCTGGGGCGGCTCCTACGAGAACCGCATGCGCCTGCCGCTAGAGGTCGTGCGCCGCGTGCGCGAGACGGTGGGCGAGGATTTCATCCTGATCTACCGCCTGTCGATGATCGACCTCATCCCCAACGGCTCAACCTTTGAGGAGGTCGTGCAACTGGCCCAAGAGGTCGAGAAGGCGGGCGCCAATATCATCAACACCGGCATCGGCTGGCACGAGGCGCGCATCCCCACGATCGCCACCTCGGTGCCGCGCGCGGCCTTTGCATGGGTCACGAAAAAGCTGATGGGCAAGGTGGGCATCCCGCTGATCACCTCGAACCGGATCAACACGCCGGAAGTGGCCGAAGAGGTGCTGGCGGAGGGCTGCGCCGACATGGTCAGCCTCGCGCGTCCGATGCTGGCGGATGCCGATTTCCTCGCCAAGGCGAAGGCCGGTCAGGCCGAGCGCATCGCCCCCTGTATCGCCTGCAACCAAGCCTGCCTCGACCATACCTTCGGCGGCAAGATCTCGACCTGTCTTGTGAATCCGCGGGCCTGTTACGAGACGGAGTTGCGGATCGAACCCGCCGCAAGCCCGAAATCCATCGCCGTGGTCGGCGCCGGGCCTGCCGGCCTCTCGGCTGCCATCACGGCGGCGGAGCGCGGCCACAAGGTGACGCTCATGGACCGCGCAAGCGAGATCGGCGGGCAACTCAACCTCGCCAAACAGGTAGCCGGCAAGGAGGAGTTCTGGGGCCTCGTCGACTGGTACCGCACCATGCTGGACGTGCACGGCGTGACCGTTCAGCTTGAGACCGAAGCCACGAGCGAGGCGCTCTCAGGCTTCGACGAGGTCATCATCGCCACCGGCGTCGTGCCGCGCGACCCGCAGATTCCCGGTCAGAACCGCGACAACGTAGTGAGCTACATCGACGTGCTGAACGGCTCGGCGAAGGTGGGCCAGCGGGTCGCCGTCATCGGCGCAGGCGGCATCGGCTTCGACGTGTCCGAACATCTGGTGCATGACGGCGAGAGCAGCACGATGAACCTGCCCGAATGGATGCGCGAATGGGGCGTCACGGACCCGGGCGAACACCGCAGCGGCCTTGCCCCCGAAGGCCCGCAGCCCCCGGCGCCCGCGCGCCAGATCACCATGCTGCAACGCAAGACCAGCAAGCCCGGCAAGGGTCTGGGCAAGACCACGGGCTGGATTCACCGTGCCTCACTCACCATGCGCGACGTGAAGATGATCGCGGGCGTGAACTACGAACAGATCGAGGACGCGGGCCTGCACATCACCTTCGGCGAGGCGCGCGAGAACCCGACGCTGATCGAGGCCGACACCATCGTGCTCTGCGCCGGGCAATTGTCCGAACGCAGCCTCGCCGATGCGCTGGAGGCGCGGGGGCAGACCTGCCACGTGATCGGCGGCGCGGATGTGGCGGCGGAACTGGACGCGAAACGCGCCATCAACCAAGGCACACGTCTGGCCGCCGGGCTGTAAGTGACGGGCGGGCGCTTGGCCCCCTTGCGCCCCGCCCTAGATCGCCGCAGGATTGCCAAAACGATCCAAGGTCTCCATGCCCCTCTGCGTCTTCGACATCTATGAGGACGGCACCGCGCAGGTGCCTTCCGATGACAACCTCACCGGGCCGGGGCGCTACCGCTGGTGGCACTACGACATGGCCGATCCGGCGCTGGCACCGTGGCTGGCCGAACACCTGCCCGAGATCCCGGCGGGCGCCTTGCTGCAACCCGAAACCCGCCCGCGCTGTGACGAATATGACGACGGGCTGATCCTGAACCTGCGCGGCATCAACCTCAACGAAGGTCAACAGGCCGACCAGATGGTCTCGGTCCGGATGTGGGTGACAGATGCGGTGGTGATCACCGTGCGGATGCGCCGGGTCTTTGCCATAGATGAGCTGCGCGCGCTGGCCGCCGAGAACAACGCGCCACCCCGGCCTTCGGCCTTTGTCGAGGCGCTGGTCTCTCGCCTGACCGCGCGGGTGCAGGTCGAAGTGGCGCGGCTGGCGGATCGGACGGCCTTCTACGAGGCCGATCTAGAGGACCACAGCACCCCGCCACCGAAGGAACTGCCGGTGACCCGCCGCAGCGCGATCCGGCTGGAGCGCTACCTCGCCCCGCAGCGCCATGCGCTGGAGCGGCTAGCCACGCTGAACCTGCCGCTGGTGCCGGACGTGGACGCGATGAAGCTGCGTGAACTGGCCAACCGCACCGCCATCGTGGTCGAGGAATTGGACGCCCTGCAAGAACGCATCGTCACCGTACAGGACGAACACGACAACCAAGTCGCGCAGCGACAGGCGCGGCATGGCTACGTATTGTCCATCGCTGCCGCCGTGTTCCTGCCGCTGGGGTTCCTAACGGGGCTCTTCGGTGTAAACGTCGGTGGGATGCCGGGGGTGGACGATCCGCGCGCCTTCGCGATCCTTTGCCTTGCCATGGTCGGCCTCGCCGCCATCATGCTGGCCGTGCTGAAATGGCTGCGCTGGCTGTGACAGGCGGGGAAACGGATTGTTCTGCCGTTTCCATGCCATGAACGATCCCCGCAAAGACCACGGGACTGTCTTGCCACCGCCCCGATCCTGCCCGAATTGGCGCCCATACCTGACCGCAACAAGATCAATGCGAAGGGACAGGCAATGGACCGCCTTACGGAAATGGAAGCGTTTGCCACTGTGGTGGATCAAGGCGGCTTTACAGATGCTGCCAAGAAGATGGGGATCTCGAAATCCGCCGTTTCAAAGCATGTCTCCTCGCTTGAGGCACGTTTGGGCGCACGATTGCTGAACCGCACCACCCGCCGCGTCTCGCCCACCGAGATTGGCCTTGCCTATTACGACCGCGCCCGCCGGGTGCTGAACGACGCGGGCGAGGCTGATGCCTTGGTCACCTCGATGCAATCCGCGCCCTCGGGGCTGCTGCGGATCTCGGTCGCGACGGACTTTGGGGTGAACCACCTCTCCCCCGCGCTGTCGGAGTTCTTGCAGGACTTCCCCGATATCACCGTGAACATGGTGCTGAACAACCGCTACGTCGAGCTTATCTCGGAAGGCTTCGACATGGCCGTGCGGATCGGGGAGCTGGAAGACAGCACCCTGCGCGCGCGCAAATTGACCGAGACCACCAAACGCATGATCGCCAGCCCGAAGTATTTCGAGCAATACGGGCGGCCGGAAAAGATCGACGATCTGAACAATCACAAGCTGCTGCATTACTCGAACCAGTCTTCGGGCAACGTGTGGAAACTCACCGCCCCCTCGGGCGAGAAGCGGCAGGTGCGCACGGCGGGCTGGCTGTCGGTCAACGACGGGCAGAGCCTTTTGAACGCCGCGATCTCGGGCCTCGGGATCGCCTATCTGCCAAGCTTCCTCTACGCCGAGGCGATGGAGAAAGGTCTCGTCGAAGACGCGATCCCCGATCTGCCGCTGGAGACGCAGGGTATCTATGCCGTCTACCCGCCGGGCCGGTTCACCCAGCCCAAAGTGCGGGCGTTCATCGACTTTCTGGTGCATGAGTTTGCCGAGAAGGGGCCGGCGGACTGGTAAGGGTCGCGATTGCCACTTGGCCCGGAATCAAGCCGTAGGCGCCGGGCCATCGCCTGCCCGCCCCCCGGGTAGGCGATTTAGCGAGGCTTGGCGCGACTTCGCGAACACACACCATGGTTGAGCCATAAAGTGGCAACGCCATACCGTCGGATCGCCGACCCGCGGGCAGGCGATGACCCTTCCACAAGACCACCTTTCCTCTCCCCCACCAGCACGTTATCTCTCCCGCCATGAGCAACATGCGCGAAACCTACGCCCGGCTTGTCGCCGAGGGCAAACTGCAGGCCGACCCGGCCCAAGAAACCGTCATGGCCGAGTTCGACCGCATTCGCGATGCGCTGGCCAACCCGCCGAAGAAAAGCTTTTTCCGCAAAGCCCCAGAGCCCCCCAAGGGCCTGTACCTATGGGGCGGCGTCGGGCGCGGCAAATCCATGCTGATGGACATGTTCGTGGCGCATCTGCCAGACGTGCCTGCGCGGCGCGTGCATTTCCACGCCTTCATGCAGGAAATCCACAACGCCATGCATGAGGTCCGCAAGACCGGCGTGGATGACGCCATTGCGCCCGTGGCCCGCGACGTCGCGGAAAGCGTCCGCCTGCTGGCCTTCGACGAAATGCAGATCACCGACATCACCGACGCGATGATCGTGGGCCGCCTGTTCGAAGCACTCTTCGCCGCGGGCGTCGTGGTGGTCACCACCTCGAACCGCCTGCCTGATGACCTCTACAAAAACGGCATCAACCGCGAGGTTTTCGTGCCCTTCATTGACCTCATCAAAGAGCGGATGGTGGTCCATGAACTGGCCAGCCCGACCGACTACCGTCAAGACCGGCTGGCAGGGTCGCAGGTCTATTTCACCCCCGTCAACGCCGAAAGCCGGGCCGCGATGGACGCGGTCTGGGACGATCTTGCAGGGGCCGAGGGCGAACCGCTGACCCTACACGTCAAGGGCCGCGAAGTGACCATTCCGCAATATCACAACGGCATGGCCCGCGCCGGTTTTCACGCGCTCTGCGGCCAGCCCTTGGGCGCGGCGGATTACCTCGCGCTGGCGCAGGCGGTGCGCGTGCTGCTGCTGGACAACATCCCCTCCCTTGGCCGGTCGAACTTTAACGAGGCCAAGCGTTTCGTCACCCTGATCGACGCGCTTTACGAGGCGAAGGTGCGGCTGATCTGCTCCGCCGCCGCCGCGCCGGAAATGCTCTACCTCGAAGGTGAAGGCACCTTTGAATTCGAGCGTACAGCCTCCCGCCTGCGGGAGATGCAGGGGGAAGACTGGGGGCGCTGACCGCCCCCGACCAACCGATCAGGAATCACTGATAGGCTGCATATGCAGGTCATTGCCCTGCAGGAAAGGGTGGTAAGGCCGTTCGACCTCATAAAGCCACCACAGGCCGCCCGCGATAATTGCGAGACCTACGGCCATGAAGATAAATTGAAATTTCCGTGCATCGTCCTGATCGTGACGCGCGGACCGGCTGAAATTGCGCATGGGGACACCTCGGTCAAATTCGAAAGGGGAGACTTCCGTGGACCAAGATATACCACATCTGCACCTCGCAGCAGCGGTACACCCAAATATGGTTAATCAGACGTTTTCACGCAACACGCTACCGGCAAGGTAGAGCGAGCCGCAGATCAGCACACGCGCATGGGGTTCGCGGGCGATGATCGCCTTGAGCGCCCCGGTGACGGTCTCGGCCTCGGCGGTCTCGAACCCTACATCGCGCGCCACCTTCGCCGTCGTCTCGACAGGCAGGGACGCCGCCTCGCCGGGGATCGACACGGCGGTGAGGCTTGCAGCCTCTGCCGCCAGCGGGCGCAGGTACCCGGCAATGTCCTTTGTGTTCAACATGCCGCAAATCAGATGCGTCGGGCGTTTCGGCAGGGCCGCCAGCGTGGCCGCCAATGCCGCCCCCGCCGCGGGATTATGGCCACCGTCGAGCCACAACTCGCCCTCGGGCGCCATACGGGCAAGCGGCCCGTCTGACAGCCGCTGCATCCGTGCGGGCCACTGCGCCTGCGTCACGGCAGCCTCGCAGGCCTCTGCATCGACGCCAAGTTGGCGCAGCGCGGCCAGCGCGGCCCCGGCGTTCATGATCTGGTGGTCGCCGGGCAGATTGGGGCGCGGCAGATCAAGCAGGCCGCGCTCATCCTGATAGACCATGCGCCCGGCTTCGGGTGCGGCATGCCACTGCTGACCATAGGCCAAGAGCGGTGCCCCGAGTTTCGCGGCGTGGTCTTCGATCACCTCAAGCGCAGGATCTTCCTGCGGGCCGACCACGCAAGGGACAAGCCGCTTGATGATACCCGCCTTTTCGCCCGCGATCTCAGCCAGTGTTTCGCCCAGATATTGCTGGTGGTCGACCGACACCGGGGTGATCACGGTCAGGGCGGGATCGACCACATTCGTCGCGTCGAGCCGTCCGCCAAGCCCCACCTCAAGCAGCGTATAATCGGCAGGCACCCGCGAAAAGGCGAGGATCGCGGCGCAGGTCGTGATCTCAAAATAGGTGATCTCTTCGCCGCCATTGGCAGCATGGCATTCGTCCAGCACGGCGGCGAGGTCCGGCTCCGAGATCAACTCGCCAGCCACCCGAATACGCTCGTGAAACCGCGCCAGATGCGGCGAGGTATAGGCGTGCACCGTCTTTCCCGCCCCCTCCAGGCCTGCGCGGATCATCGCTTGGGTCGAGCCTTTGCCATTGGTGCCCGCGATATGGATCACCGCCGGCAGGTCGTTCTGCGGATTGCCCAAAGCATCAAGCAGCCGCCACATCCGGTCGAGCGTCAGGTCGATGATCTTGGGGTGCAGCGCCATCATCCGTTCAAGGATGACGTCGGATGAAGGCGTGCTCATTTCTTCTCTGGCGTGTCGGCGGGCAGATCCGCTGCGGCCTGAACAGCGGCGGCGGCCTCGGCCACCTCAAGCTCTTCGGGGGCGGGCAGGTCGCCGCGCACGGCAGGGGGCAGGCCCATCAGCATGCGGGTGATGGTGATCAACTCATCGCGCATCTCGGTCCGTTTGGTCACCCGGTCGAGCATCCCGTGGTCGAGCAGGTATTCCGCGCGCTGGAACCCTTCGGGCAGTTTCTCGCGGATGGTCTGTTCGATCACGCGCGGCCCGGCAAAACAGATCAGCGCGTTCGGCTCGGCGATCTGCACATCGCCCAGCATTGCGTAGGACGCGGTGACCCCGCCGGTGGTGGGATGGGTCAGCACGACGATGTAAGGAAGCCCCGCCTCTTTCAGCATTTGCACGGCGACGGTGGTGCGCGGCATCTGCATCAGGCTCAGGATGCCCTCCTGCATGCGCGCGCCACCGGCGGCGGAGAACAGCACCAGCGGGCGCTTCAGCTTCACGGCTTCCTCGGCGGCGGCAATGATCGCATTGCCGACATACATGCCCATCGACCCACCCATGAAGGAAAAGTCCTGCGCGCAGGCGACGATCGGCGTGCGCCCGATCTCGCCGGTCACGACCAGCATCGCCTCATGCTCACCGGTCTGCTTTTGCGCGGCCTTCATCCGGTCGGGATAACGTTTCTGGTCTTTGAAATGCAGCGGGTCGGGCGTGGGCGCCGGGACCTTCACCTCGGTAAAGATGCCACCGTCGAACAGCGCTTTGAAGCGCGCGCGGGGGCTGATGTGCATGTGATGGCCGCAGTTGGTGCAGACGTTCAGATTGTCCGCCAACTCGCGGTGAAACAGCATGGTGCCGCATTCGTTGCACTTGGTCCACAGATTGTCCGGCGTCTCGCGGCGCGAGAAGATCGAGTTGATTCGCGGGCGGACGTAGTTCGTGATCCAGTTCATTGGCAGGCCTCTGCTGTGGTTCCGTCCCAGATAATCCCCGCATGGGGAAATTGCAATCAGCGGCGTATCGCCAGCCGCGCCGCCAGCCATGAGACCAGCATCAAGGCGAAATCAACCGGCAGCCATGAACGCAACGCCGCCGCGTCATCCATCGAAAAGGGCGTGAGATAAAGCGCCAGCCCTGAAAGATCATCCGGCAGAGAGACAATGAGAATGGCCGAGACATTGTTCCACAGATGCACCGCGATGGCGGGCCCAAGCGAGCCGGAGCGCGCGGTGAGGTCCGCCATCAGGATGCCGAAAACCCCGGCCCAAAGCGCCACCATCAGCGCATTTTCCCCCGCCTCGGCAGGCAGGTAATGGCCCGCTGCGAACAGCGCCGACGGCAGCACCATCCAGACCAGCGGCGAGTTGAACCGCGCCGCGAGTTGCTGCTGCACATAGCCGCGAAAGACGATCTCTTCGGCGCTGACCTGCACCAGCACGGCCAGCAGCGACAGCGGCAAAAGCAGCAACCAGCGGCTTAGGGGCAGGTTCGGCGTCAACTCACCGCCCATGTCCCACGGGGGCAGGACCGCCAGTGCGACGCCCAGCAGCAACATCGCCCCCGAAACCGCGCGAAAACTGGGCCAGAGCCGCCCCGGCAGGCCAAAAAGGCTCCCCGCGCTGCGCCGGTGCACGATCCGCACGGTCACGGCGACGGCCATCGCCATGGTGCCAAAGCTGAACAGTAGCAGATACATCGCCTGCGGCGTGGCCCCTTTCAGAAGATCGCCATGCAGCGGGGGGGCCGCCGATCCCGCCAGCCCATAGACCGTTTGAAAGTAAAGCTCGTTCAGCGCGACATAGGCCACCACGGCCACGAACAGCCCCAAGAAAAACCGCCACAGTGCCGAGGTGCTGCGCGCGGGTGCGACAAAGGCCGCATGGGCGCTATAATCGGGCCGCCAGTTCATCAGTGGCGCCGTTCAAATCGGGGGTGGTGCTTGCAGAGCATATGCCGGGCCTTCACGCTTGCGGGCGGGCCGAACCGACCGCGCCAGAAGGTCAGAACCTATGCCCTAACACGCTGCAATACAACAGTTCCCCCGCCTCATACGCGCCAAAGCCTTGCAGCATAGCCGCCGCCCGACTATTCCATTCAAGACGTTTCAAGGAGCCCACCGATGTCCACCACGCCCCGCTTCGACAAATCCCGGCTGCCCAGCCGCCATGTGACCGAAGGCCCGGCCCGCGCGCCGCACCGGTCCTACTACTATGCCATGGGCATGACCGAAGAAGAGATTCACCAGCCGCTGGTCGGCGTCGCCACCTGCTGGAACGAAGCCGCCCCCTGCAACATCGCGCTGAACCGTCAGGCGCAGGCGGTGAAGGTTGGCGTGCATTCCGAACAGGGCACCCCGCGCGAGTTCACCACCATCACCGTCACAGACGGCATCGCCATGGGGCATGAGGGCATGCGCTCCTCGCTGGCCTCGCGTGAGGCGATTGCCGACACGGTGGAACTGACCATGCGCGGCCATTGCTATGACGCCATCGTCGGGCTGGCGGGCTGCGACAAGTCCCTGCCGGGGATGATGATGGCGATGCTGCGGCTGAACGTGCCGTCGGTCTTCCTCTACGGCGGCTCGATCCTGCCGGGCAAGGCGCCCGCTGGCGCCGACGTTCCCGAAGATTTCGCCACCCGTGACCTGACCGTGCAGGACATGTTCGAGGCCGTGGGCCGCTTCCAGAACGGCTCCATGTCGCAGGCAGCACTCGACGTTTTGGAGCGCGTCGCCTGCCCCTCCGCCGGTGCCTGCGGTGGCCAGTTCACCGCCAACACCATGGCCTGCGTGTCCGAGGCGATCGGCCTTGCGCTGCCGAACTCCTCCGGCATGCCCGCGCCCTACGAGAGCCGCGACGCCTATGCCGAAGCCTCAGGTGCTGCGGTGATGAACCTGATCGAGAAGAACATCCGCGCACGCGACATCTGCACCCGCGAAGCCTTCGAGAACGCCGCGCGCATCGTAGCCTGCACCGGCGGGTCGACCAACGCGGGCCTGCACCTTCCGGCGATGGCCCATGAGGCCGGGATCGAATTCTACCTCGAAGACGTCTGCGAGATCTTCCGCGACACACCTTACTTCGTCGACATGAAGCCGGGCGGTCAATACGTCGCTAAGGACCTCTACGACGCCGGCGGCGTGCCGGTGGTGATGAAGGAGCTGCGCAAGGCGGGGCTGCTTCACACCGACTGTCTGACCGCCACGGGCCGTTCCATCGGCGAGGAGTTGGATCGCATCGACCGCGAGGCCGACGGTAAGGTGATCCACTCGGTCGCCACCCCGATCAGCAAGACCGGCGGCGTCGTGGGCCTGAAAGGCAACCTCGCCCCTGAAGGCGCCATCGTGAAAATCGCGGGCATGGCCGAGGAAGACATCGTCTTCACCGGGCCGGCGCTGGTGTTCGAATGCGAACAGGACGCCTTCGAGGCGGTGCAGAACCGCGCCTATAAGGAAGGCGACGTTTTCGTGATCCGCAACGAAGGCCCCGCTGGCGGCCCCGGCATGCGCGAGATGCTGGCGACCACCGCCGCGCTCTCGGGTCAGGGCATGGGCAAGAAGGTGGCGCTGATCACCGACGGGCGCTTCTCGGGCGCGACGCGCGGTTTCTGCGTTGGCCACGTCGGCCCCGAGGCGGCGCATGGCGGCCCGATCGCGCTGCTGAAGAACGGCGACATGATCACCCTCGACGCAGTCAAGGGCAGCATCACCGTGGACCTGTCGGACGAGGAACTGGCCGAGCGCCGCAAGGCTTGGGCTGGCCCGCGTGCCACCAACTATGAAAGCGGCGCGCTGTGGAAATATGCGAAACTCGTCGGCCCCACCTACCTTGGCGCGGTAACACATCCCGGCGCCAAGGCCGAGACCCATGATTACATGGACCTCTAAAAGCCCCCTCGCGGCGCTTGCAATGCTTACCCTGTCCGCCTGCGAAGGCGGTCAGGGTTTTTCCTTTGGCGGCAGGCCCGCCACGCCTGAGAAACCGCTCCTGCAAACCGCTTTGGCCGGGGGCGCGGTGCAGGTGGTGTCGCCGCAGGGCTATTGCATCGATCCCAAAAGCCTCAAACGTCGCTTTGCGCTGATGGCGCGTTGCGATGCGCTTGGTCTGCCTGATGTGGTCAGCGCCGCGCCGCGCGGCATTCTCACCCTCGCGCTGATCGAAGCCGAGGCCGACGCGCCCCTGCCCACCCCGCAACAGGTTGCCGAGGCGGCAGGGCTAAGCCAGTTGCAAGAGGCCGGTAGCATCGAAGGGGCGTCGATCTTTGTGGCTCAAGGGCCGGTGCCCGCCGAGGGCATGTCCCCCCGCCATTGGCGCGGCACGGCGCGGATCGGCGGCCATGTCGCCAGTGTCACCCTCTACGGCGCGCCGCAAAGCCGCGCCATTTCCGAAGAGGGCCGCGCGCTGGTGGCAGAGCTGATCCAGCAAAGCCGCAGCAAAAGCGCAACGCCCACCGCCCCCGGCAGTTGACCGGCCTTTGTTTCCAAATCGGCAACACTGCCCGGGGACGGAAACAATCACGGGGGCTATTCATTTGAACGAAATCCCCGCCTTGCATAGACTGCGAGCAAACGAGAGGCGCAGGGCCATGGTCAACTTCCGCAGCGGTTATCTTGAGGGCAAGCTCTTTGCCCGCGCGCTGCAACGCTGGGCGGTTGCAGCCCGCAAAGCGGCCACGGCTGACCCTGCCACCCTGCGCCGCCAACGCGGCCGCGCCCGGCTGCTGCGTGCCGAACTGAACCGGCTGATCCACCGCGCCGAAGACCGTCTTGCCCTGCCCGCCATCGGGGCCAGCGGCTTCCCGAAACCACATAACGCCGATTGGGCATGGCGGCCCGAGTTGTGGCGCGGCCCGCTTGCCACGCCGGGGCTATCCTCGGTCGCGACCAAATCCAAACTGGGCAAAGAGGTAACCCTGTTCCACGATTGCGCGCAGTCGGAACTGACCCTGCGCCAATTGCGCAACCTGCGCGAGGCCGATCTGGCCCCCTTTGGCCTGCAACTCGACGTGTTCAAATTCGACGGGTCATTCCTGTCGCTGGTGGTCGATCTGCCGCCCGAGGCCATCACCGGATTGAAACGCCGCCACCTGTTCCGCATGGACACGATTGTGGAATTGGAGCACCCGCTGGAGATCTTTGCCCGGCTCAACATCCGCCACGGGCCGAACACCGAACAGATCGTCCGCGAACTGCCTGTCGGTCAGGAAAGCATCAGCGTCGAATTCGATCTGGCCTATAGCAAGCTCAACGAAAAGCGGATCGAGGCGGCATGGGTCGACCTGATCTTTGAAGGGCCGGAGATGAACCAAGTCGTGCTGCGCGACCTCACTTTTTCCCGCTCCCCCCGCGCCCAGATCTAGGACCCCGTGATGAGCCCATATGACCTGACCAAAACCGTGCTGCGCCAAGGCGTCTGGCAGGGCGTGCTAACCGCCGAAGAGGGCGCAGACACGCCGCAGATCAGCGTGACCCATGAGGGCAAGGAGGTGACGGATATCACGTTAGAGGCCGAAGGGTCCGAGGGGCGCTGGTATCTTTCCTTCCCCGTCCCGGCGGAGGCGATTGCCGATGGTGTCCAGACCCTCGTCATCACCGAAAAGGCCAGCGGGGCGCTCTTGGGTCATGTGACCCTGATCGCGGATGAAGCGCTCGGCGATGACATACGGGCCGAGATGGACCTGCTGCGCGCCGAACTCGACATGCTGAAACGCGCCTTTCGGCGGCATTGCCGCGAGACGGAATAAGCGAAACGCCGCCCCGCAGAACCGCGCCCAACAAAAAAGCCCCGCTGTCTCCAGCGGGGCTTGGTGCATCTATGTGAAAGAGATCACTCGTTCGGACCCAGAGCCGACAGACCTTTGAGGATGTCGATGGCATAGGCCAGCTGGTAATCCTCTTCGCGCAGCTCTGCCGCTTTGCGGGCCTTTTCGCGGTCGTCTTCGATCTGTTTGATCTGATCGTCGGTCAGGCTGTCATTGTTCAACCGGCCCCGCAGATCGGCTTCAGAGCGGAGGGGGCGTGCCGACAATGCGTCGTCGTCTTCCTCGGTCTCTGGCGTGACCGGAGGCTGGGCCACGACGATATCGGGCGATACGCCAAGCGCTTGGATCGACCGGCCCGAGGGCGTGTAATAGCGCGCCGTGGTCAGGCGCATGGCCCCGTCCCCGCGCAGCGGCATCACGGTCTGGACCGAGCCTTTGCCAAAGCTCTTGGTGCCGATGACGATGGCGCGGCGGTGGTCTTGCAAAGCGCCCGCGACAATCTCGGAAGCCGAGGCCGAACCGCCGTTGATTAGCACGACGATCGGCTTGCCCATCGCCAGATCACCCGGCGTGGCGTTCACCCGGTCGCCGTCTTCGATGTCGCGGCCCCGGGTACTGACGATCTCACCTTCCTCAAGAAAGGCATCCGAGACGGCAATCGCCTGATTGAGCAGGCCACCGGGGTTGTTGCGCATGTCGATGACGATGCCGTTGAGATTCTCGATGCCGCCCGCCTCTTCGATCTGCTGCTCCAGCCCTTCCTTCATCTTCGGATAGGTCTGCTCGTTAAAGGTGGTCAGGCGCAGCACGGCGGTATCGCCCACGGTACGGGCCCGCACGGCGGTCAATTGGATCGTGTCACGTACGATGGAGACGTCAAAAGGCTCCGGCTCCCCTTCCCGCACCACGGTGATCAGGATCTCGGACCCCACCGGCCCGCGCATCATCTCGACCGCGTCGTCGAGGCCAAGACCCAGCAGGCTTTCGCCATCAACATGGGTGATGAAATCCCCCGCTTCGATCCCGGCCTCAGCAGCCGGCGTGCCGTCGATGGGGGAGACGACTTTGACAAAACCCTCTTCTTGGGTGACCTCGATGCCAAGACCGCCGAACTCGCCGCGCGTCTGTTCGCGCATCTTCTCGGCGTCTTTCGGCGAGAGGTAGGACGAATGCGGATCAAGCGAGGTGAGCATGCCGTTGATGGCCGCCTCAATCAGATCGCCGGGATCGACATCTTCGACATATTGGGCGCGGATGCGTTCGAAAATATCACCGAAAAGATCAAGCTGTTCGTAAACATTGGTCGTCTTCTCGGCCTCTTGCGCCAGCAGCGGCCCGGCGATCTGAGTGGTGGCGACCACCCCCGCCACCGTGCCTGCAACGGCTGCCATCACGAATTTCTTCATCTGCTATCCATCCTTGTCGGTGCGGAACCAGTCTGCCGGATCCTGAGGTGTGTTGTCTTGCCTGACTTCTATATAGAGCGTTTCCGTCCGGTCAGTGCCAGTGGCTTCACCATTTGGTGACATCTGAGAAGTTGTGCCGCTTTCCGGCCCGCCCATCAACCCGATGGGGGTGCCACCGGCAATCACCTGCCCGGCTTGGCCGTAAACCACATCCAGCCCCGCCAGCACGAAAAGCGTGTCGACCTGCGGCTCAAGGATCACGACATTGCCCAGGTCAAGCAGCGGCCCGACATAGCGGATCGTCGCCGCCGAGGGGCTGGTGACGATGGCACGCGGGCGGGTGGCGAGGATCATGCCGGGCCGCGTCACGCCCGCCGAATCCGTCTCTCCGGCCTTGCGGATCACCAGCCCCTGCGCGGGTAAGGGCAGATCGCCCACCTGCCCGTCGAGGTTCACCGGCGCAGGCTCAACCGCGCCGGTGGTGATCTCGGACAGGCCGCTGGCAAAGCCGTCCAGCGTCTCGGTCGAGGCGATGAGGATCGCAGTGCGCACCGGATCTTCGGTAAAGCGCATCGGCAGATCGGTGCGGTTGGCCATCGCCTGATTGAGCGCGGTGCGCGCGGCCTGAAGCTCGGTCAGCCCGTCTTGCAGGCGCTGCGCCGCATCGGTTTGCAACGCGCGCAGGGTCTTGATGTCCTCATAGTCCTGCCGCAGCGCATCGGCGCGGGCGTTCAGCGCAGGCGTCAATTCAGCCAGCAACATGCCTGCGCGGGCGGTGCCCATCGGGCCGTCGGGGTGCAGCAGCACCACGGGCGACGGGTCACCGCCGATGCTTTGCAAGACGCCTAGGAACTGCGCCACCTCACCCTCACGCGCCTGAAGCTTGCGGCTGAGCTGCGCCTCGTTGATCGCGGCCTGCCGCAGCCCGGCCCGCATCGCCGCCAGCCCCGCCTCAAACGCCTGAATCGTCTCGGTCAGCGCCTTCACCCGGTCGCGCGCCCCATCGGCTTGGT
Source organism: Sulfitobacter sp. R18_1 (assembly GCF_017743915.1). Lineage (NCBI taxonomy): Bacteria > Pseudomonadati > Pseudomonadota > Alphaproteobacteria > Rhodobacterales > Roseobacteraceae > Sulfitobacter > Sulfitobacter sp. R18_1. Next base: position 180,474 of record NZ_JAGHRG010000002.1, read on the forward strand.
CCAGCCGCGCCGATGCCGCCTCCAAGGCGGTCGCGGCCGCGCGTGCCTCCGCGGCGGCCTCATCGGCCTGCGCCTGTGCCATCAGGGGCAGACAGGCAAAAAGGACAGCCGCGGCAAGATGTTTCATGAAAGCAGGCTTTTCCCGGTCATTTCTTCGGGCTGCGGCAGGCCCATCAAATCAAGCACCGTGGGCGCCAGATCGGCCAACCGCCCGTCGCGCAGCGCCGCCCCTTCGGGCGCGCCCACCGCCACCACCGGCACGGGGTTGAGCGTATGGGCCGTATGCGCGCCGCCGGTCTCGGGGTCGATCATCATCTCGCAATTGCCGTGATCCGCGGTGACGATCATCGCGCCGCCTGCGGCCTCCAGCGCCTTCAGCACCCGGCCCAGCCCCGCATCCACCGCCTCACAAGCCGCAATCGCCGCCTCCAGATCGCCGGTATGGCCGACCATATCGGGATTGGCGTAGTTCACCACGATCAGGTCATAGCCTGCCTCGATCGCCTGCACGAATTGATCCGTCACCTCGGCAGAGGACATTTCCGGCTGCATGTCATAGGTCGCCACATTGGGCGATTTGGGCATGTTGCGGTCCTCCCCCGTGGCCGGAGTCTCAACCCCGCCGTTGAGGAAGAAGGTCACATGGGGATATTTCTCGGTCTCGGCCAGCCGGAACTGCCGCAGCCCCTGCTGCGCCACCCAATCGCCCAGCGTGTTCTTGATGTCCGGCTTGGGGTACATCGTGGTCATATAGGCGGCGTGGTCCTTGGAATATTCCGCCATGCCCATCAGCGCCGCCCATTCGGGGCGCGGGCCGGTGTCATAGGCGTCAAAGCCCGGATCGCCCAAAGCCGCCATGATTTCCCGCGCGCGGTCGGCGCGGAAGTTGAGGCAGAAGAATCCGTCGCCAGAAGCCGCCCCCGCGTAGCCCTCGATCACGCTGGCGATGATGAATTCATCCGTCTCGCCCCGCCCATAGGCCGCTTCAACCGCCGCGCGGGGATCGGAGTACCTCTCCCCTTCGCCATGCAGGATCGCCGCCGAAGCCTTGCCGACCCGGTCCCAACGGTTGTCGCGGTCCATCGCGAAATAGCGCCCCGTCACGGTGACGACCTTCACGGCCTCGGGCAGCGCTGCCTCCAGCGTCTCGAAATAGCCAAGGGCAGAGGACGGCGCCACGTCGCGCCCATCGGTCACCGCATGGATCACCACCGGCAGCCCCGCCGCATCCAGCGCGCGGGCGGCGGCGATCATATGGCTGAGATGCCCATGCACCCCCCCGTCCGAGACGACGCCCATCAGATGCGCGGTGCCGCCGGTTTCCTTGAGCTTGGCGATGAAACCCCGCAGCCGCTCATTCTCGGCAAAGCTGCCTTCTTCGATCGCCAAATCAATCTGTCCCAGATCCATCGCCACCACCCGGCCCGCGCCGATATTGGTGTGGCCGACCTCGGAATTGCCCATTTGCCCGCGCGGCAGACCCACATCGGGGCCATGGGTGATCAACTGCGCCTTCGGCCCCGCCTGCATGATCCGGTCGAAATTTGGCGTCTTGGCCAGCAGGGGCGCGTTGCCTTCCCGCACCTCGCTCAGGCCCCAACCGTCAAGGATGCACAATACGACAGGTTTGGGGGCGCTCATCAGACTGCTTGCTCCGGCTTGGTGGCTGTTCTGCGTCTTTTACCCCTTGTGGGCTGGCACTTGAACCACTTTGTGCACGAGCCCCCCTATTCCCGCGCAGAGCCCTTGCCCCGCGCGCCTGCTTTGGTCATAACGAGTGGCAACTTTCGCCTGAGCCGAGGACCAACTCCATGACCCTGCAAGCGCCCGAAACCCGCATCGTGAACACTTGGCGCGTGGCCTGCGACGGCAGCGAAGGCGCGCTTGGCCACCCGCGCGTCTGGCTGCAAATCCCCCAAGATCGCGGCTGGGTCGAATGCGGCTATTGCGACTGCAAATTCGTGCACACGGATTTCGAAGGCAAAGTCTGAGCCTTTCCGACCACCCCCTGAACACCTGAACCGACGGCACGAACCTGCCTGCGCGGCGCATTGGCGTCTGGCCGTGGGCCATGCTTCGTGGCAAAAGGGTCGCCAATCCAGCGGAGCATTCATATGACATTCGGCAAAGGCCACCACCTGCATCTGATCGACGGCTCTGCCTTCATCTTTCGCGCCTATCACGCCCTGCCACCGCTGACGCGCAAATCCGATGGCTTGCCGATTGGCGCCGTGGCGGGCTTCTGCAACATGCTGCACCGCTATGTCGAGGGCAACACCGGCCCCAACGCGCCCACCCATGTCGCCGTGATCTTTGACAAGGGCAGCCACACCTTCCGCAACGACATGTACGACCAGTACAAGGCCAACCGCGATGCGATGCCCGAAGACCTGCGCCCGCAGATCCCGCTGACCCGCACCGCGACCGAGGCGTTCAACATCGCCTGCAAAGAGCTTGAGGGCTATGAGGCCGATGACATCATCGCCACCCTCGCCGTGCAGGCCCGCGCCGCCGGGGGGCGTTGCACGATCATCAGCTCCGACAAGGATCTGATGCAGCTTGTGGGCGACGGGGTGGAAATGCTCGACGCGATGAAGAACAAGACCATCGACCGCGATGGGGTGTTTGAGAAATTCGGCGTCTACCCTGACCGCGTGGTGGATGTGCAGGCGCTGGCGGGCGATTCGGTCGACAACGTGCCCGGCGCGCCCGGCATCGGCATCAAGACAGCGGCGCTGTTGATCAACGAATACGGCGATCTGGATGCGCTGCTAGAGCGCGCGAGCGAGATCAAACAGCCCAAGCGCCGCCAGACCCTGATCGACCATGCCGAGCAAATCCGCCTGAGCCGCAATCTTGTCCTGCTGGACGAGAACACGCCACTCGACTTCACCATCGACGATCTCGAAGTGCGCGACCCCGATGCGGACCGCCTGCTGGGGTTCTTGTCCGAGATGGAATTCCGCACCCTGTCGAAACGCGTGGCCGAGGTGCTGGGCCGCGAGGCCCCGGCCATCCCCGAAGCGCCAGCGCCTGCTGTGGCGGACGCACCGCAGGTCGCGGATGTGCCCTTCGACCACAGCAAGTATGAGCAGGTCAGCGACGCCGAGGCGCTGCGCGTCTGGCTCGACCGGATTTACGAGCGGGGCTATGTCGCGGTGGACACCGAGACCACCGGCCTCAATGAGATGACCGCGGAACTGGTCGGCGTTTCGCTGGCCGTGGAGCCCGGGCAGGCCTGCTACATTCCTCTGACCCACAAAGCCAGCCGCGACGATGACCTCTTCGGCGGAGAGGGGCTGGCCCCCGGTCAGATGCCGGTCGAAGAAGCGCTGCAACTGCTGACCCCGATGCTTGAGGATCCGGCGATCCTCAAGATCGGGCAGAACATGAAATACGACAGCAAGATTTTCGCCCAACTGGGCATCGCGGTCGCGCCCATCGACGACACCATGCTGATGTCCTACGCGATGCACGCGGGCCTGCATGGCCACGGCATGGACACGCTTTCCGAGCGCTACCTCGGTCACACACCGATGCCGATCAAACCGCTTTTGGGCAGCGGCAAATCCGCCGTGACCTTCGATAAGGTACCGCTGGCCGATGCCGTACCCTACGCCGCTGAGGATGCCGATGTCACCCTGCGCCTATGGCAGCTCTTCAAGCCACAGCTGCACCGCGCCGAGGTCACCAAGGTCTACGAAACGCTAGAGCGCCCGCTGGTGCCGGTCTTGGCGCAGATGGAGCGGTCGGGCATCGAGGTCGACCGCGATACGCTCAGCCGCATGTCCAACGCCTTTGCCCAGAAAATGGCCGGGCTGGAGGCGGATATTCACGAGTTGGCGGGCGAGAGCTTCAACGTCGGCTCCCCTGCCCAGCTTGGCGAAATCCTCTTTGGCAAAATGGGGCTGCCCGGCGGCAAGAAGGGCAAAACCGGGAAATACTCCACCGGCGCGGATGTGCTGGAGGATCTGGCGACCGAACATGACCTCGCCCGCCGGGTGCTGGACTGGCGGCAGCTGTCCAAGCTGAAATCGACCTATACCGACGCGCTGCAAGACCATGTGAACGCCGACACGGGCCGGGTGCACACCTGTTATTCCATCGCCGGTGCCGCGACGGGGCGACTGGCTTCCACCGATCCGAACCTGCAAAACATCCCGATCCGCTCCGAGGAAGGCCGCCGCATCCGCGAGGCTTTCGTCGCCCCCAAGGGCAAGGTGCTGGTGGCGCTGGACTACAGCCAGATCGAGCTGCGGATTCTGGCGCATATCGCCCAGATCGACGCGCTCAAGGAAGCCTTCCACCGCGGCGACGACATCCACGCCATGACCGCGTCCGAGATGTTTGACGTGCCGATGGATCAGATGACCCCTGAGATTCGCCGCAACGCCAAGGCGATCAATTTCGGCGTGATCTACGGCATCTCGGGCTTCGGCCTTGCGCGCAACCTCCGCATTCCGCGGGCCGAGGCGCAGGGTTTCATCGACCGCTATTTCGAGCGTTTCCCCGGCATCCGGACCTACATGGACGACACCAAGGCCTTTGCGAAAGAGCACGGCTATGTACAAACGCTCTTTGGCCGCAAGATCAACACGCCCAACATCGGCGCCAAGGGGCCGCAGGCGGGCTTCGCCGCCCGCGCCGCGATCAACGCGCCGATCCAAGGCACCGCTGCCGATGTGATCCGCCGCGCCATGGTGCGGATGCCCGAGGCCATCGCCGATCTGCCCGCGACGATGCTGTTGCAGGTGCACGATGAACTGCTGTTCGAAGTGGAAAAAGGGGCCGAAGACGCGCTGATCGCCGCCGCGCGTGAGGTGATGGAGAATGCCAATGACCCGGTGGTGAAGCTTGACGTGAAGCTGATCGTCGACGCCGGTGTGGGTGCCAATTGGGCGGAGGCGCATTGATGGAAGACACACCCCTTCCCGAAGACCTCGCCCAAGCGCTCGAAGAGACCGGCGCGCAGGCCGGTTGGGACAGCTACAGCGACGCGCTGCGTGCCGATGCGCTGGCGTGGATCGACGCGGCACGGACCACGACGGCGCGGTCAAAGCGGGTGGATGACGTGGCGCGTTTTGCCGGCAAGGGGCTGCCGCCGACGCCGTTTCAGTAGGATGGAGGGCCATCGCCTGCCCGCGGGTTGGCGATCCAAGCTCAGTTCCTGCCACTTTATCTCTCAGCCATGATGTGCGGCCTCAAGGTTGCGCCCGGCCCCACCAAATCGCCTACCCGGCGGGGCGGGCAGGCGATGGCCCGGCGCCTGCGGCTTGATTCCGGGCCGGCCCCATTCTCGGGCGATGGCCCTTTGTACAAGCGTCCCCCATGCGCTAGATCATGCAGCATGACCCCAATCCTCTACTCCTTCCGCCGCTGCCCCTACGCCATGCGCGCGCGTCTCGCCCTCGCGGCCGCGCAAACACCCGTCCACCTGCGCGAAGTCGTCCTGCGCGACAAACCGCAAGCCTTCCTCGACGCCTCACCCACCGCCACCGTGCCCTGCCTCGTCACCGAAACCGGCCCCATCGACGAAAGCCTCGACATCATGAAATGGGCGCTGGCCCAGAACGATCCCGAGGGCTGGCGCGACATGCCGTCCGAAGGTCACGACTGGATCGCCCGCGCCGACGGCCCGTTCAAAGACGCGCTGGACCGCACCAAATACGCCACCCGCTACCCCGAGGCGGACCCCGAAGAGCAACGCGCCAAGGCGGCAACCTTCCTCCATGACCTCGACGCGCAACTGGGGGACTGGATCTTTGACCGCCCCACGCTGGCGGATTACGCAATCCTGCCCTTCGTGCGGCAGTTCGCCTTTATCGACCGCGCTTGGTTCGACGCGCAGGATTGGCCCGCGCTGCGCGACTGGCTCGACCGTTTCCTCGCCTCGCCCCGCTTTGAAAGCGTGATGGATAAATACCCCCAGTGGCAGCCCGGAGATACGCCGGTGTCATTCCCCTAAGGCGGTCACCCAGCCCAAGGACCGCTCCGTCGGGCCGCCCGGAAAATACTCCCCGCTGACAAAACCGTCATAGCCCGCCCGCAGCGCGGCAAAGAGCCCGTCGAAATCGACATCACCGCTGCCCGGCGCCCCGCGCTCTGGCGTGTCACCTAGCTGCACATGGCGGATCAGGGGGCGATATTCCTCGAAAACAGCCACGGCATCGCCATGGATCATCTGCGCGTGAAAACTGTCGAATTGCAGCGCCACATTGGGCGCATCTACCGCCGCCAGCAGCTCCGCCGCCTGCGCGTAATCGTTCAAGAAATACCCCGGTTTGACCTGCGGGCAGAGCGGTTCGATCATCAGGGTGACCCCCGGCGGCGCCTCTGCTGCGGCATGGCGCAGGTTCGCCACAAAAGCCTTTGCCGCCGCTGGCCCCTCGGCCTCCCCGGCCATGACATGCACCATCTGGGGCCGCAGCGCCTCCACATAGCGCCAGACCCGGCGCATATCATGGGCGAAACGCGCCTCCCCTCCCGGCAGGGCGGCGAAACCGGGCGGACCGCCCGTGTAATTCGGCGGCGGCGCGTTAATCAGGGCGAGCGTTAATCCATTGCGCAGCAAGGCGCGCTGCGTCTCTTTCGCGGGCATGTCATAGGGGAACAAGACCTCAACCGCGCCAAACCCCGCCTCTGCCGCTGCGTCGAACCGGTCCAGATAGGGCAGTTCGGACCAAAGCAGCGATAGGTTGGCGGCGGGGGTGATCGGCATTCGGGTCTTTCGGTGAGCTTACGGCAGGTCTTCCGATGGGATGATGCCAAAGAATTCCCCACCCGACCAGACACCAAACCAGCCATCGCGGTGCTGGCCCAGATCGACCAGACGGTAAAAGCTCTTGCGGTCGATCAGCGCCTCAAGATTGCGGCGCACCAGCACATAGGGCGCAGGTTCGCCCGTCTCTTCATCGCGGACCACGCGGATCGGATGGGCTGCCCCCGCCTCGGCCACATCGCCCAGATTGGTCAAAAACCGCAACTGCTGCGCCTCGCCCTCGCCCTCGGCCTCGAAATCCACGGCGACGAATGGTGCGTCTTCGACGGTGATGCCGACCTTTTCCACCGGGGTTTTGAGGAAATAGTCATCCCCTTCGCGCCAGAGAATCGATGCGAACAATTTGACCATTTCGATCCGGCCAATGGGTGTGCCTTGATAGAACCACGTCCCGTCGCGTTTGATCTGCATGTCCAGATCGCCGCAAAATTCCGGGTTCCACTTCTCAAGCGGCGGGGTTCCGCGCGCTTTTGCGGCCTTGGCGGCTTCGATCAAACTGTCTGCCGTGGGTGTCACGGTATTTTGTCCGCTCATTGGTTTTGCCATTCCCTTTGGTCGCGATACACTTACACCTGAAAGATATAACTCCGGGGAAAGAAATGTCATGGCCGAAGCGGATGATCTGATCGCGCAAATCGAAGCGCTGACCGAAAAGCTCGCCGCGGCGAAACAGTCGATCACCGGGCGGTTCGTCGGGCAGGAGCAGGTCGTCGACCTTGCGCTGACGGCGCTGCTCTGCGGTGGTCACGGGCTGCTGATCGGCCTGCCGGGCTTGGGCAAAACGCGGCTGGTTGAGACCCTCAGCACCGTCATGGGGCTGCACGGCAACCGCGTGCAATTCACCCCCGATCTGATGCCCGCCGATATTCTGGGCTCCGAAGTGCTCGACACCGCGCCAGACGGCAGCCGGGCCTTTCGCTTTGTCGAAGGGCCGATCTTTTGCCAACTTCTGATGGCCGATGAGATCAACCGCGCCAGCCCCCGCACGCAATCCGCCCTGTTGCAGGCGATGCAAGAGAAGACCGTGACCGTCGCGGGGCAGGACCGCGCGCTTGGCCAACCCTTCCATGTGCTGGCCACGCAAAACCCGATCGAACAAGAAGGCACCTACCCCCTGCCCGAAGCGCAGCTTGACCGTTTCCTCGTGCAGATCGACGTGGCCTACCCCGACCGCGCGACAGAGCGGGACATTCTGCTGGCCACCACCGGCGTCGAAGAGGGCGCGGTGCGCCCGGTCTTCACCACCGAAGATCTGCTTTCTGCCCAGACCCTGCTGCGGCGGATGCCGGTGGGCGATAGCGTGGTGGAACTGATCCTCGACCTTGTCCGCGCCTTCCGCCCCGATGAGCCTGAGGCCACCCAGCCCGTGCGCGACAGCGTCGCTTGGGGCCCCGGCCCCCGTGCCGCGCAGGCGCTGATGCTGACCGTGCGCGCCCGCGCGCTGCTGGAGGGGCGGTTGGCCCCCTCTGCCGAAGATGTGCTCGCCATGGCCCGCCCGGTGCTGAGCCACCGGATGGCGCTGAACTTCGCCGCCCGCGCAAGGGGCGAAAGCCTGCAAGGGCTGATCGACGCCACCGCCGGTCAATTGATCGGGAAAAAGGCCGCCGCGTGACCCATAGCCCCCTGTCCCTCAGAGCCAGCGCCGAGGGCGAAGCGGCCCGGCTGCCCGCCCTGCTGGCGCGGGCCGAGCATTTGGCCGGTGCCGTTCTGCCCGGTGCCCATGGCCGCCGCCGCGCAGGGACGGGGGATGATTTCTGGCAATACCGGCCGGCGCAAATCGGTGACAGCCGCCGCATGGTCGACCACCGCCGCTCGGCCCGTGGCGATCAGGAGTTCGTGCGCGAGCGCGAGTGGCAGATTGCGCAATCCGTCATGCTCTGGGTTGATCAGGGGGCCTCGATGCGCTTTGCCTCGGACAAGGCGCTGCCTGACAAAGCCGACCGCGCCCGCCTTTTGGGCCTTGCGCTGGCGATCCTGCTGTTGCGCGGGGGGGAGCGTGTGGGCCTGACCGGCACCGCCCTGCCCCCACGGCGCGGCAATCCGCAGGTGCTGCGACTGGCCGAATTGCTCTGCCAAGACGATGGCCAAGACTACGCCCCGCCCGAACATCGCGGCATGATCCCTCATGCGCGGGCGGTCTTCATCTCGGATTTCATGGGCGATCTCGACCCGGTACAGACCGCGCTGACCAAGGCCGCCGACCGTGGCGTGCGTGGCGTGCTCTATCACCTACTAGACCCGGCGGAGGAGGCTTTCCCCTTCGCGGGTCGAACAACTTTCGAAAGCGTCGGCGGCAGTCTGCGGCATGAGACGCTCAAAGCGAATGACCTGCGCGACCGCTACCTCGACCGGCTGGCGGCGCGCAAAGACGCCTTGCAGCAACTCTGTGCCCGGACCGGCTGGCGCTATGGGCTGCACCACACCGATGCCACGGCGCAGTCGGCGCTGCTTTGGCTCTATGGCGCGTTGGACGCGCGGCAGGGGAGTGCGGCATGAGCGTTTTCGGCGGCATCGGTTTCACCGCGCCTTGGCTGCTGCTGGCCCTGCTGGCGCTGCCGATCCTTTGGCTAATCCTGCGGGCAGTACCGCCCGCGCCGGTTCGCCGCCGTTTTCCCGGTGTGGCGCTGCTTTTGGGGTTGGCAGATGACGACAGCACCAGCGACCGCACCCCGTGGTGGCTACTTTTGCTGCGGATGCTGGCCGTGGCCGCGATCATCATCGGCCTTGCCGGGCCGGTGCTGAACCCGCAGGCCGAGGCGGAAGAGGGCAGCGGCCCCTTGCTGATCCTGCTCGACGGCTCATGGGCCGGGGCCAGCGGTTGGGACAGACAGATGGCCGCCGTTGACGCGCAACTCACCCGCGCCAGACGGGCCGAGCGGACGGTGGGCATCCTCAGCCTCACCGACCCGCAGGTGCCAACCTTCCAATCCGCTGATGCGTGGCGCAGCCGCCTTGCAGGGCTTTCCCCCGCGCCGTGGCAACCGGCCCCGGCAGAGCTGACCCGCGCGACCGAGATCATGGCGGCCCTGCCCGCTTTCGACACCCTGTGGTTCAGCGACGGGCTAGACTATCTCGGCCGCGATGAGTTGCTTGCCGCGCTGCAATCCAAAGGCGCGGTCGAGGTGCATCATTCCGCAGGCAATGTCATCGGCATCGCGCCCGCAGTCTACCAAGACGGCGCGATCGACCTGACCCTGCGCCGCGCCGCGCCCGGGCCGGAACGCGCGGCGGTGGTGCAGGCCCATGGCCGCGATCCGGCGGGCAAAGCCCGCGTGCTCGCCACCGCTAATGCGACGTTCGAGGCGGGCGCGACCGAGGCCAGCACCTCCCTCTCGCTGCCTGCCGAAATGCGCGCGCGGCTCACCTCTTTCGGCATCGCAGGCCAGCGCTCCGCCGGGGCGCGCAGCTTGGTCGATGACGGGCTGCGCCGCCGCGAAGTCGCCCTGATCCGGGGACGCGGGGCGCAGGAGGGGCTGCAACTGCTCTCGCCGCTGCATTACATCGAACAGGCGCTGGCCCCGAATGCTGATCTGATCGACGGCACCCTGACCGAGGTGCTGCCCGCCAACCCCGATGTGATCGTGCTGGCGGATGTGGCCACCCTCGCCCCCGCCGAGGCCGAGCCGCTGCAAGAGTGGATCGACGCGGGCGGCATGCTCATCCGTTTCGCCGGGCCGCGCGTGGCGGCGAGCGATGTCAGTCGCATCGACGAAGACCCGCTGATGCCCGTGCGCCTGCGCGCCGGGGGCCGCAGTGTCGGCGGCGCGATGTCTTGGGGGGAGCCCAAGGCGCTTGCCCCCTTCCGCAATGGGTCGCCATTCTTCGGGCTGACGGTGCCCGAAGATGTGACCGTTTCGGCCCAAGTCGTGGCGCAACCCGACCCGACGTTGGCCGACCGGGTGATCGCCGCGCTGAGCGATGGCACCCCGCTGGTCACGCGCAAAGCCGTGGGTCAGGGGCAGATCGTGCTGTTCCACGTCACCGCCACGGCGGAATGGTCGACCCTGCCGCTTTCGGGTCTTTTCGTGCAGATGATGGAACGGCTGGCCGTCTCCTCGGGTGCCAGCGCCCCCGAGGCCGAGAGCCTTGAGGGCACCACATGGACCCCGCTGCGGGTGTTGGACGGTTTCGGCAGCTTGTCGGACGCGGGCAACCTGCCGGGCGTTGCGGGGCCTGACCTGATCTCGGCCCCCGCAGGCCCGGCCCTGCCGCCCGGCATCTACGGCGCCGAAGACCGGCGGCTGGCGCGCAATGTGCTGACCGGCGAGACCGCCCTCACCCCCGCAACATGGCCCGCCGATGTGCCGCTGCGCGGCCTTGCCCTGCCGCCGGAACAGCCACTCGCCGGGGCGCTTCTGAGCCTCGCCATCCTGCTGTTGGTGGCCGATGTACTTGCTTCCCTCGCCCTTTCGGGGCTGCTGCTGCGCCGCTCTACCGGCAGCTTGGCGCTGGCTTTGGGGCTGGCCATCGCCCCGCAAATGGGCGACGCGCAAGAGAATGACCCCGAAAGCTTTGCCATACGCTCGGCCTCGGAGGTGACGCTGGCCCATGTGCTGACCGGCAACAGCGACGTTGACGAGATCGCCCGCGCCGGGCTGATCGGCCTGTCGGACACGCTCTATTTCCGCACCACGGTGGAGCCCGACCTGCCCACCGGCGTTGATCTTGAGCAGGACGAACTGGCCTTCTTTCCGATCCTCTATTGGCCGGTGACCCCCGACCAACCGCAGCCCTCGTCCGAGGCTTATGGCAAGCTGAACGACTACCTCCGCTCGGGCGGGCTGATCCTGTTTGATACGCGGGACGCGGATATCGCCAGCTACGGTGCCGCCAGCCCGAATGGGCGCAAGTTGCAGGAACTGGCCGCACCGCTCGACATTCCGCCGTTGGAGCCGCTGCCCGGCGATCATGTGCTGACGCGCACCTTCTATCTGCTGCAAGACTACCCCGGTCGCTACAGCAGCCGCGATGTCTGGGTCGAGGCTGCGCCGCCCGATGCCGAACGGATTGAGGGGATGCCGTTTCGCAACCTCAATGACGGGGTGACGCCGGTGGTGATCGGGGGCAACGACTGGGCCGCCGCTTGGGCTGTGCGCCGCGATGGCGCGCCGCTTTTGCCCATCGGGCGCGGCTTTGCCGGAGAGCGGCAGCGCGAACTGGCCTACCGCTTTGGCGTGAACCTTGTCATGCATGTGCTGACCGGCAACTACAAATCCGATCAGGTCCATGTGCCTGCGCTGCTGGATAGGTTGGGCCAATGACCGGAACCGTGCTTTTCGACCCGCTGATCCCCCTGCCGCTGCTGATCGGCCTTGCGGTGCTGGCCGCGCTCGGCCTTTTGCTGGCGCTGTGGCGCGGCCTGTCGGGCTGGGCCCTGCGGGGCTTGGCGGCAGCAGTCGTTTTGGCCGCGCTCGCCGGGCCGTCCTACCAGACCGAAGACCGCGCGCCGCTGTCGGACATCGTGTTGCTCTTGGAAGACGAAAGCGCCAGCCAACGGCTTTCCGACCGTGCCGCACAGACCGACGCGGCGGCAGAGGCGCTCTCTGCCCGCATCACCGCCCGCCCCAATACCGAGCTGCGCCGGATCACCGTCCCCGATGGGGCCGAGGATGCCGGCACCCGACTGATGACCACGCTGGCCGATGCGCTGGCCGAAGAGCCACGCGCGCGGATCGCGGGCATTCTGGCGCTCAGCGATGGCCGGGTGCATGACGCCGATCTGCCGCTCGACCTGCCCGCGCCGCTGCATCTGCTGCAAACCGGCCGGGCCGAGGACTGGGACCGCCGCCTAACCGTGCGCAACGCCCCGGCCTTTGCCATCATCGGAGAGCCGGTGACCCTGACCCTGCGCATCGACGATCTGGGGGCCGCGCCCGAGGGCGGCGGGCTGACCCAGCTTGATATCTCTGTCGACGGGGAAGAACCGCAGAGTTTCAACGTGCCGATTGGCCAAGACCTCGAACTGCCCGTCGCCCTGCCCCACGGCGGGCGCAACGTGATCCGCTTTTCCCTGCCCGAAGCCGAGGGCGAGTTGACCGACCGCAACAATGCCGCGCTGATCCAGATGAACGGTGTGCGCGACCGGCTGAGCGTACTGCTCGTCTCAGGCGAGCCGCATCCCGGCGGGCGGACGTGGCGCAATCTGCTGAAGTCCGACAGTGCGGTCGATCTGGTGCATTTCACCATTCTGCGCCCCCCCGACAAACAGGATGGTGTGCCGGTGAACGAGTTGTCGCTCATCGCCTTTCCGACGCGCGAGTTGTTCATGGAAAAGATCGACGACTTCGATCTCATCATCTTTGACCGCTACCAACGGCGCGGCATCCTGCCTGCGCTCTACCTCGACAATGTGGCGCAATATGTGCGCAAGGGCGGGGCGGTGCTGGTCGCCGCCGGGCCGGACTTTGCCAGTGCCGACAGTCTCTACCGGTCGCCGCTCGGCACGGTGCTGCCAGCCACCCCCACCGCGCGGGTGTTGGAGGAAGCCTTCCCCCCGGTCGTCACCGACATCGGCCAGCGCCATCCCGTCACCTCAGACCTGCCCGGCAAGGGCGACTGGGGCCGCTGGCTGCGTCAGATCGACGTGACGGCTGACAGCGGTGACGTGGTGATGACCGGCGCGGACGACCGCCCGCTTCTGGTGCTGGACCGCGTGGATGAGGGGCGCGTGGCGCTGCTCGCCTCCGACCATGCATGGCTGTGGAACCGCGGCTATGAGGGCGGCGGCCCGCAGTTGGAATTGCTGCGCCGTCTGGCCCATTGGCTGATGAAAGAACCCGAGCTTGAGGAAGAGGCGCTGATGGCCTCTGCCCAAGGCCGGACCATGCGCATCACCCGCCGCACCTTGGACGAGACCGTGCCCCCCGTCACGATCACCGCCCCCGATGGCAGCACGACCGAACTGCCCCTCGCCCCCGCCGGGCCGGGCCGGTTCGAGGCGGAATATACCGGCGAAGAGATCGGCCTCTACCGGCTGGAGAACGGCGATGAGGTCACCGTCATCGGCCTCGGCCCCGCCGCCCCGCGCGAGTTTGTCGAGACCATCGCCAGCGACGCGGCCCTGCGCCCGGCGATCGACAGCCTGCGCGGTGGGGTGGCACGGGTGGAGGATGGGCTCCCCCGTCTGCGCGACGTGCGCCTTGGCCGCCCCGCCGCCGGGCGCGGCTGGCTGGGTCTGACCCCGCGCGGCGCTTACGAGACGCGCGATGTGCGACAAACGCCGCTGCTGCCGGGGTGGCTGGTGCTCTTGCTCTCGGCGCTCTTCATCACCGCCGCATGGCTGCGCGAGGGCCGCCGCTAAAGCGCCCGCAGCAGCAAGCCGCCCGCCAGCGTCACCACCACCAAGCCCGCCGTCAACTCGGCCACCGCTGCGGCTTGGGCCAGCCTCGGCGATCCGGCCAGCCCGCCCAAGACCCCGGCGCGCAGACCCGTCGCGGCCAAGCCGGTGGCGATGGTGATCAAGCCGGTGCCGAGCGCCATGGCAAAGGCCCCCAAGATGCCGACCCCGCCGATCCCCATATGCCAAGTGATCACCAGCACGAAAAGCGCGCCGGTGCAGGGCCGTATGGCAATCCCGCCGATCAAAAGCAGCGCGTCGCGCAGCCTGCCCGCGCGCTGAACCTGCGCCAGACTGGGCCCGTGAGCATGGTCGCAATGGCTGCATACTTCACCGGAATGCGCCGATCTGTCCCGCCGCGCATGGCGCATCCCGCGCCAGATCAGCCAAAGCCCGATAAGGGCAATCGCGCCATAGCTCGCCGGGGCCATGATATCTTCGGTCACGCCGACCAGCGCCTCCCGCCCGAGACCCAAGAGCAGGATACCCGCATAGACCAGAACCACGGCGGTCACCGCTTGGCCCAAGGACGCCGCGAGCGCGATCAGCGAGAGCCGCAGCACTGGCACCGCCCGCGCCAACCCGTAGCCGCCGATCACGATCTTGCCGTGCCCCGGCCCCGCCGCATGGACGACGCCATAGGCAAAAGACGCCAGAAGCACCGTCCAGAACGCCGCCGTATCGCCACCCCGCGTGGCGCGCAGCCCGCTGGCGATGCTGTTTTGAAACCCGCGCTGCTGCCCTGCGGCCCAATGGGCAATGGCGTTGAACCCGCCCGACCACCACAGCGCCGCCAGCGCCAACAGGGTCGCCAATGCCGCCAGCGCTATGATGCGTCGCATGTGATCACCACTTCATTGGCCAAGGCTTCGCCGATCTCCGGCAGGCCGACATCGCTTGGATCGGTATTGGCGTCCAGCGCGCTCAAGTCCTGCTGAAGGGCGCGCAGATCGGCATTCATATCCGGCATCTTGACCCGCGCGCGGCAGGCATCGCTGCCTTGGATGGTCACTTTCTGGGTCACCTCATAGGCGGTGTAATAGGTCGGATCATAGGGTTTGATGACCAGCCCATCCGCCGAGGGAGCCGTGCCTTCGACCGCGCGCAGATGGCTGGTGATGATCCGGCCTTCGGCAAAGCGGGTTTCCACGTCCTGCGGACCCGAGAGCGCGACCTCTTCGCCCCCCTCCAGCAAGACCGTATCGCCGTTGAACCCTTCGATCCACTGCATGTCGAACCCGTTGAGAGAGGCGACTTCCGCCTGCGTCAACACGCCGTCGTAATCGGGGTCGAGGCCGCGATCCTCGGTCACCAGGAGAGAGTAGAATTCGTCATAGGCCCATGTGATCCGCAGATGGGTCAACCGCCCCTCGGCATCGACGATCACTTCGAACCCGGTATCGACGAAGATATGCGGATGCGCGCCAAGCGGCGTGGCGCAGGCGATGACAGCGGCGGTGACGAGCGGGTATTTCATGGCGCTAGGTCTACGCCCCTTCGCCAAGCGCGGCAATCGCCCGGCGGGCGGCGCACGGCGGGAAGGCGCGCATCGCCCCCTCCCTGCGGGTCAGGTCGACGGGTAGGGCCGGACAAAGACCGGACGCTCGGGCGTCGAGGCATCGGGCTGATAGGCATAGCCGCCGCTGTCGAAATCCTGCAAACCTTCCGGGTCGTTCACCCGGTGCTGCACGATGTAGCGGGCCATGGCACCGCGGGCTTTCTTGGCGAAGAAGCTGACGATCTTCGGCCCCTTGCCATCGCCCTTATCTTCCATGAACTGCGGGGTGATCACCCGCAGTTTCAGCGCCTTGAGGTCCACCGCGCCAAAGTATTCCTGACTGGCGCAGTTCACCAGAACATCGCTGCCGGTCGCCTCGGCCTGTGCGTTCAACGCCTTTGACAGGCTGTCACGCCAATAGTCATAGAGGTTGCCGCCCCGACGGGTTTTCAGCTTGCTGCCCATCTCCAGCCGGTAGGCTTGGATCGCGTCGAGCGGGCGCAGCACGCCGTAAAGGCCCGACAGGATGCGCAGGTGATCTTGGGCATAGGTCATCTCATCGGCATCAAGGCTCGTGGCCTCCAGCCCCTGATAGGTGTCGCCGGCAAAGGCCAGCGCGGCGGGGCGGGTGACCTCGGCTGTGGGGTCAGCCTCGAACGCCTGAAAGCGGTCGCGGTTGAGCCGCGCCAGATCGTCGCTCAGCCCCATCAGGCTTTTGAGATCGCCCAAGGTGAGATTGCGCGCAGTCGTCGCCAGCCGCACGGCGTCTTCCTGAAAATCAGGCTGGGTGACGGCGACATCGCGCTCGGCCCAATCAAGGCGTTTGGCGGGGGAAATAACGACGAGCATGGCAGTCTCCTTGGGGCGTTTCGGGGTGATCTAGCCCGCGTCGCGCAGAACGTCCAGAAAGGCGGGGCCAAAGCGTTCGGCGCGTTTGTCGCCGAGCAATCGTTCGATGGCCGAAGGGTCGGCGCTGCGCAGTTGCGCCACCTTTGCCAGCATCGCGGCAGAACAGCTTAGCGGCTTTTCGGTGCCCTGCGCGCCGCGCGCGAGGTCGGCTTGCACCTGCAAGAGTTGGTCATAGACATTGCCCGCCTCGCGCCCCGCCAGCTTGCGCCGCGCCTTGTGCATCGGCTGCGCCTCGCCGTTGATGACTTCGAGGAAGGCCGCGCCGTAATTTTCCAGCTTCTTGGCACCCACCCCGCCGATCCGCGCCATGGCGTCGAGGTCTTGCGGCCGCGCCTCGGCCATCTCGATCAACGTCCGGTCGGTGAAGATGATATAGGCGGGTACGCGGGCCGCCTCGGCCAGCGCGCGGCGCTTGGCCTTGAGCGCGGAGAGCAGCGGGGCGTCCTCGTCGCTGACCATGGCCTTGACCGCGGGCCGCCGGTTCGCGCCCGCCGCCTTGATCGTATCGCGGCGCAGGTTGATGCTGGCCTCGCCGCGCAGGATCGGCAGGGCGGCGTCGGTCATGCGCAGGGCGCCGTGGCGCTCGGCATCCGGGCGCACGAGGTCATGGCCCATCATCTGCCGGAACACCGCCTGCCATTCGTTGCGGCTGTATTCCCCGCCCACGCCGTAGGTCGGCAACGACTGGTGCCCGCGCTGGCGGATCTTGTCGGTCTCGTTGCCCAGCAGGATGTCGATGAGATGGCCCGCGCCAAACCATTCGTCAGTGCGAAGCATGGCCGAGAGCGCCTTGCGCACCGCTGTGGTGCCGTCGAAAACCTCCGCCGGAGTGTCGCACAAATCGCAGCGCCCGCAGGTGACCTCGGTCTCGTCGAAATAGCCCAGCAGGGTTTTGCGGCGGCACTCCAGCGCCTCGGCCAGACCCAGAAGCGCGTTGAGCCGCCCGTGGTCGGCGGCGCGGCGTTCGGGCGGGGCCAGCCCCTCGTCGATCTGGGCGCGGCGCAGGCGGATGTCGTCGGGGCCGAAAAGCGTCAGCGTCTCGGCCGGGGCACCATCGCGCCCGGCGCGGCCGATCTCCTGATAGTAAGCCTCGATCGACTTGGGCAGATCGGCATGGGCGACCCAGCGGATATCAGGCTTGTCGACCCCCATGCCGAAGGCCACGGTGGCGCAGACGATCAGCCCGTCCTCCTGCTGGAAACGACGCTCGGCGATGCGGCGGTCCTCGGCCTCCATCCCGCCGTGGTAATGCAGCGCCTCCTGCCCCTGATCGCGCAGCGCTTTGGCCAGCCCCTCGGTCTTGGCGCGGGTGCCGCAATAGACGATGCCCGACTGGCCGCGCCGCGCCCCGGCGAAGGCGAGGATCTGGTCGCGCGGCTTGTTCTTGGCGGCGAAGGCGAGGTGAATGTTGGGCCGGTCGAAACCGCGCAGGAAGGCGCGCGGCGGGGTGCCGTCGAAAAGCTTTTCGACAATCTCGGCTTGGGTTTCGGCATCCGCCGTGGCAGTGAAGGCCGCAAGCGGCACGTCGAGCGTGCGGCGCAGCTCACCGATGCGGAGGTAATCGGGGCGGAAGTCATGGCCCCATTGGCTGACGCAATGCGCCTCGTCCACGGCGATGAGATTGACGCCAACGCGGCGCAGCATCCCCATGGCGGAGCCTGCCGCCAGCCGTTCCGGCGCCATGTAGAGCAGTTTGAGCGTGCCCGCCTCAAGCGCCTCCCAAACCGCGTCGGTCTCTTCAGGTGTGTTGCCCGAGGTCAGCGCGCCTGCCGCGACGCCCGCTTCTTGCAGGCTGCGGACCTGATCGCGCATCAGGGCGATGAGCGGGCTGATGACCACCGTCACCCCCTCGCGCATCAGCGCAGGCAGTTGGAAACACAAGGATTTGCCGCCGCCCGTGGGCATGATGGCAAGCACGTTCTCGCCCTCGGTCACGGCCTCAACAATCTCTTGCTGGCCGGGGCGGAACCCGTCGAAACCGAAAACATCACGAAGAAGCGTGGCAGCGCCTGTCATGGAGAACCTGTAAGATTGTCTGCTCTTTTTATGCAGACTCCCACACTAACAAAGCGTGAACAAGGCCGGATAAGCGCGACATCGGCGCGCGGGCGGGCTGGGGCACGGGTCAGTAGAAGGCCGCTGCGTTGTTGGTCAGCACGATCCGCGCCATGGCAACGGCGATCAGCACGATCAGGGGGGCGAGGTCCAGACCGCCCATCGGCGGAATCACATTGCGCACGCGGCTATAGACCGGCTCAAGAATGCGGTTCAGCCCGTCCCAGATCTGCGCCACCAGCGGTTGGCGCAGGTTCAGCACCTGAAAGTTGATCAACCAAGACATGATGACATGGGCGATGACGATGAACCAAACGATGTTCAAAAGCAGCATCAGGATTTGGAACAGCGACGTCATGGAATATCCCCTTGGTTTGACGCAAGACAGTTAAGCGCCCCGCCCTCAAAGGGCAAGAGTGCCGTGACGTATATGCTTGACCGCGCAGCGCTTCCGCCGCAGATCGGCACCGTCACGACAAAGGAAAGCCTCATGTTCCCGATCATCCGCATGGCCAAAGACGTCATCGTCGCCGCGCGGCAGGCGCCGCTGGACAATTTGACCGACACCCATGTCAGCCACCACATCTGCTGGCCGCATGACCTCGATATCTGGATGGAGTTGAACAACGGGCGGGCGCTGTCGCTCTATGATCTGGGCCGCACCGCCATGGCGCAGCGGGCTGGGTTGATCACGCTGCTGCGGCAGAACAAATGGGCGATCACCATCGCGGGCTCCAGCACGCGGTTCCGCCGCCGCATCCGCATGTTTGAGAAATTCGAGATGCGCAGCCGGACCCTGTGTTGGGACGACAAGTTCATCTACCTTGAGCAATCCATGTGGAAGAAGAACGGCGAATGCGCGAGCCATGTGCTCTACCGTTCCGCCGTGACCGATCGTAACGGGCTGATCCCGCCGGAAAAGGTCTTGCAAGCGATGGGACGGCAGCAAGCTTCGCCTGAGGTGCCGGGCTGGGTGGCCGAATGGATCCGCGCTGATGCGCACCGCCCCTGGCCGCCGATGCAGGACGCGGCCCCGGCCCCCGCTGCGGCAGGGCCGCTTTCGGCCTGAGCCGACCGCCCTCCTCTGCCTTACCCCTTGCCCTTACTGACGCTTGCGCCTTGCGGCCTGCCCTGCTCTAACTTGAAAAAGGGCAGGCCGCGAAAGGGCGCAACATGGCACAGACAGGCGGGCGCAAGCGCATCTGGGGATGGTATTTCTTTGACTGGGCCAGCCAGCCTTACAACACCCTGCTTCTGACCTTCATCTTCGGCCCCTACTTTGCCCAAACGGCGACCAATGCGCTGGTCGAGGGCGGGATGGAGCTTGGCGCCGCGAAAGCCCAAGCGCAGGCATACTGGGGCTATGGTCTGGCGCTGGCGGGCGTCGCAATTGCGGTGCTGGCCCCGATCTTGGGCGCGGTGGCGGATTCCTCGGGGCGGCGGATGCCTTGGATCAGGCTCTTCTCGGCCATGTATGTGGTCGGCGCGGGCGCGCTGTGGTGGACCGCGCCGGGAGATTTCTCTCTGCTTTGGGCGCTGTTCTTTTTCGGTATCGGCTTGGTCGGGATGGAGTTCGCAACGATCTTTACCAATGCCTATCTGCCCGAGCTTCACCCCGACGCGGATGAGCGGGGGCGCATTTCCGGCGATGGCTGGGCCTTTGGCTATGCGGGCGGGGTGCTGGCGCTGATCGCGATGATCGCCCTGTTTCAAAGCGGCGCGAATGGGCGCACCATGGCGGGGCTGACGCCGCTTTTCGGGCTGGACCCGACGACAAAGGCCGACACCCGCATCGTCGGGCCGCTGACGGCCATCTGGTACGCGGTCTTTATGATCCCCTTCTTTCTCTATGTGCGCGACAGGCCGAAGCCCGGCGCCGTGCGCTATCGCGTGGGCGCGGGTCTTGCGGATTTGGCGCGCACCCTGCGGGGGCTGCCGAAGCATCCGTCTCTGCTGGCCTATCTCGGCTCGTCGATGTTCTACCGCGACGCGCTGAACGGGATGTATACCTTTGGCGGGGTCTATGCGCTTGGGGTGCTGGATTGGTCGATCCAAGAGATCGGCATCTTCGGCATCCTCGCCGCCATCTCAGGCGCGGTGTTCTGCGTGTTGGGCGGGCGGATCGACCGGCGCATCGGCCCGATGCCGGTGATCGTGGCCTGCTGCGCCATCCTCATCGCCACCGCCTGCCTAATCATCTCGCTGGGGCCAAATTCGGTCATGGGCGTTTCTTTGCCCGAAGGCTCCGCCCTGCCCGATATTCTGTTCTACGTCGCCGGTGCCTCTATCGGGGCGGCGGGCGGGGCGCTCCAGGCGTCATCGCGTAACATGCTGACCCGGCAGGGAAACCCCGAGCGGATGACCGAGGCGTTTGGCCTCTACGCCCTCTCGGGCAAGGCGACCTCGTTCCTCGCACCGGCGCTGATTGCCCTGACCAGCGACCTCACCGGCAGCCAACGGCTTGGCATCACCCCTGTCGTAGGGCTTTTCATCGTCGGTTTGATCCTGTTAGCTTGGGTCAAACCCAAGGGAGATTTCGCCACATGACGCTGCTTCGCACCCTCACCTCCGTGGCGCTGGCCTTTGCGCTTGCCTCTTGCGGGGGCGGCCGGACCGAGACCGACATCAGCGGTGAGAAGGTCGCCCTGCCGACCATCGGCTCTTCGGGCGGCGCATTGAGCACGGTTGAGGCCAAACGGCTTTTCGGGGCCAAGAGCTTTGCCTCCGCGCAGTCTCCGGCGGCTTTCGGCAGCTATTCCAAAGGCTGCCTTGCCGGGGCCGAGCAATTGCCCGAGACAGGTCCGACCTGGCAGGCCATGCGCCTGTCGCGCAACCGCAACTGGGCCCACCCCGAGATGATCGACATGGTTAAAAAGCTCAGCCGCAAGGCCGCGCAGCAACCCGGTTGGGAAGGCGTCTATGTCGGCGATATGAGCCAGCCGCGCGGCGGGCCGATGCTGACCGGTCACGCCAGCCACCAGATCGGGCTGGATGCCGACATCTGGATGCTGCCGCCGAAGTCCCTGAACCTCAGCCGGGCGCAGCGCGAGAATATCTCGTCGATCTCCATGCGCCGGGCGAGCGGGGCCTATGTGAATTCCTCTTGGACGCCCGCGCATCACGAGGTGGTCAAGGCCGCGGCCCAAGACCCCCGCACCGCCCGCATCTTCGTCTTCCCCGGCGCGAAGATACAGATGTGCGCCGATGAGAAAGGCGACCGCAGCTATCTGCGCAAAATCCGGCCTTGGTACGGGCATCACTACCATTTCCACATCCGCATCAGCTGCCCCAAAGGCGCGCGCGGCTGTGTGGATCAGGCCCCGCCCCCGCCCGGTGACGGCTGCGCCGATGCGCGCCAGTGGCAGGCCAATATCCTGAACCCGCCAAAGCCCGACCCGAATGCGCCCAAGGTGAAACCCAAGCCCAAGCGCGATATCCTGCTTGCGGACCTGCCTGCCCAATGCAACGCCGTTTTGAACGCAAACTGATCCGCGCCTGCCTTCCGTTCTTCCTGCTCATCGCCTGCGTGGCCCCCGCCGCGCAGACAGGGCCGGTAGTGCAGGTGGACAGCGTGCTGACATGGCGCCATCCGGCGCCGTGGTTCGGCGGTTTTTCCGGGGTCGAGGTGAATGCCGATGGCACCCGCCTCACGGCGGTGTCGGACCGGGGCCGCGTTGTGCAAGCGCGCATGCTGCGCGAGGCGGGCCGTCTGGTGTCGCTTGAGATTGAGGAGGATGCGCCGCTCAAAGATGCCGATGGCAAGCCCCTGCGCGACAAGATGCGCGATGCCGAAGCGCTGGCGCGTGACGGCAGCGGGCAACTCTACGTCTCATTCGAACACGACCACCATGTCGCGCGGCTGTCGCCCGAAAGCGGTGTCACCACCCCGCTGCCCAGACATGACGACTTTGCCAAGTTCGAGCCGAACGCGGGGATGGAGACTTTGGCCGCCCACCCCGATGGGCGGCTCTTTGCGACCCCCGAAGGCGGCGGCCCGGCCTCGGGTGATTTCCCGCTCTATGCCTTTGACGGCAGCAGTTGGACGATCACCGCAGAAATCCCGCGCCGGGGGCCGTTCCTGCCGGTGGATGCCGATTTTGCCGAGGACGGCACCCTTTACCTGCTGGAGCGGACGATCACGCCGCTGGGGTTTCGCAGCCGCATCCGCAGCTTCGACCTCACCGCGCCCGGGCTTGGCGAAGAGGCACTGCTGACCTCCGGCCCCGGTCAATATGACAACCTCGAAGCGCTCAGCACGTGGCAGGATGCGGCGGGGCAAACCCGGTTGACCCTGCTGTCGGACGACAACTTCTTCGTCATGCAGCGCAATGAGGTGGTCGAGCTGATCCTTGCCAAACCGGGTGTTGAGGGCTAAAGACCGTTCCGTCTGCGATCCCCGCAGGCCAAGTCGCCGCACCCTTGCACAAAACGGTCCACATATGACACGCACCTATCTTCCCGGCATCCTTGCCATGGCCGCCATCGTCGTGGCCTCGAATATCCTTGTTCAGTTTCTCTTTGGCCAATGGCTGACGTGGGGCGCTTTCACCTATCCGCTGGCGTTCCTCGTCACCGATGTGATGAACCGTCTCTACGGCGCCTCTGCCGCGCGCCGGGTCGTGTTGGTGGGCTTCGTCGTGGGCCTGATCTGCTCGCTCATTGGGACGCAGATCATGGGCGAATTCGGCCCGCTGGTAACGATCCGCATCGCCGTGGCTTCGGGCACCGCCTTCCTCGTGGCGCAGCTGTTGGACGTGACGATCTTTAACCGTTTCCGCGATGGCGCATGGTGGCGCGCGCCCTTGGTCAGCACCTTGATCAGCAGCGCGATCGACACAGCGCTGTTTTTCTCCATCGCTTTTTCGGCCAGCCTGTCGTTCATCCACCCCGCCACCGATGTCGCCTGGGCGACCGAGGCTTTGCCGCTGTTGGGCGCAGGCCCCGTTGCGCCGCTTTGGGTCTCGCTCGCCGTGGCGGATTGGTCGGTGAAACTGGCCATCGCACTGGTTGCGCTGATCCCCTTCCGGCTGCTGACCGCACGGCTGACCGCCCGCGCTTGATACCGGCGCAGGGGGGCCCGCCCCCTTGCCGCCGCACCGTCCAAAAAAACGCTTTGCGAATTTCAAAACCTGTGCAACGCTCAGGGTGAGTTCAACAAATGTAAAGGAGGTGATCCAGTGTCAAGAAAGGTATTGGAGCGAGGTGTCGGAACAGCCAGCGGGGTTTCCTGCTAGGGCAGCCCCTGGCAATGCAACCACCTGGTGGACGTCGGTCTAACCGATCCCCCTCCTGAAACCATTCGATTGGGCCGCTCCGCAAGGGGCGGCCCATTTCGCATTCCCCCTTCACCCTTACGGCGCGGGCTGGCATGTTGCGGGGCAAGGAGAGCCCATGCTGCACATCAACGATGACATCGCCATTCAGGATTGGGAGCTGACGGAAAGCTTCATGCGTGCCTCCGGCCCCGGCGGGCAGAATGTGAACAAGGTCTCCTCGGCGGTGGAACTGCGGTTCGAAGCTGCCACCTCGCCCTCCCTGCCGCAACCGGTCAAGAACCGGCTGCGCCGTCTGGCCGGGCGGCGCTGGACCACCGAAGGTGCGCTGGTGTTGCAATGTGACGAGACCCGCAGTCAGGCGCGCAACCGCGACTTGGTGCGCGAGCGTCTGGCCGAGATGATCCGCCGCGCCCTCACCCCGCCGAAACGCCGCATCGCCACCCGCCCGACGCTGGGGTCGAAAAAGCGCCGCCTCAAGGCCAAGAAGGTACGCGGCGAGGTCAAGGCGATGCGCGGCAAGGTCGATCCCGACGGTTAAGGATCAGCCGCGCCGCAGCAGGTAGATGTCCATGATCCAACCATGCGCCGCGCGGGCGGCGGCACGGGTGGCGATGATGTCTTCGGCAACCTCGGCCAGTGGGCCGTGGCGGATGATCTCTTCGGCCATGCCGACATAGGCCCCCCACCAGATCGTCACGCCCGCAGGCTCCAACGTCTGAAAGGCGCAGTCACCATCCAGCATGATGACCAGCGTATCGATCCCCTCCGGCCAGCCGTGATCGCGCAACTGCCGCCCGGTTGTGACCAAGAAGGGCGCGCCGATTTCATTCAGCGGGATCGCATGAGACGCGGTCAGCCCTTGCAAGGAGGTGATACCGGGGATCACGGTCATGCGCGGGGCCGGGTCGAGCCGCGCGGCGATGCGCAGGGTGCTGTCATAGAGCGACGGATCGCCCCAGACCAACAGCGCCACCCGCCGCGCCGTTGGGTGCTGGGCCATCGCCCCGCGCCATGCCTCGGCAATCGCATCATGCCAGTGGTTGACGCGCGCCCGGTAATCTTCGATTGCCGGGTCACGCACGGGCAGATCGAAGCCGACGATCTGCACCGCCTCATTGGTCAGCACCTCGTCGCATATGCTGCGCCGCAGCCCCGCCAGATCATCCTTGCCCGCGCCCTTTTGCGGGATCAAGATCAGGTCTTGCGCGTTCATCGCCCGGATCGCTTGCAGGGTCAGATGCTCAGGGTTGCCGGTGCCGATGCCGATCAAAGTGAGTTCAAGCGCGCTCATCCCGGTATCCTCGCAATCGCTTTCAGCCGCAGGCCGCCCAGCACCCGCGCATCAGGAAATTTGCCATCCGGCGATGCGCGGTAGAGGGTCACGAAACGGCGCAGGTCATCCATATCCGCCTCGGTGATCTCTCCAAACAGATAGGCCACCTTGCCCGGCGCGCGAAAAGCGATGGTCTGCGCCCGCGTGCAGCCTGACATACAGTCGATGCCTTCGACCTCCACCTCGGACAGGCCCGCGCGGACCACATCCAGAAAGCCGCCATCGGCGGTGCAGGAGGTGCAGACAAACGCCTTCACGCCTCGAACTCGGCCAATGGTCCGTAAAAGATCAGCGCGGGCGTGGTGCTGCTGGTGCTTTCCAGATGGCGCGCCAACGTTTCGATCGTGAAGCGCTGCACCTTCTCCGCCGGGGTCGAGACCGCCTCGGCCAGCAGCGCGGGCGTGTGGCCTGGCAGCCCGTGTTCGATCAAGCGCGCGGCAAGGCCCGCAAAGGTGCGTTTGCCCATATAGACCACGGTCGTCGCCATCGGATCAGCTAAGGCGGCCATGTTCACGTCGCGCGGCAATTCGCCCGTCACATCCGCGCCGGTGATGAACTGGACCCGCCGCGCGGTCATCCGGCGGGTCAGCGGGATGCCTGCGGTGGCGGCGGCGGCCGAAGCTGCGGTGACACCCGGCACGATCTCGAAAGGGATATCCGCCGCGCGCAGGGCGATGATCTCTTCCTCCAGCCGTCCGAACATGCCGCTGTCGCCGGATTTCAACCGCACGACCTTCAGCCCGGCTTCCGCATGATCGACCAGCACGCGGCTTACATGGTCCTGCTTGGGCGAGGCGCGCCCGGCCCGTTTGCCGACGCCGATCAGGTCCGCATCAGGCCGCGCGTGCTCCAAAATCGGGCCTGCGCTGAGGTCATCGAAGAGCACCACATCGGCCGCCTGCAACCGCGCCACGGCCTTGACGGTCAAGAGCTCCGGGTCGCCCGGGCCGGAGGAGACGAAGGAAACAAAGCCCCCCATCACAGCGCCGCGATCATGTGAAAGAAGGTGCCCGTGGCACGCCCGCCCCCCGCGAAATCGCGGACCGAGCCGGTCTCGGGCACTTCAAGGTCATTGGCATCGGTGATCCGCGCCAGCGGGGCGTCCGGCTCGGCAAGAATCGTAGCATAGTGGAACTCATGTCCGCGCAATTCGGCCCGCGCGGAATGGCCGGGGATCGGCGCGTTGAGGTCGGCCTGACGGTAGCCCAGATGCATCTTGCGTTTGGCGAAAGAGGTCTCCAGCCCCAAAAGCCCCGCCATCTCATGCCGGGTGCCCTCCTTGTCGATGAGGCCCGCGCCCATCGCCATATAGCCCCCGCATTCGCCGTGCACGGGGCGGGTCTCGGCAAAGGCGCGCAGCCCGTCGCGGAATTGCGCGGCAGCGGCGAGCTTGCCGGCGTGAAGTTCCGGGTAGCCACCGGGGAGCCAGCAGCAATCAGCGCTGTCGTCCGGCGCTTCATTGGCGAGCGGGGAGAAGGGCAAAACCTCTGCCCCCGCCGCGCGCCATCCGGCCAAGAGATGCGGATAGACAAAAGCGAAAGCGTTGTCCTGCGCCAGCGCGATGCGCTGCCCGGGCGGGGTGATCTGCGCCGGAGCGGGCGGGTTCTGCAACGTGCCCCGCGCGGCGGCCCGCAGGGCGGTTACATCAACATGGGCCGCGACGAATGCCGCCGCCTGCCCCAACAGATCGGGCAGGTTTTCCTGCTCCCCGGCCTGCACCAACCCAAGGTGACGCTCAGGCATTTCGATTTCCACCCGGCGCGGCAGCGCGCCGAAGACTTTGATCCCGACAGCCTCCATCCCCGCGCGCACCAGCGTCTCATGCCGGGGGGAGGCGACGCGGTTCAACACCACGCCCGCCAGTTCCACATCGGGCCGCATCTCGCGAAAGCCGAGCGCCGTGGCCGCCACCGATTGCGCCGCCCCTGATACGTCGAGCACCAGCACCACCGGCCAGCCCATCAGCGCCGCGACATCGGCGCTGGCCCCATTGCCGCAGGCGCCCGGCTTGGCCACCCCGTCAAACAGCCCCATCGACCCTTCGCCGAGGATCAACTCGGCCCCATCGGCATTGCCGACCAGCCCTTCGATTCGCGCGCGGTCCATCGACCAACTGTCGAGGTTGAAAGACGCCCGGCCCGAGGCCGCCGTGTGAAAGGCCGGGTCGATGTAATCAGGGCCGCTTTTGAACGGCTGCACCGCGACACCTTCGGCGCGCAGCGCGGCCAACAGCCCCAGCATCAAGGTTGTCTTGCCGGTGCCGGAGGCCGGGGCGGAGATCAGTAGGCCGGGCGGGATCATGAGGAAGTCTCCGGAAAGCGCGGCTCGGCCCCGACGGGGCGGAAGCGGCGGTCATAATCGGCGGCGTAAAGGCGGCTCTCGCCGAAATCCTCGGCCCCGATGGCATGGCCCACGAGGATCAGCGCGGTGCGGGCCATTTCCTCGCCCACCTCGGTGCGCAGGGTCGCAAGCGTCGCCTTGACGATGCGCTGATCGGGCCAACTTGCACGCCAGACCACGGCGACGGGGCAATCGGCACCGTAATGCGGGGTCAGTTCTTCGACGACTTTATCAAGCACATGCACCGACAGGTGGATGGCCAGCGTCGCCCCGGTGCGGGCGAAATTGGCCAGCGTCTCGCCTTCGGGCATCGCCGTGGCGCGGCCTGAGGTGCGGGTCAGGATCACCGATTGCGCCACGCCCGGCAGGGTCAGCTCGGCCGCCAGTTCCGCGGCGGCGGCGGCAAAGGATGGCACCCCGGGCGTCACGTCATAGGCGATGCCCATCTCGCGCAAGCGGCGCAATTGTTCGCCCATCGCCGACCAGACAGACAGATCGCCCGAATGCAGGCGCGCCACGTCATGGCCCGCGGCATCGGCGGCGGCGATTTCCTCCATAATGTCATCCAGCGACAGCCTTGCGGTGTTGACGATCCGCGCGCCCTCGGGGCAATGGCTCAGCAGCGCTTCGGGCACCAGCGACCCGGCGTAGAGGCAGACCGGGCAGGCCGCGATCAGGTCGCGCCCGCGCAGGGTGATGAGATCCGCCGCCCCCGGCCCGGCCCCGATGAAATGTACAGTCACGGTATCTATCCTTTCCTCTCGGCAATCGCCGCAGTGGCCATGGCATCGCCCGAAACGACGCGTTCGGCAACCAATACCGCCCCCGGCCCGGCGGCGGCCAATGCCGCGGCCTCGGACAGGGAGCCGGTGCCGAAACGGTCTTCGATCCGGGCCGATTGCGTGGGGGTTATCATGCGGGCCAAGTCTTCGGTGGTGATGCCCAGCCCCGGCACGCCCAACTCTTGCGCGAACTCGCGGAAGACGGTGGCGCGGGCCTTGGCGGCTTCGGTCACCAGCGCGTCGATCTTGGTGCCATCGGGGTTGGCCCGCGCCAGCGCGTCGCGCAATGACGCCACGCTCGCCGCGCCCCGAAATCCGATCCCGGCCATCCTCATAAAGTCACGCTCCATTGTACCACGGGCCGCAGCGGCTGCCAGCCGCGCATCCGGCCCAAAGGCGCCGCCTGCGCCAGTTCGATCCGCAATAGGGTGCCGCCATGCTCCGCTTGCAACTGCGCCAAAAGCGCCTCGGTTTCCAGCGTCACACCGTTGGCGACCAGCCGCGTGCCCGCTGGTAGCGCAGGCAGGAGGGCATCGTAAAGCGCCGCGTTGCCACCGCCGCCGACGAAGACCACGTCAGGCACAGGATGTCCCGCCCAGACCTCCGGTGCGCGGCCATGGGCGACCTGCATACGCGCGGTCAGGCCGAAATCTGCGATGTTGCGGGTGATATTCTCCACCCGGGCTGCGTGCTGCTCAAAGGCGATGGCGTGGCCACTGGCGAGGCAGAACTCAACCGAGACAGAGCCGCTACCCGCGCCGATGTCCCACAGCAAATCGCCGGGCCGGGGGGCAAGGGCCGACAGTGTCAGCGCCCGCACCGGCGCTTTGGTAATTTGCCCGTCGCTGGCAAAGCTGTCGTCCGGTAGACCGGGGGCGCGCGGCAGGCCGATGCCTTCGGGCAGGTCCACCCCGACCGCCACGGGCGCCTGCACATCCGGCAGATCAAACCCATCCGCCTGAACCGCGCGCAGCCGCGCATCGGGGCCGCCAAGTCTTTCGGCCACATGCATTTGCGCCGTACCTGCGCCCTGTTCGCAGAGGAAGCGTGCCAGTGCTGCAGGGGCATCTCCATCGCGTAGCAAGCAAATCATCCGCCCCTTGGGACGCAACACACCGCGCAATTGCGCCAGCGGTGCCGCGTGCAGACCGTGGCAGGTGACCTCCTCCAACCGCCAGCCAAGCGCATTGGCCACCAGCGAGAATGTCGAAGGCGCGGGCAGGCTGCGCCATTCGCCGGGGCCCAACGCGCCGATGATGCTGCCGCCCGCGCCGAACCAAAAGGGATCGCCTGAGACCAGCATCACCACGCGCTTGCCCCGCTCGGCCAACACCGGCTTAACTGAGAAAGGCACCGGCCAAGCCCGCCCGCGCGCGCCTGCGCTTGCCCGTTCCAAGTGACGCGGCCCGCCAAAGATCACCTCGGCCTTTGCCAGCGCCGCGCGGCTTGCCGCGGGCAAGGCATCCGCGCTATCGTCGGGCATTCCGATGATGCTGAGCCAAGGATCACCCATCATGCGCGTCCTTCTTTTGGGTGGCACCACCGAAGCCAGCGCCTTGGCGCGCGCCTTGGCCAAAGCCGGGATCGACGCGGTGTTTTCCTATGCCGGGCGCACAGACAGCCCCGTGGCCCAGCCCCTGCTCACCCGCGTCGGCGGCTTCGGGGGCGTGGCGGGGCTGGTGGCCTATCTCGAAGCCGAAGCGATCACCCATGTCGTCGACGCCACCCATCCCTTCGCCGCGGGGATGAGCAATAATGCTTTCGTCGCCTGCGCCCGGCAAGACCTGCCGCTGGTGCGGTTCGAGCGCCCCGCGTGGGAGCCGCAGGAGGGCGACGACTGGACCTTCGTGCCCGACGTCACCGCGCTGCCCGCGGCCCTGCCCGACAGTCCGGCGCGGGTGTTTCTGGCCATCGGCAAGCAGCAACTGGCGCTTTTCGCCGCGAAACCGCAGCACCGCTACCTCCTGCGCCTCGTCGATCCGCCACGCGAGCCGCTGCCGCTGCCGCGGGCGACGGTGGTGCTCGCGCGCGGGCCTTTCGATGTGGCGGGGGATACCACGCTGATGCAGACCCATGCGATCACCCATGTGGTCGCCAAGAACGCCGGAGGCGCTGGCGCGCGGGCCAAGCTGGATGCCGCCCGCAGCCTTGGCTTGCCGGTGATCTTGGCCGAGCGGCCAAAACTGCCGGGCGAGGTGGCCGCCAATGATGTGACCGAAGTGATGCATTGGCTACATCATACCGCGCTGCGCGGCGTATAGACATAGCGCCCGACCCGCCGCGTCGCGGAATTGCCGACGATCACGACGGTGCGCATATCCGCCATCTCGGGCGTCGCCTCGCACAATGTGACGGTGTTGAACGCCTCTTCCGGCGTGGTCACGGCGCGGGCGAAGGTGATCAGCCGGTCCGGCCCGCATTCGGCGCGCAGAATGTCCAACGCCTCGGCGAATTGGTGCGGGCGGGATTTGCTGCGGGGGTTGTAGAAGGCCATGGCGAAATCCGCCCGCGCGGCCATGCGCAAACGGTGCTCCACCATCGCCCAGGGCTTAAGGTTGTCGCTGAGGTTGATCGCGCAGAAATCATGGCCCAAGGGCGCCCCAAGCCGCGCCGCCGCCGCCAGCATCGCCGTGATGCCGGGCAGCACGCGGATGTCGACGCTCTCAAACGCCGGTTCCCGCTCCACCGCCTCGAACACGGCTGAGGCCATGGCAAAGACGCCCGGATCGCCTGAAGAGACCACCACCACCCGGGCACCTGCCTGCGCCAGTTGCAGGGCATGGGTCGCGCGGTCCAACTCCACCCGGTTGTCGCTGGGGTGCAGGGTCAGCCCGTCGCGCGGGGCGACGCGGGCGACGTAAGGGATATAGCCGATAACGTCTGTGGCCTGCGCCAGCGCCTCGGTCACCTCGGGTGTGACAAGCGCGTCATCACCGGGGCCAAGCCCCGCGATATGAAGAATGCCGCTCATGCCTCCGCCTCCGGTCTGCGGCCTTGGCCATGGACCAAGACGATCGCGAAATAGGGGCAATCGTCGTCAGCCACGTCAGACAGTTTCGCCACCCGCTGATCGGGCATGGTGCCACGCTCGACCAACCAAGCGTCGTCCAGCTTGCCCGCCGCCGCCAGGGCACGGCGCACAGTTGGCAGGTTGCGGCCCGTCTTCATCACCACCAGCGCATCGGCGCGTTTCATGTGATCGGTCAATTCCGCTTCGGGCAGCGTGCCCATGAGCACGGTCATCACATCATCGCCCCAAGTGAAGGGCGTATCCAGCGCGTTCCAGCAGCCCACCATGCCGGGGATCGCGGGCAGCACCTCAACCTCGGCGCGGCCCTGAAGCCGCGTGTGCAGATGCATGAAGGAGCCGTAGAAGAAGGGATCACCCTCACACAGCACGACCACCTCGTGATCTTGTGCCAGCGCTTCGAGTCGGTTGGCCCACTCTTCATAAAAGGCGACCATCTGGGCGCGGTATTCGGGCGAGTCGAACCGAAGCTCCGTGGTCACGGGGTATTCCATCGCATATTCGACCACGTCGTCGCGCAGCATTCCCTCAACGATACGGCGCGCTTGGCCCGCGCGGCCTTTCTTGCGAAAATAGGCCAGATGCCGCGCGCCGCGAATGGCACGGTCGGATTTCACGCTCATCAGTTCGGGGTCGCCGGGGCCAAGGCCCGCGCAGATAACCTTGCCCATCGTCATTCCACCCTGCTGGCCAAGGCGTTCACCGCCGCCACGGTGATCGCCGAGCCGCCCAAACGCCCCTGCACGATCATCGAGGGCACCGGCAGATCCTGCATCAAAGCCTCTTTCGATTCCGCCGCGCCGATGAAGCCCACCGGACAGCCGATGATCGCCGCCGGGCGCGGGCAATCGGGGTCTTCGAGCATGTTGAGCAGGTGAAACAGCGCCGTGGGCGCATTGCCGATGGCCACCACGGCACCTTGCAGATGGGGCCGCCACAGTTCCAGCGCGGCGGCAGAGCGGGTGTTGCTCATCTTCGCGGCCAGTGCTGGCACCGAAGGGTCGCGCAGGGTGCAGATCACCTCGTTCTCGCGCGGCAGGCGTTTGCGGGTGATGCCTTCGCTGACCATATAGGCGTCGCAGAGGATCGGTGCGCCGTCCTCCAGTGCCGCCCGCGCGGCCACGGCCATGCCTTCGGAAAAGCGGATGTGTTCCTCCAGCCCGACCATGCCCGCGGCGTGGATCATGCGCACGGCGACGATCTCTTCCTCCGGGGTGAAACGCGCTAGCGCCGCTTCGGCGCGGATGGTGGCAAAGGACTGGCGGTAAATCTCGGCACCGTCGGTGATATAGCTATGGGGCATCGGCGGACTTTCTAAGGTGAGAGGCGATGGCGGCGGGGGTCAGCCCGCGCAGATCAGGGATGGCATCGGCGCGGCCATCGTGGATGAGGTCATAGCGCTCTGGCGCGGTGGCGGTCAGGGTGAGGTCGGTAGCGCGCGGCGCGGCGCAGCCCTTGGCGCAGCCGGAGACATGTAGGCGTTGCCCCTTCGACACCACGGCGGCAAGTTGCCGGGCCAGCCCGCGCGTCTCACCCCGGCCCTGTGCACAGCCCGGCGCGCCGATACAGGCAACCACGCGCAACAGCGGGTCATCGGCGGCGGTGATGAGACCGGCCAGATCAGGTAGGCGCGGGGCACCTTCGATCAGCAGCCGCCGCCACGGGGTCAGGCGGAGCGGGCCAAGCTCGGCGAGCGCGGCAAGCGTTTCGGCCTCCATCTGCCCGAAAGCGCAGGCGACAAGCGCCCCGGCTGGGTAGAGGCCGGGGGCGGGTGTGCCCTGCCCTGTCTGACGCGGGCAGTCGAAACCGGCGGGAAGCGGCGCCCCCGTGGCCGTGGCGCGCGCGGCGCGGGGCACCCCCTGCGCGCGCACCCATTCGGCCAGCGCGATGGCCTCGGGAACCGCGGTCGCGCGGGTCACGGGCTTGGCCCGCCTAGCCCCTTCAATGCAGAGCAGCAGTTGCCCCTCCGCCGAGCGCTCGAACCGGATGTCGGCGGGATCGGCCTGCAACACCGGTTCCAACCCTGCGTCGACCGCATAGCCGAATTTGGCGGAGACATCCGGCAGCGCATGGGCCTGCGCGGCGGCAGAGAGGGCATGGCTCAGGAATTCGGTATCATCGCCCGCCTGCCAAAAGGGGCTGACCATGATGTTGCGCCGCCGCTCTGTCCGCTCATCCACGTCGATCAGCGCCAGCGCGCGCAGCGCGTCGATCAGACCTTCGTGCCGCGCGGGATCGACGCCGCGCAGTTGCAGATTGCCCCGGTTCGACAGGTCGAGCATGCCGTTGCCATAGCGCGTGGCCAGCCCCGCCACGCCGCGGGCTTGGGCCGGGGTCAAGCGCCCCTGCGGCACCCGCAGACGCACCACCAGCCCATCGCCCGAGAGCATCGGACGCAGCGCCCCGGGGCACCAGCCCTTGATCGCCGGGGCCGCGCTCACGTCACCCCGTCCAATGTGGCCGAGATCGAGTTGCGGCGGGTCAGCCAGAGGCCGGACTCGCGCAGCGCCGCGAAACGGTCGCGCATGGCTTGCAAGGCCGCGGGGTTCTCGGCCTCCATAAAGGCAACGAGATCATCGCGCCCCAGCGTGGCGTCGAAATAAAGGTCAAAGAGATGCGCAGGCACCTCGCGTGTCAGATGCGCAAAGGCAGCAAGGTTGTCGAGCGTCGCGGCCACCTCTGCCGCGCCGCGAAAACCGTGGCGCATCATGCCGCTGGCCCAGCCGGGATTGGCCGCACGGGCGCGGACGACGCGGGCGATCTCTTCGGGCATGGAGCGCGCGCGGGGGCTGCCTGCGCGGGTGTGGTCAAGGTGGTACATCGCCGGTTTCTGCGCGCCCAGATGCGCCATCGCGGCGGCAAAGCCGCCTTCGTGGCTGGCATAGTCCGAGGCGAGCAGGATATCGCTTTCGGCCAAGTCCTGCACATGAGCAAAGCCATCGGCGCGCTGCAACTGCGCCTCCAGCGCGGCGCGGTCCTGATGCGCCTCGCCTTGGGCGTTGATCGCCCATTCTGACCCCGCGAGCCACGCCTCGCCCGCCGCGGCGCGACCGGCGTCGGAATAGTCTTGCAAGGCCGCTTCCATATTCACGCCGTAAAGGCCGGGCTTGGGGCCAAAGACGCGCGGCGTGCGGGTGAGATAGGGGTTCATATCCGGCGCTTCTTCGCGTTCGGCCAATGCCGCCGCCCCGGCTTCGAAAAGCTGCGCGAGGCCGGGAAAGACATCGCGGAACAGGCCCGAGATGCGCAGGGTCACGTCGATGCGCGGACGGTCCAGCAGGGTCAGCGGGATCACCTCAAAGCCCGAAACCCGCTCACTGCCCTCATCCCATTTCGGCGCAATCCCGGCGAGATGCATTGCCATGGCGACCTCTTCGCCCGCCGTGCGCATGGTGGCCGAGCCCCAAAGGTCGATCACCAGCCCGCGCGGCCAGTCGCCATTGTCTTGCAGATGCCGTCTGAGCAATTCCTCAGCCAGTTTCACCCCCTGCGCATGGGCGGCCCGGCTGGGCACCCCGCGCGGATCGACGGCATAGAGGTTGCGCCCCGTCGGCAGCACATCAGACCGCCCGCGATAGGGTGAGCCGGAGGGCCCGGAGGTGACGCGCCGACCCGAAAGCGCGGTCAGCAGCCCGTCCCATTCGCCCTCCCCCGCGCCGAAGACGTGCAGACCATCGCCGTATTGGCTTTCCTTGATGTCGCAAACGAAGGCGTCGATCCGGGTCAGCGCCTCGGCCGAGGAACTGGCGGCGTCGAGGCCGAGGTCATCTTCCACCCCCGCCGCTTGCGCCTCGGCGCGGATCGTGTCGACCAGCCGGTCGCGGCGCGCGGGGTCGAGCCCGTCGGCGGTGGAATATTCATCCAGCAGCCGTTCCAGCCGCAACAGCCCATCGGGTGTTTCACTGTCTTTCAGCGGGGGCGGCAGATGGCCGAGCGTCACCGCTCCGATGCGCCGCTTGGCCTGTGCCGCTTCACCGGGATCGTTGACGATGAAGGGGTAGATCACCGGCAGATCGCCGGTAAGCGCCTCGGGCCAGCAATCGCCTGAGAGGGCCACCGCCTTGCCCGGCAGCCATTCGAGCGTGCCATGCGCGCCGATATGCACCAGCGCATGATGCCCCTGCGCCCGCAGCCAGAGGTAGAAGGCCACATAGGAATGCCGCGGCGTGCGGGCGAGGTCGTGATAGCTGTCTTCGCGGTCTTGCAGATCGCCGCGCTCGGGCTGCAGGGCGACCAGCGCGTTGCCGCAGGTTTGGGCCGCGAAGTGAAAGGCGCCGTCCTGCACCAGCGGGTCATCCGCCGCTGCGCCCCACGCGTCGCTAAGGTCATCGCGCAGCGCCTGCGGCAGAGTGGCCAGCGCGGCCTCATAGTCGGCAAGGGGCCAAGTGATGCGCTGCTCGGTCAGGCTGCGGCCAAAGCCAATCTGCGGGGTCACGCCATAGCCCTCACCCGCCAGCCGCATCAACATGTCTTCGACCGACGCCAGCGCATCAAGGCCGACCGCATGGGCCAGTTGATCGTCCCGCCCCGGATAGGTCGAGAGCACCAGTGCCAGTTTGCGTGTGGCCGCCGGGGTCTGCGCCAGCCGATGCCAGCCCAGTACACGGGCGACGACAGCTTCGATCCGCGCCTCTTCGGCGCGGTGGGCAAAGCGGGAATATTGCAGATCGGGGTCGCGCTTTCCGGGGCTCTTGAAACTGACAACGCCGCCAAAGATGCGGCCATCGACCTCGGGCAAGACCACATGCATCGCCAGATCGGCGGGGGAAAGGCCGCGCTCGCTCTCGTCCCAATCGCGCCGCCGGGCGGTGGAGAGGGCCACCTGAAACACCGGGCAGCCCGGCGCGTCGAGCGGGGAGGTGCCATCATCCCCGCGCCCCGAGAAAGCGGTGGCGTTGACGATGGCTACGGGTTTCATCGCCGCCAAGGCATCGTCCAGAAAGCCCCGCGCGGGATCGGATTTGAGCGAGGGTACGAAAAGCCCGATGGCGTTCAGCCCCGCCGCCCGCAACGCCCGGATCAGCGCATCGACGGGCGCGGTATCGGCGGCCAGAAGATAGCTGCGGTAAAAGGTAACCGCGACAGTCTGCCCCGCCGCGTCGGCAAGGGGGAGCACCCCTTGATCGGGGTCGTAATAGCCGCAATCCGGCACCGTTTTCGTGCCCATGACCGGCCCGGCGTAAAAGCCTGCCGCCAGCGCCATCTGCGCCAGCGCGGCCTGCGCCGCCACGGGCCCGCCCGCGTCACAAAGATGCGCAAGACGGCGCAGCGTGGAAACCGGCAAAGTCGAATGCGCGTCGAGCCCCGGATCCTCGCGCCCATCGGCGGGCAAGACGGCCAGCGCGATATCATGGCGGCGGGCGAAGTCTTGGACCTGCATGATGCCGTAGGGCCAGTAATTCTCCCCCCCGATGAGGCGGATTAGAATGCCTTTGGCCCCGGTCAGCGTCTGTTCGATGTAGTTGTCGACCGAGGCCGGGTGCCGCAGCGCCACGAGGTTGCACAGCCGCAGCGAGGGCAGCTTGCCCTCCTTGCCGCCGCCGCGATGCCAGCCTGCCGCGAAAGCGCCGAGGTCACTGTCGGAAAACGACAGCACCACCAGATCGGCGGGGGTTTGCCCCGGATCATAGGGGGTGTCGGTATCCTCCAACCCGTGGCTTTCGCGAAAGACGACATGCATGGGCGGTCAGGCTCCCAAGGTCTCGCGGATTTTGGCAAGGTCGATGTCGTCATGTTCGGCGATCACCACCAGATGCCCGGCGCGCGTGTCGCTGCCCCAAGGGCGGTCGAACTGCTGGCGCACCCGCGCGCCCACGGCCTGCACCAACAGGCGCATCGGTTTGCCCTCGACCGCGACATAGCCCTTCACGCGCAGGATGTTCTGCTTACGCGCGAGCCGCTCGATTGAGGCCACCAGCGCATCGACATCCGACACTTCCGGTATCGGGATCACCACGGTTTCGAAATCGTCATGCTCGTGATCGTCGTGGCCGTCATGATGCGAAGGGCGCGCGGCAAGGTCGTCTTCGGCGGCGGCGTTGAGGCCGAGTACCACCTTGGGGTCGATCACGCCTTCGGTCATCTCAAGGATCGGAATCTCACGCGGGCTTTCCTCTTCGATCACCTTGCGGGCTTTGGCAAGGCCATCGGGACCGGCCAGATCGGCCTTGGACATCAGCACGATATCGGCGCAGGAAATCTGATCTTCGAACACTTCGGAGAGCGGCGTTTCGTGGTCGAGGCTGTCGTCGGCCAGACGCTGCGCGTCCACGGCGGCGACATCAGCGGCAAAAGTGCCCGCCGCCACGGCTTCTGCATCGGCCAGCGCGATAACGCCGTCGACGGTGATCTTGGACCGGATCGCGGGCCAGTCGAAGGCTTTCAAGAGCGGTTTCGGCAGGGCCAGTCCAGAGGTTTCAATCAGGATGTGATCGGGGCGCGTGGGCAGGGCCATCAGTGCTTCGATGGTGGGGATGAAATCATCGGCCACGGTGCAGCAAATGCAGCCATTGGCAAGTTCGACGATATTCTCCGCCGGGCAGTCGTCGATGGCGCAGGATTTCAGGATGTCACCGTCCACACCCACGGTGCCAAACTCATTGACGAGAACGGCAAGGCGACGCCCGCCTGCATTGGTCATCAGATGGCGGATCAACGTGGTCTTGCCCGCGCCGAGAAAGCCGGTGATGACGGTAACGGGGATTTTGGCGAGATCGCTCATACGGTAGGCTCCTGCGGCAGGGTCAAAGGGGGGATACGCGCAAGGCTTTGCTTGCGAAAGATGACCGGGCGTTCGCGCCATGGCACCAGCCCGTCTTGGGTGGCGGCATAGGCGGCGGCTCCGGCAAGGATGTCGGCGGCGTCTTCCTTGGTCAAGCGGCCATAGACATAGGACCATTTGCCCGGCGCAGAGAGCGCCACGGCGGCGCCCTGCGAACAGGCGGAAAGACATTGCACCGGCACGATGGTCACGCCCTCGGGCGCGCCTGCGGCGTCGAGGGCGGCATGAAGCTGCGCGCCGGGGCGCGGGGCGTCTTCCTCCAGCACCTCACCGGCGCGGCAGGTCATGCAGACATGTAGGGTTGCGCTCATTGATCTTGTCCCATCGGGTTATGCGTGCCGGGTATGCGCTCCGGCCCGCCATGAAAAGGGGAGGCGGCGCGATTATTCAACCGTCAGCACCTCGCGGGCCGTAATCGGCGCACCGTTCACCGCCAAGGGGCGGTGGTCATTGGCGTTGAGCGTGACCTCCACCGTGACCTCGCCCTTGGGCAGGTCAGCCAGATGCAGCCACGGGCCGTAAAGCCGCCCGATCTTGGTGCCATTGACATAGACATGGGCGTGGCCCTCGCCCGGTTGATTTGCGCCGCTGGCATTCTGCGGGGCAAAGGCGAAGCCTTCGGTCTCAACAAAAAGGTTATGGCCTGACATCGGGTCGGGGGTCACGCGGATGGCAAGGCTGGGGGCCTCTTCGGCGGCCAGCGCGATGGGCTGGCCGTGCATCCGCGCGTGATCCGCGCCACCGTGATCCATGGCCACATGCCCGCCGCCGCCATGGGCGGCAGGGTCGCCGTGGTCATGGCCGTCGAAGGTCACCCCGTTGCTTGCGGCGATGGCAAAACCGATGCCACCGCCAAAGACCAATCCAATGGCGAATAGCGCCAGTGATCTGTCCATTTCTACCTCCCTCAGGCGTTCTGCGCGCCTTCACGTTGCCAAAAGAACCCGGCGAAACCGCCCAGCAACACCCAGGCGGCCAAGCCGATGCCAAGCGCACGCGCGGCGAAAAGCGCGCCGATCTCGGTCGGCACCGGGCCGCTGAAGCTCTCGGGTTCGGGTGCGCCGATGACATGGGGGGCCATCAGCAGAACCGCCGCCCCGATCCACGCGCCCCACCCCTTGCCAAATGCCAGCAGCCATAGCGCCACCAGCGCCGCCCCGGCGGTGGCGAACCACCAGATCTGCCGCGCGGTGATGTCTGCGGCGGCCACACCGGGCACTTCGGGCGCAAGGCTGAACCCCGGCGCGAGGTGGAAGGCCACGAACCCGGCGACACCCCAAAGGATGCCCCAGCGGCCATCAATCACCGCGCCGCGCTCTTCACCAAGGCTCATCGCGGCCAGAAGGATCAGCGCATAGGCGGTATAGGTCAGCATGGTGAAGATCAGGCTCAACCCATCACGGACGGCATCGAAACCGGGCAAATCGGGATGCGCGCTGACGGGGTCGGCCCCGAAATGCACCAGCGCGCCGGTCTCATAAAGCTCGGCATGAAGCAGCACGGGCTGCACGAAATAGAGTTGCAGCAGGCCGGTCAACAGGCCGGCAGAGGCCCCGGCGAACAGGGCGGAAGTCAGAAAACGTGAAAACATCGCAATGATCCTTGGGTGCGAAATGACACCCGGCGCCGCGCCAAGTGCGGGCCGAGCCATCAGCCAGCCTCAAGATGCGCCAAAGCCCTGCCCACACGGTGAAAGGCAGACGCAGGCAAAACGGCAAGAGGCGGGCATGGAAAGAAAACCAGAATCAAAGACAGCCGGACTGCGGCATGGCAGCCCGGACCCCTGTGATACCGAACGCGGCGCTTAGTGGCAGGGAAAGCCTGTCGCGTGGCGCACGTCATGGGCGGCATCATGCAGTGCTGCGGCCTGCACATGGCCGGTCAGCGCCATCAGAGCCACACCCAATACGGCGGCAAACAGCGCCGGTACGAGTTTGCTGCGCGTGGCACCGGCGGTCTTAATCATCGTCGTCATCTTCAATCTCCTTACCGTCACACCCGACGGAATCTAGCGTTTCATTTGCCTGGCAGGTCTCCTGGCTCGCGGGTCGTGGCCTTTGCCCGCCTTCCCCGTCCGAAAGGACAAGTGGCACGAGGGGCATTGGCTTACCGCTTACAGTCGCGGGGGCGGCTTCGGCTTCAGGGTCGGGCGACCCCTTACTGAATTCCCTTTTC
The DNA here is from genome assembly GCF_017743915.1 of Sulfitobacter sp. R18_1. Classification (NCBI taxonomy): domain Bacteria; kingdom Pseudomonadati; phylum Pseudomonadota; class Alphaproteobacteria; order Rhodobacterales; family Roseobacteraceae; genus Sulfitobacter; species Sulfitobacter sp. R18_1. The sequence goes on from NZ_JAGHRG010000002.1 coordinate 220,765, forward strand.
GGTCCCACACTCAAAGGCGCTTTTCGGGACACCAAGCGCCCTCAATTACGCATTTTCGGCCCTTCCTGACAAGCCGCATTTATCGAACCTCGCGGAACCGTATGGCGCATACAGCATTTAGTAGATAAACATGGCCCAACCCCCAGTATGCGGGTTGACCCAAAAGCCACGTGCAGGGCACATTGACGGCCAGTTTCGATCAGAGGGCGGAAATTCATGAACGACAACACGGTCTCCGCCGCTCGGCAGACCCTGACCGAAGACGTTCTAGGCAAGGTCGTGCGCTATGCCCGCTTGCCGCTGTGCATCACCGACCCGACCCTGCCGGACAATCCCATCGTCTATGTGAATGACGCTTTCACCGATCTCACCGGCTATGGCTTGGATGAGATCGTGGGCCAGAACTGCCGCTTCCTGCAAGGCCCGGAAACCACGCGCGAAAGCGTCGATGCGGTACGCGAAATCCTACTGGCCCGCCGGGTCGACACGGTTGAGATCGTGAACTACCGCAAGGATGGCAGCCGCTTCCTGAACGCCCTACAACTGGGGCCGATCAATGACGAAGACGGCAATCTGATCTACTTCTTCGGCTCGCAACTCGACGTTTCCGAACGCCGCCGGGTGGAGCGGGAGCACCGGCAACTGGCCGATGACGAATTGCTGCACCGGCTACGTAATATCGTCAACGTCATGACCGCCATGGTCCGCCTGACCGCCCGTGAGGAGCCGACCCCGGCGGCCTTTGCCGATAAGGTGATCGAGCGGCTTGCCGCCTTGGGCGCGGCGCATTTCGACACGATTGGCCGCAGCGACCAGCATGAGGTGGATTTCGAGACGCTGATGGGGCCGATCATGCGGGCCTATACCTCGGCCACCGAGGATCAGATCAACCTCACCGGGGCGAATCCGCTGATCTCGCACCGCCTCGTTTCCCCCCTGACGCTGGCCTTGCACGAGCTGGCGACGAATGCGGTGAAACACGGCTCGCTCAGTTCCGATACCGGGCGGGTATCGCTGGATATCACCATCCTTCAGGAGCCTGCGCGCCTGCGGTTTGTCTGGCGCGAAACCGGCGGGCCGGAAGTCATCAAATCTCCGCGCAACAGCGGCTCGCGGATCATCCAGTCCTTGACCCGCGCGGTCGGCGGCACCCTGCGCTACGATTGGCAGCCCGAAGGGTTGATCGCCACGGCGGAGTTCCCCGTGGCCGCCCTTGGCGAAGGCTGACCGTCAGACGATCACCTGCTGCGCGGCCTGCTCTCCGACCCCGAAAACACGCTTGTAACGCGCGATCTCATCCGCCGGACCCATCGCCTTGTTCGGGTTGTCCGAGAGTTTGACCGTGGGCCGCCCATTGGCGCTGACCGCTTTGCAGACCAAACTAAAGGGCGCCAGCGCATCATTCGGCACCAGCCCGCGGAAGTCATTGGTCAGCAACGTCCCCCAACCGAAAGAGACCTTGGCCTTGCCCGCAAACTGCGCGTGCAACTCCTTGATCTTGTCCACATCCAGCCCATCGCTGAAGATCACCCGCTTGGTCGTCGGATCCTCGCCGCGGGCGCGCCACCAGTCGATGGCCGTCTGCGCCGCCGTGGCCGGATCGCCGCTGTCGACGCGGATGCCGGTCCAGCCCGCCAGCCAATCCGGCGCGTGATCGAGAAACCCCTTGGTGCCGTAGGTATCGGGCAGGATGATCCGCAGATTGCCCTCATGCTCATCATGCCAGTCCGACAGCACGTCATAGGGCGCGCGGGCAAGGGCGGCGTCATCCTCGGCCAAGGCGGCATAGACCATGGGCAATTCATGGGCATTGGTGCCAATCGCCTCAAGCTCGCGCATCATGGCGATGCGACAGTTGGAGGTGCCGGTAAAGGCATCGCCCAGCCCCTCATGCATCGCCTGCACGCACCAATCCTGCCAGAGGTAGGAATGCCGCCGCCGGGTGCCAAAATCCGCGATCGACAGGTTGTCGACCTCGCGCAGCGCTTCGATCTTTTCCCAGACGCGGGTCATGGCACGGGCGTAAAGCACCTGAAGCTCGAACTTACCCATCGGGTCGAGGGCGGCGCGGCTGCGCAGCTCCATCAACACCGCCAGCGCGGGAATTTCCCAAAGCATGACCTCATGCCACTTGCCCTCAAAGGTCAGCTCATATTGATCGCCTTTGCGTTCCAGATGATAGGGCGGCAGGCGCATGCCCTCGAACCACTCCATGAAATCGGGGCGGAACATCTGGCGCTTGCCGTAGAAGGTATTGCCGCGCAGCCACGTGCTCTCCCCCCGGCTGAGGCTGAGCGAGCGAATGTGATCGAGTTGCTCGCGCAACTCCCCCTCGTCGATCAGCTTGGCCAGCGGGATATGGGTGGAGCGGTTGATCAGGCTAAAGGTGACCTGCGTGTCCGGCTTGTTGCGGAACACCGACTGGCACATCAAGAGCTTGTAGAAATCCGTGTCGATCAGCGACCGCACGATGGGGTCGATCTTCCACTTGTGGTTATAGACGCGGGTGGCGATGTCGACCATGGGAGGTTCCTTATTGCGTGCCCCTTCATGCCAAGGGCGCGGGCAGATGGGCAAGGGGAAAGCGGCGGATCAGGCCAGCGTCACCCCCGCCGCGCGCATGCCTTCGCGGGCTTTGGCAAGCGATCCGTCCAGATCAATCGCCCGGCACAGGTCTTCGCGCACATCGACCTTGAACCCCAGCTTCGCTGCGTCCACAGCCGAGAAGTTCACGCAGAAATCCAGCGCCAGCCCCACCATGGTCAGCCGCTCGATCCCGCGTGTGCGCAGGTAGCCTTCGAGCCCCGTGGGCGTGCGATGGTCATTCTCGAAAAACGCCGAATAGCTGTCGATGTCGGGGTTGTAGCCCTTGCGGATGATCAGATCGGCGCGGTCGGTTTGCAACTCGGGGTGGAACTGCGCGCCAATGCTGCCTTGGATGCAGTGATCGGGCCAAAGCACCTGCGGGCCATAGGGCATGGTGATGACCTCATAAGGCCCGTTGTCCTTATACGATGAGGCAAAAGACGAATGCCCCGCCGGATGCCAGTCCTGCGTCAGAACCACCGCGTCAAACTCGGGCATCAGCGCGTTGATGCCGCGCAGAATCTCATCGCCCTGCGGCACTTCCAGCGCGCCGCCGGGGCAGAAATCATTTTGAACGTCGATCACGATCAGGGCATGGGTCATGGGCATTCTCCTTACCGAAAGGGGTAGGGCTGCGGATGGGGTAGGTCAATGGCACGCGCCGGATTGAGCTTTGCCGCCGAAGCGCTTATTTGACGCTCATGTATACCATCGCCGCGCTATATCACTTCACCCGCTTCGACGATCCCGCCGCGCTCAAACCCGCGCTTTTGGCGCTTTGCGAGGCGCAATCGGTCATGGGGACGCTTCTGCTGGCCCCCGAAGGGGTGAACGGCACCATCGCCGGGCCGCGCGCCGGGATCGACGCGGTGATCGCCCATCTGCGCGCCCTGCCCGGCTGCGCGGATCTGGAGTGGAAAGAGGCCACTAGCGACAAGCCGCCCTTCGGCAAGATGAAGGTGCGCATCAAGCGCGAGATCGTGACGATGGGCCAGCCCGATGTCGATCCCCGCGCCAAGGTGGGCCATTACGTCGACCCGAAGGATTGGAACGAATTGATCCGCTCCCCCGATGTGGCGGTGATCGACACGCGCAACAGCTACGAAGTGGCGATTGGCTCCTTCGAAGGCGCGGTCGACCCCGAGACCGAGAGCTTTGGTGAATTCCCCGCGTGGTGGGAGGCGAACAAAGGCCGCTTCCACAACAAGAAAATCGCGATGTTCTGCACCGGCGGCATCCGTTGCGAGAAATCGACCAACTACCTGATCGGTCAGGGGGTCGAGGATGTCTTCCATCTCAAAGGCGGCATCCTGAAATACCTCGAAGAGGTGCCCGAACAGGAAAGCACATGGGAAGGCGACTGTTTCGTCTTCGACAACCGCGTCAGCGTTGGCCACGGGCTGCGCGAAGGGCCGCATATGCTCTGCCACGGCTGCCGCCGCCCGATCCTGCCTGAGGATACGCAGCACCCTGCCTATGAGGCTGGGGTGTCCTGTCATCAATGTGTGGATGAGACCTCGGCAGAGGATAAGGAACGGTTCCGCGAACGCCAGCGCCAGATCACGCTGGCCAAGGAACGCGCGGCGCGGGAAGAGGGCTGACCGCCCGCTTCAGCGATCCGACAGCGCGAAGCCCGCATAGGCAAAGGGCATGACCGCCCGGCGAAAACGGCCCAATTCGAACCGTGCAAGCGGGGCGCGCATGGGGGCGGGATAGGGCCGCTCGGGCGTTATGCCGCGGACCAGATCGGCCAAGAGCGCACCGGAATAGCTGCCCATCGCCACGCCATTGCCGTGGTAGCACAGCCCTGCGAAGATCCCCGGCTGATCCGGCACCTGCCCCACGAAGGGCATGCGATTGCGCGCGATACAGACCATGCCCGACCAGCCATGCGGCGTTTCGACATGACGCCACGCGGGGAACATCGCCTCGAAATCCGCCCGGGCCCGGGCCAGCGCGCGCCGCTCGGAATTGGGGTTCGACATCAGCCCGCCGCGCACGCCGAACAACATACGATTGTCAGGCATCAGCCGGAAGTAATGCAGCAGATGGCGGCTGTCATAGCTGGCCTGTTGGCTGGTCCAGCCCTGGGCGGAAAGCTCGGCCTCGGTCATCGGGCGGGTCACGATCACGCTGGATTGCGTCGGCATGTAACGCGCGGCCAGCCATGGCGGCAGGTCTTCGGAGGAATAGCCATTGGTGGCGATGATCACCCGCTCTGCGCGGATGCGGCCCTGCGGCGTCGTGACCTCGAACGCGCCCTCCTGCCCTGTCACCCCGGTGGCCGGGCTGTTGTGATAGATCGCGGCCCCCGCCTCTTCCGCGGCCTGTGCGAGGGCGGTCACATATTTGCGGGGGTTGAGGCCAAAGCCAATCGGCACGGTGATCGCGCCCTCGAAGCCTGCGTTCAGCCCCTCGGCGGCCAAATCCGCCTTTTCGGTCAGCCGCGCCGTGACGCCGTAATTCTCCGCGTAGTAATCTAACCTACCGCGCATCTCTTCGAAATCGCGCGGGCGGTGGGCCAGCTGGGTTTCCCCTTGGGAATGCCTATCGACATTGGTGCCGCGGGCGGCGATGAAATCCTCCACCTGTCGGATCGCTGCCACCTCGGCCTGTCGCCAGCCAAGCCGCTCTGCCCGCCCGAATTTCCGGTCGAGCGCCGCGTCATCCAGCATCCCGCCGCCCAAGCAGCAAAAGCCCCCGTTGCGGCCCGAGGCGCCAAAGCCCACGCGCTCGGCCTCCAGCACCGTGGCCCCGACCCCGGCCTGCGCCAGATGCAGCGCGGCATTGAGGCCGGTGAAACCGCCACCGATGATCACAACATCGGCCTGCGCCGCGCCTTGCAGCGCCGGCCGCTCCGGCGCGCCATGGGTCTGATCCCACCAGCAGCCCGCACGCGGCGCTTCGGAATAGGCGAAATCCGCGTAGATACGCTTCATGCGGCGGGCCGTTCCGCCGCGCGGGCCTCCTCCTGCGCGCGCAGGCTTGAGCGTTTGCTGACCAGCGATGCGGTGATGACACCCACGGTCACGATGGCGATCATGATCGTCGAGAGCGCGTTGATCTCGGGCGAGACGCCCAAACGCACGGCGCTGAAGATCTTGATCGGCAGCGTCGTCGCCGATGGCCCGGCGGTGAAGGAGGCGATGACCAGATCATCAAGGCTGAGCGTGAAGGCCAGAAGCCAGCCCGAGATCACCGCAGGCGCGATAATGGGCAGGGTCACGAGGCGGAAGGCCTCCCACGGGGAAGAACCGAGGTCGAGCGCGGCCTCTTCCAACGAACGGTCAAAGGACACCAACCGCGAGGAGACGACGACCGAGACATAGCACATTGAAAAGGTCGTATGCGCCAGCACGATGGTCAGCACGCCCCGGTCGAGCCCGATGCCGATGAAGAGCAAGAGGAGCGACAGGCCGGTGATCACCTCGGGCATCACCAGCGGTGCGTAGATCATGCCGGAGAACAATGTCCGCCCCATGAACCGCCCGCCGCGCACCAGCACATAGGCCGCCATCGTGCCCAGCACCGTGGCGATGGAGGAGGAGATCACCGCGACCTTCAGCGTGACCCAAGCGGCGTTCAGGAAGGCTTCGTTTTGCAACAGCTCGCCATACCAGCGGGTCGAGAATCCGGCCCAGACCGTCACCAGTTTCGAGGCGTTGAAACTGTAGATCACCAGAATGATCATCGGCAGGTAAAGAAAGGCGAACCCCAGCGTCAGCGAGGTCACGTTGAACCATGTCATCCGCTTCATTGTTCGGCCTCCGCCTGTTTCTGCTGGTTGCGCTGGAAGAGGATGATCGGAATGATCAGGATCAGCAGCAGGATCACGGCAACGGCGCTCGCCACCGGCCAGTCGCGGTTGTTAAAGAACTCTTCCCAAAGCACTTTGCCGATCATCAGCGTGCCCGACCCGCCCAAAAGCGAGGGGATCACGAATTCACCCAAAGCCGGGATGAAGACAAGGAAGCTGCCCGCCACGATGCCGTTGCGCGACAACGGGATCGTCACCAGCCAGAAGGCTTGCAAACGCGAGCAGCCCAAATCCTCAGCCGCCTCGTTGAGCGACTCGTCCAGCCGGTCGAGCGCGGCGTAGATGGGCAGGATCATGAACGGCAGGTAGGTATAGACGATGCCGATGTAGACTGCCGTATTGGTATTAAGGATCTGTAAAGGCTCTGCCGTTAGACCTAACCCCATCAAGAGTTGGTTCAGCAGCCCTTCGTTGCTGAGAATGCCCATCCACGCATAGACGCGGATCAGGAAGGAGGTCCAGAACGGCAGGATCACCAACATCATCAATGTGGCGCGCCACTCTTCGGGGGCGCGGGCCATGCCGTAGGCGATGGGATAGCCGACCAAGAGCGTCAGCGCGGTCGATACAACGGCGATGCGCAGGGAGCTAAGGTAGGCTTTCCAATAAAGATCGTCGGAGGCGAGGAAGGTAAAATTCTCGAAATCCAACTGGGCGATCAGGGCGCCGATGCCGTCCTTGATCGTCGGCGTATAGGGCGGGATCGCCAGCGCCGTATCGGAGAGGGAGATTTTGAAAACGATCAGGAAAGGCACCAGAAACAGCGCCAACAGCCAGAGGTACGGGACCGCGATCAGGGCGAAACGACGCATGTTCATTGCGCCAACAAAACGCCTGCGGTGGCGCTCCATGAAATCCAGACCGGGTCTTCCCATGTGATGTCACGCCGTGCGATGCGGCGAGTGTTGGCCGTCTGCGCCTTGATCACCTGCCCGCCGGGCAGTTCGACGTGATAGGTGGAAAGGTTCCCCAGATACGCGATGTCGAGCACTTTGCCCTGTAGCGCATTGGGCGCATCCTCGGGCCTCTCGGTCGAAATGCGTATTTTCTCGGGCCGGATCGCCAGATGGGCCTGCTGCCCTTCGCTGAACGGCGCGGCAGAGGTGGCGGTCAGCGGCGGCCGCCCGTCGATCCAGTTCAGATGGTATTGATCTTGGCCAATGGCCTTGGTGCTGGCTTCGATGATGTTCACGTCACCGATGAAGTCGGCCACATAAACGGAATTCGGCGCTTCATAGATCTCGGCCGGGGTGGCCACTTGAATCACGCGCCCCTCGTCCATCACCGCCACGCGGGAGGCGACGGTCATCGCCTCTTCTTGGTCGTGGGTCACGATGACAAAGGTGGTGCCGGTGGATTCTTGAATGTCCATCAGCTCGAACTGGGTGTCTTGCCGCAGCTTCTTATCAAGCGCGCCCAAGGGCTCATCGAGCAGCAACAGTTTGGGCGCTTTGGCCAGTGACCGCGCCAGCGCCACGCGCTGCCGTTGACCGCCGGAAATCTGATGCGGTTTGCGGCGGGCGAATTTCTCAAGCCGGGTGAGCTTCAGCATCTCGGCCACGCGGGCGGCGATGGCGTCCTTCTCCATCTTGTCGCGGCGCAGGCCGAAGGCGATGTTGTCCCAGATGCTGAGATGCGGAAACAGCGCGTAGGATTGGAACATCATGTTCACCGCGCGTTTGTTCGGAGGCACCGGGGCGATGTCCTGCCCCGCTAATTCGATGCGCCCGGTGGTCGGGCTTTCGAAACCCGCCAACATACGCATCATCGTCGTCTTGCCACAGCCCGAAGGCCCAAGAAGGGCAAAGAATTCCTGCGCGTAGATATCCAAAGACAGATCGTCGATGGCGACGAATTCGCCGAATTTCTTGGTCACATTCTTAAAGCGAATGAGCGGCTTTTCGTCGGGGTCGTTCCAGGGGGCGAAGACGGTTGGGCTCACGGTTGAGAGATCCTTTGATCGGGCTTTGCTCGGGCTTTGATCGGGGTCGCGGGGCAAGAAAAAGGGGCGCGACCAGACTGGCCGCACCCCCTGTCTCAGATCAGGTACCGGACTTGATCTTGGTCCAGAGCCGGGTCACCACGCGCTGCACTTTCGGCGGGTAGGGTGTGGTGGTGAACAGGTTGTTCAGCGCCGCCTCAGAGGGGTAGATCGCCGGGTCGCCGATCACATCCTCGACCAGATGCTCCTGCGAGGCTTCGTTGCCGTTCGCATAGTACACATAGTTCGACGCGGCGGCCATATTCTCGGCGTCCATGATGAAATTCAGGAACTTATGCGCGCCCTCGGGGTTCGGCGCGTCAACCGGGATGGCCATCTGGTCAAACCACATCTGCGCGCCTTCGGAGGGGGCGTTATAGGCGATTTCGACACCGTTGTCGGCTTCATCCGCGCGGTCACGGGCCTGCAGGATATCACCGGACCAGCCCACCGCGACGCAGACGTCACCGTTGGCCAAAGCGTTGATATATTCCGAAGAATGGAACTTCTGGATATAGGGGCGGACCGGCATAAAGACCTCTTCGGCCTTGGCGATCACATCGGGGTCATGGCTGTTGGGGTCTTCGCCGATGTAGTTCAGCGCGGCAGGGATCATCTCTGCCGGGGCATCAAGGAAATGCACGCCGCAGTCGGCCAGTTTTTCCATATTGGCCGGATCGAAAACCAAGTCCCAGGAGTCGATCGGGGCATCTTCGCCCAGGATCTCTTTCACCCTGCCGACATTCACGCCGATGCCGGTGGTGCCCCACATATAGTTGATCGAATGGGCGTTATCGGGATCATATTGTTCGGTCCGCGAGGAGACCACGTCCCACATGTTTTCGAGATTGGGCAGTTTGGACGTGTCCAGCGGCTGGAATGCACCGGCTGTGATCTGGCGCTGCAGGAAGGTGCCCGAGGGGACGACCACGTCATAGCCCGACCCACCGGCCAGCATTTTGGTTTCCAGCACCTCGTTGCTGTCGAACACGTCATAGACCAATTCGATGCCGGTCTCTTCTTCGAATTTATCCAGCAGGGATTCGTCGATATAGTCGGACCAGTTGTAGACCCGGACTGTTTCGGCAGTGGCGGCACCTGCCATCAAGGTGGCAACGGCGACGCTGCTTAGTAGCACATGTTTCATTTCATACTCCCGTTAGACAGGTCGGGTTGATCCCCACCTTTCGTCAATTTGATCAAGTTTTGCCTCTTCGGGCAAGATGGTTTATGCTTTCATGCAGAATGAAATGCTGCAAGACACGGCGAAACAAGACGGAAAGACCGCTCCCATGGGTTCAGAAAAAACCGATCCGAGATTGCTTCCCGCCGCCGATGCGGCGGTCAAGACACCGATCCATCAGCATGTTTACGAACGCCTGCGCAAGATGATTCTCTTCGGCGATCTGGCCCCCGGACAGGGGGTCACGATCCAAGGTCTGACCGCCGCTTTGGATGCGGGCATGACCCCGGTACGCGAGGCCATCCGCCGCCTGATCTCGGAAGGGGCGCTGACCCATTTGGGCAACCGCCGGGTCACCGTGCCGGAACTGACCCATGCGGGGCTGGAAGAACTGGGATTCATGCGGGAAACGCTAGAGCCGGAACTGACCAAACGCGCCGCAAACCGCATGACGGATGAGCGTTTGAACGCATTGAAAGCCTGTGACAACGCGCTGAACCATGCCATCGACCGGGGCGATGTCGGCGGCTATTTGATGCAGAACTACAGCTTTCACCGGATGATTTACGACCTTGCCGAAGCGCCGATCATGGCCGCGACGGTGGACCGTCTTTGGCTGCGTTTCGGCCCCTCGCTTCGTGTGGTTTGCGGGCGCTATGGCACCAGCAATCTGCCCGATAAACATGCCGAGCTTTTGGCGGCCTTCGCCGAGGGCAATGCCGCGCTGGCGGGTGAGGTCATGGCGGGCGATGTTGCCCAAGGAATGACCCAAATTCGCGCAGCCCTCGATGGTCTGCCCGTTCCGCGTTGATTCGATTGACATGCTATAATTTGATCATATTCTGCGGCGAAGCTCATTTTTCATGCAAATAGAAGGTGCACACCCATGCCGCCCATCACGAATCACCTCCCCACCGCGGACCTTCAGGCGCTGGATGCGGCGCATCACATGCATCCTTTCACCACCAATGATGAATTGGGCGACAAGGGCGCGCGCATCATCACAAGGGCCAAGGGCATCTACCTGACCGACAGCGAGGGGAATGAGATTCTCGATGCGATGGCCGGGCTGTGGTGCGTGAACCTTGGCTATGGCCGCGAAGAGATGGGCAATGTCGCCGCGCGACAGATGAATGAACTGCCCTATTACAACACCTTCTTCCAAACGACCCATGTGCCCGCCATCGCGCTGGCCAAGGAACTGGCCGACCTCGCCCCCGGTGATTTGAACCACGTCTTTTTCGCCGGGTCCGGATCAGAGGCGAACGACACCAACCTGCGTATGGTCCGCACCTATTGGGCGCAAAAGGGCAAGCCAGAGAAGAGCCATATCATCAGCCGCAAGAATGCCTATCACGGCTCTTCGGTCGGGTCGGCCAGTCTGGGCGGCATGACCTATATGCATGAGCAAGGCGGCCTGCCGATCCCCGGCATCCATCACATCGGCCAGCCCGATTGGTATGCCGAGGGCGGGGATATGTCGCCCGAGGACTTCGGCCTGAAACGGGCGCAGGAGCTGGACGCGAAGATCGTCGAACTAGGCGCGGACAAGGTTGCCGCCTTCATTGCCGAACCCGTGCAGGGCGCCGGCGGGGTTGTCATTCCGCCCAGCACTTACTGGCCTGAAATCCAGCGCATTTGCGACAAACACGACATTCTGTTGATCGCCGACGAGGTGATCTGTGGCTTTGGCCGGACAGGGAACTGGTTCGGCTCGCAAACCATGGGGATCAAGCCGCATATCATGACCATCGCCAAGGGGCTCAGCTCGGGCTACGCGCCGATTGGCGGGTCGATTGTCTGTGACGAAGTGGCCGAGGTCATCAACGCCTGCGAATTCAACCACGGCTACACCTACTCCGGCCACCCGGTCTGCGCCGCCGTGGCGCTGGAAAACCTGCGGATTATGCAGGAAGAGAACATCGTCGCCCATGTGCAAAACGTCGCCGCCCCCGCGCTGAAAGAGGTGCTGGACAAGCTGGGAGAGCATCCGCTGGTGGGCGGGGTGAACGTATCGGGCCTGATGGCCTCCCTCCCGCTGACGCCGCAGAAGGAAAGCCGCGCGAAATTCGCCGATAGCGGCACCGCCGGGTACATCTGCCGCGAACATTGCTTTGCCAACAATCTGGTGATGCGCCATGTCGGCGACCGGATGATCATCTCTCCGCCGCTGATCATCACACCCGAAGAGATCAAGATCTTCGCCGAACGGGCGACCAAGGCACTGGATGCGACCTATGCTGACCTGAAAGACAAGGACATGCTCAAAGCCGCGTCCTAAAACATTGGGCTGCCCCCAATCGGGGGCGGCCCCTCACTCGGCGCGCAGTCGGGCCAGCAGCCGGGGGGAGGCATAGCCATCGGGCGCGATCCCCTCAGCCTTTTGATAGCTGCGCACGGCATTGACGGTCAGCGGGCCGATCTTGGCGTCGATCTTTTGCGTGTCAAAACCCGCCTTCGTCAGCAGGGTCTGCAATTCGATCCGCTCATCAAAGCTCAGCGCACGGTCTTCGCGGGGCCAGTCCTGCTGTATCTCGCCCGCGCCGCCGATGCGGTCGGCCAGATGGCCCACACCGATGACATAGGCATCCGCCGTATTATAGCGCTCGATCACCGCGAAATTCGGGAAGATCATAAAGGCCGCGCCCTGCGCGCCTGCGGGCAGCAGGATCGACGCAGGCCCGTGATCCGCCACCGCGTCGCCATTCAACGCGGTCACGCCAAGGTCGGCCCATTCCGCCGGGGTCTTGGTCACCTCCCGGTCGGCCAGCAGATAGTCGAACCCCTCCGGCAAAGCCACTTCGACACCCCAAGGCTGCCCTTCGGTCCAGCCAAAATGCTTGAGATAGGCGGCGGTAGAGGCCAGCGCATCGCTGGGGTCATCGCCCCAGATGTCGCGCCGCCCGTCGCCATCCCAATCGACCGCATGGGCGTGGAAGGACGAGGGCATGAACTGCGTATGCCCCATCGCGCCGGCCCAAGAGCCGCGCAATTGATCGGCATCGGTATCGCCCGCCTGAAGGATGCGCAGGGCGTCGAGCAATTCGCCTTCGAAAAACTCCGCCCGCCGCGCGTCATAGGCAAGCGTGGCCAGTGAATCCAGCACCCGATCCCCGCCCCGGAAGCTGCCATAGGCGCTCTCAAGCCCCCAGATCGCGGTGACGACCTCTTTCTCGACACCGTACTTCACTTCGATCTCTTCCAGCGTGCGTTGCCATTGAGCCAATGCCTTCTGCCCGTTCTGCACCCGCAAATCCGAGGTGGCGGTGTCGAGGTAATCCCAAATCGTTTTGGTGAATTCCGATTGGTTGCGGTCGCGGCGGATCACCTCCGGGTCATAGCTGACCGTATCCAATGCCCGGTCAAAGACATCCGGGTCGATGCCCTGTTGCAGGGCGCGCGGGCGGAAGTCTTTCACCCAAGCGCGCAGCCCGGCATCGCCACCGCCGGCCTCTGCCGCGGGTTCCTGCGCTACTGGCGCCGCGGCGGCCAGCACGGCCTGCGGCGCGCGCGGCGCGGGGCGCAGGGATTCAGTCGGGCCAGACCCAAAGGCCGGAGCCCCCATGCCAGCGGTCGCCAGAATGCCTGAAATCATCGCGTAGTGCCGGATCATAATCGCCTCACCTCATAGAGTTACGGCAAATCCTATGCCCGCCCCGCCCCGGTGGAAAGGGAGGGGGACGGGCATCCGCGAAGCTCCGCCGGTTTGCCGCCTCAGCGGCGGGTGCGGGTCACTTTGCGTTTGATCTTGTCCTTCTTGCGCTTAGCCTTCACGGCCTTGCCGCGCGGCTTGCTACGGCCCGCCGGGCTGCGGCGGCCCCCACCTCCGCCTTGCTTGACCTTTTGGTCTTCGATCTCAAGCAATTCCAGCGCGATGCCCCCGGTCACGGGGACCGCCTCGGCCAGCCGCACGGTGACGCGCTGGCCAATGCCGATTGTCATGCCGGTGTCCGAGCCCATCAGCGTCTGCGCCTCGGCGTCGTGGTGGAAATACTCCCGCCCGAGCGAGCGCATCGGCACCAGACCGTCCGCGCCAGTCTCGTCCAACTTCACAAAGGCACCAAAACGCGCGATGCCGCTGATCCGTCCGGTGAACTCGTTGCCCACGCGCTCCGACAGAAAAGCCGCGAGGTAACGGTCGGTCGTGTCGCGTTCGGCTACCATCGAACGCCGCTCGGTGTCGGAGATATGCGCGCCGGTCTGCTCCAGCCCCTCAATCTCTTCGGGCGTCAGCCCATCCTTGCCCCAGCCATGCGCCGTGATCAGCGCGCGGTGCACGATAAGGTCGGCATAGCGGCGAATGGGCGAGGTGAAATGCGCGTAGGAGCGCAGCGCAAGGCCGAAGTGCCCGATATGGGCGGGGCCATAATAGGCCTGCGTCATCGAGCGTAGGGTGCTGAGATTGATCAGCTCCGCGTCATTGGTCCCCGCCGCCTGATCCAGCAGCCGGTTGAGATGCGCGGTTTGCAGCACCTGCCCCTTGGCCAGCGTGAAACCCGCCGCCTGCGCCGTCTCGCGCAAAGACTCAAGCTTCTCCGGCGAAGGTTCTTCGTGAATGCGGAACAGCAGCGGAGTCTTCTTCTTGATCAACGTCTCGGCGGCAGCGACATTGGCCAGCACCATGAACTCTTCGATCAGCTTATGCGCGTCGAGCCTTTCGCGGAAGTTGACCGACTTCACCTTGCCATCCTCGCCCAATTCGATGCGGCGTTCCGGCAGGTCCAACTCCAGCGGCTGCCGCTCGGCGCGGGCGGTCTTCAGCGCACCATAGGCGGCGTAAAGCGGCTTCAACACCGGCTCCAACAGCGGCCCGGTGCGGTCGTTCGGGTTGCCGTCGATGGCGTCCTGCACTTCCTCGTAATGCAGTGAGGCGGGGGAGCGCATTAGGCCCCGGTGGAACGTATGGCCGATCTTGTTGCCCTTGGCATCAAGCACCATACGCACGGCGATACAGGCGCGCGGCACGCCCTCGTGCAGAGAGCAGAGGTCACCCGAAAGCCGGTCCGGCAGCATCGGCACCACGCGGTCGGGGAAATAGGTGGAGTTGCCGCGCTTGCGCGCCTCGCGATCCAGCGCGGAACCGGGGGTGACATAGGCGGCGACGTCGGCGATAGCGACCCAGAGCACATGGCCACCCTCGTTCTTCGGGTCATCGTCGGCATGGGCATAGCAGGCGTCGTCGTGGTCACGCGCATCCGACGGGTCGATGGTGATGAGCGGCAGGTCGCGCAGATCCTCGCGGCCCTTCAGCCCCTGCGGCTTGGCGGCATCAGCCTGTGCGATCACATCGTCGGGGAAGTCGTCGGGGATGCCATGCTGGTGGATCGCGATGAGCGAGACGGCGCGCGGCTCGGACGGGTCGCCCAGCCGTTCGACGATGCGGGCGCGGGGCGATCCCATACGCGCCTTCGGTCCGGCCTGCTCGGCCTCGACCAGTTCACCGTCTTTCGCGCCATGGGTATGGTCGGCACCGACGCGCCATTCCCGATCCGTGCCCTTGTCGATCGGGACGATCCGCCCGCCTTCGGCCGCTTTGCGGAAGATGCCCAGCACCTTGCGCGGGTTAGAGCCGATGCGGCGAATGAGCCGGGCCTCATAGTGGTGATCTTCGCCTTTCACCAGCGTCAGCCGCGCCAGAATGCGGTCACCTTCGCCAAGCGCCGGGTCACTCTCGCGCGGGATCAGCAGGACGATGGGTTCTTTGCCCTCGCCATGCCACTCCATCGGCTTGGCAAACAAATCGCCATCGCTGTCCGGCCCCGTGACCAGCAAGACCGAGACTGGCGGCAGGCGGTCGGGATCCTGATAGCTGCGCTTGCGCTTTTCCAGATGGCCCTCGGCCTCCAGCTCTTTCAGCACGCGCTTCAGGTCGATCCGCGCCGCGCCTTTGATGCCAAAGGCTTTGGCGATGTCGCGCTTGGCGGTCAGCGTGGGGTTCTGTTCGATCCAGTCGAGGATCTCGGATTTGCTGGGTATCTTGCTCATACCTCAGCAGGTAGCACGCAGCCCCCTTGTCGTCATGGCAAATCGTGAATTTCGTCCACGTCGCGCAGGGTGGCGACCTCGGCAATGCGGTAGCCCGGTAGGGTCGCGCGGCTGTCGGACAGCGCATGGGGGCCAGACCAGCGCACCCCGTCAAACAGGCTGGGCGGCGCGCGGCGGGGGAGTTTCAGCCCCACAAGCCAATAGCCGCCATCGGGCGCGGGGCCAAACACCGCGTCATGGTTGCCAAGCGCATCGAATGCCCGCGCCAGTTCCTTGCGGTTGATGCCCGGAATATCCGCCCCGATCACACAGGCCGGCCCCGGCGCGCTGCGCAGCATCCGCGCCATACGGTCACCGAGGTTGCCGCGCCCTTGCGGCCAGCGGGGCAGATGCGCGGGCCAGACGCGGCTTTGCAGCCCTTCCACATCGGGCGCCACGGCCAGCACCACCTGCCAACGGGGGTCTTCGATCCGGCGCAACAGGCGGCGGGTCTGATGGCGAAACCACCAAGCCGCGCCGACCATGCCGATGTCGCGGCCCAGACGGGTTTTCACCCGACCGGGGCGCGGCTCTTTCACCATGACAATGAGCGTTGGTTTCACGTGAAATAATTCCGCAGCACGCGCCCGTAGATGGATTTGAGCTGTTCAATATGTTCGACCCGCACATGCTCATCAACTTGGTGCATGGACTGGCCCACCAGACCGAACTCCACCACCGGGCAATGCGCCTTGACGAAACGCGCGTCCGAGGTGCCGCCGGTGGTGGAAAGCTCGGGCTTCACGCCCGTCTCAGCCTCAACCGCGCCCGCGACCAGATCGGACAGGGCGCCCGGCGGGGTGATGAAACTCTCGCCGGAGATCTTGATCTCTACATCCACTTGCAGGCCGAACTCCTCGGCGATCCTATCCGCCTCGCCCCGCAGCCAGTCGCTGAGGCTTGCGCCCGAATGGTGGTCGTTGAACCGGATGTTGACCGCGCCGCGGCATTGCGCCGGGATCACATTGGTTGCCTTGTTGCCGGTGTCGACGGTGACCACGGCCAGCGTCGAAGGGTCGAAGTGATCGCTGCCCTGATCCAACTCATGGCTGGCCAGACGATCCATCAGCCGCACCATCGCGGGCAGTGGGTTGTTCGCACGGTGCGGATAGGCTGCATGGCCCTGTTTGCCCGTCACCTTGAAATGCGCGTTCATCGAGCCGCGCCGCCCGATCTTGATCATATCGCCCATGGTCTCGGGGCAAGTCGGCTCCCCCACAAGGCAGACATCCATCCGCTCGCCGTTCTCCGTCATGTAGTCCAAAAGCGCCGTGGTCCCGTCGAGGGCATCGCCCTCTTCATCCCCGGTGATCGCCAGCACGATGGAGCCATCGGGCGGCGTGTCCTTCACGAAATCCACCGCCGCTGCGACGAAAGCCGCCACGCCCGATTTCATATCCGTGGTGCCGCGGCCATACATGATGCCGTCCTTGATCTCGGCCCCGAAGGGGGGCATCGACCAATCCGCCTCATCCCCGATGGGCACGACATCGGTATGACCGTTGAAGCCGAAGGACTTGGTGTTGCCCTTGTTACCCCAGCGGGCAAAGAGGTTGGAGATGCCGCCCCGGTCGACGCGCGTACAGTCGAAACCCGCCGCGCCCAACACCTCTTCGAGCACTTCCAGCGACCCATCGTTCGCGGGGGTGACAGAGGCGCAGCGCACCAGTTTCGCGGTGAGATCAACAGGGTCGAGACCGGACATATCGGCTCCTTTTCAGGGGTTATCGCTTGTCCGGTAACTTGTGTGGGCAAATCGCGCCAATGCCAAGGGGGCGCATTGCAATTCCCCGTGTGGGGCGCGGTTCAGTCGTAAAAGGGGGTCATCTGCGCGACGATGACCGAATTTTCCTCAAGCGCGCGCTGCATCAGGGCGCGTTCCTCGGCGTCGATCTCCTGCCCTTCGGCCTCGCGCTCTTCCAGCGTGCCGTAGCCGGTCACGTCAAGCGGGTTGGTATCAGCCTGTTTGAGGATCGCCACCGTCTCGCGCACGGCTTCGGCCTCATCAATGCCGGAGGCGAAACACATCAGCGCAGCACCTGTGGCCTTGTCGGGCAGACCGTCACCGTCCTTGCGGCCAATCTGAACCAAAAGGGTAAAGACCTGCTGGCGCGAAGGTTTCTTGGTTTTCTTGGGTTCAGACATGATAAGGGCCGCCGATTGCTTTCGGCAGCCCTAACCGTTTCACTTGGATTTGGAAAGGGGCCGCGCCCCCGCCCTTAAGTCTTGCCGCGGACCATCCGTGTGACCCAGATCAGCAGGCAGGCACCGATGACGCCCACCACCAACTGACCGAACCAACCGCCCAGCGTGCTGCCGACGATCAGCATCAAGAGCCAGTTCGCGACCAAGGCACCCAGAATGCCGAGGATGATGTTCATGATCAGACCCATGTCCGATTTCATGATCTTTTCCGCGATCCAGCCCGCAAGGCCGCCCACGATGATTGCGGCAAACCAACCGATACCCGTCATGTCGTCAATCTCCTTTAAATTCAGGTCTCAACGCCATGACGGGGTATTTGGTTCCGTTCAGTCGCGCAGCAGCTCGTTGATCGAGGTTTTGGAACGGGTCTTGGCGTCCACCCGCTTCACGATCACAGCGCAGTAGAGGTTCACGTTGTTCTTCGACGGCATGGTGCCCGCCACGACGACCGAACCTGCGGGCACTTCGCCATACATGATCTCACCGGTTTCGCGGTCGACGATCTTGGTCGACTGGCCGATGAAGACGCCCATGCCCAGCACCGAGCCTTCGCGCACGATGCAGCCTTCGACGACTTCCGACCGTGCGCCGATGAAGCAATTGTCTTCGATGATGGTCGGCCCCGCCTGCATCGGCTCCAACACGCCGCCGATGCCGACGCCGCCGGAAAGGTGCACGTTCTTACCGATCTGCGCGCAAGAGCCGACGGTGGCCCATGTGTCGACCATGGTGCCAGAATCGACATAGGCGCCGATGTTCACGAAAGACGGCATCAGCACCACGCCCGGCGCGATATAGGCCGAGCGGCGCACGACGCAGTTCGGCACGGCGCGGAAACCGGCCTCTTTCCAATCAGCATCGCCCCAGCCTTTGAACTTGCTGTCGACCTTATCCCACCAGCCGGCACCCTGCGGGCCGCCTTCTTGATGTTCCATGTCCTTGATGCGGAAGCCCAGCAGCACGGCCTTCTTGGCCCACTGGTTGACGTGCCACTGACCGTCGTCCTGCTTTTCCGCCACGCGCAGCTTGCCGCTGTCGAGCGCGTTCAGCGTCTCTTCGATGGCGTCGCGGGTCTCTCCGGTGGTTGCGGATGTGATCTGGTCGCGGGTATCCCAAGCGGCTTCGATGGCGGTTTCAAGTTGGGCGTTGGACATGGGGCAAGTCTCCGAATGATGAAAAGGCCTTTTGAGGGCTATAGCCTTGCACCGCCAAGGGTGCAATTGCCGGGCGATGAGGGGCGTGGTCATTCTGTGATCAACAATGCATGTTGACCTGAGCGGCCATCGCGCCACCTGAGCCAAGCCCTAGACCAAGGAAAGACCCGAGGATGACCGAGGAACACCGCCACCCCCTGCGCCGCGCCAATGTTGACCGCGCCAAGGCCCAAGACGCCCCCGACACGCCGCAAACCCGCGCGCCCGCCTATCGTCTGGCCTTTACCGACGACGACTTCATGTGCCGCGATGAGCTGCGCCCGGTGCGCCTGCAACTGGAATTGCTCAAGCCCGAACTGCTGCTGGATGCCCATGGCATCCAATCGACCATCGTGCTCTTTGGCGGTGCGCGCATTCCCGCACCAGCCGAGAAACACACCGCCCGCACCAAGACGCTGGCCGATCTGTCGCGTTTTTATGACGAGACGCGCACCTTTGCCCGGCTGATGACTGAAAAGTCGATGGAAACCGGCGGCGTGGAGAACGTCATCGTCACCGGCGGCGGGCCGGGTGTGATGGAGGCAGGCAACCGTGGCGCACTGGACGCAGGTGGCCATTCCATCGGCCTGAATATCGTGCTGCCGTTTGAGCAGGCGCCCAACGAATATGTCACGCCGGAGCTTTGCTTTAACTTCCACTATTTCGCGATCCGCAAGATGCATTTCCTGATGCGCGCCCGCGCGATCTGTGTCTTTCCCGGTGGTTTCGGCACCATGGACGAGCTGTTCGAGGCGCTGACCCTGATCCAGACCGGCCGCATGAACCGCGTGCCCTTCTTGCTGTTTGGGCGCGAGTTCTGGGAGAAGATCATCAATTGGGACGCGCTGGCCGATGCTGGAACGATCTCTGCCGAAGACCTCGACCTGTTCCGCTTTGTCGAAAGCGCGGATGAGGCGATGGAGGTGATCGAGAATTGGGAGACCGCCCCCGCCCGCGAACATGTGCCGGGCCGGGAAGAGGTCGAAGATCATGGCTGATCGGGCTTTGCCCGGCCCCGTCACCGGGTAAAGGTCTGGTCCAAGGCCATTTCGGCCCCTTGGACAATATCGCGCAGGATATCGGCGGCGGGACTGACCGCGCCGATCAACCCTGCGACCTCTCCAACAAAGGCGTTGGCGGTGCGGGCATCGCCCTCTGCCACCGCCGCCTGCCAACGTGGCAATTCCTGCGCCAGCGCGACGCGCAGCCCGTCAGGGTCATCATGCCAGCGGTCGGTGAACTCATTACGCAACACGCGGCCCGTGTAGCGTTTGGGCCAGTCATAGCCGCGCATGATGTCGGTCACGGTGCTCCGCAGCGTGTCATCGCCGCTGGCCTTGAGCGCGGCCTCTCGCATCGCGGGATGCACCAGCGCCTCTTCCGAAGCCCAGAAGCGCGAGCCGACGACCACACCGTCGGCCCCCAACATCAGCGCCGCCGCCAACCCGCGCCCATCCGCGACGCCGCCTGCGGCGCAAAGCAGCACCTCGGGCGCATGGCGGGCGATGTGATCCGCGACTTCGGGCACGAGGGTAAAGGTCGCGCGTTTCTCGCCGTGGCCGCCAGCCTCGGCCCCTTGGGCGACGATGATCTCGGCCCCCAGATCAATCGCATGGGCGGCATCGCGCAGGGTTTGCACCTGACAGATCAACGGCACCTTTGCCGCGCGGATCGCGGGGAGGAACTCTGCCGGGTCGCCGAAGGAAAGAAAGATCGCTGCCGGATCACGGTCGAGCGCTTGTTCCAGCGCCTGCGGATGCTCTCGCAGCTTCCAAGTGATGAAACCGCAGCCGACCGATTGGTTGCCCGCCACATCCATCTGCTCGGCGATCCAATCGCCGGCATCATAAGCCCCGCCGATCATCCCCAAACCGCCCGCGCCTGAAACCGCCGCCGCCAACCGCCCGCCTGCGGCAAAGGCCATCGGCGCTTGGATAATCGGGTGGTCGATCCCCAGCCGTTTGGTCAGCCGCGTGGTCAGCATCGCCTACCGCCCCGCCAGAATGGCATCAGCGGCCTTTTCGGCGATCATCACCGTCGGCGAAGCCGTGTTGCCCGAGACGATCTTGGGCATGATCGACGCGTCCACCACGCGCAGACCGCTTAAGCCATGCACCCGCAGATCGCTATCGACCACCGCCATCGGATCGCTGCCCATCTTGCAGGTGCCGACGGGGTGGAAAATCGTCGTGGCGATGTCGCGCGCCTTGTCGAGCAGGTCTTCGTCGCTCTGCACAGCGGGACCGGGCAGGATTTCCTCAGGCGCATAGGGGTGCAGCGCCTTGGCCGTCATGATGTGACGCGCCTGTTTCATCGCCGTGACCGCCACGCGTTTGTCATTCTCGGCGGAAAGATAGTTCAGCCGGATATCGGGCTGCACCGCGCTGTCGCGGCTGGTGAGATGGCAACTGCCGATGCTTTCGGGCCGCAGGTTACAGACCGAGACGGTGATCGCCGGGAAAGGGTGCAGCGGATCCCCCAGCTTGTCGGTCGACAGGGGCTGCACGTGATACTCCAGATCCGGCGTCTCAAGCGCGGGGTCGGACTTGGTGAACATGCCGAACTGGCTGGGCGCCATCGCCAAGGGACCGCTGCGGCGCAGGAGGTATTCCAGCCCCATCCGGCCCTTGCCCCAGATCGAATGGGTCATCGTGTTGAGCGTTTTGGTGTTCTGCACCTTATAGACAGTGCGGATCTGCAAATGGTCCTGAAGGTTCTCCCCAACGCCGGGTAGATCGTGCAGCGTGTTGATCCCCATGCCGCTTAAAAGGTCACCCTGCCCGATCCCCGACAGCTCAAGGATCTTGGGCGAATTGATCGCCCCTGCCGAAAGCAACACTTCGCTCTCGGCCTCGGCGCGCATCGCGCGGCCCTTATGGGTGAAACGAACGCCAGTCACACGCTTGCCGTCCAAGACCAGCCCATCGGTATGCGCATGGGTGATCACCCGCAGGTTGGGGCGTTTCATCGCCGGGCGCAGGAAACCGCGCGCCGTGTTCCAGCGCACCCCGCCCTTCTGATTCACCTCGAAAAAGCCCGAACCTTCGTTGTCGCCATCGTTGAAATCCGCCCGCGGCTCGATCCCGAACTCCCGCGCGCCGTCTTGCACGGCCTCCAGAATATCCCACCGCAGGCGCTGCTTGCTGACCTTCCACTCGCCCCCCGCGCGGTGCATGTCGCTGCCGCCCGCATGGTGATCCTCGGATTTCAGGAAATAGGGCAGCACGTCATCCCAGCTCCACCCGGTATTGCCCAGTTGCCGCCAATGGTCATAGTCCGCCGCCTGCCCGCGCATGTAAATCATGCCGTTCACCGAAGAGCAGCCGCCCAGCACCTTGCCCCGCGGATAGGCCAGAGAGCGCCCGTTCA
Organism: Sulfitobacter sp. R18_1; assembly: GCF_017743915.1. Lineage (NCBI taxonomy): Bacteria > Pseudomonadati > Pseudomonadota > Alphaproteobacteria > Rhodobacterales > Roseobacteraceae > Sulfitobacter > Sulfitobacter sp. R18_1. Next base: position 243,123 of record NZ_JAGHRG010000002.1, read on the forward strand.
ACCCCGCCTCTGGCGCGGTTTTCATCATCCAATCGGTGCGCGGATTGCCAATGCAATAAAGATAGCCCACCGGCACCTTCACCCAGTGGTAGTTGTCATCCCCCCCAGCTTCGAGCAGCAGAACCCGATTGGCCGGATCGGCGCTGAGACGGTTGGCCAAGACACAGCCCGCGGTGCCCGCACCGACAATGATATAGTCATAGCGGCCCTCTAGCTGCGTCTCGTCGTTCATGGTGCTCTCTCCCGATATTCTGTCCCGCCTCCCCGGCCCGTCATTGGTAGAGCGCGCGGTGACGGGTCACAATCCCTGCCGTAAATCGCCCGGACCTCCGGGGCTTTTGCCGCAAAGCCACATTCCCGGTGCTTTGCATGCCCGCTGCAACGGTTTGTTGATTTTTTCGACCCATAGGTGAATATGGCCGGATTGGACATATTGCCCCGCGGTGCTCGATATTCTTCTCAAGGGGAAATTTCGCCGCCGTATGGTGGCCAGAAACAAAGGCTTGAATTGGTGCGGCGACCCGAAATTATACTGTTTATCGGATGCCTCGCCATCACTTTAGGGGTGTTTCTTTATAGCAGTCGCAGCAACGACATCGCCGCCGACCGGGCCTTTGATCGCATCGCCGAGGAAAGCCTGAAAAGCCTTGATGCGCGGATGCATACCTATCTGCAAAGCCTCAATGGCATCGCCGCCTTCATGAACGCCTCGGACGAGGTGACGGCCAGCGACTTCGCGCATTACGTCGATACGCTGGAGATCGACAGCTTCCTGCCCGGCATCAACGGCATCGGCTTTGTTGCCCCCGTTGCCAGAGGCACCGAAGAGGCGTTCATCGAAAAGGTCACCGCCCTGGGGATCGAGGATTTCCGCATTCACCCCGACACCGGCAATGCCGAGAAGATGGTGATCCAGTATATCTACCCCCAGGTGCCGAATGCAGAGGCCGTGGGCCTTGATATCAGCTTTAACGAAGACCGCCGCCGCGCCGCCCTGCGCGCCCGCGAAACGCGAGAGCCGAAGCTGACGCCGCGCATCCTGCTGGTGCAGGACAAAACGCGCCAGCCCGGTTTCCTGCTGCTGCGCCCGGTCTTTGCCGCCGACAACAGCCCGGCGCAGGAGACCGCCGGTTTCATCGGTTGGGTCTATGCGCCCTTTGTCGGGGCCAACCTGCTGTCCGGGCTGACCCCTGCTCAGGGAGAGTCCTATGACATTCAAGTCTACGATGGGCTGACCACGGCCCCCGAAAACCGGATTTTCGACAGCACGCCCGAAGGCATCGCCACCGGCCACCACAGCATCACCCAGACCATCGAACGCTTTGGCCGCCCTTGGACCGTTGTCCATGTCAGCACCGCCAGCTTTGACCGCGCCACCCATAGCGCGGTGCCGGAAATCCTGCTGGTCTCTGGCATCCTTCTGGCGATCCTGTTCTTCGTGGCCTTCCGCAGCCTGCGCCAGCGCAGCGCCGCGCTGAGCGAGCTTGCCGTGCTGCGCGAACGCCAGATCGACGCCCATGAAGAGGAAAACCGCGCCGTTATCGAGAACGCGGTAACGCCCATCTTTTTGCTCGACAGCAATGACCGGGTGCTCTTTGCCAACCAAGCGGCGCTGGTCTGCTTTGGCTATGGGCATGAGGCGCTCAAGGGGATGGAGTTCGGCGAACTCGTCACCGATCTGGTTGAGGATCACGACCACGAACAGGTCAACGCGGCGGGCAAGACCTGCTTTGGCCAAGACCTCAAGCTTAATCTGCAACGCAATAATTGGACCACCCACACCGGCGAACGGCGGGTGACTGCAATCGTGCGTGACCTGACCTCGGAACTGGCGGTGCAGGATGAGCTGGCGCGGAACAAGGCGCTTTATGACCTCGCCCTCGAAGGCGCGCAGATCGGGGTTTTCGACATCGACCTGCGCACCGGCAAATCCGAGGTGTCCGACACATGGCGGCGCATTCTGGGAATGGCGGATTTCGAGCGGCTGCCCGACCCGCAGGGGGAATTCCTCAAACGCGTTCACCCCGATGACCTGCCCCTGCTGACCCAGACCGATCAGGCCTGCATCTCGGGGCAGCAACAACGTTCCGTTACCGAATACCGGCTGAAGATCGGCACCGGTGAGTGGCGCTGGATGCGCTCTGACGCGGTGGTGACCGAACGCGATGAGAACGGCACCGCCCTGCGGATGGTCGGCACCCAGACCGATGTGACCGATATCGTCCACGCCCGCAACGCGCTTGAAACCAGCGAGCGGCGGTTTCGCCAAGTGCTGGCCGCGGCCCCGGTGGGCATGGCGATCTTGGGCGAAGGCGGCGTGTTCAACAGCGTCAACAGCGCGCTTTGCACCCTTTGCGGCTATAGCGAAGAAGAGCTTTTGTCGAACACCAAACTGGGCGATCTGATGCCCGAGGGCGATCTGCAAAAGCTCTACGGTGAGGTGCGCGGGCTGGTCGATTCCCGCAGTTCGCAGACCTATCAGGCCGAATACCGCATCACCCACAAGCTGGGCTATGAACGCTGGGGCCTGTTCAACGTCTCTTGGACCTACGACAAGAACGCCCGCGGCTATGTCTTTATCGTTCAGATCAACGACATTACCGACCAAAAGAAGCTGGAACAGATCAAGAGCGAGTTCGTCTCGACCGTCAGCCATGAGCTGCGCACGCCGCTGACCTCGATCAAAGGCGCTTTGGGGTTGATCGACACCACGGACAACAGCCGCTTCCTCCCCGCGCATATCCGGCTGATCGACATCGCCCGCAGCAATGCCGATCGGCTGTCGCATATCGTGAACGACATTCTCGACCTTGAGAAGATTTCATCGGGCGAAGTGCAATTCGACTTCCATGATGTCGATCTGAACAAGGTGATCACCGACTCGGTCAACGAAATGTCGCCCTTTGCGATCACCCATAACAACACCTTGGGCCTGCAACTGCCCGACAAGCCGCTGACAGTTCGGGTGGATGAAAGCCGCACCCGGCAGGTGCTGGCCAATCTAATCTCGAACGCCTGCAAATACTCCGATGCCGAGAGCGAGGTGCAAATCCGCGCCGAGCGGCTGGGGGACCGGGCCATCGTCTTTATCCAGAACACCGGCCCCGGCGTGCCGGAAAACTTCCGCCCGCGCATCTTTCAGGCCTTCTCGCAGGCTGATGGTTCCGACACCCGCGCCAAGGGCGGCACCGGGCTGGGGCTCAACATCACGCGGCAGATCATCAAGCGCCAAGGCGGCACCATCGGGTTTGAAAGCATCCCCAACGGCGTCACCGTCTTTTGGTTCACCTGCCCCATCGCCGAGGCGCAGACCGCGCAAACGCCCGCCACACCCGACGCGGAAGCGGAGGAGCGGGACACTAAGCTGCGCGTGCTGCATATCGAAGACGACATCGACTTCGCCGAGGTGATCCGCACCGGTTTGGACAGCGTGGCAGAGGTGACCAACGTCACCAACCTTGCCCAAGCGCGACAGTTGATCGGCCAGGATGAACTTGACGTCGTGATCCTTGATTGGTCCCTGCCCGACGGCGATGCACGCTCTTTGCTAGAAGATATCACCCGCCTGCATCCCGCGGCCAAGATCATCAGCCTTTCCGCAGACAACAACCGCGAACCCGACCCCCGCGTGGGGATCAACCTTGTCAAATCACGGAGCGGGATCAGCTCGGTGGTCAACTCAATTACGGGGACAACCGCCCGCGCCTCTTAACCGGCGCATTATAAACCGTGGCATTTCAGCGGAGTGACGCTAAAGTGCGACATGCCATATTATTGCCAATATGCTCTGGCATTTTGATTAAATTACAATGCACAAGTCATGCTATAGTTTTAAGCATGTCCGCTTCGGGGCGAGGAATTCCAAGTGTCGTCAAAGCCATTTACCAAGCGTACCGCCGCCACATTTTTTCTGGGCACTGCCATTTCCGGCAGCTGGTACACCGCAACATCCGCACTTTTCGCGGGCCAAATGGGGGAGGTTATCCCCGTGGTCGGTGCGATCATTCTGGCGGGGCTCACGCCCTTTGCCGCAACCGCACTGCAAGCAAACCCGCAGGCTCCTGCCGATAACTCAGATATGGAACAAAGGCTTAAGGCGTTCGACAGCCATGCCATTGTGAATATCGTGGATACGGGCGGGATGCTGGAACAGGTCAACGACCGTTTCATCGAACTGACGGGCTACACCCGCGATCAATTGATCGGCCAGCCTGTGTCGATGCTTTACCAAGAAGAGTTTCGCGAACTTGCCGAAGAGATCCGGGCCACCCTGATGGCAGGCAAGACGTGGCAGGGCGAAACCCCGCTGCGCTGCGCCGATGGCCGGGTGATCCAGACGCAGTGCACTGTGATGCCACTTTTCGACAAAAAGGGCGCTTGGGCCGGGTCGATCTCGGCCCGTACCGATGTGACCCATGCCAACGAACTTCTGGCCGAACGCGACACGGCGGAAACGCTTTATGAGTTGCGCGATGACATCTGGATCGTCGACGCCGAGACAGAGCGGTTCAGCTATATGAACCGCGTCGCCATGAGCCGCACCGGCTGGAGCAAGGACAGCTACCGCACGCAAACGCTCGAAACCCTGACCGAGGAAAGCGACAACCCGGCCCTGCTGGACGCCTGCCGCGCGCTGAAAAAGTCGGGCAAAGCGATGACGCAGTTCGACACGCAACTGTTTGGCAACCATTTCCAAGTTACGATCAAGCTGCTGCCCACCGGTGGGGCGACGGGGCGGTTCCTGATCATGCTGCATGACATTTCGGATATCATCAACGAAGAGCGGATGAAGTCGGAGTTCATCTCGATGGTCAGTCACGAGCTACGTTCGCCCCTGACCTCGATCAAAGGCTCCATGGGGCTGCTCTTGTCGCGGGCGGCGGGCGAATTGCCCAGCAAGGCGCGTGCCTTGCTGGAGATCTCTCACCGCAACGCCGACCGGCTTGTGCTGATCATCAACGACATCCTCGATCTTGAGAAAATCGCCAACGGGCGGCTGGAATTCAATCTTGAGGAAGTCGACATCGCGGAACTTCTGCACGAGACCAGCGCCGCCAATGCCTCACTCGAGCAGCGTCATGGCGTGCGCATTCAAGTCGAAGGGACAGAGGACTTGAACAAAGTCACCACGGACCCGAACCGGGTCATTCAGGTGCTGACGAACTTCCTGTCGAACGCGGCCAAATTCTCCAAACCCGGGGAGCGTGTGACCATCCGCGCCGAAGAGAATGACGACGAATTGCGCATCTCCGTGGCGGACCGTGGCCCCGGCATTCCGGCTTCCGAGCAGCACAAGGTGTTCCAGCGGTTTGCCGATCTGTCCAATTCCAACCGGGCCGACAAAGGCGGCACCGGGCTGGGCCTTAGCGTTTGCAAAGCCATCGTCGAGAATCTCGGCGGTAAAATAGGTTTTGACAGCCGTGAGGGATTTGGTACGACATTTTACTTTACCCTGCCGAAGAAAAATTCTCAGGTAGCGGCAGAGGAACCGGCCGCGTTGCTGCGCGAAGCCTCCTAGAGAGAGTATGGAATGATCAAACTGCTGCACGTCGAGGATGACGCCGATATTCGTGAAATCGCGCTGATGGCGCTTGAGCTGAGCGGCGATTTCGACGTCGTCCAATGCGAGACCGGGGAAGCGGCGCTGAATCAGGTTCAGTCCTACACGCCCGACGTGATCCTGCTCGATATGATGATGCCCGGCATGACCGGTCGCCAGACGCTTGAGAAGATGCGCGAGATGGAAAGCCTGCGCGACGTGCCCGCGATCTTCATGACCGCCCGCGCCCAGCATAATGAGATCGAAGAGCTTCGTGATCTGGGGGCGGCTGACGTGATCAGCAAACCCTTCGATCCGATCTCGCTGGCGGATCAGGTCAAGGCGGCGATGCAAGCAGGCTGAGCCGACTTGCCTTTGGCCTGCCCTTCCGGGCGGGTTTGCGGTAAATTGTCAGTAAGTTTCGGACCGGCTCAATACCGGTCGCCGCGCCCTTAGGCGTGGGCGTCGATTTCCTGCCGGCAATGGGCGACGAATCCATCCAGTTCCGAGATGATCTCGATCGGGCAATCGGCGTGATTGGAGCGCGGCCCGGCCAGATGCTCGACAATCTGCGTTTCGCATTTGCGTGCCAGACGGCCCAGCTCTTCGAAGCCGAGCGACCCGGCGCTGCCCGCGATCTGGTGCAGAATGGCCTGCGCGCTGGCCAGATTGCTTTTGATTTCGTCTACGGTGGTCCCGTCCCAGGCGGCCAACCCATGGGTTGCGATCAGTGTCTGACGCTCGTCCAGCATTTCGACAAAGCGCTGCCTGATGCGCTCTATGCCGGGAAGTTCCGCTAACATTTTAGTCATGCCTGTTGATCATTCTGCCAAAAATCATTGAGCGATCTCGTATGCGCCTCACTGGCGGCTTCTGCACTCGCATGGGCCTGCGCCAGCGCATCCATGACGGAATTGCCGCTCTTCCAGATCAGCCGCACGGCCTCTCCCGCGCTGACACGCGGGTGAACACGCTCGCCATTATTGTCGAACAATTCGGTTTGAGACAACTCAAAGTTAACCGCATCCATCAAACCGCCCATATTCGGACGCCAGCCGCTCTCCGTGACACATACGAAAGTGCCATTGCCCGCGTAGGACATCAGCACCTGATGATCGACGAGCGTATCGGACAGGATTTCGGCCACATCGGAGACAAGGCTATAGAACTCGAAAGAGGTCATCGTCGCGTGGAAGGCATCGACCTCGCGGATGGTGAAGGCAAAGGCGGTGGAGCCGAAAAGCGCGCTGCGCGACAGTTGGGCGACGTAGTTCTCCATCGCGGTATAGTCGATCACATTGTCCACGTCATAGATCGGGACCGGCTCGAACAGCTCCATATGCGTCGCCTGATCGGCGATGGTCTTGGCGGCGAAAATCTTCTTGGTCCGCTGCTGACGCTCTTTCACCATGCCTTCGACCAGTCCGATGCGGGCCTTGAGTTCGGCAATCTCGAAAGGCTTGGTGACATAGTCGGTCGCCCCGGCGGCAAAGGCCGCGTCGATATAGCGTTTGTCCGACATCGCGGTGAGCATCAAGATCGGCGTATCGGCATGGCGCGCCGAATTGCGGATGTGCTGCGCCAGTTCGATCCCATCCATGCCCGGCATCTGAATATCAAGCATGAAGCAATCAATCGGCCTGAGGTTGGGGTCACCCAACATATCAACCGCATGCAGAGCCGATGGGGCGGTCGTTAGGTCATGCGCGCCGATGATCTCTACAAATTGCCCAAGCAATTCGAGGATAATCGGATCGTCATCCACCGCCAGAATTCTCATTACATCTCTCCACAGATAAAAATCTTTGGGCCCCAAACTGGACGGACCGCTGCTTTCTTCTAATTTCTCTGGGAACTGTGGCCTAATTTTGGCGAATTCTTAGTAAATAGGCGACAAACCGGGGCACTGTTTCCATATCGGGGGAATTTGGCCCGATGAACGGCCCTGTTTACCGTTTTTTCATTTCTGATCGGTCTAGCTGCGGCACCACTCGCGGGGTGTGATTCTCTCCAATGCAAACGGCCCGACGTTTCCGCCGGGCCGCTCAAATGTCTCGTAGATTTGAGCCTTAGCCCAAGGTCGCCTTGATCGCGTCGGCGGTGACCCCCACGACCTTATCCGCTTCTTCGCGGGTCAGGCAGAAGGGCGGCGCGAAACCGATGATGTCGCCCTGGGGCATGGCGCGGGCGATGACACCGGCCTTGACCATATCGCCGACGATGGTCGGCACCACTTTGCGCGCCGGATCGAAGGGCGTACGGCCATCGCGGTCTTCGACCAGCTCCACGGCGCAGAGCATGCCTTCGCCCCGGATGTCGCCCACCTTGGGGTGATCGCCCAATGCCGCCTTCATCTGCGCATTCAGATAGCCGCCCACGTCCGAGGCATTCTCGATCAGCTTCAGATCGTCGATCAGCTTGAGGTTCGCGATCCCCGCAGCCGCGCCGATGGGGTGGGCCGAATAGGTCCAGCCGTGGCCGATTGGGCCGTTTTCATCGGTGCCCTGCTCCAGCACCTTCCACATCTTATCGCCCACGATGGAACCCGAAAGCGGCGCATAGGCCGAGGTCAGGCCCTTGGCGATGGTGATGAGGTCAGGTTTCATCCCGTAGTGATCCGAGCCGAACATCGACCCCAGACGGCCAAAGCCGGTGACGACCTCATCCGCGACCAGCAGGATGTCATGCTTTTTCAGCACCTCTTGCACGGCGGCCCAATAGCCCTCGGGCGGCGGCACGATGCCCCCGGTGCCCAGAACCGGCTCCCCGATGAAGGCGGCGATGGTGTCGGCCCCTTCGCGTTCGATCAGCGCTTCCAACTCGCCCACCAGATGGGCGGTAAACTCCGCTTCGCTCATGTTGGCGTCGGGGCGGCGGTAGTAATAGGGTGCGTCGGTGTGGACCACCTGCGCCAGCGGCAGGTCGAATTTCTTGTGAAACAGCTCCAACCCGGTCAGCGAGCCGGTCACCAGACCCGAGCCGTGATAGCCACGCCAGCGCGAGATGATCTTTTTCTTCTCGGGGCGGCCAAGGATGTTGTTGTAATACCAGATCAGCTTGACGTTCGTCTCATTCGCGTCCGACCCGCCGAGGCCGAAATAGACCTTGCTCATGCCTTCGGGCGCGCGGTCGAGGATCATCTTGGACAGGGTGATGCTCGCCTCGGTGCCATGGCCGACGTAGGAATGGTAATAGGCCAGTTCATGCGCCTGCTCGGCAATCGCCTCGGCAATCTCGGTGCGGCCATAGCCGACGTTCACGCAGTAGAGACCCGCGAAAGCGTCGAGCAATTCATTGCCGTCGCGGTCAGTGATATGGCTGCCCCTGGCGGTCTTGATCACACGGGTCGGGCTTTCGCCGCGGGCGTGCTGGGCCAGATGGGTGGAGGGGTGAAAGAAATTCTCACGGTCCCATTGTTCAAGCATATCGTTTTTCAGCATTGGTCTTTCCTTTCTTCCGGCGCGGCTTTGCGCCGTATCTTTCAAATCTTAGGCCCAGTCACGGCAGACGTATTTGACTTCCGTAAAGGCTTCGAGCCCCAGCCGCGATCCCTCGCGCCCGATCCCCGATTGTTTCGTGCCGCCAAAGGGGATCGGCGCGCCGGTCACCTTGGTGCGGTTCACCGCCACCATGCCGAAACATAGCGCCCGGCTGGCGCGGTAGATGCGGCGGGGGTCTTGGCTGTGGACATAGGCCACCAAGCCATACTCCGTGTCATTGGCCCGCTGGATCGCCTCATCCTCGCTGTCGAAAGCCGCGATGGCGGCCACGGGGCCAAAGGTTTCCTCGCGCATGATCAGCGCATCGGGCGGTACATCCGCCAGCACCGTCGGCTCAAAGAACAGCGGCCCCGCCGCGTGGCGCTTGCCACCACAAAGCAGCCGCGCCCCACGGTCAAGCGCATCTTTGACGTGTTCTTCTTGTTTGGCCACGGCTTTTTCGTTCATCAACGGGCCGATGTCGGGGTCATCCGCGCCGAGGCCCACGGTGAGCGCTTCGGTCGCGGCGGTGAACCGCGCGCAGAAGGTGGCATAGCTGTCGCGGGCAATGAAGAAGCGGTTCGCGCCAAGGCAGTCCTGACCGGAGGTGGCGAACTTGGCCTTGATCGCCTCTTCGACGGCGCGGTCCATATCGGCATCATCGAACATGATGAAAGGCGCATGACCGCCGAGCTCCAGCACCAGACGTTTCACGCTGTCCGATGCCTGACGGTACAGGAGCTTGCCGATCTCGGTGGAGCCGGTGAAAGAGATCGCCCGCACGCGGTTGTCTTCCATCCACGGTTTCACGATCTCGGGCGCCTCGCCGGTGACGACGTTGAACACCCCCTTGGGCAGCCCCGCCTGTTCGCCCAATTCGGCCAGCGCCAGCGCCGAGAACGGCGTCTCTGCCGAAGGATGCGCCACCACGGTGCAGCCCGCCGCCAGCGCCGCCCCCGCTTTGCGGGTCAGCATGGCAGAGGGGAAGTTCCACGGCGTGATGAGCGCGGCCACGCCCACCGGCTCGCGCCAGATTTCCACCTCGGCGTCGGGCAGATGCGAGGTGACGCCCTCGATGTTGGGGCGGCGGGCCTCTTCGGAATAGAACTCAAAGAAGGACGCGGCATAGTCGATCTCGCCGCGCGACTCGGAGATGGGTTTGCCCTGTTCGGCGGTCATGATCCGCGCCAGATCCTCGCGGTTCTCCAGCATCAGGTCGCGCCAGCGCCGCAGGATCGCGCCGCGCTCTTGCGGCAGAAGGCCCGACCAATGGGGAAAGGCAGCATGGGCGGCATCCACCGCGCCGCGGCTGTCTTCGGCGCTAAGCTTGGCCACCGCGCCCAGTACCGCGCCGCTGGCCGGATCGGTCACGTTGAAATCATCGCTCTGCGCCCCCGCGACCCATGCGCCATCGACATAGGCAAAGTGGCGGGCCAGTGCGCCCCGCGTCAGCGCGGGCAGACCATCGGCGGGGGTTGGGATCATCTTGGTCATCGGGCACCTCCTTGGGATGAATTGCCCCGAAGGTAAGGCAGGATGCGGCGCGGGTTTGACCGAATATCAGCCGATCGGCAGGAGGTTTTGCGGCGCGGCCCCCTGCCCGCTGGAAAAACTACGGCGGCTCAGCTTTCGCCCTCGGGCAGCAGCAGCGACAGGGGCAACGGTGCCGATTTAACCGATTTGGTGACGACATAGGTAAAGTAGCGGCTCAGCCCGGCCTGCTGATCCAACAGCGCATCCATCAGACGTTGGTAGCTGTCGATGTCGCGGGTGACGACCTGTAGCAGATAGTCAAAGCCGCCGCCCAAGGCCCAGCACTGCACGATCTCATCATGCTGCGCGATCACGGCCTCAAAACGCTGAAATGCCTCGGCCCGATGGTTGCCCAATTCGGCCTGCACAAAGACGGTGACATGCGGGGCGATGCGGCGCAGGGCGACATGGGCCTGATAGCCGGTGATGATACCCGCAGCCTCCAGCCGCGAGAGCCGTTCGCCGCAGGCGGTGGCGCTCAGGTTGACCTTGTCGGCAAGCGCGGATTTGGCGATGCGCCCCTCGCGAGAGAGGATCGACAGCACCGCGATATCGCGCTTATCGAGTTTGACAAAGCTCATATCCGCTTCATGCGAGCGCATGCCGGACTTGTCAATTGTCATGATTGTGGTGATCATCCAGATCATGACAAAATGGCGCCCAGACCCCGGAACCCTGACCCGCCCTGCCTATCGTTCACTCGTTCAGGCGATTGAAACGGCAATACAGAACGGCGTGCTCAAACCCGGAGACCGCCTGCCAACGCAGCGCCAGATGGCCTTTGACCTGTCGCTGAGCGTGCAGACCGTGAGCCGCGCCTATGACAAGCTGGTCGAGGCGGGCAAGATCGTCGGAGAGGTGGGTCGCGGCACTTTCGTGCGCGCGGCGAGCGATGAGATCTCCATGCCCTTCGTCAGCCGCAAGGCCGCCGGGCGGTTGCTGGATATGTCGATCCTGAAACCTGTGTTGGATCACGCCCATGAAGAGGCGATGCAAAAGACACTCCGCGCCATGGCCCGCTCCCTGCCCCGCGCGATGATGGGCGGGTTTCGCCAAGACCTCCGCGCCGGGGACAGCAGCAGCGCAGTGCGGCGCTGGCTCTCGCTCTGCGGGCTGGATCTGGAGGGGATGGCAGTGATCCCGACCAATGGCAGCACCAGCGCGATGACCGTGGCGATGATGACGGCGGCCCAACCCGGCGATCTGATCGTCAGCGAAGACATCGGCCATCACACCCTGCGCCCCCTCGCCCGTTTTTTAGGCATCCGCCTGCAAGGAGTGAGCGTCGACGCGGGCGGCATCTGCCCCGAGGCGCTGGAGCGGGTCTGTGCGAAAGAGCCTGTCAAAGCCGTCTACCTGATCCCGAATGGTGCCAATCCGCTGGCCTTTACCATGACCGAAAGCCGCCGCGCCGCGGTGATCGAGGTGGCACGACGCCATGACCTGCTGATCATCGAGAACCAGTCATGGGGGCCGCTGCAAGACGCGCCGCCACCGCCGATGGCAGCCATGGCGCCAGAACGGGTGCTCTATTTCACCAGCCTCACCAAATGCCTGATGCCGGGGTTGCGGGTCGGATATCTGGTGGTGCCGGACCACCTTGGCGCCTCGGCGGCCAACCGGCATATGGTGACCAGTTGGATGGCCACCAATATGATGACCGAGATCGCCGGGCGCTGGATCGAGGAAGGCACCGCCCAAACCCTGCTCAATCGTCAGCAACTGGCCCTGCGCGACCGCGCCGATTTCGCCGCCAACGTCTTTCGCGGACTCGACATGCGCACCAGTCCAAACGGGCTGCATCTTTGGTTGCCCTGTCGTGACATCTATGAAGAGGCTGAACTGGTCAAATCCATCCGCGAGAGCGGCGTCGCCGTGGCCAACGGCGCCAGTTTCGCCATCGGCCCGCCAGACCGTCACCCCGGCCTGCGTATCGCCGTCGGGGGGCAATCCTTTCCTGAATTTGCCCGCGGGATTCGCATGATCGATGCAAGATTACGCAACAGGGGTAGGGCGGAATGACTGTGAGAGCGTCTCAAATTGTCATGGATCAATATTCACATTGACATGATTGGGATCGGTTTAAATGATCTAGCAGTCAGGACATTAGTTTCGCTGCGGCCTTTGTGCTGCGCGGGCAATAAATGAAAGGGAGACAGATGGCTAATTTCAAGACCGTTATCACCGGGGGTATCCTCGCAGCCGTGACAAGCGTCGCAGGCGCGGCCTCCGCCGACACATGGCGCTATGCATTTGAAGAGGCACTGGACGAGGTGCAGGGCAAATACGCCCAGAAATTCAAGGAAGAAGTCGAAGCGAACTCCGACCACGAAGTGCAGCTTTTCCCCTATGGCACCTTGGGTGAATCCGTTGACACGATGGAACAGGCGCAGGCCGGCATCCTTCAGTTCGTGGACCAATCCCCCGGCTTCACCGGCGCGCTGATCCCCGAGGCGCAGGTCTTCTTCGTGCCCTACCTGCTGCCGCAGGACGACGAGGAACTGTTCGAGTTCTTCCGCACCTCCAAGGCCATCAACGAAATGTTCCCCGAGCTTTATGCAGAGCAGGGTCTGGAACTGCTCAAGATGTTCCCCGAGGGGGACGTTTGCATGACCACACAAGAGCCGGTCAAAACGCCCGAAGACCTCAATGAGGTCAAGTTCCGCGTCATGACCAACCCGCTCTTGGTCGAAAGCTACAAAGCCTTCGGCGCGACCCCGACACCGCTGCCATGGGGCGAAGTCTATGGCGCGATGCAGACCGGCATCATCCAAGGTCAGGAGAACCCCGGCTTCTATCTGGAATCCACCAAGATGTATGAGGTGACCGAGGTCATCACCTGCATCGGCCACAACAACTTCACCACCGCTGTGATGGCCAACAAGGATTTCTATGACGGCCTGTCCGACGCGGACAAAGAGGTTGTGCAGAACGCTTCTGACGCGGCATTCGAATACATCCTCGAATACCAGTCCGGCCTGCAGGAAAAGTCGCTGGATAACATCGCAGCGGCGAAGCCCGACATGCAGATCAACATCCTGTCCGAAGAAGAGCGTCAGCCCTTCAAAGACAAGGCCGCATCGGTCGAAGAAGCCTTCATTGAGATGACAGGCGACAGCGGCAAGGAAATCCTTGACCAATTCAAGGCAGACCTCGAAGCCGTTAAGTAAACGACTTTCTCACCCTCCGGCATCGCCGGGGGGTGACCTTATTTTGACGCGATCCATTTGAACCATCTACGGGATGACGCCGGTGACGGAAGACAACCACAGTTCGCAACTGCAATCTCAGACAGATACCACCGGCACCGATGACGCCCCCGTGGGCACCTATAAATCCACCCTCCCCGGCCCTCTGGGCACGATCGACAACGCGATCAGCTGGCTTGAGTCCGTAATGCTCGCCGCTGGGGTGTTGTTGATGGCCGCCAATACGATTGCCAACGTGGTGGGCCGTTTCGTCTTTCAAAGCTCGATCTTCTTTTCCGAAGAGCTGAACAGCGTTCTGATCATTCTCATCACCTTTGCGGGCATCTCCTATGCCGCGCGGCATGGGCGGCATATCCGCATGTCAGCGATTTTCGACGCCCTCCCCCCGCGCCCGCGCAAAGTGCTGATGATCTTCATCGCCTTTGTCACCGCCGTCTTCATGTTCGGCCTCGCCTGGTACGCGCTGCAATACATCATGACCCAAGCCGGGCGGGGCCGCCTGCTGCCCGCGCTGCAAGTGCCGGTCTGGTGGACGCTGGTCTGGGTGCCTTTCGGCTTTTTCATGACCGGGCTGCAATACCTGCTGACCGCGATCAAAAACATCATTGAACCAGATATTTACCTGTCGACCAGCGTTCTCGAAGGCTACGACGACAACGAGCGGGAGGTCTGAGCCATGGCCGTCACCATTTTCTCTGTCATGGTCGTTCTGCTGCTGCTCGGCTTTCCCATGATGATCCCGCTGATCGTGGGGGCTTTCGTCGGTTTCTATTCGCTCTTCGGCGGTTTCGGCCAGCTTGAGACGATGGTGCAGCAGATGATGGCGGGGGTCAGACCCGCCTCGCTGATCGCCGTGCCGATGTTCATCTTTGCCGCCGACATCATGACACGGGGCCAATCCGCCGGGCGGCTGATCGATATGGTGATGTCCTTCGTCGGCCATATGAAGGGCGGTCTCGCGGTCGCCACCGCCGCGGCCTGCACCATGTTCGGCGCGGTCTCGGGCTCCACACAGGCGACGGTCGTCGCCGTTGGCTCCCCGCTGCGGCCCCGGATGCTCAAGGCGGGCTACAAAGACAGTTTCGTGCTGGCGCTGATCGTGAACTCCTCCGACATCGCCTTCCTGATTCCGCCCTCCATCGGGATGATCATCTACGGCGTCGTCTCTAACACGTCGATTGCCGAACTCTTCATCGCAGGCATCGGGCCAGGTCTGCTGATCCTCGCGCTCTTCTCGGTCTATTCCGTGATCTACGCCTACCGCCACAACGTCCCCACCGAAGAGAAAGCGACATGGGGCGAGCGTGCCCGCGCGGTACGACAAGCGCTTTGGCCGCTGGGCTTCCCCGCGATCATCATCGGCGGCATCTACGGCGGCGTCTTCTCCCCGACCGAAGCGGCGGCTGCCTGCGTGCTCTATGCCATTTTCCTTGAGATGATCGTCTTTCGGGAAATCGACTTCGCAGGCATCTATGAAACCGCCAAGTCGACGGGCCTGATCACAGCCGTGGTCTTCATCCTCGTCGCGGCGGGCGCGGCTTTCTCTTGGGTGATCTCCTTCGCGCAGATCCCCCAAGCAGTGCTGACCGGCATCGGGATCGACAGCATGGGGCCGATTGGCGTGCTCTTCGTGATCTCGGCGGCCTTCTTCATCGGCTGTATGTTCGTGGACCCCATCGTCGTGATCCTCGTCTTCGTGCCGATCTTCGCACCGGTGGTGGACTCGGTCGGCCTTGACCCAGTGCTGGTCGGCACCGTGATCACGCTGCAAGTCGCCATCGGCTCGGCCACGCCGCCCTTCGGTTGTGACATCTTCACCGCCATCGCGGTCTTCAAACGGCCCTATATGGAGGTCATCCGCGGCACCCCGCCCTTCATCATCATGCTGCTGAGTGTCTCGGTTGCCCTGATCTTCTTCCCGCAGATCGCCCTGTTCCTGCGCGATCTGGCCTTTGCGAAATAAGAGGAGAGCGTCATGTTCACTCATATCCTCGCCCCCTATGACGGCTCGGTGAATGCCGACCGCGCGCTGATGAAAGCGGCAGAGATGGCCAAACTGACCGGGGCGAAAGTGACGCTTTTGACGATCTACCGGCATCATTCGATGCTGGAGGCGTCGCTCTCGATGGTGCGGGTGAACGATCCGGGCAATATCGACGATGCCATGCAGGCCCATGCGACCGAGATTATCACCCACGGCAAGCAATTGATGAAAGACGCGGGCGTCGAGAATGTCCGCGCCTTCGTCCGCTCTGGCCGCCCCGCGCGGGCGGTGACGGAATTCGCCAAGAAACATGAGGTTGACCTGATCGTCATCGGCTCGCGTGGCCTTGGGGCCACGGGCGACAGCTATCTCTTGGGTTCGGTCTCTCACAAGGTTACGGGGCTCGCGAAATGCCCCGTGCTTGTCGTCTAGGTCAAAGGAATATTCAGGTGACACCCCCTGTGCAAAGCGAGACGCTTGATTGCCGTTTGCGTGAAGATGACCCCGTGCGGCTGGGGGCGATGCTGCTGTCGACCGACATGACCTTTGAACGCGACGCCGCGCGGCTGATCGACCCGGCGCAGGCCGCGCTGCATGTGGCGCGGATCGCCTTTGAGAACCCCACCACCCCCGAACGGCTGCGCGCCATGACCCCCGATATGGCCCGCACCGCGGCGCTCTTGGTGCCGGGTATCCAGCTGTCGGCCATCGCTTTTTGCTGCACCTCGGCCTCGGTCGCCATCGGCAACCCGGCCGTGCGCGAGGCGATTGGCGAGGGGCTGCCCGGCGTGCCCGTCATCACCCCCGCCTCTGCCGCCATCGCAGGCTTTGCCGCCCTTGGCGTGACGCGGGTGGCGATGCTGACCCCCTATCTGCCGGAAACCGCCGCGCCGCTGGCCACCTATTTCAACGATCAGGGGCTAGAGGTCATGCGCAACGGGGCCTTCGCATTGGAAGACGATCGCGACATGGCGCGGATCGACGACGAAAGCATCATAAACGGCGCCGCTGCGCTGGATGGCGCGGAAGTAGAGGCATTTTTCCTCTCCTGCACCTCACTGCGCGGCGTTGACGTGATCGACCGGATCGAAGCACGGCTGGGCAAGCCCGTCGTGACCTCTAACCAAGCGCTGTGCTGGGCGTTGCAACGGATGGGCGGGCTTTCTGGCCGCCCCGATGGCTATGGCCGTCTGTTCGACTGCGACATGCCAAGCGCCCATGCACAAGGCATCATTCCGTGATCCCGGCCCCTCTGGCCGGATCGCAACATTCGGGTAACCAGACATGAAAGGGGCTGGCCTATGACCACTTATGAGGCGAATTTTACAAACAGCGAGTACCAGCGCCGGGTCGACCGAACGCGCAAGACCATGGCCGCGCGCAATCTCGATGCCATCGTCGTCAGCGATCCGTCGAACATGTCGTGGCTCTCGGGCTATGACGGTTGGTCCTTCTATGTTTACCAAGCGGTGATCCTGCCCCATGAGGGCGAGCCGGTCTGGTGGGGCCGCGGCATGGACGCGCTCGGCGCCCGGCGGACGGTCTTCATGGAGGACGACTGCATTCGCGGCTATGACGATACCTACGTCCAGAACCCCGAAAAACACCCGATGGAAGACCTCTCGGCCCTCTTGAGCGAGATGGGGTTGGAACAGGCGCGCATCGGCGTCGAGATGGACAACTACTATTACTCCGCCCGCGCCCATGACACGCTGAAAACCAAGCTGCCCAAAGCGACTTTTATGGATGCTACGGCGTTGGTGAACTGGGAACGCGCGGTGAAATCCGAGCGCGAGATCGAATATATGGAACGCGCTGCGCGCATCGTCGAGGAAATGCACGTCCGCATCCTCGAAGTCGCCGTGCCCGGCATGCGCAAAAACGATCTGGTGGCCGAAATCTATGCCACCGGCATTCGCGGCGCACAGGGGTTCTGGGGGGACTATCCCGCCATCGTGCCCATGGCCCCCTCGGGCATGGACGCCACCGCCCCGCATCTGACATGGGACGACCGGCCCATGCAGCCCAACGAGGCGACCTTCTTTGAGATCGCAGGCGCGCATCGGCGCTACCAATGCCCCCAGTCGCGCACGCTGTTCTTTGGCGATGTGCCGCAAAAATACCGCGACGCCGAAAGCGCCGTGCTGGATGCGATTGACGCAGGTCTCGAACAGGCCAAACCCGGCAACCGGGCCGAGGATATCGCCAATGCCTTTAACGCCACGCTGAACAAGGCAGGATTCGAGAAGGACAGCCGCTGCGGCTATGCCATCGGCATCAGCTACCCGCCGGACTGGGGGGAGCGCACCATCTCTTTCCGCCGTGGCGACAAGACGATCCTAGAGCCCGGCATGACCTTCCATTTCATGCCCGCGCTTTGGCTTGACGATGGCGGGCTTGAGATCACCGAGCCGATCCGCATCACCGAGACCGGCCATGAATGTTTCTGCACCACACCGCGAAAGTTGTTTGTTTCCGCATGACCAGCAATCCCATCACCCCGACCATCCCGCTCGACCAACCCGGCGCGCATCACGGTTTCCTGCGCCTGCCCTACAGCCGCGACGACAGCGCTTGGGGGTCCGTGATGATCCCCATCACCGTCATCAATGGCGGCGACGGCCCCACGGCGCTGCTCACCGGCGGCAACCACGGCGATGAATACGAAGGTCCGATTGCCTTGCAGGAACTGGCCGCCGCGCTGGATCCGGCGCAGGTCACCGGTCGCGTCATCATCCTGCCGATGATGAACCAACCCGCCTTCGCCGCAGGCCGCCGCTGCTCGCCCATCGACGGCGGCAATATGAACCGCAGCTTTCCGGGCAACCCGGGCGGCACGGTGACCCAGAAGATCGCGCATTACATCGCCACCGAACTGGTGCCGCTGGCCGATATCGTGCTGGATTACCACTCTGGCGGGCGCACGCTGGATTTCCTGCCCTTCGCCGCCGCGCATATCCTGCCCGACAAGCGGCAGGAGGCCGCCTGCATGGCCGCAATGGAGGCGTTCAACGCCCCCTACTCCATGAAGATGCTAGAGATCGACAACCGCGGCATGTTCGACACCGAGGTCGAGGAGCAGGGTAAGGTCTTTGTCACCACCGAACTCGGCGGGGCTGGGACGTCGACAGCCAAGAGCATCGCCGTCGCCCGCAAAGGCGCGCGCAACCTGCTGATCCATGCGGGCATTCTGCAAGGGGAGCCGGAGGTGGCCGAAAGCGTGATGCTCGACATGCCCGACGGGCGCTGCTTCACCTTTAGCGAGACCACGGCCCTGTTGGAGCCGCTGGTCGATCTGGGTAACGCGGTGACCGAAGGCCAGCCCATCGCCCGCCTCTGGCCCAGTGACCGCAGCGGTCAACCAGCGATCCTCGCCCATGCGCAGCTTAGCGGCATCCTGACCGCCCGGCATGTGCCGGGGCTGGTCAAGATGGGCGATTGCATCGGGGTGGTGGCGCAGGTGGTCTGAGCCACCCGCGCCCGCCTCATTCGTCGATGGGGAAGTAGCAAGCTGCCGGATGCGGTGCGCCCTCCAACGGGGGGCGCTCCTTGCGGCAAACATCCTGCACTTTCCAACAGCGCGGCGCGAAGGGGCAGCCCTCGGGGATCGCCAGCGGCGAGGGCAACTCGCCCTGCAGCTTGATCCGCTCCTTACCGCCCTCGGGGTCGGCCCGCGGCGTGGCCGACAGAAGGGCCGCCGTATAGGGATGGCGCGGATTGTCGAAAACCTCGTCCTTCGGCCCCTTCTCCACCGCGCGGCCAAGGTACATGACGATCACGTCATCGGCCACATGGCGCACGACCGACAGGTCGTGGCTGATGAAGAGATAGGCCAGATCCATCTTCTCCTGCAGGTCCACCAGCAGGTTCAGGATCGCCGATTGGATCGACAGGTCGAGCGCGGAGACCGGCTCGTCCAGCACCAGCACCTTGGGGTCGAGCATCAGCGCCCGGGCCACCGCGATGCGCTGGCGCTGCCCGCCCGAGAACATATGCGGGTAGCGGTCGTAATGCTCGGGCCGCAAACCGACCAGACGCAGCATCTCGCGTGCCTTCTCCTCGCGCTCTTTCTTGGACATGTCCTTGCGGTTGATGACCAGCGGCTCCTGCAGGATCGTGCCGATCTGCTGGCGTGGGTTAAGCGAGCCATAGGGGTCTTGGAAGACGATCTGCACATGCTGGCGCAGGTCGGCCCAATCCTCGGGCCGCACCGGCTTGCCATCGAGTGTCAGCGAGCCTGCGGTCGGCTCTTCGATCATCGTGACCATGCGCGCCAGCGTCGACTTGCCGCAACCGCTCTCGCCCACCACGGCCAGCGTCTTGCCGGGGTGCAGTTCGAAATCGAGGCCGGCCACGGCCTTCAATGTCTGGGTCTTGCGCAGGAAGCCGCCACCAACCTGATAGTGACGCTGCAGCGCGTCGGCGGTCATTACGGGGGCAGTCATGACACGGCCCTTTCATTGGTGTTGAGCGGATAGAAGCAACGCGCCTTGCCCAGTTCCTCGCCCAAGGGCGGCGGGTTCTCGGCGCGGCACTTGTCGTTGGCAAACTTGCAGCGCGGCGAGAAGAGGCAGCCCGCAGGCCGGTCAAACTGACCCGGCACCACGCCGGGGATCGTCGGCAGGCGTTTCTCGGTCGCGCGCTCGGGCAGCGCGTCCAGCAGCGCCGCCGTATAGGGATGGTGCGGTTCGCGGAAGAGTGGCAGCACCTGCTGCTCCTCGATCTTCTGACCGGCATATTGCACGCTCACGCGCTCGGCGGTTTCGGCCACCACGCCCATGTCATGGGTGATCAGCACCAGCCCCATCCCGGTCTCGTCGCGCAGCGAGGTCAGCAGGTCGAGGATCTGCGCCTGAATGGTCACGTCGAGGGCGGTCGTCGGCTCATCCGCGATCAAAAGCTTCGGCTTGCAGGCAATCGCCATGGCGATCATCACGCGCTGGTTCATGCCGCCCGACATCTGGTGCGGGAAGACCGAAAGGCGCTTTTCCGGGTCCGGAATGCCGACCTGTTCGAACAGTTCAATCGCCCGCTTGTGCCGCTCGGCCCGGTTCAGGCCGAGGTGCACGCGCAGCGATTCCTTGATCTGCCAGCCCACCGGGAAACAGGGATTGAGCGAGGACATCGGCTCTTGAAAGATCATCGCCAGATCATTGCCGACGATCTGGCGCCGGGCGCGTTTGTCCATTGTCAGCAGGTCGTGGCCGTCGAAGGTCAGTTCATCGGCGGTGACGGTGGCGGTCCAAGGCAGCAGCCCCATCAGCGCCAGCATCGAGACCGACTTGCCCGAGCCACTTTCACCGACAATGGCGAGAATCTCGCCAGTGTCGACATCCTGATCGACGCTGTCCACGGCGCGGAACTTGCCCGAGGCGGTGGCGAAGTCAACCGAGAGGTTGCGGATACGCAATAGTGACATCAATCAGCTCCGCTTCAGTTTCGGATCGAGGGCGTCGCGCAGACCGTCGCCCATGAGGTTGATCGCCAGCACGGTGACGAGGATCGCAAGACCCGGGAAGGTCACGACCCACCATGCGCGCAGGATGAACTCGCGCGCTTCGGCCAGCATGGTGCCCCATTCAGGGGTCGGCGGCTGTGCGCCCATGCCGAGGAAGCCCAAGGCGGCGGCGTCGAGGATCGCGGTCGAGAAGGACAGCGCGGCCTGCACGATGATCGGCGCAAGGCAGTTCGGCAGCACGGTCACGACCATCAGCCGCAGCGTGCTGGCGCCAACGACGCGGGCCGAGGTGACATAGTCCTTCTGCCGCTCTGAGATCACGCTGGCGCGGGTCAGGCGGACGTAATGCGGCTGCAACACGATGGCGATCGCGATCATTGCGTTGGTCAGTGATGGCCCGAGGATCGCCACCAGCACCAAAGCCAGCAAGAGCGACGGGAAGGCCAAGATGATATCCATGATCCGCATGATGATCGTATCGACCCATTTGGGCGCGAAGCCCGAGATGAGGCCGATGATGATCCCACCCGAGGCGGCGATGGTCACCACCACGATGCCCACGAAGAAGGAATAGCGCGCGCCGACGATCAGCCGCGAGAGCATGTCCCGGCCCAGAGGGTCGGTGCCGAGGATGTGGTTCCACGTCCCCCCCTCTTGCCACGCGGGCGGTTGCAGAATGGCCGAGCGGAACTGCTCGGTCGCGTCATGTGGGGCGATCCACGGGCCGAAGAGCGCCAGCACGGCGAAGATGGCAAAGATCCACAGGCCGATCACGGCCCCGCGGTTTTCACGGAAATAGAACCAGAATTCGCGCAAGCGGCCGGGGCGGTCGTGCACCATTTCGGCTTCGGCAGAGAGTGCGTCGTCCATTAGCGTTTCCTGATCTTGGGGTTGATGATGCCGTAGAGCATGTCGACGGTAAGGTTCACGACCATGACCATGACGGCGATGAGCAGTAGGCCACCCTGAACCACCGGGTAATCACGGCGGAAGATGCTATCGACCATCCACTTGCCGATGCCCGGCCAGCTAAAGATGGTCTCGGTCAGGATGGCGCCCGCCAGCAGCGTGCCGACCGAGAGGCCGATCACGGTGATGACGGGGATAAGCGCATTGCGCAGCGCGTGGATGCCGTTGATCCGGCCCGTCGACATGCCCTTGGCGCGGGCGGTGCGGATGTAATCCTCGCCCAGCACCTCAAGCATGGCCGAACGGGTCTGCCGCGCGATCACCGCCAGCGGGATGGTGCCCAGCACGATGGTCGGCAGCAGAAGGTGCCGCAGCGCCGAGAGGAAGGCACCGTCCTGCCCGGAGGCAATGCTGTCGATCAGCATGAAGCCGGTGGCATTGGGGAAATAGTAAAGAAGATCGATCCGGCCCGAGACCGGGGTCCAGCCCAAGTTGCCGGAAAAGACGATGATCAGCAGCAAGGCCCACCAGAAGATCGGCATCGAATAGCCCACCAGCGCGGTCGACATCAGCGCCCGGTCAAAGAACTTGCCCCGGTTCACCGCCGCGATCACCCCTGCGGGCAGGCCCAAGGCCACGGCGAAGATCATCGCGCAGAGCGACAGCTCCAGCGTGGCGGGGAAAAGCGAGAAGAACTCATCCCAGACCGGGCGTTTGGTCACGAAGGACGTGCCCAAATCTCCCTGTATCACGCCGGTGAAGTAATCCCAGAACTGCACATAGATCGGCCGGTCAAAGCCGAACTGCTGTTGCAGTTCGAGATAGCGTTCTTCGGAAATGCCGCGCTCACCGGCCATGACGACGATCGGGTCGCCGGGCAGCAAGCGGATGAAGGCGAATGATATCAGCGTGACGCCGATAAATGTGGGGATGAAGGTCGCAAGGCGCGACAAGACATATTTCAGCACGGGAGCACCATCAGTTCCTTCGGAAAGTTGGTCAGGGATTTGTAGCCATCTTCGGTGATCAGCACGTCATCTTCGATGCGCACCCCAAAGTTGCCGATCTCATAGAGACCGGGTTCGTTGGTGTACACCGTTCCGGCGGGTAAAGTCATGTGGTTGCCGCGCATGATATAGGGCGCTTCATGCACATCGCGGCCAAGGCCGTGGCCGGTCTTGGTGCGGATGCGGTCGGCGTAGGGCGAGGCTTCGAGCACGCCGGTCACCATATCGTCGATCTCATGCGCGGTGACGCCTGCGCGGGTGGCCTCCAGCCCGGCAAGGTTGGCGCGCAGCACAGTGTCGTACACCGCGCGCCCCTCGTCGCTGACATGGGCAAGGAAAACGGTGCGGGTGATGTCGGCGGCAAAGCCGTCCTTGCGCGCGCCGAAGTCGATCAGCAGCGCATCGCCTGCTTTGACATGGTAATCCTCACGCGCCTTGGCATGCGGGCGGGCCGAGCCGTCACCGGCGGCGACGATGGGGGCGAAGGACAGATCGTCGGCCCCTTCGGCAAAGACCATCTGCACCAGCTTCTGCTCGATCTCTTTCTCGGTCTGGCCGAGCTTCACGCTATCCAGCGTGGCGCGCAGGGCGCGTTCGGAAATGTCGATGGCTTTTTGCAGGGCCGCGACCTCGGCCTCGGTCTTGATCATGCGGGGGGCGGAGATTTCGCGCTCGGCGTCGATGATCCGCAGATCGGGCTGCGCTTTCTTCAGCGCGTGATGCACGAAGACGCGCATCACTTGGCCTTCAACGGCGAGCGAGGTGATGTTCAAATGTTGCATCAGCGCGGCGAAGGCATCGTCATAGCCCGTCTGATCGCGCCAATCGAAAACGGCCCCGTCGAAACCGACCAACTCCCAACTGCCCAGTTCAAGGTTCGGCACCAAAGCGGCGGCGGGGCCGCGGGCGGGGATCACCAGAACGAAGGGGCGTTCGTGGCTCATAAAGGCATGGTCGGCGGCGCGGGTGAAATTCGGGCCGGGCACCAGCGCCACGGCATCGACCGATAGGTCGGCGGCGATATCGGCATAGGCCGACAGGCGATCATTCAGCGAAGGAGACATGGGCTGGCTTTCGGGCTGGCGAGGTTAATAAAATGGGGACGGCACATGATGCCGCCCCCTTTGGTCAAAGCGGCAGGGTTACTGCTTCAGGCCAACTTGGTTGAAGATGTGGCCACCCAGCGGGTGCACGACATAGTTTTCAACTTCGGGGCGCATGGTCATATAGACGACCGAATGCGCGATGGTGGCCCAAGGCGCTTGGTCTTTGAAGATTTCCTGCGCTTCTTCGTAAAGCGGCGCACGCTCTTCTTGGGTCGGCAGAACCTTGGCTTTCTGGATCAGCGCGTCGAATTCCTCGTTGCACCACTGGGCGCGGTTGGATTTCTCTACACCGTCACAGCCCAGCAGAACCGCGAGGAAGTTGTCTGGGTCACCGTTGTCGCCGGTCCAACCCAGCAGCACGGCACCGTCACGGTCCTTGGACTTGGAACGCTCCAGATACTCACCCCATTCGTAGGAGACGATTTCGACATCGACGCCAACCTTGGAGAAGTCTTCCTGCATCAGCTCGGCCATACGGCGGGCGTTGGGGTTGTAGGGACGCTGCACCGGCATCGCCCAGATCTTCATCGACAGATCGCTGACGCCCTCTTCCTCGAGCATCGCCTTGGCGGCCTCGGGGTCATAGTTGTCGTCTTCGATGGCGTCGTTGTAGGACCACATGGTCGGCGGCAGCGGGTTCTTGGCGATTTCGCCGGAGCCCTGGAACACCACATCGATGATCGCCTGCTTGTCGATCGCCATGTTCAGCGCCTTACGGACATTGGCGTTGTCGAAGGGCGCGACCTGCGTGTTGTAAGCCAAGTAGCCGACGTTCAGGCCTTCTTGCTCCATCACGACAATGTCTTCGGCGTCTTTCATCGCCTGAACATCGGCAGGGTTCGGATATGCCGTCACGTGGCACTCACCCGCCTGCACCTTTTGGTAGCGGACCGAAGCGTCAGGCGTGATCGCGAAGATCAGGCTTTCGACTTTGGCCGGGTCACCCCAGTATTCGTCGTTACGCAGGTAACGGATGACCGCGTCTTTCTGGTAGGCTTGGAACTGGAACGGGCCTGTGCCGATGGGCGCTTGGTTCACCATTTCAGGTGTGCCCGCTTCCATCATCGCGTCAGCATATTCCTTGGACACGATCGAAGCGAAGTCCATCGCCATATTCGCGATGAAGGGCGCTTCGGGACGGGTCAGGTTGAAGGCCACGGTGTAGTCGTCGACCTTCTCGATGCTTTCGATCAGATCGGGCATGGACATGCCGCCGTAGTATTCCCATGTGCCGCCCGAGACGGTGTGATAGGGGTTTTCTTCGTTGCCCTGACGGTCAAAGCTGAAGATCACGTCATCGGCGTTGAAATCGCGTGTCGGCGTGAACTGGTCGTTGGAGTGGAATTTCACACCTTTGCGCAGCTTGAAGGTCACGGTCATGCCGTCTTCGCTGACTTCCCAGCTTTCGGCCAGCGCGGGCACGACTTCGGTCGTGCCGACTTTGAACTCGGCCAGACGGTTGTAGATCGGGTGGCTGGAAGCGTCGAATGTGGTGCCGGCTGTGTACAGCGCAGGGTCAAAACCCTCGGGCGAGCCTTCGGAGCAATAGACCAGCGATTGGGCCGATACCGCCGAGGCCCCAAGGGCCGCCAGCATGGCACCGGTGGCCAATTTCGTTGTAAAAGACATAATATTCTCTCTCCTGGTTGGTTTGTTTCTTGGCAGCGGGGTATCCGCCGCAGGTGATACGCCCTTACGGGCGAGACGACGCGAATGCGGTGGCGACTGCCCCTTCATTCGGACGTATTCTATTGGCGCCAGCGGCCTGTTCATATTGCATCCGCCCCACCCAAAGCACGCGGGCGGGCCTGTCGGTCTTGTTGGACCACGAATGCGGACTGCTGCCGAGGTAATGCAGGCTGTCGCCGGGCCGCATGATATGCTCCCCCCCATCGACGACCTGCGCGATCTCTCCCTCAAGGATATAGATCACCTCTTCCCCCTCATGCACGACCTCTTCCGAGGCATAGCCCGGCGGCACGTTCATGATGTAGGAGGACAGCTCATGGCCCGGGAAATCCGCGCCGATCTTCTCATATTCGATGGATGAGCCCGAAACGGCAAAGCGCGGACGCTCAGCCGCACGGGTCAAGCTGTCTTGGGTCTTTGGCGTATGGATGAAAAAACTGACATCGACCTGAAGCGCCACGGCGATCTGCGACAGGGTGCCCAGCGACGGCGTGGCCCGGCCCCGTTCGACTTGGCTGAGATAGCCCACGGACACGCCAGAGGCTTCGCCCAACTGCTGCAAAGTCAGGGACAAACGATGACGTTGCTTGCGCATACGCGCGCCAAGCGTCGATACACTGTCGCCATTGGCAGTCAGCAAATTCGCCCTCCCCGTGAACAGCGGCCCGATCTCATGCCGGGTATAGCCTTTTCATGTCTCGCTGTGTGAAATTAAAAAGGTTGAGGGTCAACAATAATTTTTTTACTGCACCGCGGCGCAGGGCGCGAGGCTGCGGCCAGTGGGGGTGGATGTCATTCTACTCAAAGGATTTTAGCTGCGCCCGGTCGATCCGCGCCAATTCAGACGCCGTCGGGTCAAGCGGGGCAAAGGAAACGCTCAAGCCGCTGGGATGCCATTCGCAAAGGGCGAATCCAGTGCCCTCCACGATACGCAGGTCGCGGGTTTCGGTCAGGTCGATGGTCGAATGCAGCCCGTTGGAAATGACCACCGGAATGCCGTGCCAATGGCTCACCCGGTTCACATGCACATGGCCCGAGAGGATGCCCGCCACGCGCTGCCCCTTCAACATCTCGGCCAAACGCGCGCTGCTCGCTGCGTCCAGACTGCCCCATGCGAGGGCGGCGGGATCAATGCGCGGCGGGTGGTGGATCACCAAGAGTTTCGCCAGATCGCCATGACGCTCAAGCGCGGCTTCCAGAAACTCAAACTGCGCGTCGTCCAGCGCCCCGGCCACCTTGCCCGGCACGCTGCTGTCCAACGTGATGACATGCAGATCGCCCTGCCGCGCATCGTGGAAGTAGGGCGCATCGGCCAACCCCGGCGCAAAGACCGCGTTGAACCCGTCGCGTTTGTCATGGTTGCCGAGGGCCATCACCAGCGGCGCTTTCAGCGGTTCCATAATCTCGCGCACAAGGGCATAGCTTTGCTGGTCGCCGTGATTGGTCAAATCGCCGCTGGCGACCACGAAATCGGGCTGGGGTTCCATCGCGTTGATCACCTCCACCACGCGGCGCAGGGTGGCGGGCGTATCACTATGCAGATGCGGGTCGTTCAGATCGGGATGCGAGATATGCAGGTCGGTCAGGTGGACGAAACGGGTCATGGGCGTACTCCTGCGGCTGTCAGCAGGGTTTTCGTATAAGGGTGCTCGGGGCTGCGCAACACCTCTGCCGCCGCACCGCTTTCCAAGGTCTTGCCATGCTGCAGCACCAGCACCCGGTCGCAGATTGATCCGACCACCGCAAGGTCATGGCTGATAAAGACCATGCCGAGGCCCAGATCATCCTGCAGGTCCATCAGAAGGTTGAGAATTTGCGCCTGTACCGAGACATCAAGGGCCGAGACCGCCTCATCCGCGACCAACAACGCGGGGCGGGTGACGATGGCCCGCGCGATGGCGATCCGCTGGCGCTGCCCGCCCGAGAACTCATGCGGATATTTGCCCGCGTCCGTGGCATGCAGCCCGACCTGCTCCAAGGCTTCGGCGATGCGGTGGGGGATATCCTCGGTCTCACCATTGGCGCGCAGCGGCTCGGCGATGGACCAGCCGATACGGCGGCGCGGGTTGAGCGAGCCGAAAGGGTCTTGGAACACCATCTGAAAATCGCGCCGCAGGCTGCGCAATTCTTGCCCCCCGAGCCCATGCAGGTCACGCCCCCGAAACAGCACCGCGCCCGCGTCCGGTCGCTCAAACGCCATGATCAGCCGCGCCAGAGTGGATTTGCCCGAGCCACTTTCCCCGACCACGCCCAAGGTCTCACCCGCCTGCAGCGAAAAGGAGGCGTTTTCCAAAGCCGTCAACACTGGCGGCGCACGCAGTAGACTTTGGCGCGACAGTTTGTAGCGGCGGGTCAGGTTGCGGACCTCTAAAAGCGGCGCGTCAGTCATGGCGCCCCTCCGTCAGCAGGTGGCAGGCGGCAGCGCGCCCCGCGTCGGTCTGCACGAAGGCCGGGCGCTGCGCGGCGCAATGAGGCAGCTCCACCGGGCAGCGCCCCGCAAAACGGCAACCCTGCGGCAGCCCATGCAGCGGCGGGACCGCGCCCGGAATGGTCGGCAGCCTGCGCCGTTTTCCTTGTGCATCCCGCCCCGCCACGCCCAGATCGGGCCGCGCGCCCGAGAGCCCCTTGGTATAAGGATGGGCAGGTGTGCCCAGCACCTCTGCCGTGCGGCCCCGCTCGACCATATCGCCCGCATACATCACCACGATGTCCTCGGTCGCCCGCGCCACGGCGGCGAGGTCATGGCTGATGAAAACCAGCGCCATCTGCCGCTCCCGCGCGAGCCGTTGCAGCAGGTCGGTGATCCGCAGCGCCACATTGGCGTCGAGCGCGGTTGTCGGCTCATCCGCGATCAGCAGCATCGGGTTGCAGGCCAGCGCCAGCGCGATCAGCACCCGCTGGCGTTGGCCGCCGGACATCTCATGCGGGAACTGGCGCAGGCGACGGTCGGGATCGGGAATGCCAACCTCTTCGAACAGGCTCAGGGCGCGGGCACGGGCGGCACTGCGTGTCAGCCCGTCATGCAGCAACATCGGCTCCATCACCGTGTCGCCCACCCGACGCAGCGGGTTCAGCGCCGCCATCGGTTCCTGAAACACCATCGCCACGCGGCGGCTGCGCAGCCTCTGCCAATCGCGCTCAGGTGCGTCGGCCATGTCCTGCCCGTCAATCCGCAGCTGCCCGGTCAACCGCGCGCTTTCGGGGGCCATGCCCATCAGACAGAGCGCCAGCAGCGTCTTGCCCGAACCGCTTTCGCCGACGACCCCCAAACGGTCGCCGCGCTCGATCACCAGATTGGCGTCGCGCAGGGCGGCGGCAGTGCCGAAATGGATCGAAAGATTGCTAAGCTCAATCATCGCGCGCGCACCAGTCGGGGGTCGGTGATGTCGCGCAGCCCGTCGCCCAGCAGGCCGAACCCCAGCACGGCCACGACGATGCACAGCCCCGGATAGATCGCCAGTTGCGGGGCGAGATACATCAGCGTCTGCGCCTCCGACAGCATCCGCCCCCAGCTCGACGCGGGCGGCTGCGCGCCGAGGCCGAGATAGCTCAGCGCCGCATCGGCGAGGATCGCCACGGCGAACTCGATGGTGGCCTGCACGATCACCGCCGCGGCGATATTGGGCAGGATGTGATCGCGGCTGATCGCGAAGCGCCCGCGCCCCGCGGCCCGCGCGGCGGCGACATA
The DNA here is from genome assembly GCF_017743915.1 of Sulfitobacter sp. R18_1. Taxonomy (NCBI): domain Bacteria; kingdom Pseudomonadati; phylum Pseudomonadota; class Alphaproteobacteria; order Rhodobacterales; family Roseobacteraceae; genus Sulfitobacter; species Sulfitobacter sp. R18_1. Next base: position 272,724 of record NZ_JAGHRG010000002.1, read on the forward strand.
ATCGCGCGTCCATATCTGGTTCGCCGAGGCGCGGGTGACGCGGGCGAAAATGGGAATGTTGATGAAGGAGATCGCCAGCACCGCATTGGTCAGCGAGGGCCCGAATACCGCCGCCAGCATGATCGCGAAGAGAAGCGCCGGAAAGGCAAAGCCCAAGTCGGCGAGCCGCATCACCGCATCCTCGACCCAGCCGCCAAGCGCGGAGGCCAGAAGCCCCAGCCCCACGCCGATGCTGCCGCCCAAGAGCACCGCCACCAGCGCCACGGTCATCGAGTTGCGCGCCGCCGCCATCAATTGCGCCACCACGTCGCGGCCCAATTGATCGGTGCCCAGCCAATGCTCCGTAGAGGGAGGCGCGAACTTGGTGGAGATCGACATCGCCTGCGGGTCATGCGGGGTCCAGACAAGCGACAGCGCCGCCACCCCGACGACGAGGCTGACCAGCAGCGCCCCCAGGAGAAAATTCGCCGGAAGCCGCTTCATGCCCGCGCCTTCAGCCGGGGGTCGATGACGACGTAGAGCAGATCGACCACGAAATTCGCCGTCACAACGATGGCGGCGAACAGCATCACCAGAGCCTGCACCGTGGGCAGATCGCGGTTGGCGATGGACTGAAAGATCAGCCGCCCCAGCCCCGGCAGGTAGAAGACGTTCTCTATCACGATGGTGCCGGTCACTAGGGCGGCGAACTGCATGCCGACGATGGTCACGATCGGCACCAGCGCATTGGGCAGCACATGCCGCCAAAGCACCCGCCGCCGCGACAGGCCGCTGGCGCGGGCGGTGCGCACGAAATCCTGCCGCATGACCTCCAGCGCCGAGGACCGCGTGACCCGCGCCAGCACCGCCGATTGCACCAGCGCCAGCGCCACCGTGGGCAGGATAAGCGACCGCAGCGCCGCCGCCGGATCGTCCCAGCCCGCAAAGCCCCCCGGCGGCAACCAGCGCAGCTTCACGGCAAAGAGCATGACCAGCAGGATCGACAACCAGAAGGCGGGCACCGCGATGCCAAGCTGGCTGAGGAACATCACCCCCCAGTCGCCGGCACGCCCATGCTGTGCCGCCGCCGTGATGCCAAGGCCCAGCGCCAGCACCAGCGTCACAAGCATCCCCGCCACCGCGAGAGAGATCGTCATCGGCAGGCGTTCGGCAATGAGTTCCGAAACCGGCACGCGGAAGGAATGGCTGAGGCCGAAGTCTCCCTGCACCGCGTTCCAGACCCACGCAAGGTAGCGCGTCATCAGCGGCTCGTTCAGCCCCAGCTGATCGCGCAGCGCAGCCAAAGCATCCTCGCTGGCGTCCATGCCAAGGATGGTCAACGCCGGATCGCCCGGCAGCACGTTCATCACGGCAAAAACCACGAGCGAGACGGCGAGCAGGGTCAGCACGAAACCGAGCGTGCGGCGGAAGAGGAAATAGGCCACGAAGTCAGGTCCAAGAGCCGCGGCACCGGGGCACCGCGGCCGTTTCAGGTCAGTCGGCGATGCTCACGTTCTTCAGCGGCATGTAGAGCACGGGCGAGGAGGACCAATAGCCTTCGACCTCCTGCCGGAAGACGCCCAAGAGAGGCAGTTGGAACAGGAAGCCATGCACCGACTGGTCGGAAAGCATCTGCTGGCCCTGTTTCAGCAACTCGTTGCGCGCCTCGGGGTCGACCTCAGTTTGGATCTTCTTCCACAGGGCGGTCATCTCGCCATTGTCGTAGCCGTAGAAATAATCCGGGCCGCGGGCGAAATTGCCCATGTCATTGGGGCTCGTGTGGGCGATGATGGTCATGTCGTAGTTCTTCTTCTTGTAGACCTCATCGATCCAGAAGCCCCATTCGACATTCTCGACCTTGGCGTCGATCCCGGCCTCGGCGAGCTGGTTCTGGATGATCTCGGCCGAGCGTGTGGCGTAAGGGAACGGCGGCACGCGCAGGGTCATGGTGGCCCCCGCAACCCCCGCCGCCTCGAACATCTCTTCGGCCTTGGCGCTGTCATGCGGATAGGCATCCGTCAGGTCGACATAGGCGGTGCCATGCGGCGGGTAGAAGCTGCCGATCGGCACGGCTTGGCCGTACATCGCGCCCTCAATGATCTCGTCACGGTCGATGGCGGTGGCCACGGCGCGGCGCACCTCGACATTGTCGAAAGGCGGCTTGGCGTTGTTCATGGCAAGGATCACCTCGCCCTCGGTCGAGCCGACGTTGACGCGGAAGCGCGGGTCGGCCTCGAACTGCGGCAGCAGTTCCGGCGCGGGGAAGCCGGGGAAAGCGTCAAGCTCCTCGGCCATCATCGCCGCGGTGGCGGCGGCCGGGTCGGAGATGAAGCGGAAGACCACCTTGTCGAGCGCCACGTCATCCGCGTTGCGGTGATCGGGGTTCTTGACCAGCGTCAGCCGGTCGCCGCGGGTCCAGCTGTCGAACTTGAAGGGGCCGGAGCCCACCGGATTGGCGTTGTTGGTCTCCACGCTCTCGGCGGCCACGATGGCGCTGTCGCCCTGCCCCATGTTGAACAGGAAGAAGGCATCCTTGTTCGTGAGCGTGATCTCGACCGTTTGGGGATCCACGGCCTTGACGCTTTCGATCGGCTCGAAAATGTCCTTCGACGGGTTCACGCTGTCTTCGCCCATGGCGCGGTCGAAGGAATAGACGACATCTTCGGCGTCCAGCGTGCTGCCGTCGTGGAAGGTCACGCCCTCGGCCAGTTTGAACGTATAGGTCAGCCCGTCTTCCGACACCTCCCAAGAAGTCGCGAGATTGGGCTGCACTTCCCCGTTCTCGGCCACGGTGGTCAGCGATTCGAAGACGTTTTGCGTCATCATGCTGTCGATGGAGGCGGTGGCATCCGCCGTGGGATCGAGCGACGTGGGCTCCTGCTGCATGCCGATGACAAGCTCGGCAGCCGCGGCGGCCGAGGCCATCAGGCCAAAGGCCAACGTCAGCGCGGGAAGGGTTTTGGAAAGGGTCAGTTCGGACATGGGGCAGCACTCCTGTGGGTCGGGGCGCGTTCGGCATCACCGCATGCGCCCTTTGTGACAGACTGCGCCGGGCGCGGCGTTCGGTCAACGGCCTTGCCGCGCCGGGCGAAAATTTCATGCAATTGCAACAATATGGCGGATTTATCCGATTGCCCGCAGGGGCAGAGGCGGACCGCGCTTCGGCCCTTTTGCCCCGCCGCAGGCGGTGCTAGCCTCAGCGCAGAGAGGGCAGAGTATGAACAATTCAACGACAGGTTTCGATTGCATCGTGATCGGTGCGGGCATAGCGGGCGCTTCTGTCGCCGCTGAACTGTCCAGCGACCGCCGGGTGCTGCTGCTGGAGCGCGAAAGCCAGCCGGGCTATCACACCACGGGCCGCTCTGCCGCGCTGTTTACGGTGACCTATGGGCCTGAGGTGATCCGCGCCCTCTCTCGTGCGTCTGCCGCGTTCTTTCACGACCCTGCCAGCCCGCATCTGGCGCATCCGCTGCTGGAACCCCGCGGCGCGGTCTTCGTCGCGCGGCAGGACCAGCAGGCATCGCTCGCCCGCACTGCCGAGGAGTTGGGCCCCCATGTCACCCCGCTGAGCGGGGCCGAGGTGGCTACGCTCGTGCCGTTGCTGCGCAAAGGCTATGCCACCGGCGGTCTGCGGGACGCCTCGGCGGCGGATATCGACGTGAACGGGCTGCATCAGCATTACCTCAAGACCTTCCGCGCCGGGGGCGGCGTTTTGCAAACCAAGGCCGAGGTGCAGGCGCTTCGCAAAGAAGGTGACTGGCAGGTCGACACGAACCAAGGCACCTTCCACGCGCCGGTGATCGTCAATGCCGCAGGGGCTTGGGCGGATGAGATCGCCACGCTGGCCGGGTTGAAACCTGCGGGCCTCACCCCAAAACGCCGCACGGCGCTGACGGTGGCCCCGCCCGCGGGCATGGTGCCGGACCGTTGGCCGATGGTGGTGGATATTGACGAGCAGTTCTACCTCAAGGCCGATGCGGGCAAGCTGCTGATTTCGCCCGCCGATGCCACGCCCTCGCCCCCCTGCGATGCGCAGCCCGAGGAACTGGATATCGCGATCTGCATCGACCGGATCGAAACCGCCTTCGACTTGGAGCGCCCGCGCATCGAAAGCCGCTGGGCCGGGCTGCGCAGCTTTTTGCCCGATGGCGATCCGGTGGCGGGGTATGATCCTGAGGGTGAAGGGTTCTTCTGGCTCGCCGGTCAGGGCGGCTATGGCATCCAGACCGCCCCGGCGCTGGCGCGCGCGGCGGCGGCACTGGTGCGAGGCGCGGAAATCCCCGGCGACATCGCCGCCGAGGGGGTCACTGAAGAAGCGCTTTCGCGGGAACGCGCGGGGCTGGCTTAACCGCCCAGACCCGCGTCCGCCTCGATCTGCTTGCGCGACTTGCGCGCCCGTTCGGTCGCCGACTTGAGCTGACCGCAGGCCGCCATGATGTCTTCGCCGCGCGGAGTGCGGATGGGTGAGGCATAGCCGGCCTGATAGATGATGTTGGCGAAAGCCCGAATGCGGTTGTTCGACGACCGCTCATAGGGCGAGCCGGGCCATTCGTTGAAGGGAATGAGGTTGATCTTGGCCGGAATGCCCTCGATCAGCTTGACCAAACGATGCGCGTCCTCGTCGCTGTCGTTCACGTCCTTCAGCATCACGTATTCAAAGGTGATCCGCTCAGAATTGCTGACCTTGGGATAGGCCTTCAGCGCCTCCAGCAGCGCCTCGATGTTCCAACGCTTGTTGATCGGCACCAGCTTGTTGCGCACCTCGTCGGTGGTGGCGTGGAAGGACACGGCCAACTGGCAGCCGATCTCGGCGGCGGTGCGGTGAATCTCGGGGACGACGCCGGAAGTCGACAGCGTGATGCGGCGGCGCGACAGCTGGATGCCTTCGGGGTCCATCGCGATCTTCATCGCGTCGCGCACGTTCTCAAAATTATACAGCGGCTCGCCCATGCCCATAAGCACGATATTGCTCAAAAGCCGGGTTTCGTTCTTGGGTGCGCCGCTCTCGGGCCATTCGCTCAGATCGTCACGCGCCACCATGACCTGACCGATGATCTCACCCGCCGTGAGGTTGCGGACCAGCTTCTGCGTGCCGGTGTGGCAGAACGAGCAAGTCAGCGTGCAGCCCACTTGGCTGGAGACACAAAGCGTGCCGCGCCCCTCTTCGGGGATATAAACCACCTCGACCTCATGACCGCCCGCGATCCGCACGAGGTATTTGCGGGTGCCATCCTCGCTGACCGCGCGGGTCACCACCTCGGGCACTTCGATCACGAATTTCTCAGCCAATTGAGTGCGGTAGCCCTTGGCGAGGTTGGTCATCGCGTCGAAATCCCGCACGCCCCACTGGTAGATCCACTGCCAAATCTGCCCCACACGCATCTTCGCTTGTTTCTCGGGCGTGCCATGGGCGATCAGCGCGTCGCGCATGGCGTCGCGGGTCAGGCCGACAAGGTTGATCGGCCCGTCGGGCAGCTTACGGGGAAGGGTCATCACGTCTTGGGTGATGGGCGCGGAAGCGGACATTTCAAAGACTCACTGGCTAGGGATGGGTCTCTATATAAGAAAAGGCGCGATTTGCAAAAGGGTTTGGCCGCCGAGGTCTGGGACCGCGCTCAATAGGTCTTCTTAGTTGTCCGCAATTCCCCGGTCGCGAGAACCGGCGCGGCATCCAGACTGTCCACGTTCAACATCGCCGCCACACGCTCCAACGACGACACCAGCTGCGCCTGCTCCCAATCGGCGAGATCCGCAAAGGCGCGGACGTAGCGCTGTTGCAGCGCATCGGGGGCTTCTTCCAGCACATCCTCGCCTTGGGTGGTCAAGGTGATGTTGGTCTGACGACGGTCCTGCGCCGAAGGCTGGCGCGAGACCAAGCTGCGCGCCACCAGCTTGTCGACCAGGGCGGTCACGGTGGCTTGGCTCACCCCCATCTGATTGGCGAGGGTCTTGGCGGTCGGGTCTTTCTTCTCTCCCACGATCTGCAAAACGCGCAACTGCGCAGGGGTCACCCCCGCGGCCTGCGCCAGATCGCGCGCATAGAGTTCGGTGGCCCGCAAAATGCGGCGCAAAGCGATCAGACTTTCGTCGACCCGGTCGGGATGTTTCTGCGTCATGGTGCATCATTGCACATTGGCGGCATTCTCAGCAATCGCTCAAAACCTGCCTGATCGCTTAGTATAGCTAAGCGAAACGGGCCAATTTCATTCGTAAAACGAAACAAATATGCACAGTTCTATGGCGCTCAAACAACGCTATAAGCGTATGTTCAGGTAATTTGCTTTGAATGTTGAAGTATCACCGCGCATGGCTTACTTAGCTTATCGAAACAACAAGGGAGCCCCGAACGGATGCAGAATGAACTCGACATGAAAAAAGCCCGCACACCCAAGCTGCGTAAGCCCATTGCCGAGGACGGAGCCGCCATCTGGCGGTTGATTCGCGACTGCAAGCCGCTCGATGAAAACTCGCTTTATGCGAACCTGATCCAAGCCGACCACTTCCGCGACACCTGTGTCGTGGCTGAAATGGACGGCGATATCGTTGGCTGGATCTCCGGCCATATGATTCCTGCCCAAGACGCCTTCTTTGTCTGGCAGGTCGCCGTCAGCCCCAAGGCCCGCGGCCTTGGTCTGGGTAAAACCATGCTGATGGAACTGGTGAACCGGGATGAGACCGAGGCCGCCAAGACCCTCAAAACCACGATCACCCGCGACAACGACGCCTCTTGGGGGCTGTTCCGCAGCTTTGCGAACCACATCGGCGGCGATCTTTCCGATGCGCCCCACTTTACCAAAGACGCCCACTTCGAGGGCGCGCATGACACCGAACATATGGTGACGATCACGCTGCCCGAGGCCGCCGCGCTGAAACGCGCCGCGTAAACCGCAGTTGACAATTCACACGACAGACTCTCTAGAAGAGAAAGGAATTCCTATGCCTAAGGACATGGCACAGAACACGACCATCTTTACCCGCCGCGAGAGCGAAGCCCGCTCCTACTGCCGCGGCATGAACGCCGTTTTCACCCGCGCCAGCGGCTCGGAAATGTTCGATGGCGAGGGCAACCGCTACATCGACTTTCTCGCCGGCTGCTCCTCGCTGAACTACGGCCACAATGACCCGGACATGAAGCGGGCGCTGGTGGAGCATATCACCGCTGATGGCATCGCCCACGGCCTCGACTTTCATAGTGAGACCAAGGCGGCCTTCCTCGAAGCCTATGAGGAGAAAATCCTCAAGCCGCGCGGCATGGACTATAAGGTCATGATGACCGGCCCGACTGGCACCAATGCCGTCGAAGCCGCGATCAAGCTGGCGCGCAAGGTAACAGGCCGCACCAACGTGATCTCCTTCACCAACGGTTTCCACGGCATGACCATGGGCGCGCTGGCGCTGACTGGCAACAAAGGCAAGCGCGGCGGCGCGGGCGGCGGCTCGCTGGCCGATGTCACCCACATGCCCTTCGAAGGCGCATTGGGCGAGAACGTGGACACGCTTGAGATGATCGACGCGATGCTGTCGAACCCGTCGTCGGGCATCGACGCGCCCGCGGCCTTTATCTTTGAGCCGATCCAAGGCGAAGGCGGGTTGAACGCGGCCTCCGACGCATGGATGCAGGGCATCGAAAAGATCGCCCGCAAACATGGCGCGCTGCTGATCGTTGACGACATTCAGGCGGGCTGTGGCCGTTCGGGGAGCTTCTTTTCGTTTGAGGCCTCCGGCATCAAGCCTGACATGATCACGCAGGCGAAATCGCTTTCCGGCTTTGGCCTGCCCTTCGCGGCCCTGCTGATCGCGCCGGAGCATGACATCTGGAAGCCAGCCGAGCACAACGGCACCTTCCGGGGCAACACCCATGCCTTCGTCACCGCCCGCGTCGCGATTGAGAAGTTCTGGTCCGATGACACCTTCGAAAAGTCGCTGGCCGAGAAAGCCGTGCTGCTGACCACCGCGCTCAAGGATGTGGCCGATCTGGTCGACGGCGCCACGCTGAAAGGCCGCGGTCTGATGCAGGGCGTCGATGTTGGCTCGGGCGAGCTGGCCGGTGCGATCTGCGCGCGTGCCTATGAATTGGGCCTCGTGATCGAAACATCGGGCGCGAACGACGAGATCGTAAAATATCTTGCCCCGCTCACCACGCCGGAGAAGGTTATGCGCGAAGGCTTTGATATCCTTCTTCAAGCGACCCGCGATGTGACGGGCAACATGAAACTGGCAGCGGAGTAATACCGATGATTGTACGCGATTTTAACAAACTTCAGGGCACAGACCGTCACGTGGCGGATGCGAAATGGACCTCCACACGGATGCTTCTGGCCGATGACGGGATGGGGTTTTCCTTCCACATCACCGTGCTTGAGGCCGGGTCGGAACACACGTTCCACTACAAGCATCACTTCGAGAGCGTCTATTGCATGAAGGGCAAAGGCTCGATCACCGATCTTGCCACCGGCGAGACGCATGAGATCACCCCCGGCGTGATGTACGCCCTGAACCTGAACGACAAACACACCCTGCGCGCAGAGGAAGAACTGCACATGGCGTGCTGCTTCAACCCGCCGGTCACCGGCAACGAAGTGCACCGCGAAGATGGTTCCTATGCGCCTGCCGAGGAGGTCGCTTAAGTTTTATGACTCAACCGTCCCACACTGTCGAAAAAATCGGCGGGACGTCCATGTCCCGCGTGAACCAACTCAAAGATACGCTCTTTGTCGGTGACCGTAAGGGCGCGGACATTTATGGGCGCGTCTTCGTGGTCTCCGCCTTTGGCGGGATCACGAACCTGTTGCTGGAGCATAAGAAATCCGGCGAGCCGGGCGTTTACGCCCATTTGGCCAATGCCAGCAACGATCACGGCTGGCACGAGGCGCTGACCCGCGTCTCGGCCGAGATGCAGCGCGTGCACCGCGAGGTGCTGGAGCATCCCGGCGACATCGAACAGGCCGACGCCTTTGTGTCCGAGCGCACCCATGGCGCCCGCAACTGCCTGATCGACCTGCAACGCCTTTGCGCCTATGGCCACTTCCGCCTGTCGGAGCACATGCTGCAAATCCGCGAATTGTTGTCCGGTCTGGGCGAAGCGCATTCCGCCTTCGTCACCACGATCCTGCTGCAACGCGCTGGCGTGAACGCCCGTTTCGTCGACCTCTCGGGGTGGCGCGACGAGGGCAACGTGACCCTCGACGAGCGCATCGCGCAGGCGATGGAGGGCATCGACCCTCATACGGAAATGCCCATCGTCACAGGCTATGCGCAATGCGCCGAAGGTCTGATGCGCGAGTTCGACCGCGGCTATTCTGAGGTGACATTCTCCAAGCTCGCCGCTCTCACCGGCGCGCGCGAGGCGATCATTCACAAGGAATTCCACTTGTCGTCCTGCGACCCCAAACTGGTGGGCGAGCATGCCGTCAAGAAGATCGGCCGCACGAACTACGACGTGGCGGATCAACTCTCGAACATGGGGATGGAGGCGATCCACCCCAAGGCGGCCAAGACCCTGCGCCAAGCCGACGTGCCGCTGCGCGTGACCAATGCTTTCGAGCCCGAAGACCCCGGCACGCTGATCGACGACCGTCAGGCCGAAGCGCCCGCGGTGGAAATCGTGACCGGTCTCGACATCGTTACGCTGGAGTTGTTCGAGCAGGACATGGTCGGCGTCAAAGGCTATGACACCGCGATCCTCGACGTGCTGACGCGGCACAACGTGCGGATCGTCTCAAAGGTCTCGAACGCCAATACGATCACGCATTATCTGGACGCTTCGCTGAAAACGATGCGCCGGGTGGAGAAGGATCTGGCCGAGATCTACCCCACCGCCGAGATCACCACTCGCACGCTGTCCATGGCCTCGGTCATCGGGCGGGATCTGAACGGTCTCTCGGTGTTGCAGCGTGGCCTCGTGGCCATCGCAGAGGCTGGCGAGACGGCGATTGGCGCGAGCCAAGGGCCACGCAACGTGGATGTGCAGTTCATCGTCGAGCGGGAGAGCCTGCAACCGGTGATCAAGGCGCTGCATGGTGCGTTTATCGAGGAAGAGGTGGCGGCGCCGCTCTCGCGGGCGGCCTAAGGCTTACATAGCTGACGCACTATGCGCCGCGGCTCCCGAAAGGAAGCCGCGGCTTTTTCCTGCGAGGGCCATCGCCCGCCCGCGGGTCGGCGAACCAACATATCTTCGATACCGCTTTATGGCTCAACCATGATGTGCGCCCGCGAAGTCACTCCCAGCCTCACCAAATCGCCTACCCGTGGGGCGGGCAGGCGATGGCCCGGCGCCTACGGCTTGTCCCGGGCCCGGGTGGCACGTTCACCACAAACAAAAACGGCCCCGCAATCGCGAGGCCGTCCCAAACTCTCAAATCGCAGAGGCTCACCCCCCGCAGCGCTTCTCCGCATCTTCCACCGCAGCGGTGAAGCCCAGCAGCGAGAATGTGTCCTTGGTCTGCGTCCCGCGCGAAGACTTGCCAACCAGCGTCGCATCCGCACCGCGTTTCATCGCAGCGATGATCTTGGCGTCATCCGCCGTTGTCGCGGGCCACGCCCATTCGCCTTCGGTGAACAACTCATAGGTATTGCCCGAAATGCTCATCGTCACGGTCGAGCCCGAGGCGAAAGGATAGCCCCCGGTGAAAGCAACCTGACCCTTGGCCTCTGCCGAAGGGCGGTAGAATACCATCAGCAATGTCTGGCCCCGGTTCACCGCCACCACACGCCCATCGCGCGTGTTGACCACTTCCTTGGGGGTCGAGACGCCCCAGCATTCCGTCGGGTTATCTTCTACAAAGACGCTCCAGTCGGTCTTGGCAGCCACCCGGTTGGTGCTCTGCTCCTGCGCCACTGCGCCACTTGCCACAAGGGCGAGCGCCCCAAGTGCAAGACCACATGTCTTCATCATTCCCATCTGTCCAGCCTCCAGCCGTCCTTGACCTCAACACGTCCACAGACCCCAACCGGGCAACCTTGGGCGGGTTGCTCTCTCGCGGGTGTCTGTTATCTGTTCGACACCAACCACAATAACGGCAAACGCGCGACCGACGAAACCCTGATTGGCAGGTTTTCGCCCAGAAACAGGATGAACCTCATGACCAAAGCAGCCCCCTTTGCGGAAATCTGGCGCGGACCCTTTCTGGAAAGTGTGCATTCCGGTCACGCCGTGATCTGCGATGCCAGCGGCCAGATCGTCGAGGCTTGGGGCGACCCGGAAAAGGTCATTCTGCCGCGCTCTTCTTCCAAGATGATCCAAGCGCTGCCGCTGATCAATTCCGGCGCGGCGGACAAGGCGGGGCTGAGCACCGAGCAACTGGCACTGGCCTGCGCCTCGCACCAAGGGGCCGCCATCCACACCGACCGGGTGGGCGTCTGGCTCGACACGCTGGGTCTGGACGACGACGCCTTTCGCTGCGGCCCGCAGGAGCCCGCAGACCGCGACGCGATGGAGGGGCTGATCCGCGCCCATGAAAAACCCTGCCAGATCCACAACAACTGCTCGGGCAAACACGCAGGCTTCCTGACGCTGAACCAACATCTGGGCGGCGGTGCCGATTACGAAAAGCCGGAGCACGCGGTGCAAAAAGCCTGCCTTGAGGCTTTCGAGACGGTCACCCAAGAAACCTCCCCCGGCTATGGGATCGACGGCTGCTCGGCCCCGAATTACGCTTGCACCCTGCACGGCATGGCCCGCGCCATGGCGCATTTCGCCGCCGCCCCCGAAGGCTCTGCCGAGGCGCGGCTGCACGAAGCCATGCGCCTGCACCCCGAACTCGTCGCGGGCGAAGGTCGCGCCTGCACGGAACTGATGCGGGCGATGGATGGCAAGGTCGCGCTGAAAACCGGGGCCGAAGGGTTCTTCATTGCCATCTGGCCCGAGCGTAAGCTGGGCATCGCATTGAAAGCCGCCTGCGGCACCACCCGCGCCGCCGAATGTGCGATCACCGCGCTGATGGTCAAACTGGGGGCGCTGGACGCCAACCACCCCGCCGCGCTCAAGCGGATGAACGCGCCGATCAAGAACTGGCGCGGGCTTGAGACCGGAATGCTGAAACCGGCGGCGGGGTTGCTTTAAGCCTCTCGCGCTGCCGCTTTGCTGAAACGAAGCGGCAGCGCCACGCGGGCAGTCTCAGCCTGCGAATTCGGTGCGCGCATAGCCCTGCACGAACAGCAGCGCGGTCAAATCGCCAAAATTGATGCGGATGTCACATTCCGCCGCGACAGAAGGCTTCGCATGTAGCGCCACACCCATGCCCGCGCGCCCCAACATGCCCAGATCATTGGCCCCATCACCCACGGCGATGACCTGATCCTCGGCAATGCCCAGCTTTGCCGTGATCTCTTCCAAGGCAGTCACCTTGGCCTCACGCCCGAGGATCGGAAGCCCCACATCGCCCGTCAGCGCGGCCTGTTCAACCAGCAGCGTATTGGCGCGATTCTCATCAAAGCCCAGCATCTCGGCCACTTTGGCGGTAAAGGCGGTGAACCCGCCCGAGACCAGCGCGGCATAGCCGCCATTGGCCTTCATCGTGCCCACCAGCGCCCCGCCGCCGGGCATCAGGGTGATCCGCTCGGCCAAGACCTTGTCGATCACGCTGGATTCCAAACCTTTCAACAGGCCGACCCGTTCGCGCAGGGCGCCGTCGAAATCCAACTCACCGTTCATGGCGCGGGCGGTGATCTCTTTCACGCGCTCCCCGACGCCTGCCTCATCAGCCAGTTCGTCGATACATTCTTGCTGGATCATTGTGCTGTCCATATCGGCCAGCAGCATCTTCTTGCGGCGGCCCTCTGTCGGCACGATCACCAGATCGACCCCCATGGACTGGCAGCTTTCCCAGACATCCCAACGGTTTTCCGGCATCTGGGTCAACGAGAACTCCGCCGCCTCATCCGTGGCCAGCCAAAGCGCGTCACCCCCGCCCCAAGCATTGCGCAGGCTTTCCACCAGCGCGGGGTCGAGGCTGGGGTTGGTGGGGGAGGTCAACAAGATTGCCGTGAACATAAGTTTCCGATCCGCATCATTCGCGCCGCGCAAAGCGACATGACCGGCGTCCTAGCGTCATTTTGCGACTTGCGCCAGCCCGGCCTCCCCGCGTATCCCGGCAAGTGGGACACCCTTCCCCAACGAAGGGCGATTATCTGAGAGGGTAGCATCAATGGCTATGAACCAACCGGCACCGCGCCCGGAAGCGAAACCTGTTGCCGTACCGGCAAACCCGCGTTTCTCCTCCGGCCCCTGCGCCAAAATCCCCACATTCGATCTGACCAAGCTCGCGGATGCTCCGCTGGGACGCAGCCACCGTGCCGCGCCCGGCAAGGCCAAGCTTGCAAAGGCGATCGAGACCACACGCGAAGTGCTCGGCGTGCCTGCCGACTACCGCATCGGCATCGTGCCCGCCTCCGACACTGGCGCTTTCGAGATGGCCATGTGGTCGCTCTTGGGCGAACGGCCCGCCGAGATGGTCGCTTGGGAAAGCTTCGGCGCGGGCTGGGTCACCGACGTGGTCAAGCAACTGAAGATCGAGGCGCAGGTCCACACCGCCGAGTATGGCGAGATCGTCGACATGGCCGCGCTGAACTATGACAACGACGTCTGCTTTACCTGGAACGGCACGACCTCCGGCGTGCGCGTACCCAAGGGCGACGTGATCCCGGCGGACCGCGCGGGGCTCACGCTCTGCGACGCGACCTCCGCCGCCTTCGCGCAGGACCTGCCGTGGGACAAGCTCGATGTGACGACCTTCTCTTGGCAGAAGGTGCTGGGCGGCGAAGCGGCGCATGGCATGCTGATCCTCAGCCCGCGTGCTGTCGAGCGGCTGGAAAGCTACACCCCCGCATGGCCGCTGCCGAAGATCTTCCGCCTGACCAAGGGCGGTAAGCTGAACGAGGGCATTTTCCGCGGCGAGACGATCAACACGCCGTCGATGCTCTGCGTCGAGGATTACCTGCTGGCGCTTGACTGGGCAAAATCCGTGGGCGGCCTCGAAGGGCTGATCGCGCGGGCCGACGCCAATACCAAGGCCGTGGCCGATTTTGTCGACGCCCATGAGTGGATCGACTTCCTCGCCACCGATCCCGCGACACGTTCCAACACCTCGGTCTGCCTGAAGTTCACCGACGACCGCATCGCAGACGGCGCCGCCTTCGCCAAGGCCGTGGCCAAGCGGCTGGCGGACGAGGGCGCAGCGCTCGACATCGGCGCCTACCGCGATGCCCCTCCGGGCCTGCGCATCTGGTGCGGTGGCACGGTCGAGACGGCGGACATCGAGGCGATGCTGCCGTGGCTCGAATGGGCTTTCGAAGCCGAAATCAACGCGTGACGCGATGGTGCGCGAGGATCGCGCACCCTACTCCCCCCTCTCGTCGGCTGCGCGTTTCTGCGCACCGCTGACCCCGTTTATGAAGGACCAGACAAATGGCCCCCAAAGTACTCATTTCCGACAAACTCTCCGAAGCTGCCGTTCAGATCTTCCGCGACCGCGGCATCGACGTGGATTTTCAGCCCGATCTGGGCAAGGACAAAGACAAGCTGGCCGAGATCATCGGCAACTATGATGGCCTCGCCATCCGCTCGGCCACCAAGGTGACGGAAAAGATCCTCGCCAATGCGCCGAACCTCAAGGTGATTGGCCGCGCGGGCATCGGCACCGACAACATCGACAAGGAAGCCGCCTCGAAACAGGGGGTGATCGTGATGAACACGCCCTTCGGCAACATGATCACCACCGCCGAACATGCCATCGCGATGATGTTCGCCGTGGCGCGGCAGATCCCCGAGGCAAGCGCCTCCACCCATGCGGGCAAATGGGAGAAGTCCAAGTTCATGGGCGTCGAACTGACCGGCAAAACGCTGGGCGTGATTGGCGCGGGGAACATCGGCGGCATCGTCTGCGACCGCGCGCGCGGGCTGAAGATGAAGGTCGTGGCCTATGACCCCTTCTTGGGCGAGGAGAAGGCCGAGAAGATGGGCGTGGAGAAGGTCGAGCTGGACGAGCTTCTCTCCCGCGCCGACTTCATCACCCTGCACGTACCCTACACCGAGCAGACCGCGAATATCCTGAGCCGCGAGAACCTCGAAAAAACCAAGCCCGGCGTGCGCATCATCAACTGCGCCCGCGGCGGTCTGGTGGACGAGGAAGCGCTGGCCGACCTGCTGAAGTCGGGCCATGTGGCGGGCGCGGGCTTCGACGTCTTCGCCGAGGAACCGGCGAAAGAAAACCCGCTCTTCAACCTGCCCAACGTGGTCTGCACCCCGCACCTCGGCGCCGCCACCACCGAAGCGCAGGAAAACGTGGCCCTGCAGGTGGCTGAGCAAATGTCCGACTACCTGCTCACGGGCGCCGTGACCAACGCGCTCAACATGCCCTCGGTCACCGCCGAAGAAGCCAAGGTCATGGGGCCATGGGTCAAGCTCGCTGGCCACCTCGGCGCCTTCATCGGCCAGATGACGGACGAGCCGATCAAGGCGATCAACATCCTCTACGACGGTTCGGTCGCCAAGATGAACCTCAAGGCGCTGAACTGCGGCGTCGTGGCGGGCATCATGAAACGCGCCAACCCGGACGTGAACATGGTCTCCGCCCCCGTGGTCGCGCGTGAGAAAGGCATTCAGATCTCCACCACCAACCAAGACAAATCCGGCGTCTTCGACGGCTACGTCAAGGTGACCGTGGTGACCGAGAAGCGCGAGCGCTCCATCGCGGGCACCGTCTTCTCGGACGGCAAGCCGCGCTTCATCCAGATCAAGGGCATCACCATCGACGCCGAGATCGGGGAGCACATGCTCTACACCACCAACGAAGACGTGCCAGGCATCATCGGCACGCTGGGCCAGACCATGGGCGAGAACGGCGTGAACATCGCCAACTTCACCCTTGGCCGCCACACCGCCAAGGGCGAGGCGATTGCCCTGCTCTATGTCGATGATCAGGTGCCCGAGACGGTGATCGGCAAGCTGCGCGACACCGGCATGTTCCGGCAGATCAAGCCGCTGCAATTCGACGTGGCCTAAGGCCCGCACGACCTGCACAATCTGGAAGCGCCCCCTCGCGGGGCGCTTTTGCTTTTGGGGGCATCTTGCGCCTCAGCCTTCCCTTCCCCGCCGCTTTGCGGCATCACGAGGGGGTGCAGAAGGACAGGAACGATCATGCCCAGCCCCATCTATGCCATCGGAGACATCCACGGTTACGCCGCCGAGCTTGAGCGCGTTTTGACCCTGATCGAAGAAGACGGCGGGCCGGACGCGCAGATCGTCTTTCTGGGCGATTACACCGACCGCGGCCCCGACAGCAAAGCGGTGATTGAGCGGCTGGCCCAAGGCAAGGCCGAGGGCCGCAATTGGACCTTCCTAATGGGCAATCACGACCGCATGTTCAGCTGGTTCATGGAGGATTTCCCCCGCCACGATCCGCTGCTTCTGGTTGAGCTTAACTGGCTGAACCCGCGTTTGGGCGGCGACACAACGCTGGGCTCCTACGGCGTATCGGTCAGCGGGCGCGACCGGATGTCAGAGGTGCATGAGAAAGCCCGCGTAGCGGTGCCGCAGAGCCATGTGGATTTCCTCAAGACCCTCGCCCTGTCACATCAAACGCCCGACCTGTTCTTTGCCCATGCGGGCATCCGCCCGGAGGTGCCGCTGGATGATCAGCGCGAGAATGATCTGCTGTGGATCCGCAAGGAGTTTCACCAATACACCGCGCCGCATCCCAAGCTGATCGTCCACGGCCACACGCCGGTCGACAGCGCCATGCACTATGGCAACCGGGTAAACCTCGACACCGGGGCGGGCTATGGCAAACCGCTCTGTGCGGCGGTGTTCGAAGGGGAGGATGTTTGGGTCCTCACGCAACAGGGGCGCAATCGCCTGCGCCCCTGAGCGGTTCAGGTCCAGTCCAGCACCACCTTGCCTGACCGCCCCGATTTCATCGCGGCGAAGCCCTGCTCGAAGTCATCCACCTCGAAGCGGTGGGTGATGATGGCGGAGACATCCAGCCCGTTCTCCAACATGGCGATCATCTTGTACCAGGTCTCGAAAATCTCACGGCCATAGACGCCCTTGATGGTGATCGCCTTAAAGACGATGCGGCTCCAGTCCACCGGCGACTTGCCCGGCGGGATGCCCAGCATGGCGATGCGCCCGCCCATGGTCATGGCCTCGACCATCTGGTCCAGCGCCTGCTGGTTGCCCGACATCTCAAGCCCGACGTCAAAACCCTGCTTCATCTTCAGCCGCGGGATCACATCGGCCAAGTCCTCCTTGGCGACGTTTACCGGCACCACGTCGGCGACTTTCTCGGCCAGCGCCAGCCGGTCGGGGTTCACATCCGTGATCACCACATGCCGCGCGCCCACGTGACGCGCCACCGCGGCGGCCATGATGCCGATCGGCCCCGCGCCGGTGATCAACACATCCTCGCCCACCAGATCGAAACTCAGCGCCGTATGCACCGCGTTGCCCAGAGGATCGAGGATCGCGCCGATGTCGTCGGAAATCTCGTCCGGCAGCGGCACCACGTTGAAGGCGGGCAGCTTGAGGTATTGCGCAAAGGCCCCCTGCTCGTTCACCCCAATGCCCCGCGTCGCGGGATCGAGGTGGAACTTGCCCGCCCGGCTTTGGCGTGACTGCTTGCCGATCAGATGCCCCTCGCCCGAGCAGCGCTGGCCGATCTCCAGCCCTTCGACATTGCGGCCCAGCTCCACGATCTCGCCGGCGAATTCATGGCCTGTGATCAGCCCCACCGGCACGGTCCCGGCGGCCCAGTCGTCCCAGTTCCAGATATGGATATCGGTGCCGCAGATGCCGGTCTTGTTGATCTTGATCAGCACGTCATCCGGCCCGATCTCGGGCACCGGCGCATGGGTCATCCACAGCCCCTCGCGGGGGTGCAGCTTGGCCAGCGCCTTCATTTCGTTCGTGGCCATCAGATCACCCCGCAGGCCTTGCCGGCCGTCTCGAAGGCTTTCAGCGCGCGGTCAAGCTGCTCGCGCGTCAGGGCCGCGTTCATCTGGGTGCGGATGCGCGCCTGACCGCGCGGCACCACCGGGAAGAAGAAGCCCGAGACATAGACCCCCTCCTCGAAAAGCCGCGCCGCCATGTCCTGCGCCAACTGCGCCTCGCCCAGCATGACGGGCACGATGGGGTGTTCACCGGGCAGCAGGTCAAAGCCCAACTTCTCCAGCCCCGCGCGCCAGTATTTCGTATTCTCGAAAAGGCGTGCACGCAGATCATCGCCGTCTTCGACCAGTTCCAGCGCCCGGATGCCGGCGCGCACGATCGACGAGGGCAATGAATTCGAGAACAGATAGGGCCGCGCGCGCTGGCGCAGCAGGTCGATCACCGGCTGCGGCCCGGCGATATAGCCGCCGATGGCGCCGCCGAGCGCCTTGCCCAGCGTGCCGGTCACGATGCCCACCTTGACCCCGTGATGCGCCGGGGTGCCGGCACCCTTTGGCCCCATGAAGCCGGTGGAATGGCAATCGTCGACCATCACCAGCGCCTCGTATTTCTCGGCCAGCGCCACGATCTCTGGCAGTTTCGCCAGATAGCCGTCCATCGAGAAAACCCCGTCGGTGGCGATCATGATGAAGCGCGCGCCATCCTCGCGGGCCTGTTTCAGCTTGGCCTCCAGATCTTCCATATCGCTGTTGGCATAGCGGTAGCGCTTGGCTTTGCAGAGCCGGATGCCGTCGATGATCGAGGCATGGTTCAGCGCGTCTGAAATGACCGCATCCTCCGGCCCCAGAAGCGGCTCGAACAGCCCCCCGTTAGCATCGAAACAGGCGGCGAAGAGGATCGAATCGTCGTGGCCAAGAAAGCTGGCCAGTTTCTGCTCCAACTCGCGGTGAATGTCCTGCGTGCCGCAGATGAAACGGACCGAGGCCATGCCAAAGCCCTTCTCGTCCATCGCTTCCTTGGCGGCGGCAATAAGCTCGGGGTGATCGGCGAGGCCGAGGTAGTTGTTGGCGCAGAGGTTGATGACCTCGCGGTCGCCCACCGCGATCTCGCCGCCCTGTGGGGTGGTGATGAGCCGCTCGCGCTTCATCATGCCCTCGGCGTCGATCTCGGAAAGGGTGTCTGTGACATGGGACAGAAATGCTTGGGTCATGAGGCTCTCCTTTTCAGAGAGCGTCTACCATAGCGGAGGACATTCCGAAATAGAGGATTTCCGGAATGTCGGAATTTTTCCGGTATTGCGGAAACTAGGCGTCCTGAACCACCAGAAAGGCGCGCACCGGCCCCTCCGTCGCGCGGATCGCATGGGGCACGTCGGCGGCATAGCGCGCGGTGTCGCCGGCTTGCAGCCGCTCGGTCCCGGTGCCGCTGGTAACCTCCACCGCACCCTCAAAGACGCTGAGATGCTCGCGCGCGCCGCGGGTGTGGGGCGCACTGTCGAGCACGCCGCCCTCGGCGATGAGCAATTCATAGACCTCGTGATGCCCGGCTTCCTCGGGCGGGGACAGGATGCGAATGCGGCAACCGTCGCCCAGATTGCTGATCGTCGGCACGGCGGCACTCCGCAGCACCTCGATCTGCGGCTCGCCGGGGGCGGCGTCGAGTAGACCGGCAAAATCCACCTGAAGCGCGCGGGTGAGATTCCACAGCGTCGCGATGGTGGGGCTCGATTCGCCGCGCTCGATCTGGCTGACCATGGAGCGCGACACGCCCGAGAGCTTCGCCACGGCGTCGAGCGACAACCCCTGCCCTTGCCGCGCCTCTTTCAGGCGGGCGGGCAGCTGTGTCAGGATCTTGTCGGTGTTGTCCGTCATGGCGGATATGTCGCGCGGCGCCCCCTCCCTGTCAAGCTGTCGCATGACGGGACGTTTCTCCTGACTTTGCCGCGCCCGCCCCCCATAGTGCCGCCAACGCATAGAGGAGAGTTTCATGTCAGACGATATCGTCATTCTGGGCGGCGCCCGCACCGCCATCGGCACCTTCGGCGGCGCGCTTGCCGCCACACCGCCCACCAAGCTGGGCAGCACCGTTGCGGCGGCAGCAATGGCGCGCGCGGGCGTCGATCCGGCGCAGATCGGCCATGTCGTATTTGGCACCGTGATCAACACCGAGCCGCGCGACATGTACCTTAGCCGCGTCGCCGCGCGCGACGCGGGCGTGCCCGACGAGGTGCCGGCGATGAACGTGAACCGCCTTTGCGGCTCGGGCGTACAGGCGCTGGTCTCGGCCACCCAGAGCCTGATGCTGGGCGATGCGGATTTCGCTCTCGCCGGGGGTGCCGAAAGCATGTCACGCGCGCCCTATGTGCTGCCCGACGCCCGCTGGGGCCAGAAGATGGGCGATGCACGCAGCCTCGACATGCTGTTAGGCACGCTGAACTGCCCCTTCGGCACCGGCCATATGGGCGTGACGGCAGAGAACGTGGCGGATGAACACACGATCACCCGCGAGGAAATGGACGCCTTCGCCCTGCAAAGCCAGGAACGCGCAGCGGCGGCCATCGCGGCAGGGCATTTCAAGGACCAGATCGTGCCGGTCGACGTAAAGGTCAAGCGCGACATGGTGCCCTTCGACACCGACGAACACCCCAAGGCGACCACGGCAGAGGCGCTGGCCGGGCTGCGCCCCGTCTTCCAGAAAGACGGCCGCGTTACGGCGGGCAACGCCAGCGGCATCAACGACGGTGCGGCGGCGCTGGTGCTGGCCCGCGCGGAGGCCGCGAAATCCGCCGGGCTGACGCCCCGCGCCCGCATCCTCGGCTACGCCCATGCCGGGGTGCGCCCCGAGGTTATGGGCATCGGCCCGGTCCCTGCCGTGCGCCGTTTGCTGGAGCGCACGGGCCTGAAGGCCGATGACTTCGACGTGATAGAAAGCAACGAGGCTTTCGCGAGCCAAGCGCTGGCCGTGAGCAAGGAACTGGGCTTTGACCCGGCAAAGGTGAACCCCAACGGCGGGGCCATCGCGCTTGGTCACCCGGTCGGCGCGACGGGCGCGATCATCACCGTGAAGGCGCTGTATGAATTGGAGCGGATCGGCGGCAAGCGCGCGTTGATCACCATGTGCATCGGCGGCGGGCAAGGCATCGCCATGGCCATCGAACGTATCGCTTGAACCCGGGGGGGCCGCGCGGCCCCCTGCCCTAAAGCAGTGCGTCAATCAGGGCGATTGTGGTGGCCCCGGCCACGCCGGACATCACCGCAGTCGCCGCGATATAGCGCCAGAAACGCGGGCGGCGCTCGGGCTGCTCTTCGGTCTGACGGTTCAGCGCCTGCTCGACCAGCCCGGGCAGGCGCGGGCCGAAGCGGGCCATGACCATCGCCGTGTCGCGCAGATCAGAGACGATGGCCCGGGGACCGAGCGACTTGGTGATATAGTCGGTCACAATGGGGCTGGCGACTTCCCAGATGTTGATATGCGGGTTGAGCGAGCGGGCGACGCCCTCAACCACGACCATGGTGCGTTGCAGCAAGATCAACTCGGTTCGGGTTTCCATGCCGAAACGCTCGGTCACCTCGAACAGATAGGTCAGCAACCGCGCCATGGAGATGCGGGTGGCGTCCATGCCGAAAATCGGCTCGCCCACCGCACGCAGGGCGCGGGCGAATTCATCGACGTCCTTGTCGGCGGGGACATATCCCGCCTCGAAATGCACCTTGGCGACGCGCTGGTAATCGCGGCGGATGAAACCATAGAGAATCTCGGCGTAGACGCGGCGGGTATAGCTGTCGATATGACCCATGATGCCGAAGTCATAGGCGATGATATCGCCATTGGCCGCGACCTTGAGGTTGCCTTGGTGCATGTCGGCGTGGAAATAGCCGTCCCGCAGGGCGTGTTGCAAAAAGAGTTGCAGCACCCGTTCCGACAGCGCCACACGGTCGTGCCCCGCCGCATCCAGCGCGGCGTTGTCGCCCAGCGGCAGACCATCGGCCCAGCCCAGCGTCATCACGCGGCGGCCCGAATAATTCCATTTGATCTCAGGCAGTTGAAATCCGCTGTCATCTTTGGTGTTGGCGGCAAACTCCGACGCGGCAGAGCTTTCCAGCCGCAGGTCCAACTCCCCCCGCACAACGCCGTCGAAATGCTCGATCACCTCCATCGGGCGCAATCGGCGCGATCCGGGAGAGAAGATTTCGGCCATGCGGGCGGCAAGATAGAAAGCGTCGATGTCCTTGCGGAAGGCTTTTTCGATGCCGGGGCGCAGGACTTTGACGGCGACCTCTTCGCCGGTCTCGGCCAGCCGCGCGTGATGCACCTGCGCGATGGAGGCTGCGGCGACGGGTTCACTGAACTCGGAAAAGATCGCGCTGACCGGCTCGCCCAACTCTTGCTCGACCGCGCTGCGGGCAAGCGCCATGTCAAAGGGCGGCAACTTGTCTTGCAGCACGCGCAATTGAACCGCCAGATCGTCGCCCACCACGTCGGGCCGGGTCGACAGCACCTGACCGAATTTGATGTAGGCCGGGCCAAGCGCCGTCAGCGCGCGGGTGGCCGGTGGCATCGTCGGGTCGCCCTTGTAGCCCAGCCATTTGAACGGCAGGCCAAGCGCACGGGCCACGAAACGCAGCGGCGGGGAGGCATCGAAAGCATCCAGCACCACATTCATCGCCCCGGCGCGTTCCAAGGTCGCGCCCGTGCGGATCAACCGCCAGATGTTGTGCGGACCGCGCATCAGAGCTTCCAACCCGAATGCAGCGCCGCGATCCCCATCGACAGGTTGCGATACTTGGCCTGCCCAAAGCCTGACGCGCGCACCATCGACAGGAAGGTCTCTTGATCGGGGAAATTGCGGATCGATTCGACCAGATATTGATAGCTGTCGCGGTCGCCCGCGATGGCTTGGCCCATGCGCGGGATCACGTTGAAGCTGTAGAGGTCATAGGCTTTTTGCATCGCCGGGTTGGGCAGCTGGCTGAACTCCAGCACCATCAGACGGCCACCGGGGCGCAGCACGCGGTACGCCTCGTTCAGCGCCTCTTGGGGGCGGGTCACGTTTCGGATGCCGAAGCTGATTGTGTAGACGTCGAAGGTGTTGTCGGGGAACGGCAGCGCCATCGCGTCGCCCACGACCCAATCAAGGCTGCCGGTCAGCCTGTCCGCCTCGGCCCGCTGGCGGCCTTCGACCAGCATCGGCTCGGTCAGGTCGAGCACCGTGGCATGGCCGTGTCCGGCACGTTTGAGGAATTTGAAAGACACATCGCCGGTGCCCCCCGCCACATCGAGCAGTTTCTGCCCGGGGCGCGGGGCGAGCCAGTCCATCATCGCTTCTTTCCAGACGCGGTGGATCCCCATACTCATCACATCGTTCATGATGTCGTATTTGCTGGCGACGGAGTTGAACACACCCTGCACGCGCCCGGCCTTTTCATGTTCGGGCACGGTCTCGAAACCGAAATGGGTTGTTTTGTCAGCGTCCTGGGTCATCTGCTCTTGCGATCCTCTGGTTCTGTCCCTTGTTATAGGGTGCCGGGGGGCAGGGACAATGCGTGCCTTTTGTCACAGGCAAGCCAGAGGGGAAACCGAGATGCCGGAACTGCCAGAGGTCGAAACCGTCCGCCGGGGGCTGGCCCCCGCGATGGAGGGCCAAGTGATCGCCCGCGCCGAGGTGAACCGCCCCGACCTGCGCTGGCCCTTCCCCGAGCGGATGGCGGAGCGGCTGACCGGGCAGCGCGTCGGCCTGCTGCGGCGGCGGTCGAAATACATCCTCGCCGATCTGGCGAGCGGGGAATCGCTCTTGGTGCATCTGGGCATGTCCGGGCGAATGCTCGTTTCGGGCGACCCTCTGGGGCAATTTCAGCACAACCACCCCGCGCCCGAGAAACATGACCATGTCGTGTTGCATATGGGTAACGGTGCGCGGATCACCTTTAACGACCCACGCCGTTTCGGCGCGATGGATCTGATGCCCACCGCCGGGGCCGAAACGCATAAGCTGCTGGCCTCGCTCGGGCCGGAACCCTTGGGCAACGACTTTCACGAAGCGCATCTGGTCGCCGCGCTAAAAGGCCGCAACACGCCGATCAAATCGGCGCTGCTGGATCAACGGATCGTGGCGGGCTTGGGCAATATCTATGTCTGCGAAGCGCTTTACCGCGCGGGGATTCACCCGGCCCGCAAGGCCGGGCGCATCTCGGCCACGCGGGTCGCCGGGCTGGTGCCGATCATCCGCCAAGTGCTGGCCGATGCGATCACGGCGGGGGGATCGTCACTCAAGGATTTTCGGCAAGCGGATGGCGAATTGGGCTATTTCCAGCACAGTTTCGACGTCTATGGCCGCGAGGGCCAAGCCTGCCGCAGACCCGGCTGCGACGGGGCAATCGCGCGCATCGTGCAAAGCGGGCGCTCTTCCTTCTATTGCCCGCGTTGCCAAAGATAACTTGAAACATGGGGGTGCCGTGGTATGCACATTCCCCTGAGCGCAACAACAAAGAGCATTCTTGATGGCTTACGAAACGATCACCGTGGACGTGGACAACCATGTGGCCCTGATCACCCTGAACCGCCCGGATGCGCTGAACGCGCTCAACGAGGCGCTGCTGGGTGAACTCGCCAAGGCGCTGAAAGGCGCACAGGAAAACGACAAGGTCCGCTGCATCGTCATCACCGGCTCGGAAAAGGCATTCGCCGCCGGGGCCGATATCGCGATGATGCGCGAGAAAAGCTTTGTCGACGTCTTCATGGGGGATCTTTTCACGCCCGAAACCGATCAGATTCTGCGCGTGCGCAAGCCGATCATCGCCGCCGTGTCGGGCTATGCCCTCGGCGGGGGCTGCGAGTTGGCGATGATGTGCGACTTTATCATCTGCTCCGAAAGCGCCAAGTTCGGCCAGCCCGAGATCAACCTCGGCGTCGTGGCGGGCATCGGCGGCACCCAGCGTCTGACCCGTCTGGTGGGCAAGTCCAAAGCGATGGACATGAACCTCACGGGCCGCTTCATGGATGCCGAAGAGGCCGAACGCTCGGGCCTCGTGTCGCGCGTGGTGCCGGTGAAAAAGCTGATGGAAGAGGCGATGGGCGCCGCAGCCAAGATCGCCGAGAAATCCATGATCTCGGCCACCGTGGTCAAGGAATGCGTGAACCGCGCCTATGAGGTGCCGCTGAGCGAGGGCTTGCTGTTCGAACGCCGCATGTTCCATTCGCTGTTCAACACCGAAGACCAGAAAGAAGGCATGTCCGCCTTCCTCGAAAAGCGCGAAGCGCAATTCCGCGACAAATAAGCGTCGCCCCCGGCGCGGCTTGCATTGCCGCGCCCGCTGCCTTATAGGCGGCACCAATACATGCGCGTGCAGCCCGCTCTGGCTAGAATCACCTACCCCGAGGGGGTCCGGATTTCCGGTCGGGTTGGCGTCACGCATTGCTACGCAACATATGAACCCGAAGGCTGATACTCATGGCAAACACCCGTCAATCCGCAAAGCGCGCCCGTCAAAACGAAAAGCGTTTCGCGATCAACAAAGCGCGCCGTTCGCGCATCCGCACCTACCTGCGCAAGGTCGAAGAGGCGATCACCTCCGGTGATAAAGAAGCCGCAACCGCCGCTCTGAAAGCCGCCCAGCCCGAGCTGATGCGCGGCGTCACCAAAGGCGTTTTCCACAAGAATACCGCGTCGCGCAAAATGTCGCGCCTGTCCGCGCGGGTCAAAGCACTGGGCTAATTTGGCTTCATAGCCAAGCCCTTAGAAACACAAGAGGCGCCGCATTGCGGCGCCTTTTTTCGTGCGGGTGCAGCGAAAAAAACACGCCAGAGATTCTTTTCCGGCAATCTCTGAGTCAAGATGGAAGATATGTTGAAGCGAACCGGAAACACTTGCTACCAAAGGTCCAGCGATTCATTTCGCTTGGGGGGACAGGCCCTGAACACGGCGTCAGCCAACTGGCAGAATGCCAAATTCAGGGGGGTGCAAGTGACCGTTCACAGACGGTTCCGCGCACCATCGTGAATGCTGCTGCCAGCACGTTTACCCTGTCGATGAGAACACGAACGGTTCGTTCAGCGCCTCTTGCGCCGGTTTACGGCACAGCAGGCTCATGGGCAGGCCATTCTTTAAAAGTCCGAAGGACACAGGTCGGTCATCCGCGTGGGACCGGGTGGATGACCTGTTGCCGGGTGAAACAATATTAAGGGCCGGGATCCACTCGGCCTCTGTGCGAAGAGCAAAGCGGGACGTAAGGCACGATGACATTAGATCACTGGGGCGAGATCAAAGAGCGGCTTCTAAAGACCGTGGGGCAGAACAACTACACCACCTGGATTGAACCGCTTGTGCCCGGCGCCGTCGAGGACGGAATCGTGACACTCAAAGTGCCGACGAATTTCTTCGGCAACTACGTCAGCCAGAACTTCTCGGACCTGATTCTGCATGAGATCAACGCGACCGGCACCGATGCCACGCGTCTGAACTTTGCCCTGAATCAGCAGCCTACTCCTGCCGCCGAAAAGCCCGCCCCGGTTGCGCGTCAGACCTCGGCTGCCGTGAAACCCGCCGCCAACACCCAGCTGAGCACCGCCCCGCTTGACCCGCGCTTCAGCTTTGACAATTTCGTCGTCGGCAAGCCCAACGAACTGGCCCACGCCGCCGCCCGCCGTGTCGCCGAAGGCGGCCCGGTCACCTTCAACCCGCTGTTCCTCTATGGCGGCGTTGGCTTGGGTAAAACGCACCTCATGCACGCCATCGCGCGCGAATTGCACGCGCGTAAGCCTGAGATGAACGTGCTCTACCTCTCGGCTGAGCAGTTCATGTACCGTTTCGTGCAGGCGCTGCGCGACCGCAAGATGATGGACTTCAAAGAGATCTTCCGTTCGGTCGACGTGCTGATGGTCGATGACGTGCAGTTCATCGCGGGCAAAGATTCCACCCAAGAAGAGTTCTTTCACACGTTCAACGCGCTTGTGGACCAGCACAAACAGATCATCATCTCTGCCGACCGCGCACCGGGGGAGATCAAGGATCTCGAAGACCGCGTTAAATCGCGCCTGCAATGCGGGTTGATCGTCGACCTGCACCCCACGGACTACGAGTTGCGCCTCGGCATCCTGCAAAGCAAGGTCGACGTGCAGCGCAAGACCTACCCCGACCTCGAAGTCGCCGATGGCGTGTTGGAATTCCTCGCGCATCGCATCACCTCGAACGTCCGTGTCCTTGAGGGTGCGCTGACCCGTCTCTTCGCCTTCGCCTCGCTGGTCGGCCGCGAGATCGACATGGGGCTGACCCAAGATTGTCTGGCCGACGTGCTGCGCGCTTCGGAGCGCAAGATCTCGGTCGAGGAAATTCAGCGCAAGGTTTCCGACCACTACAACATCCGCCTGAGCGACATGATCGGCCCCAAGCGCCTGCGCAGCTACGCGCGCCCGCGGCAGGTGGCGATGTATCTGTGCAAGCAGATGACCAGCCGCTCCCTGCCCGAGATCGGCCGCCGCTTTGGCGGGCGCGACCATACCACCGTCATGCACGGGGTGCGCAGGATCGAAGAACTCAAGGTCTCGGACGGGCAGATCGCCGAGGATCTGGAACTGCTGCGCCGGGCGCTCGAATCCTAATCATAGCGGCCTGAGGGTTGTCCTCAGGACACGGTCAAACAGCGATCGGGGGCGCAGCTTGCGCCCCTCTTGCATTCACTTCAACAAAGCCACAAAAGTTCTTGTGTAAGCGTGGGAACCGGGTAGTTTGCCTCTCCCGGCAGTCGGTATGGGAGAAGGCATATGAAATTCAGCATCGAACGCGCGGCACTGCTCAAAGCCGTTTCGCAAGCCCAATCCGTGGTCGAGCGCCGCAACACCATTCCGATCCTCGCCAACGTGCTGATTGAGGCCGAGGGCAGCGATGTCTCCTTCCGCGCCACCGATCTGGATATCGAGGTGGTCGACAAGGTCGCAGCGCAAGTCGAACGCGCCGGTGCCACCACCGTTTCGGCCACGCTGTTGCATGAAATCGTGCGCAAGCTGCCCGACGGCGCGCTGATCAGCCTCACCGCCGACACCGCCGCTGGCCGCCTGACGGTCGAAGCGGGCCGCTCCAACTTCTCGCTGGCCACCCTGCCGCGCGAGGACTTCCCGGTCATGGCGTCGTCGGAATACGCCTCGAACTTCTCGGCCCCGGCCCCGGTGCTGCGCCGCCTGTTCGACAAGTCGAAATTCGCCATCTCCACCGAGGAGACGCGCTATTACCTCAACGGGGTCTATCTGCACGTGGCGGATGCCGAGGGCGGCAAGGCGCTGCGCTGCGTGGCGACCGACGGTCACCGTCTGGCACGCATCGACGCCGAGATGCCCGAGGGTGCGTCGGAGATGCCCGGCGTGATCGTCCCGCGCAAGACCGTGGGCGAGCTGCGCAAACTGCTCGACGATGACGAGATGGAAATCGCGGTGTCCGTGTCCGAGACCAAGATCCGTTTCGCCACCCCCGCCATCACCCTGACCTCGAAGGTCATCGACGGCACCTTCCCCGACTACACCCGCGTGATTCCGCAGGGGAACACCCGCAAGATGGAAGTTGACGCTGCCGATTTTGCCCGCGCGGTCGACCGCGTGGCGACCGTCTCCTCCGAGCGCTCCCGCGCCGTGAAACTGCAACTCGACGAAGACCGTCTGGTGCTGTCGGTCAACGCGCCGGACAGCGGTGCGGCGGAGGAAGAGCTGGCCGTGGCCTATGGCGACGAGCGGCTCGAAATCGGCTTCAACGCGAAATACCTGCTGGAGATCGCGAGCCAGGTGGACCGCGAAAACGCCGTCTTCCTGTTCAACTCCTCGGGCGATCCCACCCTGATGCGCGAAGGCACCGATACCTCTGCGGTCTATGTCGTCATGCCGATGCGCGTGTGACGCTGGCGGAAATTTTCACAATTTCCGCGCCGTTTTCTTTCCAAGAAAACGGGGTCTGAATGGCGCAGCTGTATCTCTCCAACCTCGGCCTCTCGCATTTCCGCTCGCACAAACGCGCGGTGATCGACGTCGACGCGCGTCCCGTGGCGCTTTACGGGCCGAATGGCGCGGGCAAGACCAATGTGATCGAGGCGATCTCGCTCCTGTCGCCCGGACGCGGGCTGCGGCGCAGCAGCGCGCAGGACATGGCGCGCCGCCCCGAGGCTCTGGGCTGGAAGATCACCGGGGTGCTGCACAGGCCGAGCGTGCTGCACGAGGTTGAGATATGGTCCGAAGGCGGCGCCGCCCGGCAGACCAAGATCGACGGCAAGGCCGCGGCCCAGACAGCGCTTGGGCGCATTGCCCGCGTGCTCTGGCTCATTCCCGCGATGGACCGGCTTTGGATCGAAGGCGCCGAAGGGCGGCGGCGGTTTCTCGACCGGGTGACCCTGTCGATGCTGCCCGATCACGCTGAA
Source organism: Sulfitobacter sp. R18_1 (assembly GCF_017743915.1). Classification (NCBI taxonomy): domain Bacteria; kingdom Pseudomonadati; phylum Pseudomonadota; class Alphaproteobacteria; order Rhodobacterales; family Roseobacteraceae; genus Sulfitobacter; species Sulfitobacter sp. R18_1. Next base: position 301,977 of record NZ_JAGHRG010000002.1, read on the forward strand.
CTGTCGCTGAGCTATGAAAAGGCCATGCGCGAGCGCAACCGCCTGCTGAAGGACATGGTGCGCGAGCCCGCGTGGTACGCTGCCCTCGAAGATCGCATGGCCGAGACCGGGGCGCAGATCCATGCTAACCGGCAACAGGCCCTCACGGCCCTCGCGAGCGCGCAGGAGGAGGCGCAGACCGCCTTCCCCATCGCCACGCTGATGCTGCAAAACGACATGCCCGAGAGTGCCGAGGGCCTGCGCCGGGCGCTGTCGGACAACCGGATGCGCGATGTTGCCGCCGGGCGCACGCTGATCGGCCCACACCGCGCCGATCTGGAGGGCACCTATGCCGCCAAGGGCATCGCCGCACGGGATTGCTCCACCGGGGAGCAGAAAGCGCTTCTGGTCTCGCTCATCCTCGCCAATGCCCGCGCCATCGCCGCCGATTTCGGCGCGCCGCCGATCCTGCTGCTGGACGAGGTGGCCGCGCATCTCGACGCGGGCCGACGGGCAGCGCTTTACGACGAGATCACGGCGCTCGGCGCGCAGGCCTGGATGACTGGCACGGGGCCGGAGCTTTTCGACAGCCTTGGGGACCGCGCGCAATACGTGGAAGTGACCGAGGATGACGGCCTGTCCCAGGTGGTGCGGCAGTCTTGACCCTCTCGCCCACCGAACTGCTGCTCTACTGCGGCGCTCTGCTGATCCTGTTTCTCACCCCCGGCCCGGTCTGGTTGGCGATGATGGCCCGGGCACTCTCGGGCGGTTTTCAAGCGGCGTGGCCGCTGGCGCTCGGCGTCGCGATCGGCGACATGCTCTGGCCGCTGGTGGCGATCTTGGGGATCACTTGGATCGTCTCGGCTTTCGACACGCTTATGGAGGTGCTGCGCTGGACCGCTGCACTGGTCTTTATCGCCATGGGGGTCGGTCTTATCCGACAGGCGGGTGCGAAGATCGACACCGACAGCCGCCTCACCCGCCCCGGCATGTGGCCCGGTTTCATCGCGGGGCTCATCGCGATCCTCGGCAATCCCAAGGCGGTGCTCTTCTACATGGGCGTGCTGCCCGGCTTCTTCGATCTGCGCGCGGTCACCGCCCCCGACATCGGGCTGATCCTCGCCGCTTCGGTCATCGTGCCGCTTGTCGGCAACCTCGTGATCGCCCTCCTAGTGGGCCATCTGCGCGGCTTTCTGACCGCTCCGCGCACCCTGCGACGGATCAATCTGATCTCCGGCGCGATGCTGGTTTTCGTGGGCCTGATCATCCCCTTGGCCTGACACAAAATCTTGTGTCATTCGCGTGACAATGCCGGTCGAAAACACTATAAATCGGGCAAACGATAAGGGTTTTTTCCGCATGTCCGACACTGATCTGACACCACAGGAATACGGTGCCGATTCCATCAAGGTTCTCAAAGGGTTGGAGGCCGTTCGCAAACGCCCCGGCATGTATATCGGGGACACCGATGACGGCTCGGGCCTGCACCATATGGTCTATGAGGTCGTGGACAACGGCATCGACGAGGCGCTGGCCGGTCATGCCGACGCGGTAACAGTCACAATCCACGAGGATTCCAGCGTCTCGGTCAGCGACAACGGGCGCGGGATTCCGGTGGGCATCCACGAAGAAGAAGGCGTTTCCGCGGCCGAGGTCATCATGACCCAGCTGCACGCGGGCGGGAAGTTCGACAGCAACTCCTACAAGGTCTCGGGCGGTCTGCACGGGGTCGGCGTCTCGGTCGTAAACGCGCTTTCGGACTGGCTGGAACTGCGCATTTGGCGCGAGGGCAAGGAACATATCGCGCGGTTTGAGGGTGGCTTCACCACCAAGCACCTCGAAGTCGTGGGCGAGACCGACCGCACCGGCACCGAGGTGCGCTTCATGGCCTCAACCGAGACATTCTCGAACATCGACTACAGCTTCGAGACGCTGGAAAAGCGCCTGCGCGAACTGGCCTTCCTGAACTCCGGCGTGCGCATCATCCTGAAGGACGAACGCCCCGTCGAGCCACTGCAGACCGAGCTTTACTACGAAGGCGGCGTGAAGGAATTCGTCAAATACCTCGACCGGCACAAACACGCGGTCATGGACGAGCCGATCTTCATCACCGGCGAGCGGGACGACATCGGCATTGAGGTCGCTATGTGGTGGAACGACAGCTACCACGAGACGGTGCTGCCCTTCACCAACAACATCCCGCAGCGCGACGGCGGCACCCATATGGCGGGCTTCCGCGGCGCGCTGACGCGCACCATCAACGCCTATGCCCAGACCAGCGGCATCGCCAAGAAAGAAAAGATCAGCTTCACCGGCGACGACGCCCGCGAGGGTCTGACCTGCGTGCTGTCGGTGAAAGTGCCCGATCCGAAGTTCTCGTCGCAGACCAAGGACAAGCTGGTTTCGTCGGAGGTGCGCCCGGCGGTCGAAGGGCTGATGAACGAGCGTCTCGCCGAATGGTTCGAGGAGAACCCCAACGAGGCCAAGCAGATCGTCGGCAAAATCGTGGAGGCCGCACAGGCCCGCGAGGCGGCCCGCAAGGCCCGCGAGTTGACCCGGCGCAAGACGGCGATGGACGTCAACTTCCTCGCCGGGAAGCTCAAGGATTGCTCGGAAAAAGACCCGGCCAAGACCGAAGTCTTCCTCGTCGAGGGGGACAGCGCGGGCGGCTCGGCCCAGACCGGGCGCGACCGGCAGACACAAGCGATCCTGCCGCTGAAGGGCAAGATCCTCAACGTGGAGCGCGCGCGTTTCGACCGGATGCTGGGCTCTCAGGAGATCGGCAACCTCGTCATGGCGCTCGGCACCGGGATCGGGCGCGACGAGTTCAACATCGACAAGCTGCGCTACCACAAGATCGTCATCATGACCGACGCCGACGTTGACGGCGCGCATATCCGGACGCTTTTGCTGACCTTCTTCTACCGCCAGATGCCCGAGCTTATCGAAAACGGCCATCTCTACATCGCGCAGCCGCCGCTCTACAAAGTGTCGCGCGGCAAGTCTGAGGTCTATCTCAAGGATGAGGCCGCGATGGAGGACTACCTGATCCAGCAGGGTGTCGACGGCGCCATGCTGCGCCAAGGCAACGGCGAAGAAATCACCGGCCAAGACCTCACCCGCGTGGTCGACATGGCGCGCCAGCTAAAACGCGTGCTGGAGGCTTTCCCGACCCACTACCCGCGCCACATCCTCGAACAGGCCGCCATCGCCGGGGCCTTCGTCGAGGGCGCGGTGGACAGCGACCTGCAGGGCGTGGCCGACAAGGTCGCCGACCGTTTGAACCTGATCGCGTTGGAATACGAACGCGGCTGGCAGGGGCGCATCACCCAAGACCACGGCATCCGCCTTGCCCGCATCCTGCGCGGCGTGGAAGAAGTGCGCACCCTCGACGGCCGCATGCTGCGCTCAGGCGAGGCGAAGAAATCCGGCAGCTTCACCCAGCACCTGCAGGAGGTCTACGACCAACCCGCCAAGCTGATCCGCAAGGACCGCAGCCAGATGATCTATGGCCCCATGGACCTGCTCAACGCGATCCTTGCCGAGGGCGAGAAAGGCCTGTCGCTGCAACGCTACAAGGGTCTGGGCGAGATGAACCCCGACCAGCTGTGGGAAACCACTCTCGACCCCGACGCGCGCACGCTGCTGCAGGTCCGTGTGGAGGATATGGCGGAGGCCGACGATCTCTTCACCAAGCTGATGGGCGACGTGGTGGAGCCGCGGCGCGAGTTCATCCAGCAGAACGCGCTGAGCGTGGAGAATTTGGATTTTTGAGGGGGTTGTAGGCGCCCGCAAAGCGCCAGCGCCGCTGCCAGGTCTTAAAACGATAATCCGCCGCGCCGCTTAACCAGCGACGCGGCGGATTTTTTTTATATCAGGCGAGTTACCCGATGATGCCGTTCAGCGTCTCGGAGGGGCGCATCACGCGGGCGGTTTTCTCCGCGTCGGTATGGTAGTAGCCGCCCAGATCGACAGCCGTGCCTTGGGCTGCTGCGAGCTCGGACAGGATGTCGGCTTCCTTGGCAGCCAGTTCCTTGGCGATGGGCGCGAACTCTGCGGCGAGGTCCGCGTCATCGCTCTGCGCGGCGACGGCTTCGGCCCAGTAGCGCGCGAACCAATAGTGGCTGTCACGGTTGTCGGGCTCACCTACCTTGCGCGAAGGGGAACGACCGTGGTCGAGGATACCCTGCGTCGCGGTTTCCACGGCATCGCCCAGCACGCGCGCCTTGTCGTTGCCGCGGGCATCGGCGAGGAACATCAGGCTTTCACCAAGCGCGCAAAACTCGCCAAGGCTATCCCACCGCAGGTGATTTTCCTCAACCAACTGCTGCACGTGTTTGGGGGCCGAACCGCCCGCGCCGGTCTCGAACAAACCGCCGCCGTTCATCAGCTTCACGATCGACAGCATTTTGGCAGAGGTCGCCAGTTCCAAGATCGGGAAGAGGTCGGTCAGGTAGTCGCGCAGCACGTTGCCGGTGATCGCGATGGTGTTCTCGCCCTTGGTGATGGTCTCAAGCGAGGCGCGGGTGGCTTCGCGGGGGGCCATGATCTCGAACTTGTCGGCCACGCCCTGTGCCTCAAGGATGGGCTTCACATAGGAGATCAGCTCGGCGTCATGGGCGCGATTTGCGTCCAGCCAGAAGATCGCGCGGCAGCCCTCAGCCTTTTGGCGCGAGATGGCAAGGTTCACCCAATCCTCAATCGGCGCTTTGCGTGCGGAGGAAGAGCGCCAGATATCACCGGCGTCGACCTTGTGCTGGTGCAGCACAGTGCCATCGTCGAGGATCATCTTGACGGTGCCCGCCTCGGCCAGTTCAAACGTGGTGGGGTGAGAGCCGTATTCCTCGGCCTTTTGCGCCATCAGGCCGATGTTCTGCACCGTACCTGCGGTTGCCGGATCAAGCTTGCCGTTCTCTTTGAAGAAGTTGATCGCCTCGTCGTAAACCGGCGCATAGGAGTTATCGGGGATCACGCAGTTGGCGTCGTGTTCCTTGCCGTCCGGGCCCCAGCCTTTGCCGCCAGCGCGGATCAGCGCGGGCATCGAGGCGTCGATGATCACATCGGAGGACACATGCAGGTTGGTGATGCCCTTGTCGGAATCGACCATATACATCGGCGGACGGTCGTCCATGCAGGCGTCGATGTCGGCCATGATCTCCGTCTCGCCCTTCACGCGCTCCAGCAGGTCACCAAGGCCGGAGTTGGGGTTCACACCCAGATCTTTGAGCTTTGCGCCATGCTTTTCAAAAACCGGCGCAAGGTAGGCTTTGACCGCGTGACCAAAGAGGATCGGGTCGGAGACCTTCATCATAGTGGCCTTGAGGTGCAGCGAGAAGAGAATGCCGTCTTCTTTGGTCTTCTCGATCTGGGTGTTGAGGAAGTCCTTCAGCGCGGCCGCGCTCATGAAGGTCGCGTCGACCACGGTGCCGGCGGGATACTCAAGCCCCTCTTTCAGCACCTTTTCCCCGTCCGCGGTTTCCAGCACGATCTTGGCGCCAGTCGCGGCGTCGAGCGTGGCCGAAACCTCGTTGGAGAAGAAATCATTGCCCGACATGGAGGAGACATGCGTCTTGCTGTCGGCGGCCCAGTCCCCCATGCGGTGCGGGTTGGACTGGGCAAAGCTCTTGACGGCTTTGGCCGCGCGGCGGTCGGAGTTGCCTTCGCGCAGGACCGGGTTCACGGCGGAGCCTTTGATGCCGTCATATTTGGCGCGCACGGCTTTTTCTTCGTCTGTGCTTGGCTCTTCGGGGTAGTCGGGCAGCGCGTAGCCTTGGGCCTGAAGCTCTTTGATCGCGGCGACCAGCTGCGGCACGGAGGCAGAGATGTTCGGCAGTTTGATGACATTCGCCTCGGGCGTCTTCACCAGACGGCCCAGTTCGGCCAGATCGTCCGACTGGCGCTGTTCTTCGCTCAGATGCTCAGGGAAGGTCGCGAGAATACGGCCCGCGAGGCTGATGTCTTTCGTGCCCACGCTCACACCGGCGGCTTCGGCGAACTTTTTGATGATCGGCAACAGCGAGGCAGAGGCCAGCTCCGGCGCTTCGTCAACTTTGGTGTAGATGATATCGGACATGATTGCTCCAAATTGCTGCATTTGCTGCCCTGATAGCGGAAGAGACGGCGAAGGTCGACGGTATACCGCAGTATGCGGTGGCGTCGTTTCAGGAAAAAGCGGATTTCAGCCTTTTGGACGGGTCACCTAGCGCAACCCGCGCGCTGCCGCCTAGCGGGCCACGCTGCGCAGTTGCAGAATCTGCATCCCAATCGCCATGGCCGGGCCGATCCCCACCGCGAAAAGCAGCGTGCCAAGGCCCAGGGTGCCGCCCAAGGCCCAGCCGATGGCGACGACGGACAATTCGATGCTCATTCGGACCAGCGCGATGGGTTTGCCGGTGACCCGTTGCAGCCCCGTCATCAACCCGTCCCGTGGTCCGGGGCCAAGGTTTGCCACAAGATAGATCGCACCGCCAAAACCGGTCACAAAGACGCCGGTCAGCGCCAGCATGACATTCGCCAGATAGCTGTCGAAGTGGGGCAGGATCGGCAGCGCGTATTCCAGCACCAGCGCCACGATCACCGCGTTCAGAATGGTGCCGATACCGGGCGTCTGCATCAGCGGGATCCAGAGCAAAAGAACCACGGCGCTGATCAGGAAGGTGGCAAAGCCAAGGCTCCACCCCGTGATGCGGGTCACCCCTTCGGCGAAGACGGTCCAAGGGCTGACGCCGACACCCGCCGTGACCAAAAGCGCCTCGCCCAAGCCAAACATCACCAGTCCCAGAACCAGAAACACCATTGAGGCCAATGGCGGTCTGAGCGTGAAGGCTTTCGGCGAACTCCACCGCAGCCGGGGAACAGAGGTGACAGACAGGAAACTCACGGCGCGACCTTTGGCGGGATGCTCAAGATGCCCTGTTGTTCCAGTTTACGTCAGAACCGGCAAGGTCAATCTAGCCTGCGCCCCTCACCGCCAGCGGGAAAAGCCGAAGGTCATATAATCCTTCTGATAGGCTTCCGCCGTCAGGGCCTCGATCTCATCGTCATAGATATCGCCGAGCGTGAAGGGCCCGGGCTCCACCATCTGGGGCACGGCGGGAACGGTGGCATGGCCTTGGCCCGCAGCCAAAGCGGGGAGTTCGCTGGCCAACTCCTCTTCGCGAATGATGCGGTCGGGCAGGCAGAACGCCCCGAAACCCGCGATGGCTTGGGCCTGAGAACACCATGCCGCATCCACCCGGATTGAGGTTTGCCCGGCCAGATTGCCTTTGAGGAACTTCAGGAAAGCGACAAAGGCTGCGCGATGCGCCTCGCGGTCATATTCGGCGTCGGGGCCATCCTTGGGCAGCGGCACCTTGTAGCGCCGCATCAGCGTGTTGCGCAGCTGGCGGTAACTGCCCTCCCCCGTGGTCAGGATATGGCGGCAAAAGGCGTCATGCGCGCGCAGGGCGGGATGGCGCAGCACGGTAAAGCCGCGATGCCCCCGCATTTTGCGTTTCCACTGCCGCAGCTCTTTTTGCGACATCTTATCGCGCAGCGCCTCACGCGGGACGCCATCGAGGGCGGCCAGCCAGTCCAACACCTGATCCTGCGGGCCGGATTTGATCGGCAGATAGATCAAGCCGCTGGTCGCCGCCGCCACATAAGAGGGCACGTTCGGCCCGCGCCGTGGCTCGAAATTGGGGGTGCGGGTCAGATCGAAACGATCGAGCCGCGCCAGCGCCTCCCGCATCTCGTCATAGTTGCTGACCTTGGCCGATATCGGGCTGGGGTTCTGTTTCTTAAGGTTCTTGTCCAGCCCCTCCAACTGCTCGTCCACGCCAAGATAGCGCGCAAGCCCGTTCATCACCTCAACGCTTTGCAGGTCTTCGTAAGCCACATAAAATGCCGTCTGGCCGGAGGTTTGCAAACGGTTCAGCAGCGTGATCTGGAACTGCTGGAGGGCATCCAAATGGGCGCTGAACTCATCTGCATCGAAAACGGCCTGCGCCACCTTCTGCGCCTTCATATCGGTCAGTTTCCACTGCCCCGTGGCCTGGGCGATCTTCCAACTGACATAGCTGTCGACCGGGTTGCGCGTGAGCACGATCTTGGCGCAGCGCTGATCCTCGACGATCTCATCGAAGACCCGCGGATCGTGGTCGTGGAAATAGCGGAAACCGCCCAAAGCATCCTGCTGTCCCCGGATCGCCGCCAGCAGCTTTGTGGGGTTTTCGTCCCGCGTGGCCTGATCAACGCCAAGGATGGGCTCGCTTTTGGGATAGCCCATGAAGAAAGGGTTAAACGCCTCCCCATGACAGGCGATCCCGGCAAAGGCGTTCAGGTTCGCCTCTAGGAAGTTGGACCCGGTCCGCATCTCGGCGAAGACCACGAAACTGTCGAATTTGTCGCGCATGGGTTATTTCACCAGATAGGGTTTGGGGGAAGGTTTGGCATCGGCGCTGCCCCCTTGGGCGACCGAAAAATCGCCGACCAAATAGGGGTGCATGCCTTGGTTCTTGAGGTTCTGGAGGAACTGGCCGAAGCCGTTCAGATCAACCATGCGCGGCGCCTCTGACAGGCGGCGCAGACGGGGGCGGCCAATTTCGTCAAGGATATCTTGCAAAGGCTCCATCGGCGCTTCGATGAAATCGGCCATGGTCCAGACCCGCACACGCGCCTTGGTATAGGGCGAATTCAGCACATCCAAATGCGTGCTTTCCGTCTTTTGCAGCTTGGCGGCCAGACGGCGGATATCTGCGAAATCGAGGTTCGAGCGGAACAGCGGCACCGCCCAAGCGCCAGTGATCACCGAAATATGCGCATTAGGGTCTTTGGCGACGCGCCAATTGATGTCTTGGTTGTCCATCGGGCCGAACTGAAAACACTGACGTTCGCCACGGGTGTTCCAGATCAGGTTGGTCAAAAACGCGCTGGCATTGTGATCGCGCAGCACCGGATTGTCCGACAAGGCACCGTTCAGCGCGGTCTGCCCGCCCGCGAAATGAACCCGGTCGGGCGCAAAGAGATGCCCATGCACGCGCCCCCCGCTGGCACGGCTGAGCCAATGTTCGAAATCCTCAAAAATCTCGGCAAAGCCCTGAAACACCGAATAGGGCGCGGCGGTGACGCCATTCTCCCAATCCTCGTTGGGAAAACGGCTTTGCATATAAAGCCCGGCGCGGCCCCGGGTGCGCCGCTCCACCGCCTTGGCAAAGATGCGGTCGATCTTGCCGGGGTTCGGCTCAGTCTTTTTCATCGCACCGGCAGGGTCGGTCAGAAAGGCCTCATAGAGCCTGTCGGCATGAGGCCAAATCTTGCGTGCTACGAAACAATCAGAGCGGCGCAGAAGCTGGAGGTGATCGTCGTAAAAGATATGCGGCTTGCCCTGAAAATCGAACTTAGACAGGGTCAGCGACCGGCTTTCGATCTTGCTGGAATAGAGCCGTGCAAGGGTCTGGAAATAGCTTTCGTCCGGGATCCAAACATGGCGAAAGAATTTGTCATAGGTCGGCCGGTCGGGGTCTTGCAGGATTGCCGACAGGGTGCGCCGGGTCAGGCACCACCATTGCGAGCCCATATGCGGCACGATCCCGCGTGGCATCCGGCGTTTCAACCGCAGCAGGCGCTGCACCTCGACCGCGCGGTCGAACAGATAGCGATTGCGCCGCCATGAAAAGGGGAAGCGCAGGGTAAACCGCTCTGCATCCAGCCCGCCCACGGTCCAAGGCACATCTGCCGTGGTGGCGCTTTCGATGAAATCGGTCTGGGGACGATCCTCAAGATAGTCGATCAACTCCTGCACCGGGCGCAGCGGCAGGCAAGAGCCGGAGGCCAGATAGACATGGCGCACCTCGGGAAAGCGCGAGAGCATCAATTCCGCCGCGCCCTGAGAGGCGGCAACGATCCCCCAAGTGCCCCATTCGCAGCGTTTGCGCGGGCTAAAGCAGACATCCTTGAGATCCGACAGCGCCGCCACGAAGGCATCATGCGCCCGCCGGGGCACCGCCTTGTCGATATGGATCACCACCGGACAGCCCGCTGCCGCCCAATGCCGCGCAACCTGCTCGGCCCGGTCAAAAGCGTTGTGCACCAACATGACGATCCCGACGCTCATGCCCAGTTCCCCTTGGACATGAGGCCAAGGATCTCAAGCTGTCGCCAATTGATGTAGCGTTCCGACCATTTGCACCAAAGCTGCGGGTCGTCCTTCAGCTGTGCGGCATAGGCTTTGTATTCGACAGAAGCCGCGTAATGCTCGCTACGCTGCAACTCCTCCGCCGCCTTGGCCCCGAAGGTGTCGAGGAACTTGGCGTGCAACAGGACGCCCGAGGCTTTCTCTCCGCCCCATTCGTCATAGACCTGATTAAGCCCGCGCGGCAGCAGCATATGGGTCGAGCTGACATAGGCATAGCGCCGATCCCATTTGACCAGTGGCACCTTGTTCAGCGCGGGCGCCTTGGCAGGCGCGTCAGGAAAGAACACCCGCGCCCGTGGACCGCCCTGTATCCAAAGATTCCCAAACCGCCGATTGCGCGAAATGGTGTAGTTGCCACTGTCGAACCATGCGGCGATCTCAATCGGATTTTGCTCCGCCTGATAGGGCTCCTCGTCAAGCCGCCCCTTGGGATACATATCCAGCAGCATCGCCGAAAAGCTCTTGATCGAAGAGGCATCGAGCCAATCGGTCAGCGCCCGCAGGGGGCGCGTGTCACAAAAGGGGTAGACCAAAAACTCATCCGGATCGACCGTCAGCGCCCAATGGCCATGGGCGTATTTCATCTGCAACCAGTTCAGCCAATCCACCCCAAAGCGAGAGCGTTTGTAGCTGGCCTTGGCGCTCCAGACCGAGACATCGGGTTGCTTGGCCAGATAGTCGAGCGCACCATCGTCGCTGTCATTATCGACAAAGAAGAAATGCCCGACGCCCATCTCGCGGTAGTATTTCAGGAAATAGGGCAGCCGGATCGCTTCGTTACGCTGCGTGCAGAACAGCAGAATATCGTCAGCTTTGATCTGCGCGGTCCGGTTCGCCACAGAGGTTAACTCGCGCCGCTTGCGGAAGGCGCGGATGCGCCAGCGCTTGCGTTGCAGCCGCAACCGATATGACTGTATTAAGCCCAAACCGCCCCTTACCTATCGCGTCTGACCGCCCTTCTACCGCGCTATCACGCCGACTTTAACACGGTCATGAAGTGTTCGGCCCATGTTGGCGCGATAAAAGTCGTCGCTGGGCGCGGGTCTGGCACAGATGCGGCCCATTCTTCGATTGTTCTAATCCATGAATAGGGTTCGCTCAGGGGCGCGTAAACGGCTTTGTCGCCCAAGACCTCATGCAAGACCGGCAAATCGTTGCATAAAACACGCGCTCCAAGGCTCAGCGCCTCTGCCGGGGGCAAGCCAAACCCCTCTGCATGGCTGGGGAAGAGCATCCCCGCTGCCCCCTGCACCAAGGCCGCCAATCCTGTGTCACTAAGGTTCGCCAGCTCTTGCACGGGGCCGTTCTCCGGCAGACGGTCGAGCCGGCCGAAAACCGCGCTATTGTTCCACCCCCGCGCCCCGCAGATCAGCAAAAGCGGCGCATCGGGCCCCATCTTTTGCCACAGGTCCAGCAAAAACCCGTGATTCTTGCGCGGCTCGATCGTGCCGACAACGACGAAATAGGGACGCTCTGGCGGAAGCCCCACAGGCAGCTCGCCAGCATCGGGCGCGGGCAAATCAACGCCCAGATGCGCGACGACGGCAGGCGGTACCCGCCCGCGCATCTGCGCCTCGCTGCGCTGCCGCGTGTCTTGCGAGTTGTAAATCACCAGATCGGCCTGCGCGCTCACCCGGTCGATCTTGGCCCGAAACGGCGCAACGGAGCCGGGGCGTTGGTAGGCGGGATATTCCAATGGGATCACGTCATGGATGAGAATGGCATTTCGCCCCCGCGCCTGTTTCACGGCGCCCAGAACCCGATCCGTCAGATTGCTGTGCCCGACATTCAGATAGGCAAATCCCGGCGGCAGATGCCGGGCGAGCATCGCGGGCAACCCGGCCGGAACGCAGCGCGCGGCCGCCAAACGCCGCAAGTCGCTCTCTGCCCGGCTCAGCGCCACGGCACGCCCCCGCGGCAGGCGCGAAAGCAGATCCGCCCGCCCCCAAGGAACGCGGCCCGCAAGCCGATCCTGAAAGCCCTGCATCCCATCGCGGTCCAGCAGGACATAGCCCAAAGCGGTGCGCGCCACTCCAAAAAGCGGCGCGTCCTCTGTCAAAAGATGTGAGAGATAGGCCAGTTCGACCCGATCCACCCCCGTCGCGCCCCGCCCAACCCGACGCAAACTGCGCGTCAGGTCCAACAGCCGCGCGGGGGGGGATTGCTTCTGCAAAGGCCCTACTGCGCCGCGCGGTCGACTTGCGAGATGCTTTGCAGATAGGCCGAAAGATCGTCGCGCAATTCTTCACGGGCAAGGCCGAATGCCACGGTCGCTTGCAAAAAGCCCGCTTTAGAGCCGCAATCGAACCGCTGACCGCGGAAACGGAAGCCATAGACATCGCGGTCTTGCTCGATCTCTTGCGCGATCGCATCGGTCAATTGAATTTCACCGCCCGAGCCGGATTTCAGCTTGTTCAGGTTCTTCAAAACGGTCGGCGCCAGAATATAGCGCCCGATCACCGCGAGGTTCGATGGTGCTTCGTCGACGGCAGGCTTCTCAACCATGCCATTGACCTTCACACGATCACCGCGTTCTTCACTGGTATCGAGAATGCCGTAAGAGGATGTGCGGGAAGGCTCCACCTCCATCGCGGCGACCATGCTGCCGCCGGTTTCCTCATAGGCCTCTACCATCTGTTGTAGACAAGGTTTTTCTGCCGCGATCACGTCATCCGGCAGCATAACGGCAAAGGGCTCATTGCCGATCAAACGGCGCGCGCACCAGACTGCATGGCCCAAGCCCAGCGCCTTGTGCTGGCGAATATAGGCGATTGCGCCACTGTCCATATTGGTGCTTTGCAGTGTCTCCAAAAGCTCGGTCTTGCCCTTTTTACGCAACTCCTGCTCAAGCTGCGGCGCGTGATCGAAGTAATCCTCCAGCGCGCCTTTTCCGCGCGAGGTCACGAAGATGAACTCTTTGATCCCGGCGGCGCGCGCCTCATCGATTGCATATTGAACCAAGGGCCGGTCGACGAGGGTCATAATCTCTTTCGGCACCGATTTGGTGGCGGGCAGAAAGCGTGTCCCCATGCCTGCAACGGGGAAAATCGCTTTTGTAACCTTCTTGCGCATTTTAATCCTTACAACTTATTCGAAATATACAGAACGCCACGGTCAATCTACCTGCGTCTTTCTACCGGCGATGATCATCGCCGAAACCGCGCTGTCTGGCAACTCGCTTAACTTCCCTTTGCAGCCTGTCGAGGCGCCGAGTTAAGCGGAAAACCGCGTCATCCCGTGTGGACTTTCCGTATATTCCACCTGTTTGCAGCCAAATAGCGTGGGCCGGATCAAAGGCAACGCGATGATAAAGCGCCGTCGGCGAAAGGTTGATCAGGGTCACGATCTCACCCGATAATGCCCGTTTTGCAGCCTCTGCCCGGTCTTGCGCCAGTTTAATAGGCCGGGTGAACATGGCCACGCTGCGCCGGGCGCGGGCCGGAAAGGGGCGGAAAGCGCTGCTAGCATTCTCAGGCAGGGTGACGCTGGCGATGGGGCGCTTTACACCTTCGGCGTGCCCCTCGTCCAACCTGCGCAGCAGCCTTAAAACATCACGCGGCTCCAACCCGCCGCTTACCAGATGGCGCAGCAGACGGCGGCGCTCTTGGGCGCGCAGATGCGCCCAATGTGCGGCACGGTCCTGCGCGGGCAGATGTTTGCGATGAAACACAGCCCAGCTCGCCCCGATATCGAAAAGATCGCGCGGCACGCGGTTGGCGCTTCGTATGGCGTTGGCGGCGAAACCGTGGTGGACCTCGGCCAGTGGCACGATTGCTGTGGCATGGCCCGCCCGCGCCAGCCGCATATTCAGATCGGTCTCATCAAGATAGTAGTGAAAGGCCGGGTCAAAGCCGCCCATTTCCACCAAGACATCGCGCCGAAAGGCCATATTAGTACCTTCGGTCTTGATTGCCCCCCCGGGCGGAGGGTGCAGGATGCTGGGGGTTTCAGGGTCGACATCAAACTCTTCCGGCTCTCCGAAACCATTCAACCGGCGCGCACGATATTGGAACGAGATACCGTTTCGCCCCCGGACGAAGCCGGTCATCGCCGCGACCTCAGGCTGTTGCGCAGGCTCCAGCAGGTGGCGCAGCCATTGCGGCTCGGGCACCGCGTCATCGTCGATAAAGGCCACGACCTCCCCCGCGGCCTCGGCAATCCCAAGGTTGCGCGCGGCAGAGATATTCGGCCTGTCGAAAGGGACCAGTTTCACCGCCCAAGCGAAATGCATGGCGCGGGCCACGGCGATCCCGGCGGGATCGGCCACGATGATGACTTCGAAGGGGGTATATTGAAGCTGTTCCACCCCCGTCAGGCAGCGCCGCAATGCTTCGGGCCGATTCCGGCTGACGATCACGATGCTGACAGGCACGCCGCTTTCGAGCGTTGCACTGACGGGGGTGGCGGTCATTCCAGACCCATTTTCGCCATCATAGCTTCGAGCTTTGGCACGTCTTCAGGGTTGTTCAATTCCCAGAACTCGCGCCCCTTGGCCTCGACCTCCGCACAGAGCACGGCGCGGCCATTTTCAAGGAAACGCAACTGCTCCAACCCTTCCAACTGCTCCAAGGGGCCGACAGGCCAGCTTGGGTATTGCGCCAGCGCATCGGGGCGGTAGGCATAGACGCCGACATGGTGGAAGACCGGGGTCATATCCGTCTCTGCATAGGGCTTTCCGGTATAGGGAACGACCTCTTTCGAGAAGTAGAGCGCTTGATTGTCGGCGCCGAAAGCCGCTGTGGTGCCGCCCACGCGGCCCGCTTTGCGGTCGGCCAGAAGACTGTTCAACGTGGCCCCGTCACAGCGCAGAACGGGGGTGGCAATTTCGGCCTCGGGGTTGTCTTTCAAGCCCTGCACCAGCCCTTCGACGAACCAATGCGGCGTTAGCGGGGCGTCACCTTGCAGATTGACCACAATGTCATAGCCCCCGCCCAATGCGGCATGGGCCTCGGCACAGCGCTCGGTGCCATTGGCGCAGCTTTCCGAGGTCATCACGACCTCGGCGCCGAAGCCTTCGGCGGCCTCCCGAATGCGGTCGTCGTCGGTGGCCACCACCACGCGGTCGACGCCCGACACCGCGCTGGCGGCCCGCCAACTGCGTTCGATCAGGGTCTGTTTCTGCCCCGACGCCCCGGTGAGCGCCACCAGCGGCTTGCCGGGGTAGCGGGTGGAGGCATAGCGGGCGGGGATGACGATCAGGACAGACATCAGCCCGCCTTCAACTCAACGCCCGGGGCATGGGCGATGAAGAAAGGGTTGGCGAAGTCTTCTTTGCCGTAGGTCAGGGGCGAGAGGTCGTCAAAGCGCACCACCGCGCCGCCTGCCCCGTTCAGCACCGCATGGCCCGCGGCGGTGTCCCACTCCATCGTGCGGCCCAAACGCGGGTAGAGATCGGCCTCTCCGGTCGCGACGAGACAGAATTTCAGCGACGACCCCGCCGAGGTCATGTCGCGCACAGCGTATTTACCGATGTAATCATCGGTCGCCTGATCGCGGTGAGATTTGGAGGCGACGACCATCAGGGCCGCATTGTCGGGGTTAGAGACTGAAATCGCCTTAGTCTCACCCACCTGCCCCTTGTCGAATGCGCCGGCCTCTTCGACCGACTGGCCGTCGGCTTGGGTAAAGAACATCCGGGCTTTGGCTGGGGCATAGACCACGCCGCGCGTCGGCACGCCGCCTTCGACCAGCGCGATGTTCACCGTGAAATCCCCGCGGCGATGGACGAACTCTTTGGTGCCATCCAGCGGATCGACGATGAGAAAGGTGTCGCCCTTGGCGGAATGGGTCGCAGCCTGCTCTTCGGTCACCAACATGACATCGGGGAAAGCGGCGCGGAGCCCGTCGGAAATGATCGCATCGGCGGCTTCGTCGGCGGCGGTGACGGGGCTGTCGTCGGATTTCGATTTCACCTCGAAATCGTCCTGACCGTAGATCTCCATGATCTTGTCCCCGGCTTCCAATGCCAGCCGCCGCATTTTCGCGACCAGTTTCTCGTAATCCATTTTGCCTCCGGCCCTGCGGGCTGTCGTTGCTTCAATTTACTGTTTCCCTTATGCTGCGGAGCTAACGGAACAGCAAGAATTCCGTGCCACGCTAGGGCTTCGTCAAGGACGCGCGCATGTTCCAGTCTTCCAGAAAGCCGAAATCCGGCATCGGTTCTGCCCTCGCCATCGCGGAACTGGTCTACCATTCCGTGGTGCGCAACGTGCGTAAACAGCACAACAATGCCTTTATCGCCATCGCGATGAACATGCTGCAAACGGTGATGTTCGTACTGGCCTTCTATGTGATGTTTTCGATCCTCGGGATGCGCGGCTCTGCCGTGCGGGGTGACTTCCTCATCTATCTGATGTCGGGGATTTTCCTCTACCTCACCCATGTGAAGGCTTTGGGCGCGGTAGCAGGGTCTGAGGGGCCGGCAAGTCCGATGATGCAGCACGCCCCGATGAACACGATCATCGCCATCGCATCGGCGGCGGTGGGGTCGCTCTATATCCAAGTGCTGTCGCTCTTTGTGATCTTGTTCATCTATCATGTGGCGGTCACCCCGATCACCATAGACCAGCCCTTTGCCGCTTTCGGGATGATGCTGACCGCGTGGTTTACCGGCTGCGCGCTTGGACTGGTGATGCTGGCGATCAAACCGTGGTTTCCGTCCTTCGTGACGATTTTCTCAACCGTCTATCAGCGCGCCAATATGATCGCCTCGGGGAAGATGTTCCTCGCCAACTCCCTGCCCGGCTATATGCTGGCGATGTTTGACTGGAACCCGCTGTTTCACAGCATCGACCAAGCGCGCGGCTTTGCCTTCATCAATTACAACCCGCGCTACACCAGTTGGGAATATCCGCTTTGGGTGGGTCTGGTGCTTTTGATGATTGGGCTGATGGGCGAATTCTATACCCGCCGCCATGCGTCGATCAGTTGGAACGCCCGGCGATGAGACTTCTGGCGCTCTTCCTCTGCCTTTGGGCACTGCCTGTCTGGGCGACGCAGGATGCATGGCCCGCCCTGCATGACGTCAGCGGTGTCGCGGCGGATGACCTATTGAACATTCGCCGCGCCCCGAGTGCCAGCGCCCCGATCATCGGCAGCTTCGAGCCTGACGCCCAGAAAATCGAAGTGATCCGCCCCGATGACCATCACGGCTGGGGCTTGGTCAATACGGGCGAGGGATCCGGCTGGGTCTCTCTGCGTTTCCTCACCCGGCAAGCGGGCCAATGGGCCGGTGCGATGCCACCCGTGGCCTATTGCGGCGGGACAGAGCCGTTTTGGTCTTTTGAGGTGACCGGCGAGACGTTGAGCTACGATGCCATGGTGGGCGGTGCACGCGATTACCGCATCACGCAGTCTGGCCCGGCGCAGGGGCGGCGCGACAGCTTTCACATGATCGCCGAGGGGCCGCAGGGCGCGGCCATCGCCACGCTTACGGCGCGTGCCTGTAGCGATGGCATGTCGGACCGCGCCTATGGGCTGGCTGTCGACTTCCTTTTGCAGGGAAATGATGGCTGGCAACATCAGACAGGGTGTTGTTCGCTTAGCCACTGAAGCGACGGACTTTTTGAAAAAGTCCGTGCCCGTTTTCTTTTAAAGAAAACGTCACTCCACCACCCGAAGCGTCAGGTTGATCCTTCCGCCTTTGGGCAGCAATGTCGAGGTGCCGGGTTTGATCCGGTCCACGCCGTGATAGGTCAGCCGCGCGTCACCGCCCATCACAACCACATCGCCCGATTGCAGCCAGATCGATTCCGTCTTGCCGCCTCGGGTTAGGTTGCCGATCCGAAACAACCCGTCATCCCCCAGAGAGACTGAGACGACCGGCCACTGAAAATCCGCCTCGTCCCGGTCCTGATGCAGCCCCATGCGCGCATCGGCATCGTAGTAGTTGATCAGGCAGCATTCAGGGCGGCGCTCCAAGCCGGTCAACTGGTCCCAAATTGCCATAATCGGTGCCGGAATCTCGGGCCAAGGCTCACCGTCGGGATGTTCGGTGACGTAACGATACCCGCGCCGATCCGAAAACCAGCCATAGCGCCCTGCCGCGCTCATCCGGACCGACATGCGCCCGCCGCGCGGCACTTCGGGGCGAAAGAACGGCGCCTGACGCACCACGCCGCGCACCGCCTCCAGCACCTCTTGCTGGGCCGCTCTTCCTAGAAATTCCTTGTGAATATCAAAGCCCCGGAGGCGCAAAGCAGTCATTTTTCGTTCTTCCTCACTCGTTTAGCAAAAACATCACGGAATCGCGACCATCCAGACCAGCCAATGGTTGCAGGGTGCAAATACCCTCCCTATATACGCTCCGAACCGTCGAAGGCACGTGGTCTTCGATGTCAACAGATCGGGGCAGGATGCCAAAACGGGTCCGCGCCTCGTGTCATCGCCTTAGATTCAAAGAGGGATCGAAACATGTCCAAAGTAATCGGTATTGACCTTGGCACCACCAACAGCTGTATCGCCATCATGGATGGCAGCCAGCCGCGCGTGATCGAAAACGCTGAAGGCGCGCGCACCACGCCGTCGATCGTCGCCTTCACCGACGACGAACGCCTTGTCGGCCAGCCGGCGAAACGCCAGGCGGTCACCAACCCCGAAAACACAGTCTTTGGCGTCAAGCGCCTGATCGGCCGCCGCAACGACGATGCGGATCTGGCCAAAGACAAGAAGAACATGCCGTTCAACGTCATCGACGGCGGCAACGGCGACGCATGGGTCGAAGCCAAGGGTGAGAAATACTCCCCAAGCCAAATCTCGGCCTTCATCCTCGGCAAGATGAAAGAAACCGCAGAAAGCTATCTGGGCGAGGAAGTCTCTCAGGCAGTTATCACCGTGCCTGCATATTTCAACGACGCCCAGCGTCAGGCCACCAAAGACGCCGGCAAGATCGCCGGTCTCGAAGTGCTGCGCATCATCAACGAGCCGACAGCCGCCGCGCTGGCCTACGGCCTCGACAAAGAGAACACGCAAACCATCGCGGTCTATGACCTTGGCGGCGGTACATTCGACGTGACCATTCTTGAGATCGACGACGGCCTGTTCGAAGTGAAATCCACCAACGGCGACACGTTCCTTGGGGGTGAAGACTTTGACATGCGCATCGTGAACTACCTTGCGGAAGAGTTCAAAAAGGCCAACGGCGTTGACCTGACGCAAGACAAGATGGCGCTGCAGCGTCTGAAGGAAGCGGCAGAGAAGGCCAAGATCGAACTGTCCTCCTCCAGCCAGACCGAGATCAACCAGCCCTTCATTTCGATGGGCAAAGATGGCTCGCCGCTGCACATGGTCATGAAGCTGACCCGCGCCAAGCTAGAAAGCCTCGTTGGTGACCTGATCAAAGCCTCGATGAAGCCCTGCGCCGCCGCGCTGAAGGATGCCGGTCTGTCCGCGTCCGACATCGACGAAGTCGTGCTCGTGGGTGGTATGACCCGCATGCCGAAGGTGGCCGAAGAGGTCTCTAAATTCTTCGGCAAGGAGCCGCACAAGGGTGTGAACCCGGACGAAGTCGTGGCCCTCGGTGCCGCCATTCAGGCCGGTGTTCTGCAAGGCGACGTGAAGGACGTGGTTCTGCTCGACGTGACTCCGCTGTCGCTCGGCATCGAGACGCTCGGTGGTGTCTTCACCCGTCTGATCGACCGCAACACCACGATCCCGACGAAGAAGTCCCAGGTCTTCTCGACCGCCGAAGACAACCAGAACGCCGTGACCATCCGGGTCTTCCAAGGTGAGCGTGAGATGGCTGCCGACAACAAGATGCTCGGTGCCTTCAACCTTGAGAACATCCCGCCTGCCCCACGCGGCATGCCGCAGATCGAAGTGACCTTCGACATTGACGCCAACGGCATCGTGTCGGTCGGCGCGCTCGACAAAGGCACCGGTAAGGAGCAGAAGATCACGATCCAAGCTTCGGGCGGTCTGTCGGATGCGGACATCGAACAGATGGTCAAGGACGCGGAAGAGAATGCCGAGGCGGACAAGTCCCGTCGCGAGCTGATCGAAGCGAAGAACCAGGCGGAATCGCTGATCCACTCG
Source organism: Sulfitobacter sp. R18_1 (assembly GCF_017743915.1). Lineage (NCBI taxonomy): Bacteria > Pseudomonadati > Pseudomonadota > Alphaproteobacteria > Rhodobacterales > Roseobacteraceae > Sulfitobacter > Sulfitobacter sp. R18_1. The sequence goes on from NZ_JAGHRG010000002.1 coordinate 322,162, forward strand.
ACCGAGAAGTCGCTGGAAGAGCATTCCGACAAGGTCGACCCGACCACCGTCGAAGCGATCGAACTGGCCATTGCCGCGCTGAAAGACGAGCTGGAAACAGACAACGCCGACAAGATCAAGAACGGCATCCAGAACGTCACCGAATCCGCCATGAAACTGGGCGAAGCCATCTATAAGGCCGCTCAGGAAGAGGGCGGCAGCGAGGACACGGCCCAGCCTTCGGATGCTCAGCAAGCCCAAGGTAGCGATGACGACATCCTTGATGCCGAGTTCGAAGATCTGGACGACGACAAGCGCGCGTAAGCGTGTGAAACGGAACCTGTGAAAGGGCCGGTCCGTCAGACGGGCCGGCCTATCACGTTCCAGCGCAGGAGCATGATAACCCATGGCAAAACGTGACTACTACGAGGTGCTTGGCGTTGCCAAAGGGGCCTCTGCCGACGAGATCAAGAAAGCCTATCGCCGCAAGGTGAAGGACCTCCACCCCGACCGCAACAAAGACAACCCCCAAGCCGAAGCCCAGTTCAAGGAAGTGGGCGAGGCTTATGACGTGCTCAAAGACGGTGACAAGAAAGCCGCCTATGATCGCTATGGCCACGCCGCCTTTGAAGGTGGCATGGGCGGCGGGCGTCCCGGCGGCGGCATGGGCGGCGGTCAGGGCGATTTCTCTTCGGCCTTTTCCGACGTCTTCGACGATCTTTTCGGCGACTTCATGGGCCAACGTGGCGGTGGCGGCGGACGCCGTGCCGCACGCGGGGCTGATTTGCGCTATAACCTGCGCATCTCGCTCGAAGATGCCTTTTCGGGCATGCAAAAGTCGATCACCGTCCCGGCCTCCGTCCAATGTGACGCCTGTGACGGCAGCGGTGCCGAAGGCGGCGCGGAACCTTCGACCTGCCCCACCTGTTCGGGCATGGGCAAGGTGCGCGCGCAGCAAGGCTTCTTTACCGTCGAGCGGACCTGCCCGACCTGTTCCGGCATGGGGCAGATCGTCAAGAATCCTTGCAAGAAATGCCGCGGCGCGGGCCGGGTTGAGAAAGAGCGCACGCTCTCGGTTAACATCCCCGCGGGCGTCGAAACCGGGACCCGCATCCGTCTCGCTGGCGAAGGCGAAGCAGGCATGCGCGGTGGGCCGTCCGGTGATCTCTACATCTTTATCGAGGTGGCCGATCACGAGCTGTTCGAACGCGACGGGCCGAACCTCTTCTGCCGTGTTCCGGTGTCGATGAGCACTGCCGCTTTGGGTGGCAATATTGAAGTGCCAACCATCGATGGGGGCCGTGGCCGCGTGCAGATCCCCGCAGGCAGCCAATCGGGCCGTCAGATGCGTCTGCGCGGCAAAGGCATGCCGCCGCTGCGTGGCGGTGGCGTGGGTGACATGATCATCGAACTGGCGGTCGAGACCCCGGTGAACCTGACCAATAGGCAGAAAGAACTACTGCGGGAGTTCGAGGGCGAAGCCCAGAACAACAACCCCGAGAGCAGCAACTTCTTCTCTTCCGTCAAATCCTTCTGGGATTCGATGAAAGGTTAATCATTGGGGGGAGCCGTGGATGCGGCTCCCCTTTTTCGGCAGCGTGGTGAACGAAGTTTTAACCGTCCGTTAACCGAATAATAACCACTTTGGCGCGACACTCCGGGCATGACCCGTGCCCCGAGAACCTTGGCTGATCAGCCCCTCCCCTATCTGCTGGACGAAGCGCAAGCGCCGCCGTCCAATACGGGCAAGCAACCCTCTTATATCGCGGATCACCGCCAGCGTCTGCGCAGCCGTTTCATCGACGGGGGCGCGGCGGCTATGCCGGATTACGAGATGTTGGAGCTTGTCCTCTTCCGCGCCATCCCGCGCCGGGATGTGAAACCGCTGGCGCGCGAACTGCTCGACCGGTTCGGCGATTTCAATCGCGTCATCACCGCCCCCGCCGCCCGGCTGCGCGATGTCAAAGGGGTCGGGGAGGCGGTGATTGTGGAGCTTAAGATCATTGAGGCCGCGGCACAGCGGCTGGCCCGGGCGAAGGTGCTGCAAAGGCATATCGTTTCCTCATGGGACGCGCTGCTGGACTATTGCCACACCACCATGGCCCATCTGGAGATGGAGCAGTTTCGCGTCCTCTACCTCGACCGGAAAAACATCCTCATCGCGGATGAGGAACAGGCGAAGGGCACGGTGGACCATGTGCCGGTCTACCCGCGTGAGGTTGCCAAACGTGCGCTTGAGTTGAACGCCAGCGCGATCATCCTCGTGCATAACCACCCCTCGGGCGATCCCAGCCCGTCACGGTCAGACATTGACATGACCCGACAGGTCGCCGCCGCCTGTGACGCCTTGGGGCTAACCCTGCATGACCACCTGATCATCGGCAAATCGCGCGAGCTCAGCTTTCGCAGTGAGGGGCATCTATAGCGGGGTGTGCCTAGCGCACCCAAACCTCGACTCGCCGGTTGGCCTGGCGGCCCCATTCGCTGTCGTCACAGGCAATCGGCATTGCCTCCCCAAAGGCATCCACCCGCAGATCGATGCGCGACAGATTGGCGGTGACCGCAGCCGCGCTGACCGCGCGCTGCACCGCTTCGGCCCGGCGCAAGGCGATTTCGCGGTTAGCCCGCGCGGCCCCCTCGCCATCGCTGAAGCCCACGAACATCAATCGCCGCGCATCATATTGCCCCTGTTCCAAGGCCCGCGCCAATTGCTGCACATTTGACCGCGACTGCGCATCAAGCCGGATCGACCCGGCCTCAAAGCGGAAAGAGGTGGTGAGCCGCGCCATCGGCACCAGTGTCGCCGTCATGCGCTGCAACTCTTCCAGCGGCGTTTCCGCGCCCGCCGTGATGATCGCATTGGCAAAGCGGTTGCCCTGCTCCTCAACCGGGATTTCCTCGGGCGTTTGATCTACGAAACCGGCCCGGCGGATCACGATCTGGGCCGAAGGGCCACGGGTGAAGGCCAGAAACTCCCGCGTGATCAGCGGCAAGCGCCGGGCGGGGAAATAGAGGAACATCGGCGCGGTCAGCGGGTAGTCTTCGGTTTTGATCGTGCGCCGTGCGGCATCCAGCGCAAAACCGCAGTTGCCGCCAAGGGTCAGCACCTCGGTCCCCCCCTGTTCGGCATAGCTGGTGATGCCAAGGGCAAAAACATCCCGCGCGACCGCCTCGGCCAGCGCATCGGGCATGGCATGACGGGTGACATCAGTGCTCAGTTCCAGCCCGGCGGGGGTGAGCACCTGATCCACGATGGCTTGGCTCAACCCGCTATCAGCGGTGGGCAAATGCAACTCAATCGGTGCGTCCGGCCCGCCGAGGCGCTGCCAATTCTTGATCTCACCTGAGAACACCCGCGCCAAGGTCAACGGCGAGATTTGTTTCACCGGGTTGGACGGGGCGACCACGGGCACCACCGCATCAAGCGCCAGAACCCGGCTGCGATTGGCACCGGTCAGATCACCCAAGCCCGCCTCGCGGGCATTGATCCGCTCTTCGCGGCGCACCTCGCGCAGGGCCATGACGACATCAGCCTCATCCGCCAGCAGATCAGCAAAGCCTTCGTTGGTATTGCTCGCCCGGAAATCGAACCGCGCGGCGAGCTTGCCGTCATCCTCACGCGAGAGCAGCAGCGCGAAGCGCCCGCTGTCCCCCTCTTCGCGGCTGACGGTATAGCCTTGGCGCGCGGCAAAGGCTTCGATCAGCGCGGGCATCAGCACCGCCCCCATGGTGGCGGAGCCCGAGAAGCGCACCTCGGCCACGAAATCCGCAAGGTTGGGGCAACCCGGACCGGCGCAGGACACACCGCTGCTGTCGACGGTCAACTCGCCATAGTCGGTCTCGACGCGATAGAATTCGCCGTCGAACCCCAGCAGGGTGCCGCTGAGTTCGACGCTGCCATCGCGCGAGGTCAGTGCGATGTCCTGCGCCGCGGATGCGCCCGCCGTAAAAAGCAAAAGTGCGGCGCTGATCGCCGCACGTTTCAACCCGTTCATCTAGACCTACCCGGTTGCGTCAGTTCTGCGCGACTTTCAGGTCTTGGAGCAAATTATTCAACACCAGAAAGTTGCCGACCGCGTCACAGTCCGGCACGGCGAGGGTCAGGTTCTGGGTTTTCACCGGATCATCGCCGCGCAGCTCCAGCGCCTGTGCTTCGATCTCAAGCCCGCAGTTCGCCTCGCTCACCTCAGCCTCCACGCTGAGCGCGACATCGCCCTCCTGCGCCGCTTTGGCGACCGGGAAGCTATAGACTTCGACCATCAGCGGCTCAGAAGCCTCAATGTCACCATTGCGGGTCATGAAGCCCCCTTCGCCCAGCACGGCAGCGGTCATATCGCGCGGCGCACCGGACCAGACATGGCCCGCCTCGCCATAATCCGCGCCGAACTCGCGGGCGTGAAGCTCGAACCCTGCGGTGCCTTTCCACTGCAGCACGACCCGGTTGAAGTCAGAAAGTTCAGGGACCGAAGTCTGCGCCACCGCGCCATCACCGTTGCCGAAAGCGAGGATGAAAACAGCCTCTTCCGCCAAGGCCGGGACGGTGACGGACAACTGCCCTTGGTCATCGGTCACTTCGGTAAAGATCATCCCGTTGTGGTGCACGGTCAGCCGCTCATTTGGCAGGCAGGCGGCATCGAGGGTGAGTTTCACCATCGCGGCGGCAACGGCATCCGCTTCGGCAATAATATCGCAGGTCGCGGGGATCGCGGCACCGTGGGTTTCCGGGGCGGGCGGCAGGCTTTGGGGCGCTGCGGCCTTGACCACGCGGTCATCCAATGTCGGCAGCGCGATGGGGCTGTCGAGCGCGGCAGAGGTCAGGGTGATGCCTTCAACCTCAAGCAATGCGCCATTGTCGGCCACCGGGCGCTGCGCCTCAGCCGCGCCATAGCGCTGCTGCGCGGTGTCGGAGCTTTGCATGACATAGCCAATGCCCACCGCACAGGCCAGAGTGCCGACAGCTGTCAGAATTTCTTTCGTGCGCCACATGACAAGTCTCCTTCAACGGATTCGTTAGAGACTTTATGGGCGCGGATCAGGGCCGGGGTATGGCCCTGAAACGCCAAGTTATGGGCGAAAAGGTGACGCCGCTCAGGTGATCTGACCGTGGCAGTGTTTGAACTTCTTGCCAGAACCGCAGGGGCAGGGATCGTTCCGGCCCGGGTTGCCCCATGTGGACGGATCGTTCTCGTCAAAACCGGGGGCTGCGGCCTCGGCCTGTTCAGAGGCCTCATCCGCTGCTTCGCTCGCCGCAGCTTGCATGGCAGCCTGACGGGCGGCCATTTCCTGCATCATCTCGCGGCGTTGCTCTTCGCTCATCGGTTGGATCTGACCCAGCTTTTGGGTCACGTCCTGCCGCAGACTGTCGAGCATCGTCTCGAACAATTGGAAGGCTTCGTTCTTATACTCGTTTAGCGGATCGCGCTGCGCGTAGCTGCGGAAGCCCACGACCGAACGCAGATGTTCGAGCGTCAGCAGGTGATCGCGCCATTTGGTATCGATGGCTTGCAACAACAACTGTTTCTCGATGTTGCGCATGTTCTCTTCGCCAAAGGCTTCGGCCTTCTTGGCCATCAGCTCGTCCGTGGCTTTCATCAGACGTTCGCGGATCACCTCGTCATCCACGCCGTCCTCTTCGCACCATGCGATGATCGGCACGTCGACGTTCAACTGTTCGATCACCGCGGCATAGAAACCTTGGGTGTCCCACTGATCGGCATAGGTCTTGGGCGGCATATAGGTGTCGATCAGATCGTCGATCACCTGCTCGCGCATGTCGGTGACGATCTCATTGAGGTTGTCCGCCTCCATGATCTCGCGGCGCTGGCCAAAGATCACCTTGCGCTGCTCGTTCATCACATCGTCGAACTTCAACAGCTGCTTGCGGATGTCGAAGTTGCGGCCCTCAACCTTCGCCTGCGCCCGCTCCAGCGATTTGTTGACCCATGGGTGCACGATGGCTTCGCCATCTTTCAGGCCCAACGTCGTCAGCACTTTCTCAAGCCGTTCCGAGCCGAAGATGCGCATCAGGTCATCTTCGAGCGACAGGAAGAACGAGGTGCGGCCCGGGTCACCCTGACGGCCCGAACGGCCCCGCAACTGGTTGTCGATGCGGCGGCTCTCGTGACGCTCTGAAGCCAGAACGTAGAGACCACCGGCCTCCAGCACCTTCTGCTTTTCTTCGGCGTGCTGCGCTTCGATTTGGGCCCGGATGTTGGCCGGGTCGGCCTCAGGGTCGGCATCCAGCGCGTCGAGCACTTTCAATTCGACGTTGCCGCCCAACTGAATGTCGGTGCCGCGGCCCGCCATGTTGGTGGCGATGGTCACGGCGCCCAGCTTGCCCGCTTCGGCGATGATCTGCGCCTCTTGCTCGTGCTGGCGGGCGTTGAGCACGTTGTGCTCGATCCCGGCAGCGGTCAGCATGGCGCTGAGCTGTTCGGACTTTTCGATCGAGGTGGTGCCGACAAGGCAGGGCTGCCCCTTGGCGTGGGCCTCTTTGACCCGTTCGATCATCGCCTCGTATTTCTCACGCGCGGTGCGATAGACGGCGTCGTCTTCGTCCACACGGGCGATTGGCACGTTGGTCGGCACTTCGACCACGCCAAGGCCATAGATCTCGGCGAATTCTTCGGCTTCGGTCAGGGCCGTGCCGGTCATGCCGCCCAGTTTGTCGTAAAGGCGGAAGTAGTTCTGGAAAGTGACGCTTGCGAGGGTCACGTTCTCGGGCTGGATGTCGACGCCTTCCTTGGCTTCGATCGCTTGGTGCAGACCGTCCGACAGGCGGCGGCCCGGCATCATGCGGCCCGTAAATTCGTCGATCAACGTCACCGCGCCATCGCGCACGATGTAGTCCTTGTCGCGCTGGAACAGCTTGTGCGCACGCAGACCTTGGTTGACGTGGTGCACGATGGTGGTGCTTTCGGGGTCGTAAAGGGTCATCCCCTCTTCGATCAATTCCCGCGCGCGCAGCTGCTCTTCGAGGAACTCATTGCCCTCATCGGTGAAAGTGACGTTGCGGGTCTTCTCGTCCAGCTCGTAATGCTCATCGGTGAGCGAGGGGATCAGCGCGTCGATGATCTGATACATCTCGGAGCGGTCCTGCGACGGGCCGGAGATGATCAGGGGTGTCCGTGCCTCATCGATCAGAATGCTGTCGACTTCGTCCACGATGGCAAAGTTATGCCCGCGTTGCAGCATGTCCGACAGGTTCGACTTCATATTGTCGCGCAGGTAATCGAAGCCCAACTCGTTGTTGGTGGCATAGGTGATGTCGCAGGCGTAGGCCGCGCGTTTCTGATCCTCGGGCATGCCGGAATAGGCGACACCCGTGGTCAGGCCCAATGCGCCGAACACCTTGCCCATCCACTCGGCGTCGCGCTTGGCGAGGTATTCGTTCACGGTCACCACATGCACGCCCTTATGCGTGAGACCGTTCAGATAGGCCGCGAAGGTCGCGGTCAGGGTCTTGCCCTCACCGGTCTTCTGCTCGGCGATATTGCCCTGATGCAGGAAGATGCCGCCCAGAAGCTGTGTGTCGAAGGCACGCAGGCCAAGGGTGCGGCGGGCGGCTTCGCGGCAGTTGGCAAAGGCTTCGGGCAGCAGATCGTCAAGGCTTTCGCCCCCGTCGGCCCGTTTGGCCAATTCCGCGGTGCGCGCTTTGATCTCGTCGTCGCTTAGCTTTTCAAACTCGGGCTCCAGCGCATTGATCCGTGCCACAAGCGGACGGGTCGCCTTGATCTTCCGGTCGTTTGGCGTGCCAAAGACCTTTTTGGCGATTGTTCCGATACCCAGCATGTAATCTCCCGCCGAAGTTATGATGTCTTGCGCCGATCTGGTTGCCGAGCGCCATGGCAGCCCATAGATAGTGGATGAGCCCGCGCCTCTCAGCGCCATAAGGCGATGTAAGGGGCGTGCCATACACTGTCAATGTAGCAGCCCTGCTACGAAGGAAGCGATTGGACCCAACCATGCAAAAACCCCTCACATTTCTGTCGTCTTTGGCGCTTGCCGCCGCTGTGGCGCTGCCTGTGGCCGCCCAGGACGAACCGGGTCTCGACACGGTTGTTGCCACCGTCAACGACACTGAAATCACGCTCGGGCATATGATCGTCGCCCGCGCGAGCCTGCCCCAGCAGTACCAACAACTGCCCGAGGACGTGCTGTTCAAAGGTCTTCTGGACCAGCTTGTGCAGCAGACGGCCCTCGCTGACAGCTTTACCGGCGAACTGCCGCCGCGCGTAACCCTGTCGCTCGAGAATGAGACCCGCTCGCTCACCGCTGGTGAGGCGATCGAAGGCGTCATGGCCGAGCCGGTCAGCGACGAAGAGTTGCAAGCGGCCTATGACGCGCAATACAGCGACGCAGAGCCTGAGCCCGAGTTCAACGCCTCGCATATCCTTGTCGAAACCAAGGAAGAAGCCGACGCGATCAAAGCAGAACTCGATGGCGGCGCGGACTTTGCCGAGCTTGCCAAAGAGAAATCGACCGGTCCCTCCGGCCCCGGTGGCGGCTCCTTGGGGTGGTTCGGCCCCGGCATGATGGTGCCTGCCTTTGAAGAGGCCGTCGCTGGCATGGAAGCCGGCAGCGTGTCGGAACCGGTGGAAACCCAGTTCGGCTGGCATGTCATCAAACTGAACGAGACACGCACCGCCGAAGCCCCCGCGCTGGAAGACGTGCGCGAAGAGCTGGAAACCCAAATCCGCCAGACCAACGTGCAAGAGGCGATCGAAAGCCTGACCGACTCTGCCGAGGTTGACCGCAGCGCAGCCGAAGGCATCGACCCTTCCGTTCTCAACAACATCGAATGGCTGAACTAACTCATGGCTAAATCCCTGGCTGTCTCGCCGCTCGCCCCGGCCCGTTTTCCCGAACTGCCGGTTATCGACGGCGTGACTTTCGCCACCATCGCCGCTGGCGTGCGCTATCAAGGGCGCACCGATGTGATGTTGGCGAAACTGGCGCCGGGCAGCGCCGTGGCGGGGGCGTTCACACGTTCCGCCACCCGCGCGGCCCCGGTGCTGGATTGCCAGGCAAAAATCGGCGGCGCCTCGGACGAAGGCGCCGCTATCGTCGTGAACTCGGGCAACGCCAATGCCTTTACCGGGCGGGGCGGCACCGACGCGGTCGAAGCGATCACCGCCGCCGCGGCCGAGGCCTGCGGCGTGCCGCAAGCGCGGGTCTTCACCTCTTCCACCGGTGTCATCGGCGAACCCCTACCGCATGAACGCATCACCGCCGTGCTGGGTGATCTGCATGACCAGCTTGACCCCGCGGGCATCGAAGACGCGGCGCGCGCCATCATGACGACGGACACTTTCCCCAAAGGGGCCAGCGCCACGGTTGAGATCGACGGCAAAACCGTCTCTATCGCGGGGATCGCCAAAGGCTCGGGCATGATCGCGCCCGATATGGCCACCATGCTGGTCTATATCTTTACCGATGCGGTACTGGCGACGGACGAGCTGCAACAGCGCCTTTCGACCCATACCGAAACAACGTTCAACTGCATCACTGTCGACAGTGACACCTCCACCTCCGACGCGCTGATCATGGCCGCAACAGGCGCCTCCGGTGTCGATGTATCGGGCAATGATGCCTTCGACGCGGCGCTGCGGGACGTGATGATGGACCTCGCACATCAGGTCGTCAAAGACGGCGAAGGCGCGCAGAAATTCGTCGAGGTGGCCGTCACCGGTGCCTCCAACGATGACGAGGCCAAGATCCACGCCATGGCCATCGCCAACTCCCCCCTGATCAAGACCGCAATCGCAGGCGAAGACCCCAACTGGGGTCGCGTCGTCATGGCCATCGGGAAATCCGGGGCCGCGGCGGACCGGGATCGTCTGTCGATCCGTTTCGGCGATATCGAAGTCGCGCGCGACGGATGGCGCAGCCCCGACTACTCCGAAGAGGATGCCGCCGCGCATATGAAGGGTCAGAACATCACCATCGGCGTCGATCTGGGCCTTGGCGAGGGGCAGTGCACCGTTTGGACCTGTGACCTGACCCACGGCTATATCGACATCAACGCCGATTATCGGTCCTGACCAGATGAAGACAGTGCTGGTTTCCGCCGCGGCCTTGATCGACATCGATGGCCGCGTGCTTTTGACCCAACGCCCCGAAGGCAAGCCGATGGCGGGCCTTTGGGAGTTTCCGGGCGGCAAGATCGAACCCGGAGAGACGCCAGAGGCGGCGCTGATCCGCGAGCTGCATGAGGAACTGGGGATTGAGACATGGGAATCCTGTCTCGCCCCGCTGACCTTTGCCAGCCACAGCTACAGTGATTTCCACCTTCTGATGCCGCTGTTCGCCTGCCGCAAGTGGGGCGGCACACCGGTTTCGCGCGAGGGGCAGACCCTGAAATGGGTGCGCCCGAACGAAATGCGCGCCTATCCGATGCCCGAGGCAGACGTGCCGCTCATATCAATATTGCGTGATTGGCTCTAGCGCAGCGTGGCAGAATTGCACTAGTGATCGCCAATCGCTCAGCATGTTGCGGATTTTTTAACCGAATGCGCACCATCCTGAGGCAGAGTTGTAACATCTGTATGAAAGGGTGCCGACATGTTGAGAACCATCGCAATCGGAAGTTCCATTTACGTTCAGGGTATCTTTGTAAAAATGTTGGCGGGCGGTCGCATGGCCGTTCAGGTCGACGGGAAGATTTTCGAAGGCAAGCCTGTCTGAAAAATCTCATCGGAACGCCTATTGAGGTGAACAAATAGGCGTTCCACCGCGTTTTCCCCGAGCATTTGGCAGGGGAACTTATGTCATTGAAGCGCGCTATCGTCATTCTGAACCGCGGTTCAGGCCGTCAAGACGGTGACCAAGCCGAAAACACGATCCGCTGCGCCTTTGCGCGGCATGGGATCACGGCGGAATTCATTCACATCGACAAACGCAACGACCCTGCCAGCGCCGCGCGGGAGGCGCTATCTAGCGGCGAGGGGATCATTGCCGTCGCGGGCGGGGATGGCACAATCTCGGGCGTGTCCTCGGCGATGGTAGACCACGACCGTCCGCTCGGCATCATCCCGCAGGGCACCTTCAACTATTTCGCGCGGTCGATGGGCATTCCAGAGAACCTTGAAGAGGCGGTCGACGTCATCGCCGCTGGTGACAGCCGCCCGGTGCATGTGGCGACGATCAACGGTGAGACCTTTTTGAACAACGCCAGCATCGGGGCCTATCCCGCTATCCTCAAAACGCGCGAAGGCATCTACCGTCGTTGGGGACGCAGCCGGATCGCCGCCTATTGGTCGGTGATCAAAGCCTTGATGGATTTCCGCACCTCGCTCAAACTGACCATCGTGGTCGACGGGAAAGAGAGCCAGTTGCGCACCCCGCTCGTTTTCGCGGTGAACAACGCGTTTCAACTGGATCAAATGGGGCTTGATGGGCAGGACTGCATCGCGCGCGGTGATATGGTGCTGCTGGTCGCCCCTGATACCTATCGTTTCGGCCTGCTGCGCCATGCCGGGGCGCTGGCGACGGGCCGCGCGAAACACCACACGGACTACGAAATGCTCTGCGGGTCCGAGATTGAGATCCGCATGAAACAGCGCAAACGCTATGTCGCGCGGGACGGAGAGATTGCGGTAATGCGCGGCCCGTATCGGCTCGCCCGCGCCAGTTCGCCCATTCATATCTTTGTGCCCTCCACGACCGGGAAGACTGTGCGATGAGCCGTTTGATTCACCTATCCGACCTGCACTTCGGCAAGGACCGCCCCGACCTTTTGGTGCCGCTCCTAGAGGCGGTGAATGGCTATGACCCCGATCTGGTGATCATCTCGGGCGACCTGACCCAACGGGCGCGGGAAAAGGAATATCGCGCCGCGCGGGCTTTTATCGACAGGATCAACGCACCGGTGCTGAGCGTGCCGGGCAATCACGATATTCCGCTGCACCGACCCTTTACCCGGTTCTTCGCCCCGTGGCGCTATTACCGGCGTTGGATCGATCATGATCTTACGCCGGTGCGTGAGGGGGCGGATTTTGTCGCCGTGGGGATCAACACCGTTGATCGGTTCAAATGGCAGACCGGCAAACTGGGCCTGCGCCGTTTGGGCCGCGCCTGCCGCGCCCTGTCACGCGGGGGGGAAAAGACCTTGCGTATCGCCGTTTGCCACCATCCGCTGGATCACCCCAATGAGACCCACAAGAAGCCCATTCCCGGCGCGCAACGCGCGCTCAAGCGGCTTTTGGACTGCGGAGCGGACCTGATCCTCTCGGGGCATCTGCACATTTGGCACGCAGGCACCTTTGCCCACCCGGCGCCTGAGCATGACGGTCATCTGGCGATCCAACTGCATGCTGGCACCAGCCTGTCTTCGCGCCAGCGGGGGGAGCCGAATGACTTCAACCTGATCGATATTTCGCCCCTGCACGTCAATCTGGCGCGGATCAGTTTCGACGATAGCAAGAAGGCCTTCACAAAAGAAGAGGCCCGGCAATTCGACCGGGCCTCTGGGGAATTCATCTTATAAGCGCTTGGCTTAGGCCAAGGTGCGGGTCACTTCTTCGCGCTCGAAAATCTCGATCACATCGCCGGGGCGGATGTCTTCGTAGTTCTCGAATGCCATGCCGCATTCCTGACCGGACTGAACCTCGGGCACTTCGTCTTTGAAGCGCTTGAGCGTTTTCAGCGTGCCTTCGTGGATTACGACGTTGTCGCGCAGCAGACGCACACCGGCGCTGCGGCGGGCGACGCCTTCGGTAACCAGACAACCAGCGACTTTGCCCACACCGGTAACCTTGAAGACTTCTTTGATATTGGCGTAGCCAATGAAGTTCTCTTTGATCTCGGCGCTCAGCAGGCCGCTCGCAGCCGCTTTCACGTCATCCACAAGGTCATAGATGACCGAGTAGTAGCGGATTTCGACGCCTTTCTGGTTCGCAGTGTTCCGCGCCGAAGCATTGGCACGCACGTTGAAGCCCATGATCGGGGCGCCGGAGGCTTCGGCAAGGCCGACATCCGTCTCGGTAATCGCGCCCACACCGGAGTGCAAAACCCGAACGCGGACTTCGTCGTTGCCGATTTTCTCCATCGCCTGAACGATCGCTTCGGCAGAACCTTGCACGTCGGCTTTGACCAAGATCGGCAGCTCGCTGACGTCTTCGTTCGCCTTGGCATTGGCCATCAGCTGCTCCAGCGTGGTGGCAGCCCCGGCAGCGGCACGTTTGTCCTTGGCGGCGTTGGCGCGATACTCAGCGATTTCGCGGGCCTGCGCTTCGGTTTCGGTCACGTTCAATACGTCACCGGCCTCTGGCGTGCCGTTGATGCCAAGCACCTCAACCGGCACCGAAGGCCCGGCTTCTTTGACGCGCTCGCCTTGGTCGTTGATCAGCGCACGGACCTTACCGTACTGCTCACCCACGACGAAGATATCGCCCTGACGCAGCGTGCCGTTCTGAACCAGCACGGTCGCCACGGGGCCACGGCCCACATCAAGCTGCGCTTCGATCACCGCACCCACGGCGGCCCGGTTCGGGTTCGCCTTAAGTTCGAGGATTTCCGACTGCAGCGCGATGGCTTCGAGCAGATCGTCCAGACCTTGGCCTGTCGCTGCTGATACTTCGACGTCTTGCACATCGCCCGACATCTTCTCGACGATGACTTCGTGCTGAAGCAGATCGGTACGGACCTTGTCGGCATTGGCAGCTGGTTTGTCGATCTTGTTGATCGCCACGATCATCGGCACCTTGGCCGCTTTTGCGTGGGCAATCGCTTCGATCGTCTGCGGCATCACGGCGTCATCCGCCGCAACCACCAGAACCACGATATCCGTCACCTGAGCCCCGCGCGAACGCATGGAGGTGAAGGCCGCGTGGCCCGGCGTGTCGAGGAAGGACAGCACGGTGCCGTTGTCGGTTTTCACCTGATAGGCGCCGATGTGCTGGGTGATGCCACCGGCTTCGCCCGCCACAACCTTGGCGTTGCGGATTGCGTCCAGAAGCGAGGTTTTGCCGTGGTCGACGTGGCCCATGATCGTGATGACCGGCGGACGCGATTGCAGATCCTTCGGATCGTCCTCGACCTCTTTGATGACATCTTCGACATCGGCGTCGGAAACGCGCACCACTTTGTGGCCGAATTCCTCGATGATCAGCTCGGCTGTATCGGCGTCGATGGTTTCGTTCTGGGTCACCATCAGGCCGTTTTGCATCAGCGCCTTGACCACCGCGCCGGTCTTCTCGGCCATACGGTTTGCAAGTTCAGAGACCACGATGGCGGGCGGCAGTTGCACGTCGCGCACGATCTTTTCACGCTCGACCTGACCACCCATCGCCTTTTGACGCGCACGTTCCTGCTTGCGCTTCATCTGTGCCATGGAACGCTGACGGCCACCTTCGCCACCGGCAAGCGCCTGATTGACGGTCAGCTTGCCCGCGCGGCGGCTGTCGCCCCCTTTGCTGCGCTTCTTGCTGTCGTCGCGGTCACGGTCCGTGGTTTTGCGCGGTGTCGCGGCGGGCGCAGGTTTGTTGCCCGGCTCGCGTGCAGCGGCAGGTTCAGGCGCGGGGGCAGCAGCAGCCGCTTCGGCCTCTGCCTTGCGACGGGCGTCTTCCTCGGCCTTGGCTTTAAGGCTTTCTTCGCGCTCACGCTCTTCGCGTTCCTTGGCCTCAATCTCGGCCCGGCGACGCTCACGCTCTTCGGCGCGGGCTTTTTCCTCGGCTTCACGCTGCGCGGCTTCCTCGGCCTCACGGGCCTTGGCGGCCTGAACGGCCTTCAGACGGCGCTCCATCTCGGCATCGGTGATGCCTGCGGGGCGCTTCTTGGGATCGCCAATCGGCCCGGCGCCCGGACCTGTTGATTTCTGGCCACCCGGTTTGGGCACCACAACACGCTTGCGCTTGGTTTCGACCACAACGTTTTTGGTACGCCCGTGGCTAAAGCTTTGCTTTACGTTCCCCGGACGTGCGCCACCGCGCAGACCCAATGTTTTCTTGCCGTCACTATCGCTCATGAAGCTCGTCTATCCTTTCGGATGGCCGTTGCCACCCTCGTTTACGCGCACGCCTTTAAGTCTACCGGCTTCCTCTACAACACGTTGCGTGAGTCCACCAGAGGCGAGCGCCCCATGTATCACAGTTTGGCGACCGAATGCCAAACCCAATTCATCGGCTGTCAACCAACCGATGTAATGACCATAGTGTGGGGTGCTCAGCTTGGACTTGCCGCGCCCTGACCCATCTACGGCCTGTATCAATACTTCGGCCTCTTCGGTTTGCAACCAACCCTTGACCTTTTCGTAACCGGCGACCGCCTTGCCCGCTTTGCGCTGGAGCGAGATCAACTCGACCACCCGGCGCGCCAACTGCTGCTCGACCTCGTCGACCAGCCCGTCGGGCAGGGTGACCGGCTGTTTCGCCGAGCGGGAAAAGGCCTTTTTCTTGATGGCCAATTCCAGGGCCGCACGATCCGCCGCGACATAGATGCCCCGGCCCGGCAGTTTACCCAGAATATCCGGGTAAACCTGATTGTCCGGGCCGACCACGAAACGGATCAACCCGTGTTTCGGCTGCACCTCGCCCGTGGCGATGCACTTGCGTTCCGCACCGGCTGAGCGGTCATTCGAGGCGCCACCGCGTCCCATGTGCAACCCCCGAGGCCCGCTTAGGCCTCGGCCTCCTCGGCGGTTTCGCCGTTTGTTTCTACGTCGTCTTCTTCCGCGTCGTCCTCAAGCTCGGTCGGGTCGACCCAGCCCAGCATGACGCGGGCGGTCATGATCATGGCCTGCGCATCTTCGAGGCTAACATCGAAGGGCTCAAGCGCGCCGTCGTCTTTGACACGCTCGCCGTTGACCGTGGTCCAGCCGCCAGCCAGTTCCCAATCGGCACAGGTGGCGAAATCTTCCAGCGTTTTGACGTCGTCCTTGGCCAGCGCTTCTATCATTTGGGGGGTCAGCCCCTCAAATTCAACCAGGCTGTCTTCGACACCCAAGGCGCGGGCGTTATCAAGCGCCGCTTTGTTCTGCGCTTCGAGCACGTCACGGGCGCGGGCCTGCAACTCCCCCGCCGTATCTTCGTCCACACCGTCGATGACCAGCAGCTCGTCGACTTCGACATAGGCCACTTCTTCGAGGTTGGTGAAACCTTCGGAGACCAGAAGCTGGGCAAAGAATTCGTCGAGATCGAGGTTGTCCATGAACAGCTTGGTGCGCAGTTCGAACTCGGCCTGACGGCGCTGGCTTTCCTGCTCTTCGGTCATGATGTCGATGTCGAGACCGGTCAACTGGCTAGCAAGACGCACGTTCTGACCACGGCGGCCAATGGCGAGCGACAGTTGCTCTTCGGGCACGACGACTTCGATCTTACCGGCTTCTTCATCGAGAACCACTTTCGACACTTCCGCAGGCTGCAGCGCGTTCACAAGGAAGGTGGGCTGGTCTTCGTTCCACGGAATGATGTCGATCTTCTCGCCCTGAAGCTCGTTCACCACGGCCTGCACGCGAGAGCCGCGCATACCGACGCAGGCACCCACGGGGTCGATGGAGCCGTCATGCGAAATCACAGCGATCTTGGCGCGCGAACCGGGGTCACGGGCTACCGCTTTGATCTCGATGATGCCGTCGTAGATTTCGGGCACTTCCATCTTGAACAACTCGGCCATGAATTCAGGCGCGGTGCGGCTCAGGAAAATCTGCGGGCCACGCTGCTCGCGGCGCACGTCTTTGATGTAGACGCGGATGCGGTCGTTCGGGCGATAGCTTTCGCGACCAATCTTCTCGTTCCGGCGCAGGATCGCTTCGCCAGCGCCCACGTCGACGATGACGTTGCCATATTCCTCGCGCTTGACCAGACCGTTGATGATGGTCCCGGCGCGGTCTTTGAATTCTTCGTACTGGCGGTCACGCTCAGCTTCGCGGACCTTTTGCAAGATCACCTGCTTGGCCGACTGCGCCGCGATGCGGCCCATTTCAACCGGGGGTACTTCCTCGACGAAAGTGTCGCCAACCTTGGGGTCGGCCATGTACTGCTTGGCCTGTTCCACGGTGAACTCGGCCTGATAGTTCTCAAGCTCATCATCCTCGACCACGGTGCGGACGCGGGTGAAGGTGGCCTTGCCGGTCTTGCGGTCGATGTCGACCCGGATGTCCATCTCGGCGCCATAGCGGGACTTGGCGGCACGGGCGAGGGATTCCTCCATCGCTTCAACGACCAGACCGGGGTCGATCATCTTCTCGCGCGCCACCGCCTCGGCGGTTTGCAACAGCTCAAGCTGGTTTGCAGATGTAATGGCCATTAGGTGTCTCCCTCAGCAGACTCTTCAGTCTCGATATCATCAAAATCGGTTTCGTCGATCGCACCAGACGCTTTGCGCTGGCGGAGCATTTCCTTGATCAGGTCGTCGGTCAGCACCAGCTTGGCATCGCTGAGCCAGTCGAACTGCAATCCGATGGTGCCTTCTTCGACATTGATCAGCACTTCGCCACCCTCGACGCCTGCCAGCTCACCCTTAAAGCGGCGGCGGCCGTCAATCAGTTCGGTCGTCTCGATCTTGGCCTCATAGCCTTCGAAAGCGTCGAAATCTTTAAGCCGCGTCAGCGGTCGGTCGATGCCGGGGCTCGACACTTCAAGCGAATACTCATCCAAGATCGGATCTTCGACATCCAGCACGGCGCCGATGGCCTGCGAGATCTTGGCGCATTCATCCACTTCGATCCCGCCCTCGGGCCGGTCGGCCATGACTTGCAGGGTGGTGGACTTGCCCGACATCAGGCGCACGCGCACCAGTTCAAAACCCATATCCTCGATCACCGGGGTGATGATCTCGGCCAGGCGGCGGTCGATGGCGGCTTTGGCGATCAGGTCATTCGACATGAGACATCCATTTTCACTGGGCACAAAAAAACGGGCGCGCGGCCCGTTCACGAATTCGGTGGGGCCTTCGGTGTGGACCCGAAAGCGCCGCTGTTGAAGGGGATATAGGCCGAATGCGGCGAAACTGCAACCCCTCTCAGCCGAACCACCACCGCTCGGGCGCGCGCAGGTTGTCCATCGGCGCTTGCCGACCGGGGTTCGGCGGCTGGCGCAGATCGCCCGACAATGCGCTGACCCCGCCTGCGCTATCGGCCTGAAGGGTCACATCCCCCCGGTCGCGGTAACGGGGCCGCGCGGGTAAATCCGCTGCATCAACAAGCCCTTCGCTCAGCGCCTGCGCCCGCACCTCACGGGCGGGGAGCGACACCAGTTCGACCGTATCGAACCACCCGGCGGTGCCGTCCTTGTAATGCGTCTCTACCCGTTCGGCCAAAACCTGACGTGCGGGGGAAAAGCGCCGCAGACGGTAAAGCCCGGTGCCGATCCCGGCCTCGGGCGCATGGGCGGGGCGGATCACATAGCGCGATTGCGCCAGCAAGAGCGGCAGGTCAGGATTCGCCGCCGCCAATGTGACCTGCACTTGCAGATCGCCCTGAACGGCGACCTCGGCCCCGGCCAGCGGACCGCGGAGACTGGCCACCACATCGCGGGCGGTCAGGGGGCTGCCGTCGTGAAAACGCACATCGGGGCGTAGATCGAACTGCCACTGCCGGGCGCCATCGCTGGCCTGCCAACCGGTCGCCAACTCACCCTTGAGGATGCCATTGCCGGTGACTTCGGTCAGCGTGTCAAAGATCATCCCCTGCCGCGCAACCTGCATGAAGAGCCCATCGCCATGGACCCAAGTGTCCTCTCGCGTGGCACCTGAAAGCGCCAGCCGCAAACGGCCCCCGCGCCGGGGCGGCTCCCCCGCGCTGGCACCTGTCGCGGCCAGCAGGGCCGCCGCCGCACCGGTGGTGAAAAGCGCCCGGCGATCCAGCAGAGAGTTGCGCCCACTCATCGCTGTCCGATCCTATCCATCGTGCGCACCAATTCGGCACTGATCCCCGGCTCCGACAAGGCGTGGCCCGCATCCCGGATCATCCGCAGGTCGGCATTGGGCCAACGTTCAGCCAGCGCATAGGCCCCCGCAGGCGGGCAGATCATGTCGTAACGCCCCTGCACGATCACCCCCGGAATATGCGCTATACGGCCCATATGTTCGAGGATCTGACCGTCGAACTCGAGAAAGCCGTTATTGGTGAAATAATGATTCTCCAACCGCGAGAACGCCCGCGCATAGGCCGATGGCCCGCCATGCGAAACGCCATCGGAATGCACCGAGGCCAGCGCGTTCTCCCACGCGGCCCAAGCGCGGCCATAGTCCTGCTCGACCCTTAGATCACCGGAAAATAGCCGCCGGTGATAGGCCGCAATCAGATCGTCACGCTCATCTTCGGGGATCAGATCGACGAACCGCGCCCAAAGTTCGGGCCAGAACCGCCCGGCCCCGCCGCCGTAGAACCAATCAAGCTCGGCCTGCGTCATCAGGAAGACGCCGCGCAGGATCAGATGGCGCACCGCTTCGGGGTGCGCTTGGGCATAGATCAGCGAAAGCGTCGCGCCCCAAGAGCCACCGAAAACCATCCATTTGTCGATGCCGAGTGTGCTGCGAATCAGCTCGATATCCGCGACCAGATGCCATGTCGTGTTGTCGGTGACCGAGGCATGCGGGGTGGAGCGCCCGCAGCCGCGCTGATCGAACAGCACCACGCGGTAAACCTTGGGGTCGAAATACCGCCGCATCGCCGGGCTGCAACCGCCGCCGGGGCCGCCATGCAGCACCACGACGGGGATGCCCTCAGGGTTGCCGCATTGCTCGACATAGACCTGATGCCCCTGCCCTACGGACAACATCCGCTGGTCGAAAGGCTCAACCGGCGGATAAAGATGCGGCGCGCCGCGTTTTTGGTCGGGATACTTGTCCATTGCCGCCCTATATAGTCATTGAACCCAAAAGAGCACAGGGAGATCAGAATGCAAGCGGATCAATCAACCATCGACCCCGCCGAGATCGCCAAATTCGAAGCGATGGCCGCCGAATGGTGGGATCTGAACGGCAAGTTCAAGCCGCTACACATGCTGAACCCCTGCCGGTTGGACTACATCACCAGCCAGATCGCGGGGGAGTTCGACCGCGACCTGACGGGCTCTGCCCCTTTCGCGGGGCTGCGGATCCTCGACATCGGCTGCGGCGGCGGGTTGCTGTCCGAACCGATGGCGCGGCTTGGGGCCGAAGTGGTGGGCGCGGATGCCGCGGCAGGCAACATCCCCGTGGCGCAGATCCACGCGCAGCAATCGGGGCTAGAGATCGACTACCGCCACACCACCGCCGAAGACATGGCCGATGCTGGTGAGAAATTCGACGTGGTGCTGAACATGGAGGTGGTCGAACATGTCGCCTCTCCCATCGACTATCTGATCGCTTGCCGTCGCCTGCTGAAACCCGGCGGGCTGCACATCTGTTCGACTCTGAACCGCAATCCAAAGTCCTTTATGATGGCGATTGTCGGGGCCGAACATGTGATGCGCTGGCTGCCCAAGGGCACGCATGACTGGAACAAGTTCATCACCCCCGATGAGCTTTTCGACCTGCTGAGCCGCGCCGGGTTGGAGCCGGTGGATCGCAAAGGTTTCGTCTTTAACCCCGTCGCATGGTCGTGGCGGCTTTCGGATCGGGATTTAAGCGTGAACTACGTCACCGCCAGCCTTAATCCGGGCCTCAACCCTGGCTCAACTGACGCCTGAGCGCGCGCAGGATCGGGAGCGTGGCGCGGACCTGTTCTTCGCCAAGCTCCCCCACCACGTTCGAGATCATCGGCGTGATCGCATTCACCGCCGCATCCCGCGCCTGCCGCCCGGCGGGGCTGATCGCGACCATCTTGCGCCGCGCGTCGTCCCAATCGGGGCGGATATGAACATAACCGGCCCATTCGAGCTTGCTCAATGTGTTGGTCATCGCCCCGCGCGTGACGTTGAAGGTCTCGGCCAGTTGCGCGGGCGAGCGTTCGCCGCCGTGCCATGAAAGCGAGTTCAGCACCGAAAAATGCGAGATCTCCATCCCCCGCGGCAGCACCCGTGTCAGGCGACTGCGCACCGATTGGTCGGCGGCCAGCAATTCTCCGAACAACATGATCGCAAGGGTGTTTTTATCGTCGGTCATTTTCGGTCCGGTCAGGGCGCGGCAAAGGGGCGGCGGTTGGCAAGGCTGGGCACTTTGGCGCGGGCCTTGTCACATTCTTCCATGTCCATGTCACAAAAGTAAACGCCGGGGGCTGTCCCGGCATCCAATACCACCTCCCCCCAAGGGGCCACGACCAGCGAATGGCCATAGGTGTCGCGGGTCTTATGCGCAGTGCTGGCATGGGTGCCCGTCTGGGCCGGGGCCAGCACATAGCAGCCATTCTCGATCGCCCGCGCCCGCAGCAGACTGTGCCAATGCGCGGCCCCGGTGACCGGAGAGAAGGCCGCCGGCATCGTCAGGATACGCGCGCCCGCCTCGGCCAACGCCTGATAGAGCGCCGGAAAACGCATGTCATAGCAGATCGACATGCCGATCTTGCCAAAAGGCGTCTCGGTCACCACGGCTTTGTCACCGGGTCGGTAGCCCGCGGACTCCCGGTAGCTTTCGGTCTCGTTGATATCCACATCGAACATATGGATCTTGTCATAGCGCGCGACGATCTCCCCCTGCGGAGAAATTAGGAAAGACCGGTTGGCAAAGCGCCCATCGCCCCCGCGCGTTTTCAGACCGAGCGAGCCGATCAGCAGCCAGATGCCCGCCTTCGCCGCCTCTTCGCGCAGGGCCGCGAGGGTGGCATCGTCTTCCTCATAGGCCAGCACCGACTGTTGATGGGATCGGCTGGTGCTGACGCAATTCGTCACCTCGGGGGTCAGGACAAACTCCGCCCCGCCCGCCACCGCCTCGCCCAGCAGGGCGCGGGTCTTGTCCAGATTGGCGGCGGGGTCATCTGAGACGTTGAGTTGCAGCAGCGCGATTTTCATCTGTCGCTCAGCAATGCATCCAACTTGCCGGCACGGTCCAGCGCATAAAGCTCATCGCATCCACCGACATGCACATCGCCGATGAAAATCTGCGGCACGGTGCGGGCACCGCCGGCGCGCTGGATCATCTCTTTCTTGCGCTCTGGCTCCGACAGCACATCGACTTCGTCAAAGGCTGCGCCCTTTTGGGTCAGCAGGCGTTTGGCGGAATGGCAAAAACCGCAGAGCGGCGACGTATAGATTTCGACAGGTTGCATAGGATCACCCTTTGAACAGTTAACGTTGCCCAGTGATCTAGGTCTCTTTGGCCACGCGCGCCAGTGCCAGCACGAAAACGGGGCCGGACCCGGCGGCCAGACAAGCCTGCGTGCAGGCGGTCAATGTGGCGCCGGAGGTAAAGACATCGTCCACCAAGATCACCGGTCGCATGATGATACGGTGCCGCCGCCGCGGATGCACGCGGATCGCCTGTTCCAAGACGCGATACCGGGCTGCACGGCCCAAACCCTCCAACGAGGGCGTATGCCGGACCCGCTGCAACAGATCGGGGCACCAGCGGTGCCCGGTTTCCGCCGACAGCGCCTTGGCCAGCAGAGCCGATTGATTGTAACGTCGTTTCAGCAAGCGCAGCCAATGCAGCGGCACCGGCGCGATCAACGCCTCTTGCGGCAGGATGCCCTGCGCCGCTTGCGCCATCCAGCGCGCGGCGGGGCGGGCGATCTCTTGCCGGTCGCTATGTTTCAGCGCCAGAACCAGCCTGCGCCCCATATCACGATAGATGAGCGCCGTTCGCCCCTGCGCCCAAGGCCGCGGCGTGGCAAGACAGGCATCACAATGGGGTGAACCCACATCCCCGCCGCCCGGCAGGGGCAGCCCGCAGGCATCGCAGACCGTTCCCCCGATGAAGGCCGTGTCGCGCCAGCAGGTGCCGCACAGGCCGAAATCCGCATCGACAAGCCCCCCGCAGCCCAGACAGCGCGGCGGGTAGATAAGCGACACTGCTGTTTGAAGTCCCCGTGGCGGCATTCTATGTGTTCCCCATGACAGCACAGCCCAACCTGACCGACCCCAAGGCCCTCGCCCAGCACCGCGCCCGCGCGACGGCGCGGGGCATGTTCCTGCAACAGGCAGCCGCCGATGAGGTTCAGGATCGGCTGAGTTTGGTTAAGAAAACGTTTACCGCACCGGCCATCGTGACCGCCTTCCCCCAAGTCTGGGCAGAGGCCTTCCCCAAGGCCGAGATCGTCGCCGAGGCCGAGGTGCTCGCGCTGGAACCGCAGGCGCATGATCTGGTGTTCCACGCCATGGGGCTGCATTGGGCGAATGACCCGATTGGACAGTTGATCCAATGCCGCCGCGCGCTGCGCCCTGACGGGCTGTTACAGGCCGTGGCGCTTGGCGGGCAAACCCTGCATGAGCTGCGCGCCTGCCTTGGTCAGGCCGAAGCCGAAGTGACCGGTGGCCTGTCGCCCCGCATCGCCCCGATGGGAGAGCTGCGCGATCTGGGCGCGCTGCTGCAACGCGCCGGGCTGGCCCTGCCCGTGGCCGATAGCCAACCGGTGACCGTGGAATATGATGACGCATGGGCCTTGATGCGCGACCTACGCGAAATGGGAGAGACCAATGCCCTGCAAGCCCGCCTGCGCCGCCCCACAGGCCGCGCCGTGCTGACCCGCGCGGCCGAGCTTTACGCCACGCATTTCACCGCCGCCTCGGGCCGGATCACGGCGACTTTCGACATGATCTTTCTTGCCGGATGGGCACCGGACGAAAGCCAGCAGAAACCACTGCGCCCCGGATCGGCGCAGCAACGGCTGGCAGATGCGCTGAATAGTCGCGAGGAACCCCTCCCCGATTGACCCAATCGGCAAAGCGGCTATCTCTGCGCGGATCACATGTGCGAGGAAACCCCCATGCAGGCAGCCCAGCCCCAATCCGCCCAAGCCGACGCCACCCGGCCCGAACACGGCCCCGGCGATCACCCCAAAGTCCCGCGTCCCAAGGTTGGCGTTCTGCTCGCCAACCTTGGCACGCCGGATGGCTATGACTATTGGTCAATGCGCCGTTACCTGAGCGAGTTCCTTTCGGACCGCCGGGTGATCGACTACAGCCCGTGGAAATGGCAACCGCTGTTGCAGACGGTGATCCTCACGAAACGCCCCTTTGCCAGCGGCGCGGCCTATAAGTCTATCTGGAACGAGGCCGAGAACGAAAGCCCGCTGGCGACGATCACCAAATCGCAAACCGCCAAGATCAAGGCGGCGATCGAAGCGCGCTACGGGGCCGATGTGATGGTCGATTACGCCATGCGCTATGGCAACCCATCGACCCGCTCCAAGGTTGAGGCGATGGTCGCCGCCGGATGCCAGAAGATCTTGTTTTTTCCGCTTTATCCGCAATATGCCGGGGCGACCACGGCAACGGCGAATGACGCTTTCTTTGCCGCTTTGGCGAAGGAAAAATGGCAACCCGCTTCGCGCACCGTGGCCCCCTATTTCGACCGGCGCGACTATATCGAAGCGCTGGCCCAATCGGTTGAGCGTGCCTATGCCGCCAAGGACAAGAAGCCCGATCTGCTGGTCTGCTCCTACCACGGTCTGCCGCAGCGCTATTTGATGGAGGGTGACCCCTACCACTGCCAATGTCAGAAAACGACGCGCCTGCTGAAAGAGCGTTTGGGCTGGCGGGATAGTGAGATCATCACGACCTTCCAGTCGCAGTTCGGCCCCGAGGAATGGTTGCAACCCTATACGGTCGAAGAGGTCGCGCGTCAGGCCAAGGCGGGCAAGAAAAGCATCGCCGTCTGCGCGCCTGCCTTCTCGGCCGATTGCATCGAAACGCTGGAAGAGATCAACGAAGAGATCAAGGAGAGCTTTGAAGAGGCAGGCGGCGAGGATTTCACCTATATTCCCTGCCTGAACGACGATGCGGCGCATATCGAAACGCTGACCACGATCATCACCGAGAACTTGGGCGGCTGGCTGGACTAAGCCCCCGCCTTGGGGTCGCTGCGGCGGCCCCTTTTTCAAAGCCTTACGCAGAAAACAAAAAAGGCGGTGCATTGCACCGCCTTTTCCGTTTGATCGTCAGTTCCGATTAGTCGGAAGCAACAGCTGCGGCAACCAGTGCCAGCAGGATCAGGGGAACCAGGATGCCCGAGGACGAACCTGTTGTTTCTTCCACGATGACCGGTGCTTCGACGATCGGCTCGGCCAGCGAACCAGCAAAAGCAGTCGATGCAGCAGCGGACAGAGCAGCGGCGAGAACGAGTTTCTTCATAACATAACCTCCAGAATAGGCGTGCTGTATCATATACATACACGCACCCAAGACTTACCTCGTAATCCTGTTCTAAACAGTATCGGCAAAAGTTTGCAAACCCGGAATCAGCTATTGCATCAAGGAATCAGGGGGATGTCGTCAAATAAGCAACACCTGAGTGCCGACCTTCGTCAGGGCAAAAAGTTCGGCGATATGTTCGTTATAGAGCCCGATGCAACCATTGGAAGACTTACGACCAATTTTTCTTGTGTCGTGGGTTCCGTGGATACGATAGTAGGTCCAGCTGAGGTACAGCGCATGGGTGCCCAAAGGGTTGTCCGGGCCGGGGCCGACATAGGGCGGCCATTCGGGATTGCGCTTGAGCATCGACGGCGTGGGACGCCAGCTTGGCCCCTCGACCTTTTTGATGACACGGGTCCGGCCACGGCGTGTGAGGTCTTCGGTCAGCGGCACCGAAGAGGGGTAGAGTTTGTAAACGCTCTGATCCTCGGACCAGTAGTGCACCGCCCGGCTGTCGATATCGACCAGCACCGCGCCATTGCGCGTGTTGCTGAAATAGGGGCGCCAATCCAGCATCCGGAAACTTGAGACATTGCGCTTGACCGCCTCGGTCAGGTCACGCTCCGTCTCGGTCGTGGCGGTGGAGTTGAAGGAAGAGGTGCTTTGCGCCAGCGCGGGTGTGGCGAGCATCGCGGCGCTGCCAGCAAGGAAGCCACGGCGGCTCTTGATCGAAAAACGGGGAGCGGACATGGAGCGTCTCCAAAACTGAAATTATGCTAATTATTGCCAGTTATATGGCTCGAAAGACGCAGTTTCAATTGAAACCGGGGCCGCACGGCAGAGTCATGCCTATGTGCGTTTGAACTGCAACGCGCCCCGATGTAAGGCAGAAAAAACTTCATTGCGTGGAGCGCTCATATGATCCGTATCCTGTCCATTCTACTGGCGCTGACGGTTGCGCTATCTGCCTGTACCCCGTCCAGCACGACCGGCGGCAAAGCCGGCGGCACCTACCGCATCAGCCGCTCCGACGCGGGTACGATCCAGTTCCGCATGCTCGACTCCGTCAATGCGCTGCGCAGCTCTGCCGGGGTGACGCCGCTGGCGCTGGATGCCAAGCTGAACGCCGCTGCCGCCACCCATTCGCGCGATATGTCGGTGCAAAACCGCCCCTGGCATTTCGGCTCTGACGGGTCCTCGCCCATCGATCGCATTCAGCGCGTGGGCTATACCGGCGGTCTGGTCGGCGAGGTAATCTCGGAAACCTATGAGACCGAGCTTGAGACCCTCGCCGCGTGGATGGAGCAACCCGACACGCGCCGCATCTTGATGGCCCCCGATGGCCGCCAGATGGGTTTCGCATGGCATCAGGAAAACGGCGGCAAGATCTGGTGGACGCTGGTCGTCGGCAACTGATCTTTCACTGAACGAGCGTTTGATCCGGCCCCTGCGGGGGCCGGTGTCGTATCAAGCGGTTCTTAGGGCGTGATCAGGATCGGCGTGCCGTCACGCACCATCGCGTAGACATCTTCGATTTCCTTGTTGGTGACCGCGATACAGCCCCAAGTCCAATCGTGCTTTTCCTTCTTCCGCGGGTCTTTCTGCCCGTGGATAAAGATATCGCCCCCCGGGCTTTTGCCCATGGCGCGGGCATTCTCGATATCGCGCGCATTCGGGTAATCGATCCCGACGGAAAGGTGGAAACGGCTGTTAGGATTGCGACGGTCGATTCGGTACAGTCCTTCGGGCGTGCGGCCATCCCCCTCAAAGGCTTTGTGACCCACCGGAGCGAAGCCCAGCTTGATCCGGTAATCTTCGAGCACGCGGTTATGGTGCAACAGCATCATGCGGCGTTGGCTTTTGTTCACAACCACATAGGTCACTTCGGGACCGTTGTAGCGTTTGAACTTACTGCTACTGCACGCGCCAAGCGCCACCATAGCGGTGCCGCCAAGTATCATCGTCCTGCGTTTCATCACTGTGCCCTCAACGCCCCGGCCATTCCAGCCCTTTTTATCCGCGTTACCATAGAGAGGGATTAATTTCACTCAAAAAGCGGTGATCCGCGGCGTCATATGGGGCCGTGGATTAGCTTTCAGACAGGGTCAGACAGGCGGCGAGTTCCACATGGGACGACCAGCGGAACTGGTCGACCACCTGTACCCAGTCCAGCCGATAGCCTGCCGCGACCATGTTCTGCACATCGCGGGCAAAGCTCACCGGATTGCAGGAGACATAGGCCACGCGCGGCACCTCGGCGCGGATGATCTCGGCCACCTGCGCCTCAGCCCCTGCGCGGGGCGGGTCGAGCACCACGGCGTTGATCTTGGCCAGTTCATCCGGAAGGAGCGGTCGGCGAAACAGATCGCGCGTCTCGGCGGTGAGCGGTTTGGCCCCCTTGGCCCGACGCCAGCCCCCTTCCAGCGCGGCGATCATTTCGGCATCGCCTTCCACCGCGTGCACCCGCGCCTGCTGCGCCAAGGGCAAGGCAAAGGTGCCACAGCCCGCGAAAAGATCGGCCACGACCTCGGCCTCGCCCACGGCGTCTCTGACCGCCTCCAGCAAAGCTGCTTCGCCATGGCGGGTGGCCTGCAAGAAGGCGCCCGGCGGCGGCGTGACCGGCGCATCGCCAAAGCGCTGCGCTGGCGGCGCGCGCATCGCAATTACCTCGCCATCCCATGTCAGCCGAGCCAGAGATAGAGCCTCACAAGCCTGCGCCAATTGCTGGCGCAGCGGCCCGTCGAGCGGTTTGCCATTGGCGACAGAGACGTCCAGCCCCTCTTCCGACAGGGTTACCGTGACGGCCAATTCGGCCTTTCGGCTGGTGCCGATCAGCGCCAGTTCTTCGGCGACCTTCAGCCCCAGCAGCAAAGCGGGATCGACCAACTGACAGCCCGGCACCTCGATCAGCACGTCAGAGGCGCGGCCATGAAAGCCCGCCATAGCGCCCTTTTTCGTCCGCCGCGCGGCAAAGGTGGCCCGGCGGCGCGATTGCGCGGGGGAGGTTTGGATGGGGCGAAATTCTGTCTCTAACCCATGAGCCGAGAGCGCATTGCGCACCACATCAACCTTCCACGCCGCCACGAAATCATCCGCGGCATGTTGCAGCTGGCAGCCGCCGCAGGATTTGAAATGGCGACAGGGCGGCGCGACCCGCTGGCCGGAGGGGGTGGCGATCCGCACATCGCGAAGCTGCTGCCCGTCGACAACGCCGGTGACGGTTTCCCCCGGCAGGGTCATCGGGGCAAAGATCGGGCCTTCGGCGATGCCATCGCCGTGGTGGCCGAGACGCAAGATTTCATGTTCTGTCATAGCCTGCCCATAGCGCGGCAAAGGCGACTGGGAAAGCCTATTCCGCCGCCTTCACATCCAGAAACCCGCCCGACTGCCGGTGCCAATAGCGCGCATAAAGCCCGTCTTGGGCAAGCAAATCGGCATGGCTGCCAATCTCTGCAATGCGGCCCGCGTCCAGCACCATGATGCGGTCCATCTCGGTCAGGGTCGACAGGCGGTGGGCGATGGCCAGCACGGTTTTGCCCTCCATCACACGGTCTAGGGTCTCCTGAATGGCGGCCTCCACCTCGCTATCAAGGGCGCTTGTCGCCTCGTCCAGCACCAGTATCGGCGCGTCTTTCAGGATGGCGCGGGCCAAGGCGATGCGCTGGCGCTGGCCGCCCGAAAGCTTCACCCCACGCTCGCCCAGATGCGCGTCATAGCCGCGGCGACCTTTGTGATCTTCGAGTTGCTGGATAAACTCATGCGCCTCGGCACGTTCGGCGGCGGCGATGACCTCGGCCTCGGTCCCGTCGGGGCGGCCATACAGGATGTTGTCCCGCGCGGAGCGGTTGAACATCGCCGTCTCCTGCGTGACCATGCCGATATTGCGCCGCAGACTCTCTTGGGTGACCGTCGTTGTATCCACCCCGTCAATCAATATTTTGCCCTGCTCCGGCTCATAGAGCCGCAAGAGCAGCGCCACGAGGGTCGATTTCCCCGCCCCCGAAGCACCGACGATGCCCAGCTTCTCACCCGGTTGGATGGTCAGCGATATCCGGTCGATGCCGCCAGTTTGACGGCCATAGGCAAAGCCCAGATCGCGCAATTCGATCTCTCCGGCCTCGACGACCAGTTCCTGCGCATCAGGCTCATCATCCAGCCGCACGCGCGGCGTCAGGGTGCGCATGCCGTCTTCGACCTCCCCAATATTGGAATAGATCGCCATCAGCGTGAAAGAGACCCAGCCCGTCATCTGCGCGATGCGGATCGCGATGGCGCCGGAGGCGACGATATCCCCCTCGCTCGCCAATCCGCGCTGCCACAGCAGGATCGTCCCGCCCAGCAACAGAACCGGCAAAAGCCCCGCAAGGCTCATCAGCGCCAGACGGAACCCGGCGGCGAGATAGCCGAACTCCAAGGCCCGGGCACGGAAGCTTTGCATCGCGGAAAGTGCCGCGCGGTCTTCGTGATCGGCATGAGCGAAAAGCTTCACCGTCTTGATGTTGGTGATCGTATCAACCACCTGCCCTGAAACCATCGCCCGCGCCCCGGCCCGTCCCGCGGCCCGTTTGCGCACGCGCGGCAAGAACCAATTGATCAGCGCCAGATACATCACCAGCCAGACGGAAAACCCAACCGCCACACGCCAGTCGATCGCCAAAAGCAAGGCGACCGACCCCACGAGAGAGGCGAGCGCAAAGGCCACCACATTGATCACCTCGGCGGCCACATCCGTCACCGCCCGCGCGGCCTGCATCTGCTTTTGCGCGATGCGCCCGGCGAAGTCTTCGTCAAAAAAATTGACGTTCTGCCCCAGCGTCCAACGGTGCAGCCGCGACAGCACCAGCGGGTTCACATTAGGCTGCACCATGATCGCGTTGGAGGCCGAGGAGAGGCCAAACAGCACGGGACGCGCCACAAGGAAAAACGCAATCGCGCCCAAGACCAGAACCAGACTGCTGCCTTCAAAAAACCGCTCCGGCCCCGCGCTGACCGTGGCATCGATGACCTTGCCCAAAATCCACGCTGTGCCCGCCTCCATCGCGCCAGCGGCGGCCGAGAGGAATGCCGCGAGCCAGAGCACCGGCCAAGCGCCTGCAAGGCACCAGCGGATGAAGGCCCAGAGGGTCTGCGGTGGGGGCCCCTCGGCGGGGCGAAACGGGTTGATCCAGTTCGAAATGCTCACGTCTTGTCATCCAATGCGAGAAAACCGCCCGACTGACGGTGCCAGAAAGCTGCATATAGGCCAGCTTTCTGCAAAAGCGCGTCATGGCTGCCCTCTTCGACGATACGTCCCTGATCCAGAACCAGAATTCGGTCCATCTCGGCAATCGTCGACAGCCTGTGCGCGATCGCGATGACGGTCTTGCCCGCCATCATGCCATAGAGCGTTTCCTGAATGACCGCCTCCACCTCACTGTCGAGCGCGCTTGTAGCCTCGTCCAGCAACAAGATCGGCGCGTCCTTGAGGATCACCCGCGCCAGCGTGATGCGCTGCCGTTGCCCGCCGGACAGCTTCACGCCCCGCTCACCCACACGCGCGTCATAGCCCGAGCGCCCCTCAGGATCGGTCAGATCGAGGATGAACTCATGCGCCTGCGCCTGTTTCGCCGCCGCGATCATCTCGGCCTCGCTGGCATCGGGACGGCCATAGAGAATGTTCTCGCGCACCGAGCGATGCAGCAACGAGGAATCCTGCTGCACCACACCGATATGCCTCCGTAGACTGTCTTGCCGGACCTGTGCGATGTCCTGCCCGTCGATCCGGATTTCGCCGGTTTCGGCATCGTAGAACCGCAATATCAGCTTCACGAGGGTCGATTTCCCCGCGCCCGAGCGGCCCACAAGGCCAATCCTTTCGCCCGGCTGCACGGTGATATTGATGTCCTGAACCCCGCCGCTATCGCGCCCGTAGTGATGGCTCAGCCCCGCCATTTCGATCCGCCCTTCGGTGAGCTTCAGCGGCGGCGCATCGCGGCGGTCGGTGAGGGCAAGGGGCTGGGCAATCGTCTCCATCCCTTCGGCGACGACACCCAATTCGCGGAAAAAGCTCGACAGCGCCCACATGATCCAACCGGTCATGGAATTGAGCCGCAGCGCCAGCGCGGCGGCAGCGGCGACGACACCGACGCTTGCCTCGGCCCCCATCCACAACACCAAGGCCCAGCCGACGACGCCCACGATCAACATGCCGTTGAGAAGGGTGAGCACCACATCCATGATGGTGAAGATACGCATCTCACCTTGAAACGTGCGCCGCGCCTCTTCGATGGCTTCACCCGCGAAATCGACCTCCAGATCATGATGCGCGAACATTTTGACCGAATGGATATTAGTATAGGCATCCACCACGCGCCCCGTCACCTGCGACCGCGCGTCCGACGCCGCTTTGGACGCAGGGCCGACCCGTTTGATCGTCCAAGCCACCAAGCCGCCATAGAGGAGGAACCACCCCAGAAGCGGCACTAACAACCGGATATCCGAGGTAGAGAGCAGGATCGCCGCGCCGATCATATAGGCCAGTGAGTAAGAGATCGCGTCAAAGACCTGAAAGACCACCTCCCCCGCCGCCGGTGGGGTCTGCATGATCCGGTTGGCGATACGCCCGGCAAAGTCATTCTCGAACCAGCCCACGGATTGCCGCAAGACATGGCGATGCGCCCGCCAACGGATCAACGTGCCGAAGTTCGGCAGGATCGCATTGTTCAAAAGCATCACATCGACCGCCTGCACCATGGGCCGCAGCAACAGCACGGCCAGCGCCACGAGGATCAGCTCGGTCCGGTGTTCCGCCCACATCTGCGCAGGATCGCTGCCCAACAGATCGACGATGCGGCCCATGTAGTAGATCAGCCCAACCTCGATCGCGGCGACGAAGATCGCCATCATTCCGGCGAGGGCGAATACCTTTTTGAACGGCTGCGCATAGTCCCGCAGGAAGGGCCACAGCCCTTGGGGCGGCACATCCTTCTCGCGATAGGAGACATAGGGATCGACGAGGTTTTCAAAAAAGCGAAACATGGGGAGACCTTGAAAAATAGACGTGCAAAATGTTCGGCGCTGCCCAATAGCAGAGCCGCCAAGGGGCAATTGTTATGCCAGCTTAGCTGAACCAGATCCCGCGGTACATTTCGCCCATCTCCCTTGTAATGCGCTTTGGATAGACGAATTTCCCCGCGATGTCGACCTAGCTGCGGCGCGCCAATAGGTCCGCTCGCGTCAAGGTGAAGCCGGAGTTGACCCAAAGCTGTTCCAGCCGGGCAAGCTCTTGGCCCAAGGCCGGGCCTTTGAATGCGGGCATCAGGTCTTTGGCCGTTACTGGAAACCGAGCCGCCGCGGCGTTTTTTATCGTCTCTAACATTGCAGTTTCGGGCATGTTCTCCGCCATACATCCCCGCAGCAAAGCCGCGCCAATGCCCACATCCGCCCCATGACGATAGGCAAGCTCAGGCAATGGTGGCCCTGCGAAGCCCTGCTCTTGCAGCAGGGTGAGATGTTTGCCCTCAGCTTTGCTCAGCCGCAGACGGTCGGTCAAACCCTCCCCGCCCAGCGCGGCCAGACGCACCAGCCAATCGGGATCAAGGCCAAGCTCTTGTTCGAAATAGACCAGCAAGGAAATCCAACGGTCATCACTCCCCGGTAAAAGCACGGGCAAAGCACCGGTTTGCCGCATCAGAGCCAGTGCGGGGGCAGGATCAGGCGCGCGGAGGAGTTTTTTGAACTCCTGCCCCACACGTTCCGCCGAGAGCGTCTCGAGCCCATCCAAATTCGACGCGATGGCATCCAGTGCCTCCGGCTCTGGCCCTACTTCTGCGTCACCATACCACGCCATGAAGCGGAAATAGCGCAGGGTTCGCAGGTAATCTTCGCGGATACGCTGACCTGCGTCCTCGATGAAACGCAACCGGCGCGCACGCAGATCGGGCAGCCCGCCCAAGGGGTCGATCACACGACCCTCGGGCGTGGCATAGAGCGCGTTCATCGTGAAATCTCGGCGACGGGCGTCATCGGCGATATCGGTGGAAAAGGCGACGACAGCCCGGCGGCCATCGGTCTCTACATCGCGGCGAAAGGTGGTGATCTCAAAAGGTTTGCCACCCGAGACCAGCGTCACCGTGCCATGGTCGATCCCTGTCGGCACGGCCTTGACCCCGGCGGCCTTTGCCAGCGCCAATACCGTTTCAGGCGTCGCCTCGGTAGAGAGGTCAACGTCGCTGTCGGGCAGTCCCAGCAGCGCATCGCGCACGCAGCCGCCGACGAAATAGATAGGATGCCCGCCATCCTGCACCACGCGGCAAACCCGCTGTGCGTCTTCGTCATGTAGCCAGCGCGTGCCGGTCGGAATCATTGGTTCATTCGTGTCGCCCATGCCCGCAACATACGCGCGGTCGCGCCCCAAATGTAATAGGGGCCGTAGGGAACGGCATAATAATACCGCCGCTGGCCGCGCCAACGCCGAGAATGCACAAGGTAGTTGCTGGGGTCGAGCACATGGTCGAGCGGCACGCGAAACACCTCTTCGACCTCACCGGGCTCAGGCACCACGGTAAAATCGCGCGTCACATAGCCGATCACGGGCGTCACGCTAAAGCCGGTGACCGTCTCATGAGCCGGAAGCACGCCCAAGACATCCACGATATCGCTCGGCAGGCCAATCTCTTCGCGGGCTTCGCGCAGGGCGGCAGCGATGACATCCGCATCCCCGCCGTCTTGCTTGCCCCCCGGAAAGGCGATCTGCCCGGGGTGATGTTTCAGCGCCGAAGACCGTTTGGTCAGGATCAGCTCCAGCCGCGCACCGGTATCCACTACCGGGGCCAGCACCCCCGCAGGGCGCAGGGCGCGCCCCTCGGGGAGGGTGACCTCTGGGTTCAGATCGAAATCAGAGGATTCCACCCCGGTTTGGGCAAGCGCCTCGCGAAAGGACTGGAACCGGTCGCTCACCTTAGGCCTTGGCGTCGAAACCGACCGTGGCCGGATCAAGGTCGTAATGCGCGCCGCAGAATTGGCAATCGGCGGTAACCCGACCTTCGTCCGTGGTCATCTTTTCGATATCGCGGGCCGAGTAGATCGACAGGCTTTGCCGCACGCGGTCTTCGGAACAGGTACAGCCGAAACGCACCGGCTGGGGTTCATAGACCCGCGGTTGTTCCTCGTGAAACAATCGCAGCAGCAGATCGGTCGGCGGAACGCTGGGGCCGATCAGTTCCAAATCCTCAACGGTGCCGAGCAGGATGTTCACGCGGTTCCAATCCTCGGCCTCATCGCCCTCGACCAAGTCATCGGCCTTGAGAATGTCACCGCTCCCCTCGCCCGACGCCGCCAACGGCGAGGCTTTGGGCATATGCTGCAACATGATGCCACCGGCGCGCCAATGCTCCGGCTCATCCGGACCGGACGATTTGCCAAAGCTCAGGGAAAAGCGGGTCGGCAACTGTTCGGACTGGGCGAAATAGGCTTCGGCACAGGCGGCCAGAGACCCACCGGCCAGCGGCGTGATGCCCTGATAGGGGGTCATGCCTTGGCCTTGGTCGATCATGATTGCAAAATAGCCTTCGCCAACTTGCTCGAACGGGGCGTCATCGGTCAGCCGGTCCGCATCATAGCTGGCATAGGCGCGGATGCGCGCAGGCTCGCCTTCTTTCTCGGGGCCGTAGTAATCGGTCGCAATCATCCGAACGGCACCTTTGGACTGCACCTGCAGCGACAGCTTCCAACGCAGTTTGATCGTCTGGCCGATCAATGCGGTCAGCAACGCCATCTCGGCCACCAGCGCTTCGACCTGCGGCGGATAGTCGTGCTGTTTCAGGATGCCTTCCAACACGCCATCAAGCCGCGCCACGCGGCCGCGCATGTCGACATCATCAAGCTGAAAGGGCAGAACGGTATCGTCCCACGCGATTTTAGTTCCTTGGGTCATCGGGTTTCCTTATCGGGGGCCGCTTGGCATACCGCGTCTATATAGGCGCAGCAACCCATGGAAAAAGGGGCAGCATATGATCCGACGTACAGGTGAGACACCAGAGCCCGGCCAACGCTACACGCCGCGCCCCGGCGTCTATGCCATTCTGCCGCTGCAACGCCGCTTTCTGATGACGCTGGAAATGGCGGAGGAGACCGAGGTGCAACTCCCCGGCGGCGGTATCGAGGCAGGGGAATCCCCGCTTCAAGCGCTGCACCGCGAGGTGCTGGAGGAAACCGGCTGGCGCATCGCCCGCCCGCGCCGATTGGGAGCCTTCCGCCGCTTTACCTATATGAAGGACTACGACCTCTGGGCGCAGAAGATCTGCCATATCTATGTCGCCCATCCCGTGCGCCAGATCGCCGCCCCGACAGAACCGCATCACGCCACGCTGGTGCTATCGGCCAGCGAGGCGCTGGCAACCCTCGCCAATGAAGGCGATCGTTTGTTTCTGCAACGCCACCTAAGCTAGGCGTTGCCGTGATACTCAAGCAATATCCCCGAGACATCATCGGGGAAATCGCGGCTATCAGCAAATTCCGACAACTTCCAAACCAGCGCACTCAGCAGCGCCGGGCCGCTGAACCGGCGCAATTCGCCCAACATGCGGGCCAAACCCTCTTCGCCCAACATCTCCCCCCCCGGATCGGGGCATTCCGTCACCCCATCGGATAGGATCAACAAACGATCCCCCGGCGCCATCTGAAGTTTATAGTCCTCGAACCCGACTCCAGAAAGCAGCCCGACAGGAAACCCCCCGGTGCCCGACTGTTCGACCCGCCCATCCGAGCGCAGCAAGGCCGGATGCGGATGCCCCGCCTGGGCGACAGAGACCTCCCCGGTCGTGAGGTCCGCAATGGCGAGCATCAGGGTGAAATAATGCTCCGTCTCCATCTCATGAAGAACGAGGTCATTCAGTTCCGCGATCACTTCACCCGGTGGTCGCGCCGCGATGGCCCCCCCGGGCAAAAGCGTGAGCGCAAGGTTCTGATCCGGTGTGGCCGCCGACAGATACCCCGCCAGCCGCGCCGTCATCAGGGCCGAACTGATCCCATGCCCAGACACATCCAAGCCAAACAGCCCCACGACCCCCGGCCGCACCGGGAAATACCCCACCAAATCCCCGCCAACATGCCCGGCAGAGCGCAGCATCATCGACAGATTGCCCCCCTCCATGGCGCGATAACGCTCGCGAAGCAGCGATTGCTGAAATTTCTTGGCCTCGACCAAATCCTTATCGATCCGCGCATGCACCTGCCGCAGAATATCCAAAGCCTCGGTGATCAACTGGTTTTTCTGCGTCAGCTCCCGCTGCATGGCCAGAAAACGCGCCCCTGCCATAAGACGCGCGCGTAGCTCCGGCAGACCGGCGGGCCGTATCAGAACATCATCAGCCCCCGCATCAAGGGCGCAGTCCACAGCCCGCTCATGACTGTCGGCCAACAGAATGAGATAACTGCGCGCTTCCGAGAGCTCCCGAAAAGCCCGGCAAAAATCGAGCCCCGATATCGCCCCACTGCAAAGTACGATATCAGGCCACCCCTGCGCGCAAAGGGCCAACGCGTCGGCTTCCGAGGCGGCAGAGACCACCTCATATCCCCATCCCTTCAACGCGGTCGAAAGACAGGCCCGCCTTGCCTCATCCCCCTCGACCACCAAAACCAAAGACGCCACAGCAGGTGTCGCCACTGCTTCGGAAAGGCTGGGGATATCCAATTTCATGCGACACGATCCTGACAGACCCTGTCGAGTTAACCTACCAAGCCTTTCCAGAAGGTGAATCCCTCTGGCCTTCCGCCCCTACAGAACGAACTGCGCCAAGGTTTCGTCGTTGGTGATATCCGTATAGGTAAAGCCCGATTGCCCCAGCTGCTCAAGAAACTGTTTGAAATTTTCAGGCCGCCGCGTCTCGATCCCGATCAGGACCGAGCCAAAGTTCCGCGCCGATTTTTTCAAATACTCGAAACGGCAGATGTCATCCTCCGGCCCCAGCAGCATCAGGAATTCCTTCAACGCCCCGGGCCGCTGCGGCATGCGCAGGATGAAATATTTCTTCACACCCGAATAGCGCTGCGCACGCTCTTTGACCTCCGGCAAACGCTCGAAATCGAAGTTACCCCCCGAGGCCACGCAAACCACCGTCTTGCCCACAATCTGATCGGCCACCTCGCCCAGCGCATCGATCGATAGCGCGCCTGCCGGCTCCAACACGATGCCTTCGACATTCAACATCTCATTGATCGTCACGCAGATCCGGTCCTCAGGCAGATGCACCACATCCGCCGGGTTCACCCCGCGCAGACGCTCGAAAGTCCGCGCCCCAATCTTGGCCACCGCAGCGCCATCGACAAAGTTGTCGATCGGAGAGACATCGACCGGCGCCCCGGCTTCCAACGCCCGCGCAAGGCTCGGCGCACCGGCGGGTTCGACGAATGTGTAGTCGCAAGCCTCACCAAAATAACTCACCACCCCCGAAGACAGCCCGCCACCGCCCACCGGCAGGATCACCCGGTCCGGCACCCGGCCCAACTGCGCGGCAATCTCCACCGCGACCGAAGCCTGCCCCTCGATCACATCGTCATCATCAAAGGGCGATAGGAAATGCGCCCCCTCCTCCCGACAGAAATCCTGCGCTGCGAACAGCGTGGCGTCGAAATAATCGCCCACCAGCCGGATCTCGACATTCTCACCGCCGAACATGCGGGTCTTCTGCACCTTCTGCTGCGGCGTCGTCACCGGCATGAAGATCACGCCGCGCACCCCGAAATGACTACAAGCAAAAGCCACCCCCTGTGCATGGTTCCCGGCAGAGGCACAGACGAAAACCCCCTGCCCCGGAATCACCTTGCGCATCGCATTGAAGGCCCCGCGCAGCTTGTAGGAGCGCACCGGGCTCAGATCCTCGCGTTTCAGCCAGATATCCGCGCCAAACCGCTCCGACAGATGTTCATTGCGCAAAAGCGGTGTCGCCGGGAACAACGCCCGCAGCGCTTCTGCCGCCGCCTGTGCTTTTCGTGCAAATTCATCCGCCATCTGTGCTCTCCTTGCTGCCATTCGTCGATAGGCGCGCAGCCAGCATAGGTCAACGCGGGCTTCAATCTTGCCCGCGCCCGCGAAAACCGCTACCTCGCAGGGCGAACTTGAAAGGAAACCCGTCATGTCCGCGCCCAAGAAAGTCGTGCTTGCCTATTCCGGCGGCCTCGATACCTCGATCATCCTGAAATGGCTGCAAACCGAATATGGCTGCGAGGTGGTGACCTTTACCGCCGATCTCGGCCAAGGCGAAGAGCTGGAACCGGCCCGCAAGAAAGCCGAGATGATGGGCATCGCGCCTGAGAACATCTACATCGAAGACGTGCGCGAGGAATTCGTCCGCGACTTCGTCTTCCCGATGTTCCGCGCCAATGCGGTCTATGAAGGTCTCTACCTCCTTGGCACCTCCATCGCCCGCCCGCTGATCTCCAAGCGTCTGGTTGAGATCGCCGAGGAAACCGGCGCCGATGCCGTCGCCCACGGCGCCACCGGCAAGGGCAACGATCAGGTCCGGTTTGAACTGGCCGCCTATGCGCTGAACCCCGACATCAAGGTCATCGCCCCCTGGCGCGAATGGGACCTGTCGAGCCGCACCAAACTTCTGGCCTTCGCCGAGCAGAACCAGATCCCAATCGCCAAGGACAAGCGCGGCGAAGCGCCCTTCTCGGTCGACGCCAACCTGCTGCACACCTCCTCCGAAGGCAAAGTGCTCGAAGATCCGGCGGTCGACGCGCCCGACTACGTCTACCAGCGCACCGTGAACCCAGAGGATGCCCCCGACACGCCCGAATACGTCGAAATCGGCTTCGAGCGCGGCGATGCGGTCAGCATCAACGGCGAAGCCATGTCCCCCGCCACGATCCTCACCAAACTGAACGAACTTGGCGGCAAACACGGCTGCGGCCGCCTCGATCTGGTCGAAGGCCGTTTCGTCGGCATGAAGTCCCGCGGCATCTATGAGACCCCGGGCGGCACCCTGCTCTTGGAAGCGCACCGCGGCATCGAATCCATCACCCTCGACCGCGGTGCCATGCACCTCAAGGACGAGCTGATGCCGAAATACGCCGAACTCATCTACAACGGCTTCTGGTACAGCCCCGAACGGACCATGCTGCAAGCCGCCATCGACGCGAGCCAAACCCATGTCACCGGCACCGTGCGGCTCAAGCTCTACAAGGGCCATGTCCGCACCGTTGGCCGTTGGTCCGATCACAGCCTCTATTCCGAGGCCCATGTGACCTTCGAAGACGACGCCGGCGCCTACGACCAGAAAGACGCCGCAGGCTTCATCCAACTAAACGCTCTGCGCCTCAAACTCCTCGCCGCCCGCGACAAACGCAGCAAAGGCTGAAGCGCGGGATCCCAATCCCCCTTCATCCTTTCTTAAATACCACGGGGGTCCGGGGGCAGCGCCCCCGGCGGCCAGCCCCAAACAGAAACGCAAAAGGCCCGGACGCTACCGCCCGGGCCTTTCTCTGAGCCACCTACCGGATCAATCGGCGGTGACGACCGTCATCACCAGCTCCCCATTCGGTTTGATCGGCCCGTCTTCCTTGGCGCCCAACGTATATTCGAACACCCCGGTTTTCATGCCACCATCTTCGGAATGAACCATCAACATCAGCATGTCGCCCGAAGCCACGTCCTCTTGCAGGATCGCGACCACATCCATGTTCTCGCCCGCGCGCAGCGGAGCGTAGCCGACCACGGGGCCGGGCTTCATATCGGCGTCGGTGCGGTGCACGACCAGCCAGCCATTCTCGCCCGCCATCACCTTGTCGGCAGTGACGACGCCATTCGATACATCCTGACCCGAGGCTTCGACCATGGCCATGGCATGGGCATCTGCCCATGCGCCGCCGGCGATCATGGACAGGGCGATTGCGGTGCTTGCAAATTTTTTCATCTGGTTTTCCCTCCGTTTGAAATAGCGCTGTAGTCACGATAGCCCCGCGAAATAGTTTCGCGGTCTTCAGGATTTTTTCAGACGTTCCGCAAACAGCCGCTCATAGTAGGGCATGGCGGCCTCCAGAACTTCCGCCTCTGCTCCTTTAAGCTCGGGCAGTTCCCCCTCCGGCCCGGCAAAACCGGTGCTGCGATGGATCGCCCCATACCAATGCGGCGCCCAAACCCCATCCTCCGCCCGCGGCCCGGCGGGCCAATGCAGCATCGCAGGATCAAAGGGCAGATCGATGGCGGCGCAAAGCCTGCGCAGCATCCTCTCTGGGTCCGAGCGGATATCACCGCTGTCGATGACAAGTCCGCCCAACCGCTCGAAAAGCATGAGTTGCCGGTCAAACCCGATATCCGCCAGGCGGGGTGCTTCGCGCTTTTCCGCATAGCTCGCGATCACCCGGGCCGGATGGCGGATCAGGTGAATGTTCACACAATCCTCGGCCCAATCAAGCGGGAACCCGTCGATCATATGCTGCGCCATATGTTTCATATAAAGATGCCGCCCGCCGTCCTGCACAAAGCCAAGAGGCACCCGCGCGGGGTCTTGCTCCTGCGCCGCCAGTACCGCGTCGCGCATCGGATGATCCAGCCCCGTCGCCTTGAGGTAGGCCGCGTAAAATGGCTCATCCATCGCGGTGAAATCCGCACGCGCTCCGAAACTATACATCATCGCAGTGCTGAGATTGCGCGGCCCCGACCACATCGCAATACGCATGAAAGGTTTCTCCCATTGCCGTTTAACCCGGAACGCTAGAAAGAACCCGCCCACGCGCCAAGTGGTAAATTGCCTTCACCAGAGCGTGACTTTCCCCGTCCCGGCCTTGCGCTATCTCCGCCCCAGCGGCAACTCTAGGCCTGAGGAGGACCGATATGTTCCGAAAATCAATGTTCAAACCCGCCATCCTGACCCTTGCGATCACTCTGGGCCTCGCCGCGCAGAACCGCCCCGCAGCAGCGGCAGAGACCGAGGTGCTGACCGTGGCGGGCGGCTGCTTCTGGTGCGTCGAAGCCGATTTCGAATCCGTCAAAGGCGTGAAAGAGGCCATCTCGGGCTTTGCCGGGGGCCGCACCAAGAACCCGACCTACAAAGAGGTCACCGGCGGCAACACCGGCCATTACGAAGCGGTGCAGATCCAGTTCGACCCGGATGTGGTCAGCCGCAAGACACTGCTTAATCTCTTCTTCCGCTCGATTGACCCAACAGATGCAGGCGGGCAATTCTGTGATCGGGGGGAAAGCTACCGCACGGCGATCTTCGCGGGCAGCCCCGCCCAGAAAAGCGCGGCAGAGGCTGCCAAGGCCGAAGCGCAGGCCGCCCTCGGGACCAAGGTCGTGACGCCGATCCTTGGCGATGCGCCCTTCTACCCGGCCGATGATTACCACCAGGACTACTACAAAAGCAGCGACCGGCTGGCGTTCAGCAGTGTCGGCGTGGCCGTGAAAAAATCGGTCGCCTACAAACGCTACCGCAAGGGCTGTGGCCGTGACGCCCGCGTGAAACAGGTTTGGGGCAGCGCGGCCCCCTTCGTGAAGTAACCGCGCCCCGGTAGATTAGCTGCGAAAATCGTGATCCCGGATCTCTTTCAGATCTGGGATCACATCCGCCGTGCCATGACGCGTAACCATCAAGGCCCCGGCGCGCATGGCCAGATCAATCGCCTGCGGCATGGTCATCCCCCGGTCCAACCCGGCCAGCAGATAGCCAGTAAAAGTATCGCCCGCGCCGGTCGTATCCACCGCATCGACTTGATAGGCGGGGAAGCTTTCGACCAGATGTGCCTTGTTAGAGACCCATTCACAGCCCCCCGCCCCCAGCGTCACCACGATGTCGTCGATTGGCAGCTGCCGCAGCTTGCCCCCCGTCGCGGCCCGCAACTGCGCCGCTTCGACCTCGTTCAGCACTAATAAGTCGATCTGTTCGAGGATCGCCGTCACCGCATCCGCATCGAAGGGGGCGGCGGCATAGGCCAGTCGCAGGCCTAGAGTTTTCGCCGTTCGCGCCGCGAACCGCTGCCCGTTGGTTTCGTTCTGCATCAACAGCCAATCGCCCGAGGAAGCCTCGCTCAGCGCGGCACCGATCATCTCATCGGTGATCTCATAATTTGTGCCGGGGAAGATGACGATATTGTTCTCCCCCTCCAGATCGACGGCGATGTTGGCGTGACCGGTCACGCCCTCCATCAAGGTGATATGCGCCGTTTCGACCCCATATTCCAAGAGCCGTTCCAGCGCCCAACCGCCATCGGCGCCCAATGCGCCGACATGCATCACCCGCGTCCCGGCCCGGGCGGCGGCGACCGACATATTGGCCCCCTTCCCGCCCAGCCCCTGCCGGAAATTCCGGGCCGAAATGGTCTCTCCCGGTCCCGGCAGATGGGGCAGCAGATAGAAGTTATCCGCGTTGATGGAGCCGAGGTTCCAGATCATCAGCCCACCTTACAGGCCGCGAGAATGGCCATGTTAAGGATGTCATTCGCCGTCGAGGTGGAAGAGCAGATCTGAATCGACTTATCGAGGCCCGTAAGGATCGGCCCGATCACCGTCGCCCCCGCCATCTCCTGCATCAGCTTGACCGAGATGCTGGCCGAATGCCGCGCTGGCACCACGAGGATGTTCGCAGGCCCCGTCAGCCGCGAGAACGGATAATTCGCCTGACTGGCCGCGTTCAGCGCCACATCGACGGTCATCTCGCCCTCATATTCGAAATCCACCCCGCGCTGGTCTAACACCTCTGGCGCGAGGTGCATCTTTTCGGCGCGCTCCGAGACAGGATAGCCGAAGGTCGAGAAGCTGACGAAGGCGACCCGAGGCTCCAGCCCAAGATGCCGCGCCACGCGCGCGCCGCTTTCGGCGATATTCGCCAGATCGTTCTCATCAGGCCATTCATGCACCAGCGTATCGGCAATGAAGACGATCCGCCCTTTGTGCAGCAGCGCCGTGATGCCCGCCGCGCCGGCCTCGGCATTGGCATCAAAAACGTGGTTGAGCCGCTCCAAGACATGCGCTGACTTGCGGGTGGCCCCGGTCACCAGACCGTCGCCATGGCCATGCGCTAGCATCAGCGCGGCAAAGACATGGCGGTCGCGCGAGGCGAGGCGGTGGATGTCCTTGCGGTCGAACCCTTTGCGCTGCAACCGGCCATAAAGAAAGTCTTTGTAGGTCGCCAGATGCTGGGTGTTGGCGGCGTTCACCACCTCCAACTCGCGCACCGCGTCGGCCATGCCCGCTTCTTCGAGCTTGGCGCGCACGTCGTCCTCGCGGCCCACGACCAGCGCCTTTCCCAAGCCCGCGCGCTGGTACATGACCGCCGCGCGCAGCACCTTGGGATCGTCCCCCTCGGCAAAGATCATCCGGGCCTGATTGGCCCGGGCGCGGGCGTTAATGCCGCGCAAGATGCTCGCCGTCGGGTCCATCCGCGACTTCAGCCCGACCTCATAGGCGTCCATGTCAATGATCGGCCGCCGCGCGGCCCCGGTATCCATGCCCGCCTTGGCCACGGCGGGCGGAATGCGGTGGATTAGGCGTGGGTCGAATGGCGTGGGAATGATGTAGTCGCGGCCAAAGCTCAGCGTGCGGCCATAGGCCAGCGCCACCTCGTCGGGCACATCCTCGCGCGCCAGTTGCGCCAGCGCATGGGCGCAGGCGATCTTCATCTCGTCGTTGATGGCCCGGGCATGGATGTCGAGCGCGCCGCGGAAAAGATAGGGAAAGCCCAGCACGTTGTTGACCTGGTTCGGGTAATCCGAGCGCCCGGTGGCGACAATGGCATCCATGCGGACCTCATGCGCCTCTTCGGGCGTGATCTCCGGGTCCGGGTTGGCCATGGCAAAGATCACCGGGTTGTCGGCCATGGAGGCCACCATCGCCGGCGTCACCGCCCCTTTGACCGACACGCCGAGGAAGACATCAGCGCCCTTCATCGCCTCTTCGAGCGTGCGCAGCTCGGTATTGGCGGCATGGGCCGATTTCCACTGGTTCATGCCCTCGGTGCGGCCTTGATAGATCACGCCCTTGGTGTCGCACATGATGCAGTTGTCATGCTTCGCGCCCATCGCCTTAAGCAGTTCCAGACAGGCGATGCCCGCCGCCCCCGCGCCGTTGAGCACGATTTTCACGTCCTCGATCTTC
Organism: Sulfitobacter sp. R18_1; assembly: GCF_017743915.1. NCBI lineage: Bacteria > Pseudomonadati > Pseudomonadota > Alphaproteobacteria > Rhodobacterales > Roseobacteraceae > Sulfitobacter > Sulfitobacter sp. R18_1. The sequence continues at coordinate 366,361 of NZ_JAGHRG010000002.1, forward strand.
TTGCCCGAAAGGTGCAGCGCATTGATCAGACCCGCGGCACAGATCACCGCCGTGCCGTGCTGGTCGTCGTGGAAGACCGGAATGTCCATCTCTTCCTTCAGGCGCTGCTCGATGATGAAACACTCGGGCGCCTTGATGTCTTCGAGGTTGATGCCGCCGAAGGTCGGCCCCATAAGCTTGCAGGCGTTGATGAAGGCCTCGGTGTCTTCGGTATCAAGCTCGATGTCGATGGAGTTCACGTCCGCGAAGCGCTTGAACAGAACCGCCTTGCCCTCCATCACCGGCTTGGAGGCCAGCGCACCGAGGTTGCCAAGCCCCAACACCGCCGTCCCGTTCGAGATCACGGCGACCAGATTGCCCTTGTTGGTGTAGTCATAGGCCGTCTCGGGGCTTTCGGCGATGGCCTCGCAAGGGACGGCCACACCGGGGGAATAGGCAAGGCTCAGGTCGCGCTGCGTGGTCATCGGCACGGTGGCCGAGATCTCGAACTTGCCGGGGGTCGGTTCGAGGTGAAAGGCAAGCGCCTCTTCAGAGGTGATACGGTTCTTTCTCGTCACGACATTACCCTTCTTCTGCTTTGGGATCTTCTTAGCCACGATCCGAGTTCAGCACAACGCAAGCCCCGCGTCAGTGCAAATCGCATTACAAAGACCGCCCAAGGCCCCGCACCCCCTTTCGCTGCGCCGGGGGGTTTTGTAGGGTCCGCGCGGCAACAGGGGGCAGCCGTGCAGACAGAAAAAGTAACGCCAATGATGGCGCAATATCTCGAGCTTAAAGCGGACCACCAGGACGCGTTGCTGTTCTACCGCATGGGCGATTTTTACGAGATGTTCTTTGACGATGCCATCGCCGCGGCAGAGGCGTTGGATATCGCACTCACCAAACGCGGCAAGCATCAGGGCAAGGATATCGCCATGTGCGGCGTGCCGGTGCATGCCGCCGAAGGCTACCTGCTGACGCTGATCCGCAAGGGGTTTCGCGTGGCGGTCTGCGAGCAGATGGAAAGCCCCGCGGAGGCCAAGAAACGCGGCTACAAAGCGGTGGTGAAACGCGACGTGGTGCGGCTGGTCACCCCCGGCACGCTGACCGAAGAAAGCCTGCTGGAAGCGCGGCGCCACAATTACCTCGCGGCCTTTGCCGAGGTGCGCGATGCCTGCGCGATGGCTTGGGTCGATATCTCGACCGGGGCGTTTCACGTGATGCCGCTGGCCCAAGTCCGGCTGGGGCCGGAACTGGCGCGACTGTCACCTTCGGAACTGATCGTCTCAGAGGCGAAAGAGACGGATTTGCACGAGGTTGTCTCTGATTTCGGGATCGCACTGACGGGTCTGGCCCGGTCGGCCTTTGACAGCACCAGTGCGGAAAAACGGGTCTGCGACCTGTTTGATATCGCCACGCTAGAGGCTTTCGGCAGCTTCACCCGCGCCGAAGTCTCGGCCATGGGAGCGGTAATAGAATACCTCACAATCACCCAACGCGGCAAGCTGCCCCTGCTCCGCCCGCCCCAGAAAGAGGCCGAGGCCCGCACCGTTCAGATCGACGCGGCAACCCGGCGCAATCTGGAACTCACCCACTCCCTAAATGGTGGCCGCGCCGGGTCTTTGCTTTCGATCATGGACAATACCGTCACCGCCGGGGGCGCGCGCTTGCTGGAGCGGCGGATCTCAAGCCCCTCGCGCGTTGTCGATGTGGTGAGCAACCGCGCCGATGCGGTGAGCTTTGCCTATGACAACGCCCGGCTCGCCGACGACATCCGCCAACGTCTGCGAAATGTGCCTGATCTCGACCGCGCGCTATCGCGCCTGTCGCTTGACCGCGGCGGCCCCCGCGACCTTGCCGCGATCCGCAATGGGTTGATCGAAGCCGAGGCTTTGCACCAAAGCCTGACACAACAGGACCTCCCCGACCTGCTTCGCGAAGCTGCCGAAGGGTTGCAGGGCCATGGGGAGCTTATCGACCTTTTGGATCACGCGCTGGTGGCCGAGCCCCCGCTGATGGTGCGCGACGGCGGTTTCATCGCCCCCGGCCATGACGCCGACCTCGACGCCGCACGCGAGCTGCGCGACGAAGGCCGCAGCGTGATCGCGGGCATGCAGCAGCAATTCGTCTCTGATACGGGGATTTCGTCGCTGAAGATCAAGCACAACAACGTGCTGGGATACTTCGTCGAATGCACCGCGACCCATGCGGAAAAGATGCTGAACCCGCCGCTGTCAGAGACCTTTATCCACCGGCAGACCACGGCGAACCAGGTGCGCTTTACCACTGTCGAACTGTCCGAGTTGGAGACGAAAATCCTCAACGCGGGCAACCATGCGCAGGAGATCGAAAAGCGGCTCTACGAAAGCCTTCGGAGTGCTATTCTAGAGCATGCGGCAGAGATCGGACAAGCCTCCGCCGGGCTGGCCGAAGTCGATCTGGCCACAGGTCTAGCAGACCTCGCCCGGAGTGAGAATTGGACCCGCCCGCGCGTGGATATGTCCCGCGCCTTCGACATCCAAGGGGGGCGGCATCCGGTCGTGGAACGCGCTCTGACCCAGCAATCGGGCGAGCCTTTCATCGCCAATGACTGTGACTTGAGTGCCGAAGGCGAGGCCGCGAACATCTGGCTGCTCACTGGCCCGAACATGGCCGGTAAATCGACCTTCCTGCGGCAGAACGCGCTGATCGCCCTGATGGCGCAGATGGGCAGTTTCGTGCCCGCCACTTCGGCGCATATCGGCGTTGTTAGCCAGCTCTTCAGCCGCGTCGGTGCCTCAGACGATTTGGCGCGGGGCCGCTCGACCTTCATGGTGGAAATGGTTGAGACCGCCGCGATCTTGAACCAAGCCGATGACCGCGCGCTGGTGATCCTCGACGAGATCGGGCGCGGCACAGCCACCTACGATGGCCTCTCGATCGCTTGGGCCACGTTGGAACATCTACACGACGTGAACCAGACCCGAGCGCTCTTCGCCACTCATTATCACGAGATGACGGCACTGGCCGGCAAACTACCGGGGGTCGACAATGCCACGGTGGCGGTCAAGGAATGGGAGGGAGAGGTCGTCTTCCTGCACGAAGTGCGCAAGGGGGCCGCGGACCGGTCTTATGGCGTGCAGGTGGCGCAGCTGGCCGGCCTACCCGCCCCGGTGATCGCCCGCGCCCGCGTGGTGCTGGAGGCATTAGAGAAAGGCGAACGCGAAGGCGGCGCGACACAAAAGACGCTGATCGACGATCTGCCGCTCTTCGCGGCCAGCCCGCCCCCGCAACCGGCCCCTGCGAAAACCTCAGCGGTCGAAGAGAAGCTGGCAGAGATCATCCCCGATGAACTCTCCCCACGTGAAGCGCTTGAGCTGATCTATAAACTGAAAGAGGCGGCCAAATCCTGACCGCCTCCTTCGAAAGTGACTGATTGCGCGCTTAGCTCGCGGGGGTCGAAGACACCCCAACCTGCGCCGGGCGCAGCAGACGGTCGTGCAGCATGAAGCCTTCGGCGGCGACCTGAATGATCTCGCCCGCTACGGTGCCGGGCACGGGCGCTTCGAACATCGCTTCGTGGTGCTTGGGGTCGAACTTGTCACCCACCTCGGGCGCGATCACTTCGATGCCATGCTTTTTGAAGACGTTCAGAAGCTCGCGCATCGTCAGTTCCACACCTTCCAGCAGCGGGCCAAAGGCCTCTTTCTGCTCATCGGTGGTGGTTTCCAGCGCGCGTTTCATGTTGTCATAAACAGGCAGCATGTCACGGGCCAGCTTGGAGCCGCCATAGTTCTCAGCCTCGCGACGGTCCTTGTCGGAGCGTTTGCGCGCATTCTCAGCATCGGCGAGCGCGCGCATGAAACGGTCGCGGTACTGGTCACGCTCGGCGCGCAGTTCCTCAACCGCAAGGGCTTCTTCGTCGATCTCGGCCATGTCTTCGGCGTATTCTTCAGCTTCGGCGCTGTCGATCTCGTCCAAAAAGTCGTTTTCTTTCGGCTCTGCCATGTTCCACCTCTAGTTCCGGTCGGAAATCAGCTTTCCCACCAGTTGTGCCGTGTAGTTCACAATCGGCACGATACGTCCATAATTTAAGCGTGTCGGGCCAATGACACCCACGGCGCCGATCACCTTACGATCAGCGTTCATATAAGGGGAAACGACCAGAGAGGAACCCGAAAGTGAGAAAAGTTTGTTTTCCGAGCCGATAAAAATGCGCACACCGTCCCCATCTTCGGCCAGTTCGAGGAATTCGGCGATGTCCCGCTTGCGCTCAAGATCATCGAAAAGGCTGCGGATACGGTCAAGGTCTTCGGCCTCCGCCTCTCCGCCAAGCAGATTCGACCGGCCGCGCACGATCAAACGCTCGGAATGCTCCCCTTCCGCGTCCCAAAGCACCGCACCGCTCTCGACAAGCTGCTGCGCCAGCACGTCGATCTCCTGACGGCGCTTAGAAATCTCCTGCTTGATGCTGCGCTGCAACTCGCTGAGGGTTTTGCCTTCGACGAAAGCATTCAAGAAATTTGCCGCCTCGCGCATCGAACTGGGGGTCTGCCCCGGCGGCGGCGTGAACAGCCGGTTCTCAACATGGCCGTCGGAGAACACAAGCACCACCAAGGCTCTATCAAGCGAGAGAGAGACGAATTCGATATGTTTGATCGGCGCTTCATGCTTCGGCGTCAACACGAGGGAGGCACCATGCGTGACGCCCGACAGGGCCGAGCCGATCCGGTCCAACAACCCGCCGACATCAGAGGAATTATTCCCCAAGGTCGCGTCGATCTTCTCCCGGTCAAGCTCTGTCGGATCGCCGATCTCGATCATCCCATCGACGAACATCCGCAGCCCCAATTGCGTCGGAATGCGCCCGGCTGAAACATGAGGGCTATCCAACAGGCCCATATATTCGAGATCCTGCATCACATTGCGGATCGTCGCCGCCGAGACCTTTTCGCTGAAGTCCCGCGTCAGGGTCCGCGACCCAACCGGATCGCCACTTTCCAGATAGCCCTCAACCACCCGGCGAAACACTTCGCGGGATCGGTCGTTCATGTCTTTCAGCAATTCAGGCGTGTTTTTCATCGGTGCTCGCTCTCTTGTCTAATAAAGGTACAAGCCGGGCAAACGTCAATCGGGGTTGCATCAAAGCCTCGTGGGGCGGTATCCCCGGGCAACATCAAAAAGGATATGTCATGCGTCCCTCTGGCCGGAAACTCGATGAAATGCGCGCCGTCTCGATCGAGACAGGTTTCACCAAACACGCCGAAGGGTCGGCCCTGATCAAGATGGGCGATACCCATGTGCTCTGCACCGCGACGATCGAAGACCGCGTGCCGCCCTTCATCAAAGGCTCCGGTCTGGGCTGGGTCACCGCCGAATACGGCATGTTGCCCCGCGCCACCAACACACGGATGCGTCGCGAAGCCGCCTCCGGCAAACAAGGGGGTCGCACGGTCGAAATTCAGCGCCTGATCGGCCGCGCCCTGCGCGCCGGGGTCGACCGCTCCGCCTTGGGCGAGCGTCAGATCACCGTCGATTGTGACGTGCTGCAAGCCGATGGCGGCACCCGCTGCGCGTCCATCACCGGCGGTTGGATTGCCCTGCGTCTGGCCGTGAACAAGCTGATGAAGGCGGGCGATGTCGTTTCTGACCCGCTGGTCGATCCGGTCGCGGCGGTAAGCTGCGGCATCTACGCAGGCCAGCCGGTGCTCGACCTCGACTACCCCGAGGATTCCGAGGCCGGCGTCGATGGCAACTTCATCATGACCGGATCCGGCAAGCTGATCGAAGTGCAGATGAGCGCCGAAGGCTCGACCTATACCCGCGACCAGATGAACCAGCTGATGGACCTGGCCGAAAAAGGCGTCGGCGAACTGGCCACCATCCAAAAATCGGTTACCCCATGACCCGCAAGTTCACCGAAAATCGCATTCTGATCGCCACCCATAACGCGGGCAAACTCGCAGAGATGCGCCAGCTCTTCGCCCCCCACGGGGTCGAGGTGGTCGGCGCGGCAGAGATGAACCTGCCCGAGCCGGAAGAGACCGAGACGACCTTCGTGGGCAACGCCCGGATCAAGGCGCATGCCGCCGCCAAGGCGACCGGCCTGCCTGCATTGGCCGACGATTCCGGCATCGAAGTCGAAGCGCTCGACAATGCGCCCGGCGTCTATACCGCCGATTGGGCCGAAGCGGAGAATGGCCGCGACTTCGTCATGGCCATGACCAAGACGCGCAATCTGCTGGAAGAAAAGAACGCCCCCCACCCCCGCCGCGCCCGTTTCTGCGCGACACTGGTGCTGGCATGGCCCGACGGCCATGACGAGGTTTTCGCGGGCAAGGTGTACGGCACGCTGGTTTGGCCGATGCGCGGCGAACAGGGTCACGGCTATGACCCGATGTTTCAACCTGACGGCCATGAGGTCACCTTTGCCGAAATGCACGCCGAGCAGAAAAACAGCATCAGCCACCGCGCCGATGCCTTTGCGAAACTGATTGCGGGCTGTTTTGGCTGAAGATTGGCAACAGGGCGGCTTCGGCCTCTATATCCATTGGCCATTTTGCGAGGCGAAATGTCCCTATTGCGACTTTAACAGCCACGTTAGCCGCCGGATCGACCAAGCCGCTTGGCGGGATGCCTATCTCGCCGAGCTTCAGCGCGCTGCGGATGAGACACCGGGGCGCGTGCTCAATGCGGTCTTTTTCGGCGGCGGCACTCCAAGTCTAATGGACCCCGATGTCGTCGCAGACATCATCAACGCCATCCGGCGGCACTGGCCCACGGCGAACGATCTAGAAATCACCCTCGAAGCCAACCCCGGCTCGGTCGAAGCGGGCCGCTTTGCCGCCTATCGGCAAGCCGGTGTATCACGCGTTTCCATGGGCATTCAGGCACTGAACGATCCGGATCTCAAACGTTTGGGCCGTCTGCATACGGCAAAAGAAGCAATGACCGCCTTCGACATCGCCCGCAATACCTTTGACCGCGTGAGCTTTGATCTAATCTATGGGCGGCAAGACCAATCCGCCGGAGAATGGGAAGCCGAGTTGAAACAGGCTCTATCCCTCGCGATAGACCATATTTCGCTCTATCAGCTCACGATCGAACAAGGCACCGCCTTTGGCGACCGTTACGCCCGCGGAAAACTTCGTGGCCTGCCCGACGAAGATCTCGGCGCCGATATGTTCACCCTGACCCAAGACATCTGCAACGACATGGGCATGCCCGCTTACGAGGTGTCAAACCACGCTCGGGATGGCGCCCAATCGCGTCACAACCTGATCTATTGGCGCTATGGGGATTATATCGGCATCGGCCCCGGCGCTCATGGGCGGCTGACGCTGGACGGACAGAAATTCGCGACAGTTGCATATAGCAATCCACAGCGGTGGCTCGACGGCGTCGCAAAAGGCGAAGCGGAGAAACCCCGGACCGCCCTAAGCCGAAGCGAACAGGCGACCGAGTTTCTCCTGATGGGCCTGCGCCTCAAAGAAGGCGTCGACCTCACCCGCTACGCCGACATTGCCGGTCATGAGATCGACGAAAAGGCCGTCAATCACCTGCGAGACATCGGCATGGCAACACGCGAGAAAGACAGGTTAATCGTTTCAGATCAAGGCGTTATCGTCCTAAACGCCGTGATCGAAACGCTTCTGCCTTAAGAGCCGCCCAACAGGCGGCAGATCTCATCCAGCTGGTCAAGCGTGGTATAGTGCAACGTCACCTTACCCGCTTCCTGACCCGGTTTATGGTCCAAACTAACCTTCATACCGAGGTTGGCTGACAGATCGCCTTCGAGCGCCTGTGTATCGGCATCCTTCTCTGGGCGCTGCGAGAGACGCTCTTTATTTACCATATTACCGCGCTCACCGGCCTGCTCTTTCTTGACCAAAGCCTCAGTCGCGCGGACGGAAAGGCCGCCTTTGATGACCTGCTGCGCCAGTTTCAGCGGATCCTTCGCCGGAATCAGCGCCCGTGCATGGCCCGCGCTCAGTTCATTCTGGCGCACCATTTCCTGTACCGGATCCGGCAGGTTCAACAGTCGCAAAAGATTCGCGATGTGGCTCCGGCTTTTACCAAGCGCCTCCGCCATTTTCTCTTGCGTGTGGCCGAACTTATCCATCAACTGCCGATAGCCCGCCGCCTCTTCGACCGAGTTCAGATCCGCCCGCTGAATGTTCTCGATGATCGCAACTTCAAGCACTTCGACATCGGTGAACTCGCGCACGATCACCGGAAGGCTATGGACCTTTGCGATCTGCGAGGCGCGCCAACGCCGTTCACCCGCGACGATCTCGAAATTGCCATCGGCCAAAGCGCGGACGATCAGGGGCTGAATGACCCCCTTTTCTTTAATTGAGGCAGCCAGATCATCAAGATGCTCTTGCTCAAACCGCTTACGAGGCTGATCCGGGTTCGGTTTGATTCGCTCGATCGGAACGAACTGCTCCGCCGCCGCGGCCCCCTTGGCGGCCACGCTCTCGGTCTCCGCTACATCCGCCATCAGTGCCGAAAGCCCCCGGCCAAGGCCCCGTTTGCGCTCTTGTTTGTCTGCCATACTGCCACCTTATTAACCATTGTTTCTTGTCAACTCCGCCGCCAAATCGCGGTAGGCTTGGGCCCCTTTCGATGTGGGATCATAACTCAAAACGGGCATGGCAAAGCTCGGCGCTTCGCTGACCCGAACATTACGCGGAATCACGGTTTGGAACACCAGTTCACCAAGGTTCGCCCGCGCGTCATTCTCAACCTGTTGCGACAGATTATTGCGGCGATCATACATGGTCAGTAGAACGCCCTCAATCCGCAGGTCTTTATTTCCGCTTTGCCGAACCTCTCTTATCGTCAGCATAAGCTGGGAAAGCCCTTCCAGTGCGAAAAATTCGCTCTGCAAAGGCACCAGAACCGAATGCGCTGCGATCATCGCATTTACGGTCAATAGGTTGAGCGAAGGCGGGCAATCAATCAAGATGTAATCAAACTCAAACTGATCCATCTGGGTTTGCCTTAGCGCATCATGCAGAAGGAAACTTCTTTTCTCATTCGAAAAGAGTTCGATATCCGCGGAGCTGAGGTCAACCGTCGCCGGAACGATGAGCAACCCTTCCGTTTCTGTCCGCTGGATAACATCCTGCGGAAGGCTATCGTCCAGCAAGAGATCATATGTCGTAAATTCGCGATCTTCGACTTCGATGCCAAGACCCGTAGAAGCATTGCCCTGCGGATCCAGATCAACAACCAGAATACGCTTCCCAGCTTCCGCAAGCGCAGCGGCAAGATTGATCGTCGTCGTCGTTTTACCAACGCCGCCCTTCTGGTTTGCAATGGCAATGATTTTCGGTCCAGCTGGACGAGAAAGGTCAGACACGGGCGATATCCTTAATCTTTAGAATGGCAGCGTCCGAATTGGTCTTGCTGGTTACCGTCTCTAGGTCGTAAGTCCAATCCTGCCGCGCCTCTAGGTCTTCACGCTGCCAGCTTTGACCTTTAGGGAAAAGTGCAATGCCTCCGCGTTTAAGATGCAAATCGGCGAACCCTAACAGCTTCGTCAGATCGGCTAAAGCGCGAGCAGATAGCACGTCTGCTTCGAGACATTCGAGTTCTTCAATTCTCTCGGTTTTCACCTTTGCCGCAAGATCAAGTTCTCGAATGGCGGTCCGCAGGAAAGCCGATTTCCTTTGATCACTTTCAACCATGACTACATCGAAATTGCGTTCTTCTTGATTGAGGATCGAAATAACGATGCCCGGGAAACCTCCGCCGCTACCGAGGTCTATCCATTTCCCTCGGCCCGTAGCAAGCTCAAAGATTTGGACAGAATCCAGAATATGGCGAGACCACAGGTCGTCCAAGCTGCTCTTGGAAACCAAGTTAATCTTCGGATTCCATTTCCTCACCAGTTCGGCAAAGGCTTTCAGCTTTTCAAATGTTTCACGTGAAACATCGAGGTCATTTTCAGTGCTCATGCTGACTTCTTTCCGGCCCCGCGCTTCACACGAGCAAGTATCAAAGTCAGCGCGGCTGGTGTCATTCCATCAATGCGAGCCGCCTGTGCCATTGTTTCCGGACGCGCGGAAGATACCTTCGACTTCAGCTCGTTAGAAAGGCCTGCAAGATCATCGAAGGAAAAATCAGACGGTATACGAACGTTCTCATCTTTCTTAAGCACATCGATCTCTTTCTGTTGTCGAGCGATGTAGGTTGCGTAGAGCGCGTCCCGCTCAATCTGTCGACGTATTTCGAATGGAGTTTCTTCCAGGCTGGGATCAAGTGGCAGCAAGTCTTCAAACTCTACATCGGGAAACGCGAGAACCTGATAGCCGCTACGCTTTGCACCATCCTGGTTGACTTTGATGCCGGCGCTCGCAAGCTCTTTCGGCGTATACTCCGTACCTTCCAGCTTCGCTTTTGTCTCCTCTAGGGAGGAAACCTTCTTCTCAAAGCTGTCTCGGCGCGCGTCAGAGATACAGCCTAATTGAATCGCCAGAGGAGTTAGCCGCTGATCCGCATTGTCTGCCCGTAGCGACAGGCGGAACTCGGCCCGAGATGTGAACATCCGGTAGGGTTCTGTAACGCCCCGGGTCGTCAGATCATCGACCATTACCCCAATATAGCTTTCGGAACGGGTAAATGTCACCGCATCCCGGCCTTGGGCGCTAAGAGCTGCATTCAAGCCTGCTACCAGTCCCTGCGCGGTCGCTTCCTCATAGCCCGTCGTACCATTAATCTGTCCGGCGAGATAGAGGCCGGGTACGGTACGGACCGCAAGCGTTGATGAAAGAGCGCGCGGATCGACGTAGTCGTACTCGATGGCGTAACCGGGTTGCAGAATAGTTGCGTTTTCGAGGCCGACCATGCTCCGGACATAGGCTTCCTGCACATCTGCCGGGAGGGAGGTCGAAATGCCGTTCGGGTAGACCGTATGATCATCCGTGCCTTCGGGCTCTAGAAAAACCTGATGCGAGTCTTTATCGGCAAAACGGACAACCTTATCTTCGATCGAAGGGCAATAGCGCGGGCCTACCCCATCGATATGCCCGCCATACATTGCGGACCTATCGAGATTCTCTCTGATGATCTGATGAGTTATAGCGTTCGTATGGGTAATACCGCAGACGACCTGGGGCGCTGAAACCTTGTCGGACAGAAAGGAAAACAGAACGGGGGCATCGTCCCCGGGTTGGGCTTCCAAAATATCCCAGTTGATCGTACGGCCATCCAGTCGGGGCGGTGTACCCGTCTTTAGCCGGCCCATCGGGAGATTAAAGGAATCAATGCGTTCGGCCAGCTTGACCGACGCTTTGTCCCCCATGCGGCCGCCTTCGTGCGATGCATCGCCGATATGAATGACACCACGGAGGAAGGTCCCCGTCGTAAGAACGACGGATGTCGCCTTGATGTTCGTTCCGTCGGCCAAGACTACGCCGGCAACGACTTCGCCGTCCATCACGAAGTCGGTAACCTCTCCTTCAATGATGTCAAGGTTAGCTTGAGCCTCAATCTCGCGCAGCATCTCTATCCGGTAGATTCTCCGGTCAGCCTGAGCGCGAGGGCCCTGAACCGCGGGGCCTTTTCGACGGTTTAGGAGGCGGAATTGGATACCAGCTTTATCGGCAACACGGCCCATCACGCCGTCCATTGCGTCGATCTCTCGGACCAAATGCCCCTTTCCCAGACCGCCGATCGCAGGGTTACAGGACATGACGCCGATCCCATCGCGGCTCATCGTGACGAGCGCTGTTTGTGCGCCGAGCCGTGCCGAAGCGTGCGCTGCTTCGGCGCCCGCGTGCCCCCCACCGATCACGATCACATCAAAATGTTTCACGTGAAACACTCCATCATTTACCTACGCAAAAGCTGGTGAAAATCTCACCCAGCAGGTTCTCGACGTCTATGCGGCCAACAAGGGTTTCCAGCGCTCGGATCCCGAACCGAAGCTCCGCAGCGGCCAAATCATAGAAATCAGGTCCTCGGGTCAGGATAACATCTACTTCAGCCAAACACGAGACGGCTTGCTGCAAAGCGACGCGATGCCGCTCATGGGTTGCCAGTCCGATGCTCGAACTGCGTTCCGAGAGTGTAGATTGAATGCGGTCAATAAGTTCTGAAACGCCATGCCCGGTCTTCCCTGAGATAGCGTTCGCCTCAATACCAACGAGATCTGCTTTCGGCTGGAGAACAATATCCTCTTCCTCCGGTGTAAGCACCAGGGCCTCACCCGGCGCCGCGAGGAACACCCGCAGATCCGCCACCCCGGCGCGTTCGATTGCGCGCTCGATCCCGATGGCTTCAACTTTATCTTCGCTCTCACGCAGACCCGCCGTATCCAACAGGGTGACCGGCAGCCCGCCGAGGTCCATTCGAACTTCGATGACATCGCGGGTAGTGCCTGCGATTTCTGAGGTGATCGCAGCGTCACGTCCGGCTAGCGCATTCAAAAGCGTCGACTTACCCGCATTTGGCGCACCGATGATCGCGACTTCGAAGCCATTTCGAACCCGTTCAGCGGCATAGGTGCCTTCCGCTTCGTCTTGCAATTCCTTGCCGACTTTCGAGAGCAGCGCCTCCACCTCGGGGGTGACGTCGACGGGCACTTCTTCGTCCGCGAAGTCGATCGTGGCCTCCAGAAGCGCAGCGGCGCGGATCAAGTCTTTCCGCCAATCTTCGACGCGTGCGCCGAGGTGGCCCGATAAAACGCGAAGCGCTTGCTTTCGCTGCGCTTCCGTTTCGGCTTCGATGAGATCCGCCAGCCCTTCGACCTGCGCGAGATCCAGCTTTTCATTCTCTAGCGCACGACGGGTGAATTCCCCCGCTTCAGCCATCCGAGTTTCGGGGAAGGTCGACAGCAGGGAAAGCATCGCCCGGACCACGGCGATGGAACCATGCAGTTGAAATTCGACCACATCTTCGCCGGTGAAGGAATTTGGCCCGGGGAAGCTCAGGACCAGAGCTTGGTCGATAACCTCTCCACCCGTGCCGCGGAGGTTTCGCAACACGCTTTCGCGCCCCTCAGGACGTTTTCCGGAAATCTCCTGCGCGATTGCGAAGGCCTGCGGGCCGGAAATGCGGATCACCGCAACCCCAGCTCGGCCCGGCGCTGACGCTTGGGCGAATATCGTGTCCATATTTCACTAACCTATTGTTATTACGAAATAACTCAGGTGTTCATGGAGTCGAAGAAGTCAGAATTCGACTTGGTTTGCTTGAGCTTGCCGAGCAGGAATTCGATAGCATCGGTGGTGCCCATCGGGTTGAGGATGCGGCGCAGGACAAAGGTTTTCTGCAGGTCCACCTTATCGACCAACAGGTCCTCTTTCCGGGTGCCAGACTTGAGGATGTCGATCGCCGGGAAGACGCGTTTGTCGGCGATCTTGCGGTCCAGCACGATCTCGGAGTTGCCGGTGCCTTTGAACTCTTCAAAGATCACCTCGTCCATGCGGCTGCCGGTGTCGATCAGCGCGGTGGCGATGATGGTGAGCGAGCCGCCCTCTTCGATGTTCCGCGCGGCACCGAAAAAACGCTTCGGGCGTTGCAGGGCGTTGGCGTCGACACCACCGGTCAGGACCTTGCCCGAGGACGGCACCACGGTGTTGAAGGCGCGGCCCAGACGGGTGATCGAATCGAGCAGGATGACGACGTCGCGCTTATGCTCGACCAGGCGCTTGGCCTTTTCGATGACCATCTCGGAAACGGCGACGTGGCGCGTGGCCGGCTCGTCGAAGGTGGAGGAGACGACCTCCCCTTTCACCGACCGCTGCATGTCGGTGACTTCCTCGGGCCGTTCGTCGATCAACAGGACGATCAGGTAGCACTCCGGGTGGTTTTTCTCGATGCTGTTAGCGATGTTCTGCAGCAGCACGGTCTTACCGGTGCGCGGCGGGGCGACGATCAGCGAGCGTTGGCCCTTACCGATGGGCGAGACCAGATCGATGATCCGCGCGGAGCGGTCCTTGATCGTGGGGTCGTCGACCTCCATCGTCAGGCGCTCGTCGGGGTAAAGCGGGGTGAGGTTTTCGAAGGCGACCTTGTGGCGCGCCTTCTCGGGCGCCTCGAAGTTGATTTTGGTGACCTCGGTCAGCGCGAAATAGCGTTCGGTGTCGTCAGGCGCCTTGATCAGCCCCTCGATAGTGTCCCCGGTGCGCAGCGACCATTTGCGGATCATGTCGGGCGAGACGTAGATGTCATCGGGGCCCGGCAGGTAGTTCGCTTCGGGAGAGCGCAGAAAACCGAATCCGTCTTGCAGCACCTCCAACACACCGTCGCCCGAGATCTCCCAACCGTCATCCGCACGTTCGCGGAGAATCTGGAACATCATCTCGCCTTTACGCATGGTCGAGGCGTTTTCGATCTCCAGCTCTTCGGCCATGGCGAGCAGGTTTTTCGGCGTCTGCGCCTTGAGATCAGCGAGGTTCAGCGTTTCGGTTGTCATGGAGCTTCCTGTTCAGCCGCAGCAGAATGCGGGCTGGTCGATCATTTGAATGTGGCAAGCAGAAACCGCCCCGGACGGGACAGTGGCGCAGATATAGGCGGCAGCGCGGCTTGAGTCAATTGCCTCAGAATTTCACGACCACCGAGAAGACGATCACGATCATCAGCAGCGTCGGCACTTCGTTCAAAAGCCGGAACTGACGGCCCGTGACGGTACTGTCACCGCTTTCGACGGATTTGACCTGTTTTTTCAGCCAAACGTGGAAAACCGTCATGGCGATGACACTGGCCCCCTTGGTCCATGGCCAGATCATCGTCCAATCCACGATTCCGGGCGTCAGAACGAGCGCGAGGCCGAAAACCCATGTCGCCATCATCGCGGGCCGCATGATGAACTGAGCGAGCTTAAATTCCATCATCGCGAAAGTCTCATGCATCCGCCCGGCGGAGCCCGCCTGTTCGACATGATGCACGAAGAGCCGCGGCAGGTAGAAAAGCGCTGCCATCCAACTGATGACCGACACGATATGGAGCGCTTTGATCCATGGATAAGCGAGGCTGAGAAGATCGAACATGGGAAGGCTCCGGTGTGCGTGCTTCTTTCTTAATAAATAAGAAAAGAGAAAAGATGTAGTTGATTGTAGGGCGTCTGAATCCTGTGGATTATTGATTTATACCGCCGCTTATCAACAGGTGAACAAACTTCGCGGCCCCCTGTGGATAAACCGGCCCCGATTCGCGAATGTTGAATTTTCTCAGGATCTTGCTGGCGTATTTTCCGGGGGACAAAATGTATCAAAGCGGGGATAACCGGTGAAGTCTCGTGGTTATACGCACAAGCGGTTTATCCCTATTCATCGGGGTGGGAATCGGCGACAAAAACCGCGACTCGGGGCGAGATCTGCGGGCTTGTGCTGTCAACTTTTATCTCGCAGAACAAATCCTCAAGATTTGCGCCAGATCATCACAGGGTTATCCACATGCCGCAGAAAATCATCCTCGCCTCCGGCTCGGAGATCCGGGCGCAGCTCTTGGCGCAGGCCGCGATCCCGCATGAGGTGATCCCGGCCAAGATCGACGAAGAGTTGATAACTGCCGCGCTGCGGGCCGAAGAGGCCAAGCCGCGCGACATCGCCGATACCTTGGCCGAGATGAAAGCCCGCAAAGTGAGCGAGCGGCACCCCGGCGCACTGGTTCTGGGCTGCGATCAGGTGTTGGAACATCGCGGAGAGATGTTGCACAAGCCGCATGATCAGGACGAGGCGATTGCGCAGCTTCACCGGCTGCGCGGGGATCGGCATTCCTTGCTTTCCGCCGCCGTGCTTTATGAAGACGGTGAACCGCTCTGGCGGCACGTCGGTCAGGTGCGGCTGCGGATGCGTGAGGCCAGCGACGCCTATATAGAAGACTACGTCGCGCGAAACTGGGAGAGCATTCGCCACGCTGTGGGCTGCTACAAGCTGGAAGAGGAAGGTGTGCGGCTCTTCACCCAGATCGAGGGGGATTACTTTCACGTCCTCGGTATGCCATTTCTTGAACTGCTGAATTACCTGACGCTGCGCGGAGACCTCACGACATGAGCCTGCCAAAAATCCCCCTCGCCGGTGTGATCGGATCGCCCATCGCGC
The DNA here is from genome assembly GCF_017743915.1 of Sulfitobacter sp. R18_1. Classification (NCBI taxonomy): domain Bacteria; kingdom Pseudomonadati; phylum Pseudomonadota; class Alphaproteobacteria; order Rhodobacterales; family Roseobacteraceae; genus Sulfitobacter; species Sulfitobacter sp. R18_1. The sequence continues at coordinate 382,374 of NZ_JAGHRG010000002.1, forward strand.
ATTCCAAATCCCCGCAGTTGCATCGCCATTGGCTGGAGACCTATGGCATCGCCGGGCATTATGTGCCGCTTGATGTGGCCCCCGACGATCTGGAAGAGGTGCTGAGAACGTTGCCCAAGACGGGCTTTGTCGGGGTGAACCTGACGATCCCCCACAAAGAAGCGGTGATGGAGATTGCGGATCTCATTACCGACCGGGCGACTCTGATCGGCGCGGCCAATACGTTGATCTTTCGCGCCGATGGCAAAATTCACGCGGATAATACGGATGGCTACGGTTTCATCGAAAACCTCAAAGCCGGTGCGCCGGAGTGGGATCCGAAGGCCGGACCGGCGGCGGTCTTGGGCGCGGGGGGCGCGGCGCGGGCGGTTGTCTCGTCGCTTTTGGATGCTGGTGTGCCTGAGATCTGCCTGTCAAATCGCACCCGCGTCCGGGCGGAGCAGTTGCAGTGCGATTTCGGCGGCCGGGTCAAAGTCGTCGATTGGGTGCAGGCGGGCAATATGATCGATCACGCCAGTTTGTTGGTGAACACCACGTCGCTTGGCATGATCGGCAAAGGCGCGTTGCGGGTGCCGCTGGATGGGCTGCGCCCCGGCACCGTGGTGACGGATCTCGTTTACGCCCCGCTGCGCACCCATCTGCTTGAAACGGCTGAGAATATGGGCTGCGTCACGGTCGACGGGCTGGGCATGTTGTTGCATCAGGCGGTCCCGGCGTTCGAGCGTTGGTTCGGCCAGCGGCCCGAGGTCGACCGCGCCACGCGAACGGCGGTGCTGCGCTGATGTTTCACCTCGGGCTCACCGGCTCCATCGGCATGGGCAAATCGACCACGGCCAAGATGTTTGCCGAGGAAGGCTGCGCCGTTTGGGATGCCGACGCGGCGGTGCACCGGCTTTACGCCCCGGGCGGGGCTGCCGTGACGCCGATGCAGGCGGCTTTCTCGCAGGCTATCGAGGGCGGTGGCGTCTCTCGTGCCGCGCTGAAAGAGATCATCGCCGCCGATCCGACCGCCCTGCCCCGGATTGAGGCCATCGTGCATCCACTGGTGGCCGAGGACCGGGCGACGTTTCTGGCGCAGGCGGATAGCGACATCGCCGTTCTCGACATCCCGCTGCTGTTCGAGACCGGCGGCGAGGCAGCGATGGACGCGGTGGCCTGCGTGACGATCGCGGCAGAGATGCAGCGCGAGCGCGTACTGGCGCGCGGCACGATGACAGAGGCGCAATTCGACGCCATCCGCGCCAAGCAAATGCCCGCTGAAGAGAAGTGCGCCCGCTCGGACTATGTGATAGTGACCGACACGCTCGACCATGCCCGCGCGCAGGTGCGGGCGGTGATCCGCGACATCAGGGAAAGACTGCGCCATGCGTGAAATCGTGCTCGATACCGAAACCACCGGCTTTGACCCCGAAAGCGGCGACCGCATCGTCGAGATCGGCGCGGTCGAGCTGATGAACCACATGGCCACGGGCGAGACCTATCACCAATACATCAACCCCGAACGCTCGATGCCCGAGGAAGCCTTTCAGGTGCACGGACTGGGCGATGATTTCCTGCGCGACAAGCCCAAGTTCGCGCAGATCGGGCGGCAGTTTCTCGATTTTATTGGTGATTCAAAGCTGATCATCCACAATGCGGCCTTCGACATCAAGTTTCTGAACGCCGAACTGCGCTGGATGGGCCTGCCGCAGATCCCGTGGGAACAAGCGCTCGACACGCTTGAGATCGCGCGCAAACGCTTTCCGGGCTCGCCCGCTTCGCTTGATGCGCTCTGTCGCCGCTTTGGCATTGATAACACCTCGCGGACGCTGCACGGCGCCCTGCTCGACAGTGAGATTTTGGCTGAAGTATATCTGGAACTGATTGGGGGGCGGCAGCCGGATTTCGCGCTGTCTTCGGCGCCGGAGCGCAAGACGGGCGAGCCAGAGACGCGCTGGACCCCGAAACCGCGGCCCACGCCCCTGCCCTCGCGACTGACAGAGGCCGAAGCCGCCGCCCATGCCGAATTTGTCGGCAAACTGGGCGACGGCGCGCTGTGGAAACAGCTTGGCTGACGCTTAGGCGTCGGCTTTGGGCGGGTTCTCGGCCTGACGGCGTGCCACTTCGTTGCGGTACAGCGACAGGAAGTCGATGTTCTCAAGGTTCAGCGGCGGGAAGCCACCGTCGCGGGTCACGTCGCTGACGATGCGGCGCAGGAAGGGGAAGATCATGCGCGGGCATTCGATCAGCAGATAGGGGTGCATCTGCTCTTCCGGTACGTTTTCGACTTGGAAGATACCGACATAGTCGATTTCCAGCACGAAAAGCGTCGCGTCGCCGTCTTTCGCTTTGGAAGTAATGTTCAGCTTGATCGCGGTTTCATACTGGTTCTCGCCGGAACGCTTTTTCGCGTCGAGGTTGACCTGAACCTGCACGTCGGGCTGCACATCCGCCGGGGCACCCTTTTGCGCCATGATGTTCTCTAACGACATGTCGCGGATGAACTGGCCCAGCACGCGCATCTGCGGTTGCTTGGGTTGTGCGGTTTCGTTTTCTGCCATTTTCTGTGTCCTGTTGTGGTGAATTTCTTAAATCTACCCGGACTTAACAGGTCGGCACGGGCCGCTCAATCCTTAGTCCAGCCCGAGGGGCCCTTGGTCTGGCGCGGCTGTTCGGGAATTTCGTGAAAATCCCCGTCGATCACATCACCGCGCGGATCGCCGCGGCGTTGCGGCCCGGGCCGCGGCCCCATGCCCCCGGGGGTGCCAAAGCTTTGGACCTTCACCCGGTCGCGGATCGCGCGATAGGCGGCGGCGCGAAAGCGCGGCACCAGAAAGGCAAAGCCGACGGCATCGGTAAAGAACCCCGGCGTCAGCAGCAGCGCGCCGGAAAACAGGATCATCGCGCCATGCACCAAAGGCTCGGTCGGGTCGCGCAAGTCATTGAAGGAACTGCGCAATTGGCCAAGCGCAAGCGCGCCCTGAGACCGCACCAACCATGTGCCCAAAAGGGCGGTCAAAACCACCACGGCCAGCGTCCAGCCAAGGCCGATGGCGCCACCGACTTGGATGAAAAGCGTGATCTCGATCAGAGGCACGGCGATAAATGCGATCAATAGCCACATGTGGCGGGGTCCTTTCGCTGGGGGCAGAGTGGACTTGCCCCGGTCGAACACCTACATAAGAGCTTAACTCGCATGTTTCCATGCCACCCCTGAATGAGGTTTCGATGAATTCTCCCCTGATACAGCTTCTGGTGCTTGCCGGTATCGCCGTATTCCTGATCCTGCGGCTGAAAAACGTGCTTGGCACGCGTGAGGGTTTTGAAAAGCCCCCGGTGACCGATCAAACGCCAACCGCCCGCAGCGGCCCCGCGTTTGAAGTGATCGAAGGTGGCCCGGATCTCGATATCACCGACCACGTTCCCGAAGACAGCCCTTCGGGCAAGGCCTTGGCCGAGATGAAGCGGGTCGAGCCGTCCTTTGGCGTTAGCGATTTCCTGCAAGGCGCGCGCGGCGCTTATGAGATGATCGTCATGGGCTATGAGCGGGGCGATCTGGCGGAAATTCAGCCGTTTTTGGCCGATGACGTTTATGAAAGCTTTGTTGACGGCGTCGCCGCGCGGGAGGACCAAGGTCTGACGATTGAGGCGACTTTCATCGGCGTGCGCGAGATGGAACTGATCGACGCCAAGATGGACGAGACCACGAAAGAAGCCGAACTCACCATCCGCTTCGTCGGCGAGCTGACCTCGGAGGTTCGCAACCGCGAGGGCGAGATTGTCGAGGGCAGCAGCACCGAAATCAAACGCCAAAAAGATACATGGGTCTTCGCCCGTGTCATGGGCTCGGACGATCCGAATTGGCTGTTGGTTTCTACAGACGGGTAGCGCGTGCGCTTGGCGCTCTTGCGCTGTTGGGCGGTGTGTCGATGAACACGCCGTCCGCAGCAGAGGTGCATTATACCGTCATGGACTTCGACCAGCTCGACGGCTGGGCCGAAGATGACCACGCCGCAGCCTTCGAGGTTTTCACCAGCACCTGCGGCGACATGAAAGATGTCGATTGGCGCGCGCTCTGCAAGCTGGCAAAGGATGGCCCCGACGCGCGGCAGTTTTTCGAATTGTTCTTTCGCCCCGTTCTGATGGAAGATGGCAAAGACGCGCTTTTCACCGGGTATTTCGAGCCTGAATTGGACGGCGATCTCTACCCCTCTGCCCGGTTTCAATATCCCATCTACGCCATGCCCCCCGAGGCCGAGCAGATCCGCCCCTGGCTCACCAGACGCGAGATCCTGGATGGCGACGTGATGCGCGACCGCGGGCTTGAGATCGCTTGGGTCGATGACCCGGTTGAGCTGTTCTTTCTGCAAATTCAGGGCTCTGGCCGCATTCGCCTGCCCGATGGCAGCTATCTACGGGTGGGCTACCGCGGCGCGAATGGCCATGACTACCGCTCGGTCGGGGTCGAATTGGTGCGGCGCGGGGTCTATGAGGCGCATCAGGTCAGCGCCGATGTCATCAAGAATTGGGTGCGCCGCAACCCCGAAGATGGCCGCGAATTGCTCTACCATAACCCGTCTTACGTCTTCTTCCGCGAAGTCAGTCGCGTGCCCGCCGATAAGGGGCCGCTGGGGGCGATGAACCGGTCCATCACTGCCATGCGCAGCATCGCGGTTGACCCGTCGCATGTGCCGCTCGGCGCGCCGGTCTGGATCGAGAAGGACGGGAAGGAGCCTCTGCGCCGTCTGATGGTCGCGCAGGATACAGGCTCGGCCATCAAGGGCGCGCAGCGTGCGGATGTATTCTTTGGCACCGGTGACAAAGCGGGCCGCGCGGCGGGCCGTCTGCGTGATCCGGGGCGGATGATGGTCTTGATGCCCATCCAACGCGCCTATGCTTTCCTGCCGGAGAGCGCGATATGAAACGGCGCCGCTTGAACGAAGACGATCTCGAACTTTGGCGCCGGGTGACCGAGCGGACCGAGAAGCTGGAGCTGAACAAGCTGTTTACGCCTGAGATCGACGCCCCCGCCCCTGCCCCGCCGCAGGTTCGGCGCGCCAAGATCGCCCTGCAGGGCAACAAGCCGCAGCCCAACATGAAAAAGCGCAGCAATGACCTGCGCCCGACGTTGGCCGAGCAGATGAAAGCCGCACCAGTTCAGATGGACCACAAGGCTTACGGCAAGCTCAAACGCGGCAAGCTGCGCCCCGAAGGCCGGATCGACCTGCATGGCATGACCCTTGACCGGGCGCATCCGGCGCTCAATGGTTTCATCATGGATGCTCATGCCCGGGGCAAACGGCTGGTGCTGGTGATCACCGGTAAGGGCAAGCGGCGCGATGACGGTGGCCCGATCCCCGTGCGTGATGGCGTGCTGCGCCATCAGGTGCCCCAGTGGCTGTCGATGCCACCGCTCAGCAGTCTCGTGCTACAGGTCGCACAGGCCCATGTCAGCCACGGCGGCGGCGGGGCCTATTACGTCTACCTGCGGCGCAACCGTTAGCCGCGCAGCAGCGGTTTGTAGCGCGAAATCGCCCATTCGGCCAAGCCTGCGGCAATCAGATAATAAAGCGCGATGGGCAGCATCTGCTGCGGGAAATCGACGCCGAGGTCGATGAACAGCCCCGTCACCCCCGGCCCGATGGCCGAACCAAAGACCATCAGCGCCGCCGCCACCGCCTTGATAGACCCGACATGGCGGGTGCCGAAATACTCCGCCCAGAAGGCCGCCGGCGCGGTGGATTGCATCCCCTGCCCCATGCCGAAAATCAGCAAGCCGATCCCGGCCACCCAGAGCGTGTCGGCATAGGCCAGCACTGCGAATGACAAGGCAAAGGGCAGCATCATCACCGGCACAACGCGGCTGACGCCGAAACGGTCGATCGCCCAGCCCGAGAGGAAGGTCGAGGCCACTGCCGAGATCGTATAGACCGGCATCAAAGCCACGAATTCGACCAAGGCCCATCCCTTGACTTGGGTCAGATGCACCTGCTGAAAGAACAGGGCCGTGCCCCATGCGGCGGGGCCGATGGCCAGCGGGATAATCATCCAGAAGAGACCCGAGCGGAACATCTCGGCCCGGGTCCAATGCCGCCCTTTCATACCCGCGCGCTGCGCCTGATCGGCCATGCTTTGCGGGGTGCGCTCTTGCCGCAGCAGCATCAGGATCACCGGGATTGTCAGCAGCACCAGCACGGCGGCCAGCACCCAAAGGCTGCGCCAGTGGAAGCTGGCGAAAAGCGCCACGAAAATCACCGGCAGAAATGCCTGACCGGCAGCGAAACCCATCGAAGAGAGCGAAAGCGCTTTGCCGCGTGAGGCTTCGAACCAGCGCACCATGGCGACCTGCCCAAGCTGAGACATCATCCCCTGCCCGGTCAGCCGCAAGGCGTAGATGACAAAGATCAGCGCGATCCAATTCGGCACCGCCGCCATCGCCAAACAGGCCCCCGCCAGCGCCAACATCACGCCAAAGGCCAGCACTCGCACGCGAAAACGGTCTGTCAGCACCCCGGCCCAGACCATGGTGATGGCCGACAACGTCGTGCCGATGGTATAGATGCCGCCCCATTGGCCGTCACTCAGGCCAAAGTCGCCCTTCACCGCCCCCGCAAAGAGCGAAATGAAATAGGTTTGCCCGTAGGACGAGGTGAAGGTCAGCAGGAAACCGGCGAGTAGAAACAGCCAGTTGCGCCGCAGAAACGAGAGGTATTCCATGCCCCTTTCATCGCCGGGGCATGGAGGAAAGGAAAGCCCTAAAGAACGTAGCGGCTGAGATCGGTGGAGCGGGTCAATTCGCCAAGGTTCTTTTCAACGAAATCGGCATCGACGGTGATCTCTTGCCCCGAGCGGTCGGGCGCGTCGAAGGAGACTTCTTCGAAGACCCGTTCCATCACCGTATAAAGCCGCCGCGCGCCGATGTTCTCGACCGAGGTGTTAACCTCTGCCGCGATCTTGGCCAGTGCCGCGATGCCCTCTTCGGTGAAGGTCACGGTCAGTTCCTCGGTCCCCATCAGGGCGGTGTACTGCCGGGTCAGCGCATTGTCGGTCTCGGTCAGGATACGGACGAAATCATCTTCGGTCAGCGCCCGCAGTTCGACGCGGATCGGCAGACGGCCCTGCAATTCGGGCAAAAGGTCCGAAGGCTTGGCGATATGGAACGCGCCCGAGGCGATGAAGAGGATATGGTCGGTCTTCACCGGGCCATATTTCGTCGAGACCACAGTGCCTTCGATCAGCGGCAGCAGGTCGCGCTGCACCCCTTCGCGGGAAACGTCTCCACCGCGCGCATCGGAACGGGCGCAGACCTTGTCGATCTCATCTAGGAAAACGATGCCGTTCTGCTCGACCGCTTCAATGGCGGCGCGGTTCACGGCTTCGTCGTCGAGCAGCTTGTCGGCCTCTTCGCCCACCAGCACGTCATAGCTATCGGCCACGGCCATGCGTTTCTTGGTGGTGCGGCCGCCCATGGCTTTGCCGAAAATATCGCCGAGATTCATCATCCCCATGCCTTGCTGGCCGGGAATGTCCATCATTGGGAAGGGGCTGGAGGTATCGGCGACCTCAAGCTCGATCATCGTGTCGTCAAGCTCACCTGCGCGTAGTTTCTTGCGGAACATCTCGCGCGTGCCGTCGCGGGCATCGGTGCCGGCGATGGCGTCGATGACACGGTCCTCGGCGGCCTGTTCGGCCTTGGCTTTAACGTCTTCGCGCATGAACTCGCGGGTCATGGCGATGGAGCTGTCCACCAGATCGCGGATGATCTGTTCTACGTCGCGGCCGACATAGCCGACTTCGGTGAACTTTGTCGCTTCGATTTTGATAAAGGGCGCGCGGGCGAGCTTCGCCAAGCGGCGGCTGATCTCAGTCTTGCCGACACCGGTGGGGCCGATCATCAGGATGTTCTTCGGGTAGACTTCGTCGCGCAGGTCATCGCTCAATTGCTTGCGGCGCCAGCGGTTGCGCAGGGCCACGGCCACGGCGCGTTTGGCGTCGTTCTGGCCGATGATATAGCGGTCCAGTTCGGATACGATCTCGCGGGGGGTCAGGTCGGTCATGCGGTGATTTTCTCCACGGTGAGTTTGCCGTTGGTGTAGACGCAGATGTCGGCGGCGATCGCCATGGCGTCACGGGCGATGGTTTCGGCGTCCCGGTCGCTGTCCATCATGCCGCGCGCGGCGGCGAGGGCATAGTTCCCGCCCGATCCGATGGCGGCGACCTCATGCTCCGGCTCCAGCACATCGCCCGCGCCGGTGATGACCAGCAGGTCTTTGCCGTCGGTCACGATCAGCATCGCTTCGAGTTTTTGCAGGTATTTATCTGTGCGCCAGTCCTTGGCCAATTCGACACTGGCACGGGCCAATTGACCCGGTGTCGCTTCCAATTTGGCCTCAAGTCGTTCCAGTAGGGTGAAGGCATCCGCGGTGGAGCCCGCAAACCCCGCCACCACGTCATAGCCGCCGGGGCTGAGCTTGCGCACCTTGCGCGCGGTGCCTTTGATCACGGTTTGGCCAAGGCTGACCTGTCCGTCACCGGCAATCACCACTTCGCCGCCTTTTTTGACGCCAATGATCGTGGTCCCGTGCCAACCGGGGAAATCGTCGTTCTGTGCCATGGGGCCTCCTGTCGCTTGGCGCTCTATATGGCCCCCGTGGCAGGGCAGGACAAGGGCAGCGCCGGTTGCGGGTGGGGCAGGGCTGCCGCTCGTGATGCGGGGGCAGGCTTGCGGTGAAGTGGCCAGCGGCTTTGCCCCAATGAAAAGGGCGCCCCGAAGGACGCCCGTTTTCGTAACTCAATGCCTAAGGCGTTGGCCTTAAATGGATTCTTCGATCCAGCTTTGCAGGGCCGCCTTCGGGCGCGCACCGGCGAGGTTGGACACGACCTGCCCGTCCTTGAAGATGAACAGCGCCGGGATACCGCGCACGCCGACTTGGGCGGGCGAGTTCGGGTTCTCGTCGACGTTGACTTTGACGATCTTCACGCGACCGTTCATCTCATCCGACAGCTCTTCCAGCGAAGGGCCAATCTGCTTGCACGGGCCGCACCATTCGGCCCAGAAATCGACCAGAACCGGAATGTCCGAATTTTTGACTTCGGCGTCGAAAGTGTCGTCGGTGACTGCGACGGTTGCCATGATGCTCTCCTGACAGGAATGGGTTGAGGCCTGAACCTATGAATGCGCGGCAGTGGCGTCAAGATATGGCAGGGCGCGCAGGGCATTTGTCACGATATCGTTGGGTAACACCATAAGCGCGGGGGTGGCAGTCCATAGAATAGCCGTCTCGATCCGCCGTTCCGGGTAGATCTGGCGCAGCATATGAGCATAGGCCCCCATCTGGCGCAGCAGCCCGTCGGGGGAGGCGTCAGCCGAGCCGGGGACCACGCGGTTGGTCTTGAAATCGACAGCAAGGATGCGATCCTCGGCGATCACCAAACGGTCGATCGTGCCATGCAGGCGCTGGTCTCCAAGGCTACCGGTCACGGGCACTTCGGCGAGGGTTGTCTCGGCAAACAGCGGGGCGAGGGCAGGGGTGTTCAGCACTGCTTCCGCCTCATCTTCCGCGCGGGCGATCATCTCGGCGGGGTGTGTGCGGGCCAACCGCTCAAGAAAGATCTCCCGGGCATCCGCGCCCATCAGCGGCAGATGTTCCAGCAGCTCATGGACCAGCGTGCCATAGCTCAGCGCAGTGTCCATATCGAGCCCGGCTTCACCGGCAAGCGCCTTGGCCCCGCCGAGATCCGAGGGCGACAGGGTCTTATCCTCTCCCTTGGGGGAGGGGGCGGAGCGGGTGAAAACAGGGTCTAACCTGTGCGTTGTGACGGTTTTCTCAGGCGTCTCTATGATGTCGAGCGCATCCCAATCGCCCTGTTGATAGCGCAGCGTGCCATCGTCGCCCAAAGGCTCGGCGCGGAGCCGGGCCAGAGCGGACGCGGTGATTTGATACCAAGAGGATTCATCTTTCGACAATTCTCCCGCCGCGGCCACGATCAGCCATTTCTCGGCCCGTGTCATGGCGACATAGAACAGCCGAAGCCGTTCTTGTAGCGCGGCCTTTTTCATCTCGTCCAGCCGCGCGCGCATGGGCTGGGGCATGTCATCCGCCGGGGCTTTCCAAACGGGGGTGCCGTCAACGGTGATGATCTCATCCTTGATCGTCACATCGCGCCGCCCGGTGTCGGGCAGGATCACGATCGGCGCTTCCAGACCCTTGGCGCCATGCACCGTCATCACCCGGATCTGGTTCGACGCGCTGTCGATCTGACGTTTGATTTCCAGATCATCGGTCTGCATCCATTGCAGGAACCCGGTCAGGCTGGGCACCGTGCCGCGCTCGTAAGACAGCGCTTGGCTCAGCATCGCGTTGATCCCATCCTCGGCCTCTGGCCCCAGCCGCGCGAGCAGTTTGCGGCGCCCATCGTGGCGGGTGAGAATGCGTTCGATCAGATCGTAGGGGCGCAGGTAATCGACCTGCCCGCGCAGGTCGCGCAGCACGGCGAGGGTGGCAGCGTGGGCCTCGGTCTGGTTGCGCAGGGCTTGCCAGAGGTGATCCTCTTTGCGGTAATGGGCGAGGGAGAAAAGCTCTTGTTCCGACCAGCCGAAAAGCGGCGATTTCAGCGCGGTAGCAAGCGATAGGTCGTCGTCCGGCGTCGCAAGGAACGACAGGATCGCCGCCAGATCGCGCACCGCCAGTTCGGCCCCGACCTTGAGCCTGTCGGCCCCGGCGATGGGCAGTTCCGCCGCCTTGCAGGCGCGGATGATCTCGGAAAACAGGGCCGAGCGGCGCTGCACGAGGATCAGAAAATCCCCCGGTTGGATGCGCCGCCGTGCCAAGCCGCCCTTGCTGTCGTCGGGGAGGTAATGCTCCTCGGTCGTCAGCTCCTTGATGCGCCGCGCGATGCGTTCGGCCAGTTGCACCGTGTGATGCCGCGCGCTGCGCCGGTCGACGGGGTCGGTCCAATCGCCTTCCTCGTCAGGGCCCGCCTTTTCGATGAAGGGCCAAAGATCGACGCGGCCGGGCAGGCGATCTTTGAAGGCCATATGGCCGTCATTGGCGAAACCGATCTGGATCGCGGGGTCGAAAACCCCATCGACCGCTTGCAAAATCGCCGAAGAGGAGCGGAAGGAATAGGCAAGACTGCGGCGCTGGAAGAACTGCCCGGCCTCACCGATCTTTTGTTCGAATGTCGTGCCTTTGCGGTCCAGCTCTTCAGGGTCCGCGCCTTGAAAAGAGTAGATCGACTGCTTCTTGTCGCCCACGACGAAGAGCGTGCGATCCACCTCATTCCGCGCCCCGGCGCCGGAGTAAAATTCATCTGTCAGCCGTTCGATCACGTCCCATTGCCGGGGCGAGGTGTCCTGCGCCTCGTCGACAAGGATATGGTCGATGCCGCCGTCGATGCGGAACAGCACCCAAGCGGCCACGGCCTTGTCGGTCAGCAAGGCGCGGGCTTTGAGGATCAGATCGTCAAAGTCGAGCCAGCCGCGCTTTTGCTTCTCGTCTGCGTAGCGTTCCAGAAAACGGGCCGCGAAACGGTGGAGCACATAGGATTTGCGCGCCGCCTTCAGCGCCAGCCGCGCTTCGCGGGCATCTTCGACGCGCTGCATCAATTGCTCAAGCTTCGGCATCTGTTCGGCAATGACCTTTTGCGTCGGCTTGGTCGGGAAACTGCCGATCTTGGCGGTAAAGGGCGCCTTGGCGCCGCTGCCGGTCAGGAGGATGTTTTCAAGCTGGGGCAGGGCGGACAGATCATAGCGGTCAATCTCTTGCAGCGCCGCGCCCGCCTTGCCGTCATTGCCGCCTTTCGCCAGCAGATGGGGGATGATCTCGGCCATCATCGCCGCTTCGCTGCCGAGGAAGACCGAGGCCGCGATCTTGTCTTCGGTGAGGTCTTCGGGCTGGGCGAAAAGCGCTAGGATCTCGGGCCAAGAGCGGGGGGTGCTGAAGGCATCGCGTTGGCCCACGATGCTGCGGGTGAGGCTGGCGAAATCTTCGCCCGTGTAGTGCCGCGCGATCTCGGCGACCAGCGGGGCGTCTTCGCCTTCGGCCATCTCATCGACAATCTCGGCCCGCAGCAGATCGGCGGCGCGGTCTTCGATCTCGGTGAATTGCGGGCTGACCTGTGCCTCTAGCGGGAAGCGGCGCAGAAGGGCCGCGCAGAAAGAGTGGATGGTCTGAATTTTCAGCCCGCCGGGCGTCTCGATCGCGCGGGCAAAAAGGGTGCGGGCATTGCGCAGTTGCTCGGGCGTCAATTCGCCCTGAACGCCAAGATCGGCCAAGGCGCTGCGCAGTGCCGCGTCTTTCAGCATCGCCCATTCGCCCAAGCGTTTGAACAGGCGGTTCTGCATCTCCGAGGCAGCGGCTTTGGTATAGGTCAGGCAAAGGATGTGCTGCGGCTCCACGTCGTCGAGCAGCAGCCGCGCCACGCGGTCGGTCAGCACGCGGGTCTTGCCAGAGCCCGCATTCGCGGTCAGCCAAGTGGAGGCATCGGGCCGCGCCGCTTCGATCTGGGCGCGGGTGGCATCGTTGAAATCACGCATCATTCCAGATCCTCCGGGCGGGCAGAGCTGGTGCCATCCCACTCCCCGAACCGCGCCAGTTGGTCAAAGTTTCCGGCAAAGGCATCGCTTTGTACCATCCGCCGCGCGGTAAAGCCCTGCCCCTCATCGAGGTAGCGCGAGAGCAGCGCGTGCAGACCGGCCAGCACCTCTTGCGGGTTTTCCTCCTCCAGCGGGGCGGGGACCTCGACGGGTTTCGACCCTAGACCGATAAAGGCGGCATGGGCCACATGGGCCACGCCCACCTCGGGAAAACCGCCCCGTTCGACCATCGCCGCTTCAATCAAGAGTTGTTTGTCAAACAGCCGCTGCTCCTTTTTGCCGGGCGGCGTGCCGGTTTTGTAGTCGTAGATCAGCACATCGCCGTTATCGGTCTGGTCGATCCGGTCGGCAAAGCCGCTGAGGGTAAAGCCGAGGTCGGCAAAGGTGTAGCTGCCCCGCGCGCCCTGTTCAAAAGCGACGGGGCTGGAGAACTCGGCGCGTTGGCTTTCGCGGGCGATGAACCAATCCGCGATCCGGTCGATACGGGCCAGCCACATGGCGCGGGCGGCGGGCCAGGGGGCTTCTTCCTCCAGCACCTCGGCGGCCACTTGCATCAGCGTGTCGCGGGTCAGGCGCGCAGGATCGCGGGCCACGAGTTTGACGAAATCTTCCATGATGCGGTGCAGGACGATGCCGCGCACCGGCGCGTCGGGCGATTGCACCAGCGGGTTGATCGGGCGCAGTTTCAGGCTGTGTTTGGCATAGATCGCGTAAGGATCGCGGATCAGCGTCTTGATCTCGGTCACCGACAGCTTGCGGGGGCGCGCCGCGCGCGGTGGGCGGGGCGAGGGGCGCGTGGCCGGGGCGGTGCGCTCCACCGCTTCCAAGGCGCGCACCTGATCCAGCCAGCGGTTGCCGCGCTGCTGCATGGCCTTCCACGCCTCCGGCCCGCCGGTGTCGCTCAAGCCGCCCAGCAGGTTGCCCAAGCGGTTCAGCCAGCGTGATGGCACCATCTCGGCCTCGTCCGAGCGGATCGCGCGGGTGATCCAAACCTCGGGGCTGGCGATGGCCTGTTGATAGTCATGTGCCGACAGGCCGATGCGCCGTTCGGGCAGCAGCAGCCCGGCCTTCTCGCGCATTTGACGGTTGAGCCATGGATCGGGCGGCGGCGCTTCGGGCCATGTGCCTTCGTTCAAACCGCCAAGGATGACCAACTCGGCCCCCTGCACCCGCGCCTCCATCGTGCCCCAGATCATAATGTCGGGATGGGGGGTATCGGCCTCGCGCACCTCTTCTTGGGCCAAGAGCGCGCCCAAGAGATCAGAATAATCGGCGGCGTTCATCGCCCCGCCGTGGGCTGCATGTTCCGTGAGGTTCGCCATCACCGCCTCGGCCGCGATGCCCGCGCCTTGCTGCCAAAGCAGGTGGTCGGGATCGGCGGATTGCCCGGCGGCGATCCTTTCGGCCAGCGCCAGATGCGCGGCGACGCATTCGGGCAGGGGCCGCTCTCCGGGGGTGTCATGGCCGGGGAAAACCTCGCCCAGCCAAGCGACCCAATCGCGGAACCCGCTGGGGTCTTCCATCCGTTTCGCGGCGCGCTCTGCAATCTCGGCCAAGCCTTCGGCGTCGGGGTAGGGCAGCCCGTGGCGGCGGATCTCAGCCTCCAAGCGCTGGGTATAGAGCTGGTGGAAATTCCGCCCCGCGCCGCTGTGTGTTAGCGGGTGTTTCAGCAAGGTCAGCAGCGCTTCGGCATCCAGTTTCCGGACAAACAGCGCCGCCACATGGCGCAAGAACCGCCCCGGCGGGGAGAGTTGCAGCGGCATCCCGGCGCTGTCGTCGGGCAGAATGCCCCACCGGTCGAGCGCTGCGGTGACCTGCCGGGTGAGCATCCGGTCGGGGGTGATCAAGGCGGCTTTCACGCCATCCTCGGCAGCTTGGCGCAGGCGCAGCGCGATGGCCAACGCCTCAACCCGCGGGGTGGGCGCTTCGATCAGGGTAATGTCAGCGGTGGCATCTTGCAGGTCTTCCAGCTTCGGCCCTTCGTTCAGCCAAGCATGGGTGACGGGCGCAGGTCTAAGCGAGAGCGACACCAGCTTGTTGCGGGCGGTCGATACCGGGGGCATCTCGCACCACGGCGCGACCGCGCCACGCGCCACGCCGAGCATATTCATCAGCTTGCGGAAGCGGTATTGCGGGTGATCCTCGGCCAGAAGCGCTTGGTCCAACTCGTTCCAAACGGCGGTTGGCATCTCGAAATCGAATCCCGGCAGGATGATCGCGCCTTGCGGCAGGCGGGCCACGGCCTCCATCAACAGCGCGGTTGTCCCGCGCGACCCGGTGGACCCGGCAAGGATCACCGGGTGCTGCGGTGGCGCGTCTTGCCAGCGGGCGATGATCCGGGCGACCAGCTGCCGTCGCCGTGCCTCGGCATCCGGGTGGGTGGTGGTTTGGCCCAGATAGTCATGCGCGATGGCGAGGAACCGCTGCGCCCGCTCCCAATGGGCCGAGAGGTTGCCAACGTCCAGCCCGGCCACCGTCTCGGGCGAGACGCCTTCGCCCTGCATTTCGTCGATCAGCCCCGCCAGACTGTCCGACAGCGCATAAAGCGAGGCGCGCGGCGCCAGATCGGGTGCGGCATCCAGCAGGCGGGACACCAGTTGAATGAGTTCCAGCCGCCGTTGCAGCGGCGGTGTCGGGGCGGGCAGCGCGATGCCGGGGGCCAATGCATCAAGGTCGGTGATCAGCCGAATGCGCGGTAGAAATCCTGCCGGGCCCGCGTCGAAATCATGGCGCAGCCGACGCGCCATGCGGTTGGTGTTCACCAGCAACTCGACACGGGCCATCGCCTCGGGCGGGCCATTCTCCAACCGGTCGCACAGCCCGCGCACCAATCCGCGCGGGAAATCTACGCCGGGAGCAAGGCCAAAGACCCGGGGGCTGTCCTGCGGCTCAAACATTGGCACCTGCCAAAAGGCTTTCGGCAAGGGGGATGCCGCCCGGGTGCCCCACATCGCACCAGCGCCCGCTATAGGGCAGGCCAAACAGCGTCCCGCGTGCCAGCATCATGTCCCACAACAGGTTGAGCGAGAATGCCTTGGCTTCGATATCGGCCAACAGGTCGGTCTTGATGATCTGCACCCCGCCATAGACCTCGCCCGGCCCCCGTTGCAGGCGGCCATCCGCGGCGCGGGTAAAGTCGCCCGTGCCGCCATGGCCAAGGGTGTTTCCCAACGGCACGGTCATCAAAAGCGCGTCCATCCGCGCCGGATCCCATGCGTCGCGGAGCATTTCGAGCGGGTTCGCCCCGGCCCAAATTGCGTCACTGTTCATGGTGAAAACGGGCCCCGCGCCCAACAGCGGCAACGCGTTGCGCAGCCCGCCGCCGGTGTCGAGGATCTGGGGCGTTTCGATCACCGTTTGCACATCCTGCGCTTTCAGATGTGCCTCCAGCTGGTCGGGGAGGTAATGCAGGTTTGCCACGATCCGCGCAGGGGATAACCCGCGGGCAAGGTCGAGCGCATGGTCAATCAACGGGCGGCCCGCGACTGGCACCATGGGCTTCGGTTGGTTCTGGGTGAGATGTTTCATACGCGTGCCGAACCCGGCCGCGAACATCATGATGGCGTCGGGATTGTCGCGCATTGGCTTTTCAGTTGCTCCAGAAATTCGGGGGTCGGCGGGGGCAGCACGCTTGCGATTGCCTCTGCCACATCGGCAAGCGCGGGATGGCGCAGGTTATGTTGCAGATGCTGCCAGACGCGGGGGATCAGATCGACGTAATGCGGTTTGCCGTCGCGCAGACAGAGGCGCGCAAAGATCCCCAAGATGCGCAGATTGCGCTGGGCGCCAAGCAGTGCATAGGCGCGGCGGAAGGGGGTTTCCGCCTGTCCGGTTTGGGCAAGGTAATCATCAATGATCTGCGCCTCCACCGCCCGGGGCACATCGCGGCGGGCGTCTTGCAGGATCGAGACGAGATCATAGGCCGGGTGGCCCAGCAGCGCGTCTTGAAAATCCAGCAAACCGACCCGCGCCGCCCCTTCGCGCTCTGGCAGCCAAAGCAGGTTCTCGGCGTGATAATCGCGCAGTATCACGACCTTTAGGCTGTCATCTAACGCTGCGGCGAGGGGGCGGAAAACTTGCGCGAAAGCGGCGTTTGCGCTCTGCCCGCCTGTGGGCGCGTAAAAGTCGAAGGCGGGGGAGGCCATATCAGCCAGCCAATCGGCATCGCAAATCGGAAGATCCGGCAGGGGGGCGGCGTGCAGTTTGACCAATACGTCAGCAGCCGCGCGGTAGAGGGGGAGTTCCCGAGCCGGATCCGCCGCCATGAGCCGCGCAAAGAGGTCATCGCCAAGGTCTTCGATCAGCAGCAGACCATTGTCATTGTCCGCATGGTAAATCTCGGGCGCGCTGAGGCCACAGCCCGCCAGATGCGCGGCGACATGACGGAAGGGTCGCACGTCTTCACCGCGTTCCGGTGGGGCGTCCATCAGGATGGCGCGATCTCCCTCGGCTTTGCGCAGCCGGTCATAGCGCCGGTTAGAGGCATCGCCTGCCAGCAGCTTGCGGGAGGCTTCGGCCCAGCCCGCGGTTTGCAAAAAACCTTTGATCAATGCGGCGCGTTCGGTCATTTGCGCCACGCCGCCAGCTTCTCGGCCCAATCGCCGCCGGACCATTCTGCGGTCAGCCTGCGGCTGTCTTCTTCGGTGCCGGGGCTAAGGCTGATCTCTAGGGCATCGGCTGGGGCGAGCGGGCCCAGCCGATCCGGCCATTCCACCAAACAGATCGCATCGTGAAAGGCGTCGATCAGCCCGAGCTCTTCAATCTCATGGGTGGAAGTCAGCCGGTAGAGATCGGCGTGCCAGATCGCGCTGCTTGCCGTGTCATAGGTCTGCACCAAGGTGAAGGTGGGCGAGGGGATATCCTCGGGGTGGTCGAGCAATTCGGTGATCAGCGCGCGGGCGAAATGGGTCTTGCCCGCGCCGACATCGCCGCTAAGCAGGATGACATCGCCGGGAGACAGGCGCCGGGCCAGTTGCCGGGCGCGCCCAGCGGTGTCATCGGGGCCGCTGAGCAGGAAGGAAAGGGTATCGTCGGACATGCCCCATGCTTAGCGTCCCGACGCGCAGCCGCAAGATTAAAGCGGCTGGGAGCGACCTAGTTGGAGGGTTGCCGCCGGTCGCCCGCCGAAGGGGCGTTGGAAGGCTCCGACCGGCCCGCGCCGACGGGGATCGGGCGAAAGCGTATGAGCGTGGCACCGGATGCGATGGCCGAGACCTCGCAAGAAAGCGGCGCGCCCTGATGCGGGTAGATGGGCATGTTCCAGCCCGCGCGGTCGCCCCTGCCCATGACGAATTCCACAACATCGGGCCAGAGCGGATTGGCCGCCGACATTTCCTGCCAGACCCGGATCGTATCGTTGACGGTGATTTCGGCAAAGCTTTTGTCCGGGTCTTGTTTCCACCGGTCGCGATAGGCGGCGTTGCAGAAGGTCAGCACGCCGGAGGGGGAGAAGACGGCGAAACCATCTTCGAGCGTGTCGAGCAGGCTTTGGCTCTGTTCAAGTTCGGCCCGGAAATTGCGGGTTAGGGTCACCTCGGCGGTGATGTCTTCGATCAGAAAAGCGGTGGCGCCATCGGGGTGGGGCCGGCCCCGGATGCTGTAGGTCTGGCCGTTCTCCAGCGACCAAGTCTCTTGATAGCGGCCATCGGTTGCGGCGGCGATAACTTCGGCGATTTCGTGACGCCAATTCTTGTAATTCTTCGGCTCCGGCATGCGGCGGCTTTCGCGCAATTGGTCAAAGAAAGAGACCATCGTAGGCCGGGCGCTGAGAAAGGGGGCAGGCAGATCGGTCAGGTCGACCAGCGCGGGGTTGAACAGGGCCAATTGCCCGTTGCGGTCAAAAATCGCGAGCCCGATGGACAAATGCGCAAAGGTTTTGGCGAGGGTTTGGACAAAGTTGCGCTGCGCCTCTTCGGCGGCGACCACGGCGTTGATGCAGGTGGCGTGGTAGACCTGCACATTATCCTCGGTCGTGGTGGTGAGCGCGTACCAATCGGGCTTTTCCCCATCGCTACGCCGCAAGCAGACGCGGTTGGGATGGTCGGGCGAGGGGGTGCTGAACAAGGCGGCGCCGCCACAGTCCGGGTCAGGTTGGGCCTTGCGCTTCAGGGCCCCATAGGCCCGGTTGTGCCAGATGATCCGCCCGCCCGCGTCGGTCTGCCACACGGGGTTCGGGCTGGTTTCGCTGGCGCGGCGCAGGGCGGCGAGTTTCTGAAACGTCTCTTCCGTGATCTCTTCGGTCGCGCGGGTTTGGGGCAGGTGCAGCCAGCAGAGCGCGTCGCGCCAAGTGATGCGCAGCTCCGACGGGCTGTCGCCATCCTCTGCCCTGAGGGTCAGCTTGCCGTTGGCCCCATGCCGGGGCGTGCGGGGGAATTCGGGAAACCGTGACAGCAGCGCATCGCGAATATCCTCCCACTGGTGGTAGCCGGGGGCGAGGGCAAAGCGGGTCAGCGCATTGTCGGAGCCATGAACCAACTGCCCCTCTTCGAACAGCAGGCTCATGTCGTCGATGCCGGGGGGTGCCGCCGCCGGTCGCCCCGCAGGCGAGCCGAGCCACCAAAGAGCGGCCAGCGCGGTGACGGAGGCGGCGGCAAGCACGATGATGACATCCGGCAATGCCATGACGGAGACCCCTTTCGGCAAATGCGACGCCCTATTTTGAGCCCCAGTGGTTAACGGTGGGTTAACAAACGCGCCAATCCCGCCGTCAGGCCGTCAGACGCTGGTTCTCGCCCATCACGCTGTCATCGGGGCCAAGGTCCAGCAGGCGGCGTGGCCAGACGACTTCGACCACAGCGCCGCTGCCAGCAGGGGGCAGCCCGCGCAGCCAACCGCTGTCGGACCCATTGGCAAAGCGCAACCGCGCGCCCGAGCGTTCGAGGAAGGTTTTGGCGATGAACAGCCCCAGCCCCATGCCCTCATATTCAGGCCGCGCCGTCTCGTTCGATGCACCTCCTCGGCGGCGCAAAAACGGGTCGCCGATCCGGCCCAGATGCTGCGGCGGGAAGCCCGGCCCGTTGTCGATGATCCGCACCGAGATATCCTCGGCGGACCATTCGGTTTCGATCCAAACCGTGGTTTCGGCAAAATCCACGGCGTTCTGCACCAGATTGCGCAGCCCGTGGATGATCTCGGGCTTGCGCGGGATCGTCGGGGCGCGGGCCGGGTCTCGGGCCATCGGGTTGTCGGAAAACATCACCGTCTTGCCGCGCTCCAGATGCGGCTCGGCGGCCTCTTTCACCACGGCGGTCAGCTGCGCGCGCTGCATGTGCAGATCGTCTTTCCCGATGCGGCCCATGTCGCGCAGGATATCCCGGCAGCGGTCCGCCTGATCACGGATCAGCGCGGCATCTTCGGCCAGATCGGGGCGGTCTTCCAGATCGCCCAGCAGCTCGGTGCTGGCCAGTTTGATCGTGGCAAGCGGCGTTCCCAATTCATGGGCGGCGGCGGCAACGACGCCGCTGAGGTCCGAGAGTTTCTGCTCTCGTGCCAGCACCATTTGCGTGGCCGAGAGCGCGTCGGCCATGGAGTGGACTTCGGTCGTGACGCGCCGCGAATAGGCACTGGTAAAGACGATGGCGATCAGCAGCGCCGCCCAATGGCCAAAGACGAAGATGCCGGGCTGGCGCAGCACATCGCCCGATTGCGTCACCAACGGCAGATGCCACAGCGCCAGCACCGAGGCCGCGATAATCGCGGTGCCGCCCAGAACCAGTGTCGAGCGCAGGCTGAGCGCGGTGGCCGAGATCGTCACCGGGGCCAGCAGCAGAAGTGCAAAGGGATTGTGTAGCCCGCCGGTCAGCGCCAAAAGCGCGGTCAGTTGCAGCAGGTCGAAGAGCACCATGGCGAGGTTCTCGCGCTCCGACAGGCGTTTGTTCTGCGGAAAGACGAAGGCCGCGACAAGGTTGCCCACCACTGAGGCCCCGATCGTCAGGTAACATAGGCCAAAGGCCAGCTGCAGCCCAAGCGCCCATTGCGCCACGGTGACGGCGGTCAACTGTCCGGCGATGGCGAACCAGCGCAGCAGGATCATCGTGCGCAGGCGGATCCAACTGGCGCGGGTGCGCCCATCGAGGGGCCGGATATTTGCCTGCGTCATCTTAGCCCCATCACTTTATTGCGTCTTGCATCACCTGCCATCTAGCGTAGGTCTGCGGCGAAACACGATCAAGACCGGCCAGCACGGCGGAGGACTGACATGAAACGAATGATTGCATTTGGCGCAGCTGGGGTTGCGGCGGTATTTCTGGCCGGGACGGCTTTCATGGTGCTGCGGGGCGAGGACGATCCCTATGCCACTTGCCGGTCGAGCCAAGTGGCGGGCGGCGATATCGGCGGGCCGTTCGAACTGGTCAACAGCGCGGGCGAGACCGTGACCGATGCCGATGTCATCACCGAGCCTGCCCTGCTTTATTTCGGCTATACCTCCTGCCCCGATGTCTGCCCGCTGGACGTGGACCGCAACGCGGCGGCGACCGAAATTCTGGATGAGCGCGGCCAGAGCATCACGCCGGTCTTCATCACCGTTGACCCTGCGCGCGACACGCCCGAAGTGGTCGGTGATTTTGCCGAGGTGATGCACCCGCGCATGGTCGGGCTGACCGGCTCGCCCGAGCAGGTCAAAGCCGCCAGCCAAGCGTACCGCACCTATTACAAGGTTCACCCCGAAGATGAGAATGGCGAATACCTCGTCGATCACTCGACCTTCAGCTATCTGGTCATGCCCGAAGAAGGCGTTGTCGACTTTTTCCGCCGCGAAGTACGCCCCGAAGAGATGGCCGACAGCATCGGTTGTTTTCTGGATCAACGCTGAAATTGACCCGCCGCCTTGGCCGCCCCATATTAGCCTTTGAGAGGGGATGTTGATGCAGGATATTTCTGACTTAGGCGCGGACCGCAGCTTGCTTTTGGTCGATGACGATGAGCCGTTTCTGCGCCGCTTGGCCAAGGCGATGGAGAAACGCGGTTTTGAGGTGGAAACCGCAGGTTCGGTCGCGGCGGGCAAAGCCATCGCCACCGCGCGCCCCCCGGCCTTTGCCGTGGTCGATCTGCGGCTTCAGGATGGCAATGGGCTCGACGTGGTCGAAGTGCTGCGCGACAAACGCGCCGATGCGCGGGTCGTCGTGCTGACGGGCTATGGTGCGATTGCCACGGCAGTGGCGGCGGTGAAATCCGGGGCCACGGATTACCTTTCGAAACCCGCCGACGCCAATGACATTGTGAATGCGCTTTTGGCCACCGGAGGGGATC
The DNA here is from genome assembly GCF_017743915.1 of Sulfitobacter sp. R18_1. Lineage (NCBI taxonomy): Bacteria > Pseudomonadati > Pseudomonadota > Alphaproteobacteria > Rhodobacterales > Roseobacteraceae > Sulfitobacter > Sulfitobacter sp. R18_1. Next base: position 404,200 of record NZ_JAGHRG010000002.1, read on the forward strand.
TGCCCGAACCGCCGGAAAACCCGATGAGCGCGGATCGCGTGCGGTGGGAGCATATCCAGCGGGTCTATGAACTCTGTGATCGCAACGTCTCGGAAACCGCGCGGCGGCTGAACATGCACCGGCGGACCTTGCAGCGCATCTTGGCAAAACGCTCGCCGCGCTAAAGCTCGAACCGTTTCCAGATTTTATCAACGCGGGTGCCATCGGCCAATGTGCAGTTTGGCAGCCGTCTGAAATCCTCGAACCCGCGGCTTTGGTAATAGGCCAACCCGCCTAGATTGTCGGCGCGGATGATCGCGTGGATATGGGCATAGCCTAGATCACGCGCGGCAGTCTTCGTCTGCTCGAACAGCGCCGAGCCGATGCCGAACCCTGTCTCGCCCACCCGCACGAAGGTCGCGACATCCACACCGCCTTCGGGCAGGTCTGGATGGGGCTCTATGTACTGAAAGCCTTTGATCTCTCCCCGCCCGTCTTCGGCCAGATGCCATGCGCTGTCGGGCGCGGCCATCCAACCTTGCAACTCGCGCGGGGTGACGGGAGTGACCATGGCGGTGGTGCCGCCCTTGGCGATGATCGCGTTCAGCAAGTCGGCCAAGGCGCGGGTATCAAGCGCCCCGGCACGGCGGACATGGATCACGCCATCTCGCGCAGCAGCGCCTCATGGCGTTGGGTAAACTCGGCCCGTACCTCGACCGGTGGGCGCAGCAGGATGCTCAGCCCCTCCATCAGCGCCGCGTCGGGGCGGCCAAAAAAGCGCGTCGCCTCGGTTTCGGAAAAGCCTGCGATCTGGCTGGCCTCCATCCAAGCACTTATGCGATCCGCCTTTTTGATCTGTTGCTTGACGCGCGCCGGCAAGCTGGCAGGCAGGCCAAACCGAACATGCACGGCAGTGGTCAGCCGGTCATCCAAGGCGCGATAGTCCGGCCCCACGGCAGCCTTCACGGGCGAGATCATGTCCCCGATCACATATTCCGGCGCATCATGCAGCAGCGCGGCCAAGCGCCATTTCGCAGGCGCACGGGGGGCGATCCGGGCAAATATCGTTTCCACCAATAGCGAATGTTCGGCCACCGAATAGGCATAGTCGCCCCGCGTCTGACCGTTCCACCGCGCGACAAAGGCCAAGCCATGGGCGATGTCTTCGATCTCGACATCGACCGGGGTGGGGTCGAGCAGATCAAGCCGTCGACCTGACAGCATCCTTTGCCATGCACGTAGTTTCTGCGCCATCCGCCGGAGTCCTTACCTCGTGATCCTTGGGAACAAATCCCTGTCAAACCTGTTCATCCCACGAAGGAGATAATCATGAAACCCGTTTTTTCCGGTACGATAGTTGCAGTTACCTTGGCCACCCTCGCCGGTGCTGCACAGGCAGAAGAAGTCTGCATGCCCGCCAAGGAAATGAAGTCTGCCCTGATTGATTGGTACGGCGAAGAGCCGGTGCCGGATCAGCGTGAGGACAACAGCCAGCTTTGGGCATCGGATCAGTCGGGGACATGGACCTTGGTCAAGACTTTGGCCGATGGCAATGCCTGCGTGCTGGCCCAAGGCGACGATTGGATGGCGGGTCTTTCGGGCGATAAGCAACTGGCCGCTCTTCTGGACTGACCCGGCGCGGCTTTCCCCCATTCACGTTGAGAATTCGCGGCGAAGGTGCTAACCGCCCTGCAACACTTCAAACAGGAGCGCCGCATGGCCCACGACTATATTGTTAAGGATATCAATCTGGCGGCCTACGGGCGCAAAGAGCTGGACATCGCCGAGACCGAGATGCCGGGCCTGATGGCGCTGCGCGATGAATACGGTGATAGCAAGCCGCTGAAAGGCGCGCGGATCGTCGGCTCTTTGCATATGACCATCCAGACCGCCGTTCTGATCGAAACGCTGGTCGCCCTTGGCGCCGATGTGCGTTGGGCGTCTTGCAACATCTTCTCGACCCAAGACCACGCGGCGGCGGCCATCGCCGAAGCGGGCGTGCCGGTCTTCGCCATCAAAGGCCAGTCGTTGGTTGAGCATTGGGATTACCTCGATAAATCCTTCATGTTCGCCGAAGGGCCGAACCTGATCCTCGACGATGGCGGCGATGCGACGCTCTATATCCTTCTCGGCGCGCGCGTGGAAAATGGCGAAGACGAGCTGATCGCCGTGCCGAAGTCCGAGGAAGAAGAGGCGATTTTCGCTCAGATCAAAAAGCGTATGGCCGAAAGCCCCGGCTGGTTCACCAAGATGCGCGAGCAGATCAAAGGCGTTTCCGAAGAGACCACCACCGGCGTGCACCGTCTCTATGATCTGGTGAAACAGGGCCAACTGCCCTTCCCCGCGATCAATGTGAACGACTCTGTCACCAAGTCGAAGTTCGACAACAAATACGGCTGTAAAGAGAGCCTCGTCGACGGTATCCGCCGCGCCACCGACACGATGATGGCCGGTAAGGTCGCTGTTGTGATGGGCTATGGCGATGTGGGCAAAGGCTCTGCCGCAAGCTTGCGCGGTGCGGGTGCCCGTGTGAAGGTGACCGAGGTCGACCCGATCTGCGCGCTGCAAGCCGCGATGGACGGTTTCGAAGTCGTGCTGCTGGAAGATGTGGTTGGCACCGCCGATATCTTCATCACCACCACTGGCAACAAAGACGTGATCCGCATCGAGCATATGCGCGAGATGAAAGACATGGCGATTGTTGGCAACATCGGCCATTTCGACAATGAAATCCAAGTTGCCGCGCTGAAGAACCACAAGTGGACCAACATCAAAGAACAGGTGGACATGATCGAGATGCCGAACGGCAATCGTCTGATCCTGCTCTCCGAAGGCCGTCTGCTGAACCTCGGCAATGCCACCGGGCACCCGTCCTTCGTGATGTCTGCTTCCTTTACCAACCAAGTGCTGGCGCAGATCGAACTGTGGGAAAACACCGACAAATACGAGAATGACGTCTACATCCTGCCCAAGCATCTGGATGAAAAAGTTGCCCGTCTGCACCTCGACCGGATCGGCGTAAAACTGTCGAAGCTGAACCCGGAGCAGGCTGCCTATATCGGCGTGACGCCCGAGGGGCCGTTCAAGCCCGAGCATTACCGCTACTAAGCCGCGAAGAGTTCCCTCTTTCAGCACGTTTCAGCGCCGTCCCGGAGATCACCGGGGCGGCGTTTTTCTATCAAGCGACTACGATATATAGGAAAATCGGATCAATCGGCGGATTCAAGCACATATCTGCCAGCGGCGGAGGACGGACGGAACATAGTCATTCGGGCGGTGTTTCATCCCCAGACCATTCAAAAGGAGTATCGAAAATGAAACGTACATTCCTGAAGTCCACCGTCGCCGCCCTTGCACTGACTGCAGGCACCGCGTTCGCACAAACCGCCGACACCGAAGCCGGTGCCGCGGCAGAAGCCGAAGCCTCAGTTTCGAGCGAAAGCGTTACCAACACCGCCAACGATCTGACCGCCACTGTTGAAAAACAGGCCGAGCAGACCGCCGAAATGTCGCGCGAGAATTCCGACGACTATGAGGGGACGAACGACCCCAACACCGCCGACGAAATCTTGACCGCCCCGACAGAGAGCGCCGAGTTCGAAGGTGACACCGAAGTCGACAACGAAGCAGAGTTGACCGCCGAAACCGATGGCGTGACGCCCAGCACCGATGCCGAAGCGGATCTGGCTGGAAACGCCGATTCAGAGTCGAATTCGACCCTCAGCACCGACACCAGCGGCACCGTCACCACCGAGACTGACACCGATCTGGCAGCCGACGAAGATGCCGATTTCGACAATGAAACCACCGCCGAGATCGAAGGCGAAGCCGAAACCGATCTGGATGAGAATGTCGCTTCCAACACCGAAGCGGACATGGAAACAGACGTGACACGCACCGACACCGGCATGAGCAACGCATTCTCCGGCATGGTCGTGGGTGATCTGGTCGGCCTGACCGTGGTCGAAGCCGATGGCGAGAGCATTGGTGATGTCGACTATGTCATCAAGACCGACGATGGCTATGCCGCCGTTGTTGGCGTGGGCGGCTTCCTCGGCCTTGGCGAACACACCGTCGCCGTACCGCTTGAGGAAATCTCCATGGCAGCCGAGAACGACCTGAAGCTGAGCTCCTGGACCAAAGCCGAGCTGGAAGCCCAGCCGGAAGTCGATGAAGGCAACATCGAAGGGCTGGAAGACGACGTCCGCCTTGACGACGCCTCCTAAGCGACAGCCAATATCCTGACTGAGAGGCGCCCAATTCGGGCGCCTCTTTTTCTGGCCGCTCCGGGGTCAGCCCACCGCCCCCGAAATAAATCTTTTGCAATACAGGGATATGGCCTTAGGCTCCGGTCTCAGGAACCCCTGACGGGCCGAAGACACTATTGGGAGAGATTTTATGGGCAAGCGTGACGAATGGATCGCCAAATACGCCGAAGACCTGAAGAACAAATGCGGCATGGAGCCGGATATGGACCTTTTGACCAAGGTGACCATCGGCTGCGGTCCGTCGATCTATAACGCCGACGCGCAGACGGTGTCTTCCAGCGATACGGCTGAGTTGAACACCGTAAAGGACAACTTCCTGATCAAGAAACTCGGCCTGCCGGATGATGAGCATCTCATGGGCGGCATTCAAAAAGTGATCGAGACCTATGGCCGGTCCGAACGGAACAAGTACCGCGCGGTGGTCTATTACATGCTGGTCAAACACTTCGGCAAAGAGTCTGTCTACGCCTGAAGGGCGGCGGGAAACCCTACTAAAACCTTACCTCAGACGCGCGCTTGGTTAAGCGCGCGTTTCGTTTTTGCGCGGGCTTTGACACAGTCGAAAGTTGAGTAAATCACCGGTTTCCGCTATCTCTCTTATATCGGCCAGAGCGGCTGGTAATAGGTACGAACATGTGTGGTGGTTATGGGAGCACATGGGGTGAGAAGGGTTCTGGCGGGGTGCCGGAACCCTTTTTCGTTTTTCCGATGGCCGCGCCGGTATTAGGGCGCGGTCTTGCCCAAGGCGCAGATAAGCTGCCATTCCGCTTCGGTCACGGGCTGCACGGATAGGCGCGAATTCTTCACCAGAACCATGTCCTCCAGCCTTGGGTCCGCTTTGATCGTATCCAAACTGACCGGCTGGTTGAACGACCGCACCGCTTTGATGTCCACACATTCCCAACGCGGGTCATCGGTGCTGCTGTCGGGGTGAGCCTCGGCGCAGACTTCGACGATGCCGACAATCTCACGGTCTTTCTGCGAGTGGTAAAAGAACCCGAGGTCGCCAACCTTCATCTCACGCATGAAATTGCGCGCTTGATAGTTCCGCACGCCGTCCCATTCCTCGCCCGCGTCGCCCTTGGCCTTTTGGTCGGCCCAGCTCCAAGTTGCGGGTTCGGATTTGAACAACCAATAGGCCATCAGCCGATCACCCGGTTCCAATGGGTCAGGGTCACGCTTTGGAACAAGCCGGCCTTGGCATAGGGGTCATTCGCGGCCCAATCCTCGGCCGCGGCCATATCAGGCACGTCCAGAATGATGAGCGAACCGATCATGCCGCCTTCGGCATCCAAAAGCGGGCCAGCCTGCGCCACGGCATCGCTGGATTTCAGATAGGCCAGATGGTCGGGCCGGTTTTCCTGACGGATCGGCAGGCCATCGGCTTTGTCATGGGCGATCAGGGCAACAAACATATCATTCTTCCTTTAGGGGGCGGGTCAGCAAAGATTTCATGGCACCAGCCACATCTAACTGGTTGTCGAGCAATCCGGCAACCGCGCGGGTGATCGGCATATCAAGCGCCGCTTCGCGCGCCAGCGCATCGACGGCGCGGGCGGTCGCGGCCCCTTCGACCGTGGTCGACGGGTCAAAAGGGGTGCCTTGGCCCAGGGATTGCCCCAAACGGTAGTTGCGCGATTGCTCGGAGGTGCAGGTCAGCGTGAGATCACCAAAGCCCGAAAGCCCGGCCAGCGTTGTCGGCTCGGCCTTCAGATGGGCGGCGAGGCGCTGCATTTCGGCATAGCCGCGGGTCATCAGCGCGGCGCGGGCGCTTTCGCCCAATCCGGCCCCTATCGCGGCCCCGCTGGCGATGGCGACGACATTCTTCAGCGCCCCGCCCAATTCCGCGCCGGTGGTATCCGTGGTGCGGTAAAGCCGCAGGTTCGCCGTGGTGAGTTCCGCTTGCAGCTGTTCGCCCGCCGCAGGGTCTGCACAGGCCAAGGTTAGCGCGGTGGGCAGGCCCCGTGCGATATCGGCGGCAAAGCTCGGCCCCGTCAGGATCGCGGCGGTGGCTTCGGGAATGGTTTCTTCGATCACGCTGACCGGCCCCACGCCGCTGCTGAGTTCGATGCCTTTGCAGCAGGCGACCAAATGTTTCCCGTGAAGCGCCGCGCGATGTTCCTTTAACACGCTGCGCAGCTTTTGCATCGGCACGGCCAGCAGAAGGGTCCCGGCCTCAGCCGCTTGGGCGAGGCTTTCGGTCACGCTGAGCCTATCGGGGAAAGGGCAGCCGGGCAGGCGTTTGGCGTTCTCGCGCCGCGCGGCCATGTCCCCCGCGTCACGCGCCCAGAGTGTTACCGGCCCTTTGCCCGCAAGCGAAATGGCCAGCGCCGTGCCGAACGCCCCTGCGCCGAGGACGGAAACGCTCATGCCTTGGCCCCCTTCTTGCCACTGCCCAGCATCGACGGGCGCGCCGTGTCCAGCGGCCAGCGGGGCCGCGCGGCAAGGGTTAGGTCATCGGCATCCCGCAGGGCGGCCTGCTCTCCCGCCGCGAAGGCGATCATCGCGGCGTTGTCAGTGCAAAGCGCCAAGGGCGGCGCCACAAAGGTGGCCTCTTGCGCTGCCGCAACAGTCTCTAACGCGGCGCGGATGGACTTGTTTGCCGCCACGCCCCCCGCCACGCAAAGGCTCCGCGCGCCCTGTGCCGGGTACTCTGCAAAGGCGCGGCGCGTTTTATGGGCGAGCACATCAACCACGGCGGCTTGGAACCCAGCCGCGAGGTCTGCTTGATCCTGTCGCGTCAGCCCGCCACGCTCTGCCACGCATTTGTCGCGGGCGCGCAGCACGGCGGTTTTCAAACCCGAGAAGGACATGTCGCAGCCCTCGCGATCCAGCAGGGGGCGCGGCAGGGCAAAGCGTTTCGCATCGCCCTCTTGAGCGCATTTTTCGATCGACGGTCCGCCCGGCTGGGGCAGGCCCAACAGCCGCGCGACCTTGTCAAATGCCTCCCCCGGGGCATCGTCGATCGTACCGCCGAGACGGTCGAAACTTTCCGGCCCGCGCACCAGTAGAAACTGACAATGTCCGCCCGAGACCAGAAGCATCAGATAGGGATAGGGCACATCATCGGTCAGCCGCGGGGTCAACGCGTGACCTGCGAGGTGGTTCACCCCGTAAAGCGGTTTGCCCGTCGCCGCCGAAAGCCCCTTGGCGCACATCACGCCCGACACCACGCCGCCGATCAGCCCCGGCCCGGCGGTCACCGCGATGGCGTCAATCTGCGGCAGGCCGATCCCAGCTTCGGCCAAGGCATCCTCGACACAGTGGTCCAATTTCTCGGCATGGGCGCGGGCGGCGATTTCGGGAACAACACCGCCAAAGTCGGCGTGCAGCTCGGTCTGGCCCGCCACGACCGAGGCCAGCACCCTGCCGCGCCCGTCCTCCTCCATGCGCACCACGGCGGCGGCGGTATCGTCGCAACTGCTTTCCAAACCAAGGATCAAGCGGGTCTGAGACTGGGTAGAGGGCATGGGGGCTTTCCGTTGCAAGGCACCTGTACCGCAGGTAACACCGCTCTCACGCGCAAACAATGCCGGAGCCTTGCGATGCCGCAGCCAAGATTGCTTCTGACACGACCCCAGCCCGGTGCCGCGCAGTTTCTGGATCGGCTCTCGCCTGCGCTGCGCGACGGGGCCGTGATCTCTCCGCTGATCGAGATTACCGCGACGGGTGAGCCTGTCGATCTTTCGCCCTATGCCGGGGTGATCTTTACCTCGGCCAATGCCGTGGCCCATGCGCCTCTGGGGGAGGGGCGGCCTGCCTATTGTGTCGGCCCGCAGACCACGGCGGCGGCGGGCAAAGCGGGCTGGCAGGCGCAGATGGTCGGGCTGGATGCCGAGGCGCTGATCGCGACCCTGTCGGAACGCCCTCGGATCGGCCCGCTCTTGCACCTTGCCGGGCGGCACCGGCGGGCAGATATTGCCGGAATTTTAAGCGCCGCAGGTCTGAAAGTGGAAACCGCCACGGTCTATGACCAGACCCTTCTGCCGCTCTCAACCGCCGCGCAGACCCTTCTAAAGGGCCCTAACCCTGTCATCGTGCCGCTGTTTTCCCCGCGCAGCGCACAGCATTTCGCCCGCGAAGCTCGCTCGACGGAACGGGTCATCGCCCTGTCGATCAGCCGCGCCGCCGCTCTGGCGCTTGAAGCTCTGCCGCTCTATGCGCATGATGTCGCCGCAGAACCCACCGGCGAGGCCATGGCAGAGGCCGTTGAAAAACTATTCCGCTGCACCACCTTGCCTTGAGGGGCATAGGTATGCCGGGTAAGCTCGCCATTGCGAGTGAATGACAGGTTCAGAATCGAAAGGCGTGAGGCGTGGCAAAACCCAAGAAGACGGTCAGCAAAAGCGAAGCGGACAAGACCACAGCCGATCAGACGCCTCCCGCGGCGGATAAGGCGACCACGGCAGAGAAGGCCGAGGCCGCGAAACCCAGCCAGACCGATGGTAAGGGGGCGGAGACGGCAAAACCCGATGCGCCGAAAACCGAGGATGCCAAGCCCGACGCGGCGAAAACCGAAACGGTCAAGGCCGACCTGTCGAAGACATCCAGCACCACGCCCACAACGGATAAAGCAACGGCGAAGCCCGCCGCAGCGGCCAAGCCGGACGACAAAGCCCCGGCCAAGTCCGAAAGCACTACACCGGCTAAAGACAAGCCCGAGAGTGCCACACCGGCGAAAGAGACGAAGCCCCAGACGGCTTCGCCCAAGGACGATCCCAAGACAAGCGCCACCAGCGCTGCACCCAAGGACAAACCGGCACCCAAAGACAAACCGGCCGCTGATCCCGCGCCCTCACGCGCCTCGGCGGCCGCGTCTAAGCCGAGCGGTAGCTCATCCAAACCCGCGCCGGAAAAGGCCGAAAAGCCAAGCGCTGCCACGTCCAAACCGACGTCCCCACCTGCATCGACCCCGGCCCCTGAGCCTGCCCCGAAAGAGCGCAAGCGCAGCGTGTTCTTCCCCATGCTGCTCGGCGGTGCCATCGCTGCGGGCCTCGGCTTTGCCGCATCGGAATATGACGTCTTGGGCACCCGCGCACAAAGCGCGGCGGAATTACAGAGTGCGATGGAAGCGCAGCAGGCCCGCATCGCAGAACTGGAAGCCCGCGTCGAAGCGCCTGCCACCCTGCCGGAAAGCCTGCCGCAGGTCGATGCGCTGCGCGAGGAACTGACCGGCAGCCGCGAGGCCCTCTCGGCGCTGCAAAGCCAATTGGCCGAGATCGACAGCCGCCTCACCACGGTTGAAAAGCAGCCCGCCACCGGCGGTGACAATCAAGTCGCGGTCGCGGCTTTTGAGCGTGAGATGGAAGCCCTGCGTGCCTCTGTCGCCGAACAGCGCAGCGAGATCGAGAGCCTGCTGGAAAACGCACAAACCGCTGAAGAGGCTACCGCCGCCGCCGCGGAAGCGGCCCGTGCCCAGACCGCGATGACCCAGATGAACGCTGCAATCAGCGCCGGTCGCCCCTTCGAAGCGCCGCTGGCCGAGTTGCAGCAGGCCGGGGTCGAGGACATACCCGAAACCCTGCGTGAAAGCGCCGCCGGCGGTGTTGTCACCCTCGCCAATCTCCAAGCGCGCTACCCCGATGCCGCGCGGCAGGCGCTGGCCACCGCCCGTGCCGCCGTGCCGGAAGAGGGTGAAGGCGGCTTTGGCAACTTCCTGAAACGCCAGCTCGGGGCCCGCTCGGTCGCGCCGCGCGAAGGGACGGATGCCGATGCTGTCCTGTCTCGCGCCGAAGCGGCGGTGCGCGATGGCCGTTTGACCGATGCGCTGGCCGAGATCGACACGCTGCCGGCCCCCGCGCAGGATGCGATGGCGGAATGGCTCGCCGATGCCCGCGCGCGTCAGGCGGCTGAAACCGCCGCCAATGAACTCTCCCAACGCCTGACGGCCAACTGAGGAACGAAAAATGCTCTGGTCTCTTATTAAAATCGTTCTTTTCGTCGTGCTGGTCGCCGCTCTGGCTTGGGGCGCAGGCTTTCTGTTGGAAAGCGAAGGTGGCATTCAACTGACCGTGGCGGGCACGGAATATACCCTCGGGCCGCTGCAATCGGTGATCGCCGTTTTGCTGCTGATGCTGGCGGTCTGGGTGCTGCTCAAGATCGTGTCGCTGCTCTCGGCGGTCTGGCATTTCCTGAATGGCGATGAGACGGCGCTGTCGCGCTACTTTGACCGCAACCGTGAGCGTAAGGGCTATGAAGCACTGTCGGACGGGTTGATGGCGCTGGCCAGCGGCGAGGGTCAGGTCGCGATGGCCAAGGCGGCCAAGGCCGACCGCTATCTCAAACGCCCGGCACTGACCAACCTGCTGACCGCGCAGGCGGCGGAGCTGGCGGGGGACCGTCGCAAGGCCGAACGGACCTATCGCAAGCTGGTCGAAGACGAAAAGACCCGTTTCGTCGGTGTGCGCGGCATCATGAAGCAGAAGCTGGCTGACGGAGATACCGAAACGGCGCTGAAACTGGCCGAGAAAGCCTTCGCGCTGAAGCCCAAACATGAGGAAACCGGCGACACCCTGCTGAAGTTGCAGGCCGAGAAACATGATTGGACCGGTGCGCGTGGCACTCTGCAGGCCAAGTATAAAAACGGCCATCTGCCGCGCGATGTGCACAAACGCCGCGACGCGGTTCTGGCGCTCTCCGAGGCGCGCGAGGTCATCGACGAGGGCAACAGTGTCGAAGCCCGCGAGGCCGCGATTGAAGCGAACCGCCTGTCGCCTGATCTGGTGCCCGCCGCCGTGATGGCCGCGCGCAGCTATATCGCGCAGGACAAGCCGCGCAATGCTTCCAAAGTGCTGCAAAAAGCGTGGAGCGTGCAACCGCACCCCGATCTTGCCGCCGCCTTTGCCGAGATTCAGCCGGATGAGACACCGCCCCAGCGGATCAAACGGTTCCGCGCGCTGACCAAATCTCAGCCAGACCATCCCGAGACCAAGATGCTTCTGGCCGAATTGCACATCGCCAACGAAGACTTCCCCGAAGCGCGCCGTGCGCTTGGGAATCTGGTCGAGACCGATCCCTCGGCCCGGTCCGTCACCCTGATGGCGGCGATCGAGCGGGGCGAGGGCGCGCCGGACACCGTGGTCAAAGGCTGGCTGACACGCGCACTGAACGTCTCACGCGGGCCGCAGTGGATTTGCGAGAACTGCCACCACATCCATGCCGAATGGGTGCCGATCTGCGAAAACTGCAAGAGCTTCGACACGCTGGAATGGAAGACGCCGCCGCTGTCGGAGGTGGCCATGCCGAGCGGTGTTCAGATGCTGCCGCTGATCGTGGGCGCGCCGGAAACGACCCCGACGGAAGGGGCGCTGAGCACGCGGACGGAGGATATCGAAGAAGCGGAACTGGTGACCGAACCGGAGAAGCCGACCGAGCCCGAGACGCCCAAGAAAGCGCCGGACCCTACAGCTTGATGTCGTAGGTGACCCAGTTGGTCCGGGTGGCCAGCCTGTCATAAACACCACGGCCGCGGTAGTTATCCTCGGCCGTGATCCAGCGGACGAGGCTCCAACCGCGTTTCTGGGCGATCTTCTTCACCTCTCCGATCAGCGCATCGGCAGCCCCACTGCCGCGGGCTTCAGGGGCCACGAAAAGATCGTCGAGGAAACAGCCCGTCGCCGCAGCAAGCGGGCGGGCGAAATGCCGGAAATGGGTCAGTCCGATCACCCGCCCTTCGGCATCTTCGCAGACCAGTCCTTCGACCTCGGTCAGCGGGTCATGCAGCCAAGACCAGACCCGCGCACGCATCTCCGGGGTCTGCTCGACTTTGTAGAATTCGGCATAGCCTTGATAAAGCCGCTCCCAATCGGCGCGGTCATGGTCTCTCACGGTTCGGATGGTAAGGTCGGACATGGCGGGCTCCCTTCGCTGGCTGCGCGATCTTTGCCCCAGTTGGTTCAGAAATCCAGCCCAAGGTCCAGCGTTGTCGCAGAATGTGTCAGCGCGCCCATAGAGATATAGTGCACCCCCGTTGCCGCGACCTCGGCAATGCGCGGCAGGGTCATGTTGCCCGAGGCCTCCAGCACGATGCGCCCCTGTGCCATGTCGACCGCCTGCGTGAGCGTCGGCGTGTCCATATTATCCAACAGAACCACATCCGCGCCGCCTTCGTCCAAGACCTCTTGAAGCTGCGCCAGCGTGTCGACCTCGATCTCGACTCGGATCATATGCGAGGCATTGGCCTTCACCGCCTGCAACACGGGCCGGATGCCCCCGGCGGCAGCGATGTGGTTGTCCTTGATCAGGATCGCGTCGGAGAGGGAGAAACGGTGGTTGAAGCCACCGCCATGCAGCACCGCCTGTTTCTCGACCATGCGCAGCCCCGGCGTGGTCTTGCGGGTGCAGGTGATCCGGGTCTCGGTCCCCTTCGTCTCGGCCACGCAGGCCGCTGTCAGGGTGGCGATGCCCGAGAGCCGCCCGGCAAAGTTCAGCGCCACACGTTCCGCCGAGAGGATCGCGGCGGCGGAGCCTTCGATCTCCATCAGCGTGTCGCCTTTGGCGATTTTGCTACCGTCCTCTTTCAGCGTGCGCACCTCAAGCGTCGGGTCGACAAGGTGGAAGGCCAGCCGCGCGATTTGCATGCCAGAAACGACCCCCTCGACGCGGGCGCGCAGCCGGGCGGTATAGGTCGTGCCCTCGGGGATCACGCTGCGGGTCGTGACGTCGCCATAGGTGCCGAGGTCTTCCATCAAGGCGGCACGGACCAACGGCTCAAGGATCAGGTCGGGCAGGGCGGTGGTCATCTTCAGGCGTCCTCGGGGTTGGAGCGGCGGGCGGTGGCCTCGGCCAATGTCATGAAACTGCGGGCGGCTTCGGGGAGCGTTTCGGGATAGTCCGTGCGGCAATGCGCGCCTCGGCTTTCGCGGCGGGCGAGGGCGGCGGCGGCGATCAGCGTCGCGGTGGCGGTCATGTTTTGCAACTGGGCGCAATCGGGTTGCGCCGCTTCAATCTCGGCGATGGCCGTTAAGGCGCGGTGCAAGCCTGCCGCATCCCGCAGCACGCCGACCTCTGCGGTCATGGTTTGGCGCAGGCGGGTGACGAGGGTCTCGTTCGGTGTCTCACCAGCAGGCAAATCCGGCAGCTGTACGGCGTCATCTTCGCCCGCTCCGCATTCCTCAATCATGTCCTGCGCCGCCCGGCGGGCAAAGACCAGCGCTTCGAGCAGCCCGTTTGATGCCAGACGGTTCGCGCCGTGCAGCCCGGTTGAAGACGCCTCTCCGCAGACCCAGAGCCCGGCGAGGCTAGAGCGGCCATGCGCATCCGTCGCGACGCCGCCCATATGGTAGTGCGCCGCGGCGGCGACGGGGATCGGTTGGATCACAGGGGCGATGCCGTTACGCGCACAGGCGGCTGCGACGGCGGGGTAGTCGGTCAGCACCGCCACGCCCAAGGCCGCGCGGGTGTCCAGCATGGGGCGCAGCCCCTCTTGGGTCTGGGCAAAGATGGCGCGGGCCACGACATCGCGCGGGGCAAGCTCGGCAAGGGGGTGAACCGCCTCCATAAAACGCGCGCCTTCGCGGTTGATCAGATGCGCCCCGGCCCCGCGCAGCGCTTCGGTCGCCAGGGGGGCGGGGTCTTCGCCGCAGTCGATGGCGGTGGGGTGAAACTGCACGAATTCCGCATCGGCGATGAGCGCGCCCGCCCGGGCGGCCATGCCGATCACCTGCCCGCGAATGCGGGCCGGGTTGGTGGTCAGCGCATAAAGCCCGCCAGACCCGCCGCCCGCCAGCAAGACCCCCGCGCCGCGCAGCATCACGGGGGCGGAGCCTTTGGGCCGTGCCAGTTCGATCTCGACCCCGGTGACCTTGGTACCGTCACTTTCCAAACCGCGGGCCAGCACCCCTTCGAGCACTTGGATCGACGGTGTTTCGCGCACCTTTTCGATCAGGGCGCGCATGATCTCGGCCCCCGCTTGATCGCCCTGCACGCGCACGACGCGGGCAAAGCTATGTGCGGCCTCGCGCGACATGACATAGCCGCCATCGGCGCTGCGGTCGAAGGCGGTGCCGAAATCGGTCAGGGCGAGGATATGGGTCCGGGCCTCATCCGTTACGGTGGCGGCGACGCGCGGCTCAACCGTGCCCGCCCCGGCTTTGATGGTGTCGAGCGCATGGGCCTCGGGGCTGTCGGCCTGCGCCATCGCGGCGGCCACGCCGCCCTGCGCCCAAGCGGAACTGGCCCCTGACCCCAAAGGATCGGGCGAGATCAGCAAAACCGGACGCGGCGAAAGACAAAGCGCGGCATAGAGCGCGCCCAGACCGGCCCCAACGATAATGATCCTGCCGGTTGTGATCTGCTCCACGCCCGCGCCCTTCAGAGGCCGAGTTCGCGGGAGAGGTCGATCATCCGTTGCACGGCCACCCGCGCCTTGCTGGCAACCTCGGCCTCTACTTCGACGGCGCCGGACATCGTGTGCAGCGACCAGAGCACCTTTTCCAGCGTGATCTTCTTCATGTAGGGGCACATGTTGCAAGGGCCGACGAAATCGACCTCGGGCAATTCGTCGGCGATGTTCGACGCCATGGAGCATTCGGTGACCAGCATCGCCTTGGCCGGTTTTTCGCGGTGCACATAGTCAAGGATCCCGCTGGTCGAGCCGGAGAAATCCGCCTCCGCCACCACGTCGGGCGGGCATTCGGGATGCGCGATGATGCGGGTGTCGGGGTTCCACTCGCGGTAGTCGGCGATGTCTTTCGCGGTATAGCGTTCGTGCACGATGCACGCGCCGTCCCACCAGACGATGCGCTTTTGCGGCACCTGTTTGGCGATGTTCTGCGCGAGGTATTTGTCCGGCGTCATGATGATCGTCTCGGCCTCAAGCGCAGCCACGATCTGCGCCGCGTTCGACGAGGTGCAGCAGATGTCCGACGCCGCCTTCACCTCAGCCGTAGTGTTGACGTAAGTGACAACCGGCGCGCCGGGGTACTGCGCGCGCATCTGTGCCACGCCCTCGGCGGTGATGCTTTCGGCCAGCGAGCAACCCGCTTCCATGTCGGGGATCAGCACGGTTTTCGCGGGGTTCAGGATTTTCGAGGTCTCGGCCATGAAATGCACGCCGCATTGAACGATGACATCGGCCTCAACCTCGGTCGCCTTGATGGCGAGTTGCAGGCTGTCGCCGACGAAATCCGCGATGCCATGGTAGATGTCGGGCGTCATGTAGTTATGCGCGAGGATGACCGCGTTGCGCTCTTTCTTGAGCTTGTTGATCGCGGCGACATAGGGCGCATGAATGGCCCAATCGGGGGGCGAGACGACACGGTCCATCTTGGCGTAGATATCGGCCATTTCAGCCGCCAGCGCTGGCGATGGCGCGAGGTCATAATGGCGCTCAAGCTCGCTGGGCGAAAAGATTTCATCACGCATGGTCGGTCCCCCTCCGGCCTTGGCGCGTGTCACGGCACCGCGCTGGACACCACACCCGGCGTGCTGGCCATAGACGACTGGCGGGGTTTGGGCAAGCCAATACCCTTTATGACAAGGCGTTGCTTGCTGGGGGCGTTAGGTGAATTTGCGGAACAAACGGGTCTGGTCGAACATGTCCTCCAGCCGTTCGGCCCGGTCCTTCGTATCGGCCCAGTTGATGTCCTGCATGGCCGAGATCACGCTTTCTACCAGTAGCAGCGTGGCCGCCGCGCTGTCCCAAGCTGAGGGCGCGACGATCCGGCTGGAGAAACAGATATCGGCAAGGCTATGCACCGGAGAGCGCCATTGATCGGTGAAGAGGATGATCTTGGCCCCCCGTGCATGGGCCATCTCCGCCAGTTTCAGCGTGTTGTTCTCATAGCGGCGCACGTCGAAAATGACGAAGACATCGCCTTCGCCCACGTCCAATAGGTAATGCGGCCAAGCGTTTGATGTAGATTGGATATGTGTCACCCGGGGGCGGATGATCTGGGCGTGGAGGAACAGATATTCGGCCATCACATGGGTAATGCGCCCGCCCACGATATAGAGCGGATGCGCAGTATCGGCGATCATGGCACAGGCGCGGTCGAAGGTGGCAGGCTCGATCTGGCCCAACGTGTGGCGGATGTTGTCAATCACCGCGTCGGTGAACCGGTTCAACACATGGCCCGAGGGCGCGCCTTCGGTCCAGTTGTCATGTTTGGCGATGGGGTTCTTGGCCTTGGCCTTGAGCTCTTCGCGCAGCTCGTTCTGAAACTCGGGATAGCCCTTGAAGCCCAGCTTTTGCACCATCCGCGCCACGGTAGGGGTCGAGACATTGGCATCCTTCGCCAGCGCCGTCAGCGGGCCGAGGCCGGAGGCGGGGTAGTTTTCCAGAATCGAATGGGCAAGTTGCCGTTCCGCACGGGTCAGCCGGTCCAACTCTTGCTGTATACGGTCGGAAATGGTCAGCGTCGGTTCAGCCATGGATGCCCCTCTTTTGACGAGTAATAACACAAACTGAACGGCGTTGTAATAAATTTGACATTATTCTGTTGACAGAAGCCCCCCGCCCGAATGAGGTTTGATCTAATTGAGGGGGACAGGGTGTCAGAACAGTCAGATCTTTCGAATGAAGCCGTCGAGGTGATCAATGCCGGGGCCAAGGCCCCGCTGGTGTTGGTCTGCGAACATGCGGCGCGTGAGATACCGGCCTGCTACGACGGTCTGGGGCTGGATGCCGCGGCCCGCGAAAGCCATGTGGCTTGGGATCCCGGTGCCTTGGGCGTGGCCCGGGCCATGGCGCAGGATCTGGATGCGGTGCTGGTGGCGGGGCGCGTCTCGCGGCTGGTCTACGACTGCAACCGCCCGCCCGAAGCCCCGGGCGCGATGCCAGCGCAGAGCGAGATTTTCGCGATCCCCGGCAATGCCACGCTTGATGAGGCTGGCCGGGCCGAGCGGGTGGCGCGCTATTACGAGCCATTCCGCAAGACTTTGGCGGCAACGATCAAACGGGTCGATGCGCCTGCGATTGTCACGGTGCATAGTTTTACGCCGATTTACCACGGCAAACCGCGCAGCGTTGAGATCGGCATTCTGCATGACAGCGACACGCGTCTTGCCGATGCGATGCTCGCGGTGGCGTCGGAGTTCACGGACCTCAATGTCGAGCGCAACGCGCCCTACGGCCCGCAGGACGGGGTGACCCATACACTGAAGGAGCATGGGCTTGCCCATGGTCATCCCCATGTCATGCTAGAGATCCGTAATGACCTCATCACGACCGAAGCCGAACAGCGGCAGATGGCCGAGATAATCAGCAATTGGCTCCGTGCCGCCATGGCTCGGCCCGAGATGGAGGAGGTCAAGCCATGAGGTTCATCCGGGGCTATATCCGAGGCATCGACGCGATGAACCGGCGGATCGGGCGGATCATGATGTATGGCATATTTGTCCTGATGGGAGTGCTGTTGTGGTCCACCGTCAGCAAAGCCTTCTTCGTCCCCTCGCTTTGGACGCTGGAAATGGCGCAGTTTGTCATGGTGGGCTATTACATCTTGGGCGGTCCCTATTCGATCCAACTGGGGTCGAACGTGCGGATGGACCTGCTCTACGGCGATTGGTCGCTGCGCCGCAAAGCGTGGTTTGACCTCTTTACCGTGTTCTTCCTGATCTTCTATCTCTGCGTGCTGCTCTATGGGGCGGTAAGCTCTACCGCCTATTCGCTGGGCTACTGGGGGACCGAGCCGTTCAGCTTTTTCGGTGGCTTGATCACCGGCAGCGAAGAGGTTGGCCATATGGAGCAATCCAGCTCCGCATGGCGCCCCTATCTCTGGCCGATCAAGGTCGTGATGATCGTCGGCATCTTTCTGATGCTGCTGCAATGTCTGTCCGAGCTCGCGAAAGACGTGCTGCGGCTCAAGGGTGAGGCCATCTGATGTCCTATGAAATGATTGCGACATTGATGTTCTCGTCAATGATGCTGATGCTACTGACCGGCCAGCGGGTGTTTGGCGCCATCGGCTTTATCGCCGTGGTTTCGGCGCTGCTGCTCTGGGGCGACAAGGGCGGCTATGACATCGGTTTCGCCGCCGCGATGAAGCTGATGAAATGGTATCCGCTGCTGACGCTGCCGATGTTCATCTTCATGGGCTATGTCCTCAGCGAAAGCCGCATCGCCGATGACCTTTACCGCATGTTCCACGTCTGGATGGGCGGGGTGCGCGGCGGGCTGGCGATTGGCACGATTGGCCTGATGGTGCTGATCTCGGCGATGAATGGGCTTAGCGTGGCGGGCATGGCGATCGGCTCGACCATCGCGCTGCCGGAACTGCTGAAACGCGGCTATGACAAAAGGATGGTCACGGGGGTGATCCAGGCGGGGTCGAGCCTTGGCATCCTCGTGCCGCCTTCGGTGGTGCTGGTGCTCTACGCGATGATCGCGCGGCAGCCGGTGGGGCAGTTGTGGCTTGCCGGGGTCATCCCGGGGTTGATGATGGCAGCGATGTTCATCGCCTATATCGTCATCCGCTGCCGGATGAATCCCGAACTTGGTCCCATACTCTCAGCCGAGGATCGCGACATTCCCCGTGCCGAGAAGCTGCGCCTTCTGCGGGCGGGCATCTTGCCGCTGGTGATCTTTGCGGTGATGATGGTGCCCTTCGTCAACGGTTGGACAAGCTTGGTCGAAAGCTCGGCCATCGGTGCTGCGGCGGCGTTCTTTGCTGCCGTTCTCAAGGGCCGCATGACCCGCGAGGTTTTCGAGAACTCCGTGCGCAACACCTTGGGCATCACCTGCATGTTCATGTGGATCATCCTCGCCGCCCTCGCCTTTGGCGCGGTCTTTGACGGGCTGGGCGCGGTGAAAGCGATTGAGAGCCTGTTCACCGAGAAGATGAACCTGAGCCCTTGGATGATCCTGATCATGATGCAACTCAGCTTCATCATCATGGGGACCTTTCTTGATGACACCGCGATGCTGGTCATCGTGGCGCCGCTCTATGTGCCACTCGTCGGTGCGCTGGGCTTTGATCTGATCTGGTATGGTATCCTGTACACGATCACCACGCAGATCGCCTATATGACCCCGCCGTTTGGCTATAACCTGTTCCTGATGCGCGCCATGGCTCCGCCGGAGATTACCCTGCGCGACATCTATGCTTCGATCACGCCCTTCGTGCTGGTGATGGTCTTGGCGCTGATACTTGTCATGGTCTTCCCGCAGATCGCGACCTGGCTGCCTGATTACATCTACGACAAATAACAACGAGAGCCGCGCAAAGACGGCCTGATATTTCAACAAAGGAGAGACGTATGACCACTCGCAGAAAGTTTCTATCCGGGGCCGCCGTCGCCGCCCCAGCGGCCCTTGCCGCGCCGTCCATTGTCCATGCCCAAGCGCCGATCAAATGGCGCATGCAGACCTATGCCGGTGCTGCCTTGGGTGAGCAGGTGACCAAACCTGCCGTCGATTACATCAACGCCGCCGCCAATGGCGAGATGGAGATCGAACTGTTCTACGCCGACCAGATCGTCCCCACCGGTGAGCTGTTCCAAGCCATGCAGCGCGGCACCATCGACATGGTGCATTCCGATGACGACTCCATGGCCTCGCCCACGCCGCTGCAGCAGTTCGGCGGCTACTTCCCCTTCGCCACCAAGCACATCCTCGACGTGCCGGTGCTGTTCAACCAGTACGGCTTGGCCGAAATCTGGAAAGAGGAATATGCCAAGGTCGGTGTTGAATGGCTGTCGGCTGCGGGCCAAGACCCCTGCAACTTCAACACCACCAAAGAGATCAAATCGGTCGCCGATCTGGACGGTCTGAAGCTCTACACCTTCCCCACCGCGGGCCGCTTCCTGTCGAAGTTCGGCGTGGTGCCGGTGAACATTCCCTACGAGGACGCTGAAGTCGCCGTGCAAACAGGCGAGCTCGACGGCATGGCGTGGTCCGGCATCACCGAGGACTACACCGTCGGCTGGGCCGATGTGACCGACTACTTCCTGACCAACAACATCTCGGGTGCTTGGATCGGGTCGTTCTTCGTCAACCAGCAGCAGTGGGCCGATCTGCCGGATCACCTCAAGCAGCTGGTCATGGCGGGGATCGAAGCGGGCCACACCTACCGCAACCAGTGGTACTGGGGCGGCGAGGCGCGTCTGCGGGCGCAGGGCGACAAGCTTAAGCTCAGCACCGTGCCTGCCGACGAATGGGCCGAGGTTGAAAACGCGGCCAAGGACTTCTGGACAGAGATCGCCGAAGAAGGCGAAGTGCACGCCAAGATCGTGCAAATCTTCCGTGACTATAACGAAGTCATCAACAAAGCCGGTCCGCCCTACACCAACGGCTGAACCGACAACCGGGGGCGCGCTGCCTGCGCCCCCGCCTTACCCCCTGAAGTGGACAGAACATGCCCGGCACACTGACATTCGACGCGCTGAAAAAACTGGTCAAAGAAGGATCCGTCGATACGGTTCTTGCGTGCCTTGTGGACATGCAAGGCCGGTTGATGGGCAAGCGCTTCCATGCCGTCAACTTCGTCGAGACCTCTTATAAAGAAACCCATTGCTGCAACTACCTGCTGGCTACCGACCTTGAGATGGCCACGCCCGAAGGCTTTGCCTCGACCTCGTGGGAGACGGGTTACGGCGACTATGTGATGCAGCCCGACCTCGACACGATCCGCCCGGTGCCGTGGCTGGAGGGAACGGTGATGGTGCTTTGCGACGTGCTGGATCACGACACGCATTCCCCGGTGCCGCATTCCCCGCGCGCCATGCTGAAGAAACAAATCGCCCGGCTGAAGGAACTGGGTTTCGACGCCATGATGGCGACCGAGCTGGAGTTCTTCCTTTTCGAGCAGAGCTTTGACGCGATCCGCAAGGGCGGCTACCGCGACCTCACGCCGATCAGCGGCTATAACGAGGACTACAACATCCTCCAGACCACCAAGGAAGAGAACGTCATGCGCCCGCTGCGCAACCATCTCTTCGCCGCCGGTCTGCCGATCGAGAACTCCAAGGGCGAGGCCGAAGCCGGTCAGGAAGAGCTCAACATCCGCTATTCAGAGGCGCTCGATTGCGCCGATTATCACACGATTGCCAAACATGCGGTCAAGGAGATCGCGTGGCAGCAGGGCCATGCGGCAAGCTTCCTGCCCAAGTGGCACAAGGACCGCGTCGGCTCTTCCAGCCACGTCCATCAGTCGCTGTGGAAAGACGGCGAAGCGGCTTTCTTTGACAGCGAGGGTGAGTTGGGCATGTCCGATCTGATGCGCCACTATATGGCCGGTCTGATCGCCTATGCGCCGGAATATACCTATTTCCTCGCCCCCTATGTGAACAGCTACAAGCGCTTCGCCAAAGGCACCTTCGCCCCGACCAAGACCGTCTGGTCCGTCGACAACCGCACCGCGGGGTTCCGCCTCTGCGGGGCAGGGACAAAGGGCGTGCGGGTCGAATGCCGTATTGGCGGATCGGACCTAAACCCTTATCTGGCGCAGACGGTCATGCTGGCTGCCGGAATCAAAGGGATCGAAGACAAGATGGAGCTTGCCCCGCCCACACGCGGCGATGCTTATGGCGAGTCCGACGCTGTCGATATCCCCCAGACCCTGCGGGCAGCAACCGAGACCCTGCGCGGCTCGACGTTCCTGCGCGAGGTCTTGGGCGACGATGTAGTGACCCATTACACCCGCGCGGCGGAATGGGAGCAGGAAGAATATGACCGGGTGGTGACCGATTGGGAAATCGCCCGCGGCTTTGAAAGGGCCTGAGAATGACGACGGTAAAATGTATCTCTCCGATTGACGGTTCGGTCTATGCGGAACGCGAAACCCTGAGCACGGAAGCAGCGCAAGACGCTGTCGCCCGCGCCCGCCGCGCGCAAAAGGCATGGGCCGCGCGCCCCTTGCAGGAGCGTGTCGATCTGGTGATGGCCGCGCTGAAAGAGATTGAGAATTCCACCGACCGGATGACCGAGGAACTGGCCCATCAGATGGGCCGCCCGGTGCGCTACGGCGGTGAGTTCGGCGGCTTGCAAGAACGCACCAGCCACATGGCCAAGATCGCCGCCGATGCGCTGGCGCCCAAGGTGATCGAGGACAGCGCCGCCTTCAGCCGCAAGATTATGCGTGAGCCGCACGGCGTGGTTTTCGTCGTGGCACCGTGGAACTACCCCTATATGACCGCGAACAACACCATCGCGCCTGCGTTGATCGCGGGCAATTCGGTGATCCTGAAGCACGCCTCGCAGACCATTCTGGTCGGTGAACACCTCGCCGATGCCTACCGCGCCGCGGGCGTGCCCGAGGATGTGTTTCAAAACGTCGTGCTGAGCCATGACACAACCTCGGCGTTGATCGCCGACAACGCCTTTGATTTCGTCAACTTCACCGGCTCTGTCGGCGGTGGTCAGGCGATGGAACGCGCCGCGGCGGGCACCTTTACAGGCGTGGCGACCGAACTGGGCGGCAAAGACCCCGCCTATGTCCGGGCCGATGCCAATCTCGACGCGGCAGTCGATGGTGTGATGGACGGCGCGATGTTCAACGCGGGCCAATGCTGCTGCGGGATCGAGCGGATCTATGTGCACGAAAGCCTCTATGACGCCTTTGTCGAAAAGGCCGTGGCATGGGTGAATAACCTCAACCTCGGCAATCCGCTGGATCAGGCCACGACGCTTGGGCCGATGGCCAACGTGCGTTTCGCCAATGAGGTCCGCGCGCAGATCGATGAGGCCGTGGCGGCAGGTGCCAAGGCGCACATCGATAGAATGCCCGCCGATGATGGCGGTGCCTATCTGACGCCGCAGGTGCTGACCGATGTGACCCATGAGATGCGCGTCATGCGTGACGAAAGCTTCGGCCCCGTTGTCGGCATCATGCCGGTCAAGGACGATGAAGAAGCCATTGCGTTGATGAACGACAGCCAATTCGGTCTGACCGCCGCGATCTTTACCGCCGATGCCGAGGCCGCCGAGGCCATCGGCCAGCGGTTGGAAACCGGCACCGTCTTCATGAACCGTGCCGACTATCTGGACCCGGCGCTGTGCTGGACCGGCTGCAAGCAAACCGGGCGCGGCGCGGGCCTGTCTGAACTGGGCTATCACGCGCTGACACGCCCCAAATCCTACCACCTCAAGAAAGCCTAAGACATGTCCCTGACTGCCAATTGGTCTTACCCCACCGCCATCCGCTTCGGCGCGGGCCGGATTAAAGAGATTGCCGAGGCCTGCGCCGCTGCGGGCATCAAGAAGCCGCTGTTGGTCACCGACAAGGGGCTGGCCTATCTGCCCATCACCCAGTCCACGCTGGACCTGATGGAGGCCGAAGGTCTGGGCCGCGCGATGTTCTCGGACGTGGACCCGAACCCGACCGAGATGAACGCCGAGGCGGGCATCAAGGTTTACCGCGACGGCGGCCATGACGGCGTGATCGCCTTTGGCGGTGGCTCCGGTCTCGATCTGGGCAAGGTCATCGCCTTCATGGCGGGCCAAACCCGCCCCCTGTGGGATTTCGAGGATATCGGCGATTGGTGGACCCGCGCCGATGCGGATGGCATCGCGCCCATCGTGGCCGTGCCGACGACCGCCGGCACAGGCTCGGAAGTGGGGCGTGCCAGCGTCATCACCAATTCCCAGACCCATGAGAAAAAGATCATCTTCCACCCCAAGATGCTCCCCGCTGTCGTGATCTGCGACCCAGAACTGACCGTCGGCATGCCGCCGATGATCACGGCAGGCACCGGGATGGACGCGTTCGCCCATTGTCTGGAAGCCTTCTGCTCGCCGCATTACCACCCGATGAGCCAAGGCATGGCGCTGGAAGGGATGCGTCTGGTCAAGGAATACCTGCCCCGCGCCTATGCCGATGGCAGCGACCTTGAGGCGCGCGGCCATATGATGTCCGCCGCTGCCATGGGCGCCACAGCGTTCCAAAAGGGTCTGGGCGCCATCCATGCCATCAGCCACCCGATCGGGGCGGTGCATCACACCCATCACGGCACCACCAACGCCGTGGTCATGCAGCCGGTTCTGCGCATGAACCGCCCCGCAATCGAAGAGCGGCTGGCCAAGGCGGCGGCCTATCTCGATATCGTGGGCGGCTTTGACGGGTTCTACGATTTCGTCGGCAAGCTGAACGAAGAGTTGAACATCCCCAGCTCGCTGACTGCCCTTGGGGTGACTGACCCGGACATTGAAGCGCTGGTGGCCTCGGCCCTGCAAGACCCCAGCTGCGGCGGCAACCCCATTGAGCTTACCAAAGAGAACGTCACGCAGCTGCTGCGCGACTGCTTCTGATCCGAAACAAAAAGGGGGGCCAGATGGCCCCCCTTTCGCATTGCGCTGAATGCGCGAATTACTCGGTCGCCTCTGCCGCCTCTTCGGTCTCGGTCACTTCCGGCCCGACGGAGACCAGATAGGCCCAAACGTCTTTCGCGTCTTCTTCGTCTCTCAGACGGTAAGACATTTTCGACTTGGCCCGTTTCGTATCAAGATACTCGGCCAAAAACCCCTTGGGGTCGGCGACGTAGCCTGTGAAACTCTCTTCGTCCCATGTCAGCCCGGCTTCGCCCGCAGCCACGATGGAATCGCCATAGCGGTAGTCTTCGACGGAACCCGCCACGCGGTTGTAGATCCCATAAAGGTTCGGCCCCGTACGGCCCCCTTTTTGGATATCGTTGCCCTCATCATCCGAGATCATGTGGCAGCTTTTGCATTTACGAAAGACCTTTTCCCCGGCTTCGGCGTCACCGGAGGCATGGCTTTCCGCCCAAAGGGGCGTGGCCCCGAGGCAGATGGCGAAGATCGACGCGATACGCATGTTCATTCTGAGTTCCTTTGTCAGTCTGACTTGAAACTAGCGTTTGGGGCGAAGGGGTAAAGGATGTTCACTGCGCCAAAAGGTAGCACGGGCGCAGGGCGGGTCGGTTAGCGGTTGAGACTAGGGGGAAATCCCCCGATAACTGCCGGTGAATTTCTTCTGCGCCGAGGGTGAGATGAACACAACGGTAAGCCGCATCTGATGGAGATCATGGTCCCCGCCTGGGTCGACGGCACCCTGCAACCGGTCGAAAAGCTCGCCGCGCATGAACGCGGTTTGCGGCATATGGCGGTTTCGGTCTTTGTCATCTCCGACGGCAAGCTGCTGATGCAGCAGCGCGCGCTTGGCAAATATCACACCCCCGGTCTCTGGGCGAACACCTGCTGCACGCATCCGCATTGGGGCGAGCCGCCCGAGGAATGCGCCGCGCGGCGTTTGGACGAAGAGTTGGGGATCACCGGGCTGGCCTTGCAGCATCGGGGTCGGGTCGAATACCGCGCCGATGTCGGCGGAGGGCTGATCGAACATGAGGTGGTCGAGGTCTATCTCGCCCATGCCGCGCCGGATCTGACGATCACGGAAAACCCTGACGAAGTGATGGCGACGCGCTGGATCACCCTTGGCGATCTACATGCCGACCTCGCGCAGCATCCCGATGACTATACGCCTTGGCTGCGGATTTACATGGCCGAACACGAAGGTCTGATCCTTGGCGGCGGGGCGATGGAATAACAGAAAGGCGGGCCAGAGATGACCGACGACATGCAAGACCAAAAGACACGTGCGGCGGATTGGTTCCGCAAGCTTCGCGATGACATCGTTCAGGCGTTCCACGACATCGAAGCGCGTCATGTGGGCGAGGAAGAGGCCGGGCGTTTCGTGGTCAGCAACACCACCCGCACTGCCCCCGATGGATCGGACGCCGGTGGCGGTGAGATGTCCGTCATGCGCGGGGGCCGTGTGTTCGAGAAGGTGGGCGTGAATATCTCCACCGTCTACGGCGAGTTGGGCGAGCGGGCGCAGGCCGCCATGGCCGCGCGCAAAGGGTTGCCCGGCATGGCCGAAGATCCGCGTTTCTGGGCCTCGGGCATCAGTCTGGTCGCGCATATGCAAAACCCACATGTGCCTGCGGTGCATATGAACACCCGCATGTTCTGGACCCCGCATGCATGGTGGTTCGGTGGCGGCGCGGATTTGAACCCTTGTATCGAGTATGACGAGGACACCGACCATTTCCATGCCGAGATGAAGGCCGCCTGCGACCCGCATGGGGCCACGCTATACGATGAGTTGAAGGCTTGGGCGGATGAGTATTTCTACATCCCCCATCGCAAACGCGCGCGGGGTGTGGGTGGCATCTTTTACGATGACCGCAACAGCGGCGATTGGGAGGCGGATTTCGCGCTGACACAGGATGTGGGCCGCGCGTTCCTGCCCGCCTATGTGCCCGTGGTCGACAAACGGCGCGAGATGCCGTGGGACATGGACGACAAGGACGTGCAACTGCGGCACCGGGGGATCTATGCTGAGTATAACCTTGTCTACGACCGGGGGACGAAGTTCGGGTTGGAGACGGGGCATGATCCGGATGCGGTGCTGATGAGCCTGCCGCCGATGGCGAAGTGGGTTTGAGGTAGCCACCCCGGCCCGGAATCAAGCCGTAGGCGCCGGGCCATCGCCTGCCCGCCCGCCACGCCAAAGGCGTGCCGCAATATTGAGGGCGCACCTTCGGTGCGACCGGGTAGGCGATTTGATATGGCTTGGCGTGACCTCGAGGGCGCACATCAAGGCTGATAGATAAAGTGGCTATAACAGCCGTCAGATCGCCCACCCGCGGGCAGGCGATGGCCCTCGATCTAAACTTTGGGCGTTGGCTTGTTACCCCCGCGTCCCGCGAACGGTATCAATCATCAACTGCACATTCTCCGGATCCGCATCCGGCGTGATCCCATGCCCCAGATTAAAGATATGCGGCCCCTTCGACAGCGCATCGCAAATCGCCCGGGTCTCCTGCACCAGCGCATCCCCACCCGTCACCATATGCGAGGACTTCAGGTTGCCCTGCACACAGCCATGCGGCTGCACATGTTCGGCCACCCACTCGGCGCTCACCCCGTCATCGACGGCGATGCAATCGGCCCCCGTGGCGGCATGTAGATTGGCGAAACGCGCCCCGGCTCCACGCGGGAAGGCGATCACCGGCACGCCCGGATGACGCGCCTTCAGCGCGCTGATGATCTGGCGCAGCGGCTCTGTCGAATAGCGGTCGAAATCCGTGCCTTCCAGCGATCCGGCCCAACTGTCGAAGAGCTTGACCACCTCGGCCCCCGCCTTGATCTGCATGTCGAGGTATTCGATCGTCGCCAGCGTGATCCGCTCCATCAGCGCATCGAACACCTCGGGGTTCTCGTCCTTCAGCGCGTGGGCTGGCCCCTGATCCGGCGTGCCTTTGCCCGCGATCATATAGGTCGCCACCGTCCAAGGCGCGCCTGCGAAACCGATGAGCGTCGTCTCTTCGGGCAGTTCGCGCGACAGGATGCGCACGGTCTCGTAAATCGGGGCGAGGTGGTCGTGAATGGCGTCCGCCGGTTTCAGCGCTTCCATCTCGGCCTTGGTGGTGATCGTCGACAGACGCGGCCCCTCACCGGTGACGAACCACAGATCGGCACCAAGCGCCTGCGGTACCAGCAGGATGTCGGCGAAAAGGATCGAAGCGTCGAAACCATAGCGGCGGATCGGCTGCAACGTCACCTCGGCGGCCAGTTCCGGGTTGTAGCACAGCGACAGGAAATCGCCTGCCTCGGCCCGGGTTGCGCGATACTCAGGCAGGTAGCGCCCGGCTTGCCGCATCATCCAGATCGGCGGTGTCGGCAGGGTTTCGCCCGCAAGGGCGCGCAGGATGGTCTTATTCGCAGTCATTATGGCGTTCCTATTTGTGGCAAACCCGTAGGTAGCGCAGGTACAGCAGTTGTCAGTTCATGTCGACGGGGGTAGGGATGCGTCATGACGTATCAGCTTCCCACCCCGGCCCGGCCTCTCAACATCGGCACACGCGGATCGCTTCTGGCGCTCGCGCAGGCGAATGAGGTGCGCGACCGGCTCGCCGCCGCCTTCGATCTCCCGTTCGAGGCTTTCACCATCGTCGTGATCAAGACCACGGGCGACAAGATCATCGACCGCCCGCTGAAAGAGATCGGCGGCAAGGGGCTGTTCACCCGCGAGATCGAGGCCGCGCTGCTGGACGGCTCCATCGACATCGCGGTGCATTCGATGAAGGACATGCCGACGCTGCAACCCGAGGGGCTGTTGATCGACACCTATCTGCCGCGCGAGGATTGCCGTGATGCTTTCATCTCGCCGCATCTCAAGTCCATCGCCGAGTTGCCCGAAGGCGCGGTCGTCGGCACCTCCAGCCTGCGCCGCCGCGCGCAGGTGAAACTGCGCCGCCCCGATCTGGAAGTCGTCGAGTTCCGCGGCAACTTGCAGACTCGTTTGAAAAAACTCGATGACGGTGTGGCCGAAGCGACCTTCCTCGCCATGGCAGGGTTGAACCGCTTGCAAATGGACGACGTGCCGCAGGCCGCCGTGCACCCCGACGACATGCTTCCCGCCATCGCGCAGGGGGCCATCGGGGTTGAGCGGCGCGAGGACGACAGCCGCGCCGCCGAGATGCTTTCGGCGATCCATGACCGCAAGACCGGGGAACAGCTTGCCGCCGAACGCGCGTTCCTCGCCACCCTCGATGGCTCTTGCGAGACGCCAATCGCCGGTCTGGCCGAACTCAACGGCACCGAGATGCGCCTGCGCGGGCAGGTGCTGCGCCCCGACGGGTCTGATGCCATCGGCGATGACGTGACCTGCGCCATTTCCGACGGCGCCGCGGCGGGCGAGGCGATGGCCCGCAAGCTTCTGGCCGAGGCCGGACCGGGTTTCTTTGACTGGCGCGAATGATCGGCAATCTCTTCACGCTGAAACAGCTTGAAGCGCTGATCTGGGTCGCAGGCCTAGGCAGTTTCCGCCGCGCCGCCGCGTATCTGAACACGACACAGCCCAATATCTCGGCCCGGATTTCCGGGCTGGAGGCAACCTTGGGCGTCACCCTGATGCAGCGCGATGCCGGGTCGATCCGGCTCACCGAAAAGGGCAGCGCGCTGCTGGCCCAAGCGCGCCGCGTGCTGCGCGAGGCCGAAGCACTGGTCGAGACCGCTGCGCGGCCCGACCTGATCGACGACAGCCTCCGCCTTGGCGTGACCGAAGTGGTTGCCAGCACATGGCTGCGCCCCTTTCTGCGCGCGCTGGCCGAGGTCTATCCCAATCTCACTGTCGAACTTACCGTCGATCTGTCGCGCGATCTGGATCAGGAGCTTGCCGCCCATGCGCTCGACCTGACCCTGCAAACCGCACCCTTCTCGACCCCGGCGAGCGGGCAGCTGGATCTGGCGACCTATGACTACATCTGGGTCGCCGCGCCGGAATTGGCCGCCCAGATCGGCCCCGCGCCCGACTTCGACGCCATGCTGCGCCATCCGGTGCTAGGCCATGCGCGCCATACCCAGGCCCATTCCGATCTGATCGGCCATTTCGACGGCACGACCGCCCCCAAGGCCCGTTTGGTGCCCTCCAGCAGCCTGTCGGCGGCGATGAACATGGTGCTCGACGGGATGGGCGTGGCGGTGATGCCGCGTGTGATGGTGGCAGGCGCGTTGGCCGAGGGGGCGCTGCGGATTCTGCCCGCCACGTGGCACCCGCGCCCGCTGCAAGTTGCCGCGCGTTATCACGCGGATCGCACCCCCGCCTATGTCGCCCGCGCCGCCGAACTGGCCCGCGACTGCGCCCGGAGCTTCGATGTCGAGGATCGAAAAAACCTTTCACACCCATAGAATATAATAATTTGCAACAATGCTGCGCCCGCTCCTATCCTGCGCTCAAACAGGAGTGAGACATGGCATCAACCATCCGACTGGGCGTAGACATCGGCGGCACCTTCACCGACGTGGTGCTGGAAAAGGGCGGCGAGAGTTTCTCAACCAAGGTGCTGACCACCTATGCCGCGCCCGAGAACGCGATCATCGACGGGATGCATCAGGTCTGCGCCAAGGCCGGGATCACGCCCGCCGACCTCACCCAGATCATTCACGGCACCACGCTGGCGACCAACGCGCTGATCGAACGGCGCGGGGCCAAGACCGCGCTGATCACCACCCAAGGCTTCCGTGACGTGATCGAGATGCGGACCGAAAGCCGGTTTGAGCAGTATGATCTAAACCTCAACCTCCCCGAACCGCTGCTACCGCGCCAGATGCGCTACACGGTGGAGGAGCGTGTCGATGCCACCGGGGCGGTTCTGCACCCGCTCGACCGCGCCGAGGTCGAGGCGCTGGCGGACCGCATCGCCGAGGCGGGTTATGAAAGCGTCGCGGTCGGGCTGATCCATAGCTATCTGAACGACGCACATGAGCGCATGGTCCGCGAGGTGTTGGAAGAGAAGCTGCCCGGCGTTATGGTGTCGATCTCCTCCGAGGTCTCGCCGCAGATGCGCGAGTACGAGCGGTTCAACACCGTCGTCGCCAATGCCTATATCAAGCCGCTGATGAAGAGTTACCTCGGACGGCTCGAAGGGCGCCTGCAGGAGGAGGGTGTCTCCTGCAACATCTTCCTCATGCATTCGGGCGGCGGCATCATCTCGATTGAAAGCGCTGCCGAATTCCCGGTGCGGCTGGTGGAGTCGGGCCCGGCAGGCGGGGCGGTCTTTGCCGCCAATATCGCCGCGCGCTATGGGCTCGACAAAGTGCTGAGCTTTGACATGGGCGGCACCACAGCCAAGATTTGTCTGATCAAGAACCAGACGCCCAAGACCAGCCGGGTCTTTGAGGTGGCGCGGACCTATCGCTTCAAGAAAGGCTCCGGCATGCCGATCTCGATTCCGGTGATCGACATGGTCGAGATTGGCGCGGGCGGCGGCAGCCTCGCCCATGTGGATGCCATGCGGCAGATCCGGGTGGGGCCGGAAAGCGCGGGCTCCGAGCCTGGGCCGGCCTGTTACGGGCGCGGTGGGGAGAAGCCCGCGGTGACCGATGCCGACCTCGTACTGGGCAAGCTCGACCCCGACAATTTCGCGGGCGGTTCGATCCGGCTCGAAACAGCCAATTCCGAGACTGCATTGAGCCAAGTTATCGGGCAGGAGCTCGACATGGACGCTGCCACCGCCGCCTTCGGTCTGGCCGAGGTGGTGGACGAGAACATGGCCAATGCCGCGCGGGTGCATGCGGTGGAGAACGGCGAAGACCTCAGCGATTACACGATGATCGCCTTCGGCGGCGCGGCCCCGCTACATGCCGGGCGGCTCTGCGAGAAGCTGGGTGTCGAGCGTCTGTTGGTGCCGCCCGGTGCCGGGGTCGGCTCGGCCATCGGTTTCCTCCGCGCGCCCTTCAGCTTCGAGGCCAACCGCTCGGTCTATATGAAGCTGTCGGACTTCGACGCGACCCGCATCAAGGCGCTGCTGGCGGAACTGCGGGACGAGGCCACGGGCTTTGTCCGCAATTGCGATGCCGGGGCCGAGATCCTGTCGGAATACAAGGTCTACATGCGGTACAGCGGACAGGGCTGGGAGATCCCAATCGTGCTGGACGAAGCGGACGCGCTGAACCCCGATGCCGCGCGTTTCGAGGCCTTGTTCGAGGCCGATTACGCCAAGCTTTTCGGCCGTACCGTCGAGGGCTTGGACATCGAGATCACGGTTTGGTCGGTCAATGCTACCACTCCGCCCGAAGAGGTCGCGCGCACGGCGGAACAGTCCCCGGGTGCGGCGGCGGATGTGGCTCTAACACGGCGCATTTTCGACCCGGCGCTTTCTGAGTACTGCGAAGCCGACGTCGTGTTGCGCGGTCAGATGGCCCCGGGCCAGACCGCCGAAGGCCCCGCCGCCATCACCGAGGATGAGACGACAATCATCCTGCCCGCCTCGCGCCGGGCGATCTGCCAGCCCGACGGCTGCATCGACATCACCGTGAAAGGGTAAGCCCATGGCACAGACACATTCCAACGTCGCCTATCAGGTCATGTGGAACCGCCTTATCTCGGTGGTCGAAGAACAGGCGCAGGCTTTGGTGCGCACCGCCTTCTCGACCTCGGTGCGCGAGGCGGGGGACCTTTCGGCAGGCGTCTATGACACCGACGGTCAGATGCTGGCGCAGGCGGTCACCGGCACGCCGGGCCACGTCAACGCCATGGCCGACGCGGTGGCGCATTTCATCCGCCGCATCGGGCGGCAGAACATCCTCGAGGGCGACGTCTATATCACCAACGACCCTTGGGAAGGCACCGGGCATCTACACGACATCACCATGGTCACGCCGTCGTTTCACCGCGGCAAGCTGGTGGGGTTCTTTGCCTGCACCGCCCATATTGTCGACATTGGCGGCCGCGGGTTCGGCGCCGATGCGGCAAGTGTCTACGAGGAAGGGCTCTACCTGCCGATCATGAAATTCGCCGATGCGGGCAAGGTCGACGAGACGCTGGTGCGGATCATCCGCGGCAACGTGCGCGAGCCGGACCAGCTGATTGGCGACATCTACGCGCTGACCACCTGCAACGAGATCGGCCACCGCCGGCTGGTTAATATGATGGAGGAGTTCGCGCTCGACGATCTCACCGGCATCGCCGGTTTCATTTTAGACAATTCCCGCCGCGCCACCTTGGAACGCATCGCCGCCCTGCCGCGCCAGCAGGCAACCGGCGAGATGACCATTGACGGGTTCGACACGCCGATCACGCTGAAGGTCACCGTGAGCATTGCCGAGGATCACATCCTATCGGATTTCAACGGCACGTCAGGGATCGACAAGAAGGGCATCAACTGCCCGCTGGTCTATACCAAGGCCTATGCCTGCTACGCCTTGAAATGCGCCATCGCGCCGGAGATCCCGAACAACGCCGCTTCGCTGGAGCCGTTCCGGATCACCGCGCCCGAAGATACCATCGTCAACGCCGTGCACCCCGCCCCGGTGGCGCTGCGGCATATCGTGGGTCACTTCGTGCCCGACACGGTCTATGCGGCGCTGGATCAGATCCTGCCGAACCTCGTTCCAGCGGAGGGGGCGGGGTGTCTGTGTAACTTCCAGGTCAGCCTGCGGCCCCGCACCGATGCGAAAGCGCCCGCAGGCGCGCGCCGGGCCGAGGTTCTCACCTTCAACTCCGGCGGCTCGGGCGCGCGACCCGAACATGACGGGCTCAATGCCACGGCCTTCCCCTCGGGCGTGATGACCATGCCGGTGGAGGCCACGGAACACGCCGGTCCCGTCGTCATCTGGCGCAAGGAATTGCGCCCCGATAGCGGCGGCGCGGGCCGCCAGCGCGGCGGGCTGGGGCAATACATGGAGGTCGGTGCGCGCGAAGGGCATGAGTTCGACATGCAGGCGATGTTCGACCGCGTCGACCACCCGGCGCGCGGTCGGCAGGGCGGCAAGCCCGGCGCGCCCACCACCATCGCCCGCGATGACGGCACGCCGATGCGCGGCAAGGGCAAACAGTTCGTCCCGCATGGGGCGAAGGTGATGATGGCCTTCCCGGGTGGTGCCGGCTACGGCCCCGCCGAGGAACGCCCCAAGGAGTTGGTGAAACGCGACCTTCTGCGCGGCTACATCAGCGCCGAGGTGGCGGCGGCGGACTATGGTCTGAGCGCCGAGGACATAGCCGAGGTGCAAGAGGCCATCCGCAAAGGCGCCGAACTGTGAAAGAGTGGCCGCTCAAAGGCTTATAAGCGTGAGGGGTCATTGACTGTTACAAAGCGCGGGTGTTCCTTGGCGGCATTATGCCAAAAGGAACACCCGTGATGTATGTGATTGATCCCCCCAAGCAAAGCAGCCTTGCCGTTCAAGGCACCAGCGACCGTTTCCCGGTGCGCCGTGTCTTTTGCGTGGGCCGCAACTATGAGGCGCATGTGCTTGAGATGGGCAATGACATGCGCGACCCGCCGTTCTTTTTCACCAAACCCGCCGATGCCACGCTGGATACCCCCTGCACCGTGCCCTATCCGCCGCTGACGGAGGATTTCCACTTCGAGGCAGAGCTTGTCATCGCCATCGGCAAGGGCGGCGCGAATATCGCGGAGGCCGATGTGATGGATCACATTTGGGGCGCCTCGGTGGGCATTGATTTCACCCGCCGCGATCTTCAGGCGCAGGCCAAGAAGATGGGCCGCCCGTGGGACTGGTCCAAGGCCTTTGACAACTCCGCGCCCATCGCGCCGATCCTGCCCATAGCCGATGTCCCCTCGGTCGAGAAGGGCCGCCTTTGGCTTGCCGTGAATGGCGAGATGAAGCAGGAGGCCGATCTGTCGCAGATGATCTGGTCGGTGCGGGAGCATACCGCCACGCTGTCGCAGGCCGTGACCTTGGCACCGGGTGACATCATCATGACCGGCACGCCTGCCGGTGTCGCGGCGGTGCAGCCCGGCGATGTGATCACCGGGGGGGTCGACGGCATCTCCGAGTTCGAAGTCACCGTCGGCCCGCGCGCCTAAAGCGCGCGGCTCGGTCTAGGCCCCGGCCAGCGTGCGCTCTGCCCGCGCGCGGGCTTGGGCCGCCAGATCGGGCAGGCCGGTCTTTTCATAGACCTCGCCCAGCATCAGGTTCAGCGGCACGCCATCGGGGTCATAGGTCCGGCGCATCTCAAGCACCTGCTGCGCGGCAGAGGCCCGGCCATCGCGCACCAGCGCGTCGAGGTGGATTTGCTCGAACAGGTCCCGCTGCGCATGGCTGCCGCCACATTCGGCCATGCGGGGCAGGGCCGTGCCAAGCTCGCGGATCGCCGTGGCCCACTCCCACTTGGCATGGGCGGCGATGCCACGGGCGGCGGGCAGTGCGACTTCGGCCCATGCGGCGTGGTCATGGGCGGCAGTCTCACTCGCGCAGGCATTGATCGCGGTGAGCATCTCTGCCGCCTCGGGCCGCCCGGTGCGGCAAAGGGCATAGAGATATTGCAACGTCAGGAAGGGGCTCACCGTATCCGCCCCCCGCGCCGCCACATGGTCGGCCACATCGCCCCAACGGTCGCCCACATCGACGCCCGCGAATTCCATCCGCGCCAGCAGGGACACGGCGCCGACTTGGTCTTGGGAATAGTCCTTCTCCAGCCCCCAGATATGCTGGTCATAGGCGGCGCGCACATCGTTGTGACGGCCCTGCGAGAGGTAGAACAGCGCCAGATGCCACCAATTGTGGCTCCGCATGAAGGAGTTCAGATCGCTCCACGTCTCGGCCACGCTTTCCATGAAACGCGCGCCTTCGGCGACACGGCCTTGCGTTAGCATCACATGGGCCAGCGCGTGATGCGCCCAAGGCTCATCATGGCGCAATTCCATCGCCCGGCGGGCAGCAGCCTCGGCCCGGTCGAGCAGATGGCATTGCTCATAACCAAAGGCGATCATGCCGTGGGTATAGGCGATGTCTTCGGCCTCGGGCAGGGATTTTAACGCTAGGCGCAACATGCCTGCGGCATCGCCGGTGTTGAACAGGTGGTATTGCGCCAGCTTCAGCATTGCCAGATCGCGCGGCCATTTATCGGTGATGGCATCACAGGCGGCGACGAGGGCGGGCACATCGCCGTCGATCCAATGCCCAACGGCGCGGATCACTTCTTGTTCGCGAGCATTGGCGCCGGGGGCTGCCTTGGCGCGGTCCAGATAGGGGCGGGCCTTCTCAGGGGCGATGGGGTGTTCGAGGAACATCCACAAGAGCGCCGCATAGGCATTGACCAGCGGGCCATCGGGGTCGGCATCGGCGGCGGCAATGATGCCCGCGGCCTTGGGTTGGTAGGACAGGAAGCCGTGGATGAAGTCATTGACCGCCTGCAAGGTTTCCGGGCGGTCGGTAGAGGTTTCCAATCCGTAAAGGTCTTGTGTCATCTCGGGTCTCCGGCGGTGTCGTGGAATTGGCGCAGGTGGTGGGCGATGGCCTCGGCGGCGTCCCAATGGATCGAATGGCCCGCCTCGGGCAGGGTGGTCTGGGTCACATTTGGGATCTCCGCAAAAGCCTCCTCGGCGGCGGCGCGGGGGATCAGCAGGTCTTCGGCCCCGTGGAGCACTTGGGTCGGGCAGGTCAGATCAGCGGGCCGCACCGTGGGGCGGAACCCGCGCAGCGCTTCGAGTTGATGGGCCATGGCATCCGCGCTCTGCGCATGGGGATAGGCCAGTGCTGCGGCGAGGGCGGCCTCGGTATTGTCAGGATCAGTGAAGAAACCGGGGGCAAAAATCCAAGGGTAGAGCGCGCGCAGCCAAAGCTGCTCCCCTTCCGGCGCGCGGCGCACGGCGAGCAGCGCATCGAAGACTGCCATGGTCCGGGGGGCGCGAACCGGGGCGGAGGCGAGGATGCTCAACGCTTGGATGCGACCCGGCGCGAGGCCAAAAAGCTCCATCGCCATCAGCCCGCCCATCGAATGGCCGACGACGTGAAAGGTATCATGCCCCAGATGATCCATCAGCGGCAGCGCATCCCGCGCCATCTGCGCGACGGAGGTTTCGGCATCCCAAGGGGTCGTGCGCCCGGTGCTGCGGTTGTCGGGCCGGATCAGGGTGAAGTGATCGGAAAGCAAAGGGGCCAGTGCGCCCCAACTCGCGCTGTCGCTCAGCATCCCGGCCAGCATCAAAAGCGGCGGGCCGCGCCCGTCGACCTCATAATGAAGTGAAATATCGGAGAGGGGCAGATCAGGCATTCAGGGTGCTCCAACAAGGCAAAAGATCCCCATCGTCGGGGGTGGCCGCATAGATGGCGCGGGCGATGGCGCGCGACAGGCAGAGCGCCGCGGCATGGCCGATCATCGCCACATCCCCCGCAGGTCGCGCCGCGGTCGAGAGGGAGAAGACCAGATCGCCGTCATTGGGCATATGCGCAGGCACCACGGCGCGGGCGATGCCGTCATGGGCCGCCACGGCGACGCGCTGGCATTCGGCCTTGGTCAGCGTGGCATCGGTGGCGACGATGGCGATGGTGGTATTGGCGCGGGCCGACATGGCCGCCATCTTGCGGCTCTCGAAGCTCAGCCCCAACCCGGTGGATGGGTCCGGCCCCAGCCCGCCGAACTCTCCGTCGATCTCAAAGGGGGCGGCGTGGAAGTAGCGGTCACCGGGGGTGGTGACGGCGCCCACCGGATTGGCCCCGACAAGCGCGCCGACCGTGCTGCCATCGGGCAATTGCAAACTGGCGGAGCCGAGGCCCCCTTTGACCATCGCGCTTAGCGCGCCGGTGCCCGCACCGACCGAGCCGATTTGAAAATCTTCGCCCGCCGCTTCCAAGGCTTGGCGGCCAAGATCGGCATAGGGGTTCTGCGCCCAATCCTTATCGCCGCCGTTCAGCAGATCGAAGAGGATCGCGCCGGGCACCAGCGGGATCAGCGCGTCCCCCACGCGAAAGCCGCGGCCCTGTGCGCGCAGGGCATCGACCACGCCCGAACAGGCATCCAGCCCATAGGCAGAGCCGCCCGAGAGCACCAGCGCATCGACCGCCGCGACGGTCTTGTCGGGGGCCAGCAGGTCTGTCTCGCGCGTGCCGGGCGCGCCGCCCATGACGTGGACAGAGGCGGTGAAAGGCGCGTCGCCGATCAGCACGGTGCTGCCGGATTTCAGCCGCGCATTCTGCGCATTGCCCACCTTCAGCCCCGTCACATCGGTGATCAGGTTACGCGGGCCGGGACGCATCGGCGCGTTCATGGCAGGCTCTTCACGTGAAACATCCCCGCAAGGGTGCGCATGGGGCAGGGGGCTAACAAGGGCATCGTCACTCCGGCGTTGATTTCGGGCGGAGTTTGCGCGCTTGCTCGGCGGATGCCAAGGGCCGAGGTGGGACAAGATGCCCCCGCCGGAGGCACGCCATAAAAATGGGCGCGCAGGTTGCCCCGCGCGCCCGATCCATCCGGTGTGACCGTTTGGTTTACTTCTGCTCTTCAGCCACAGCGGCGGCGACGGCCTCTTCAAAGATGGCGAGCCCCTCTTCGACGATGGCGTCGGAGGCTGTCAGCGGGACCATCACGCGCACAGCATTGCCATACATGCCACAGCTCAGCAGCAGCAGGCCGCGCTTCAGCGCATGGGCGATGACCCGTTTGGTGAAATCGGCGTCGGGCTTTGCGCTGTCGAAGTCGGTCACGAATTCAACGGCGACCATCGCGCCAAGGCCGCGGATGTCCCAGAACCGGAAGGGCGCGGAACGCTCGCCAATCTCGGCAAAGCGGGCTTTGAGGGTTTCGCCCATCGCGGTCGAGCGGGCCAGCAGACCTTCGTCTTCGATCGCCTCGATGGCTGCCAGTGCCGCCGCGCAGGCCACAGGGTTGCCGCCATAGGTGCCGCCCAAGCCGCCGGGGGCCATCGCGTCCATCACATCGGCGCGGCCGATGACACCCGCCAGCGGATAGCCACCTGCCATGGATTTCGCCACGGTGATCAGGTCTGGCACCACGCCGGAATGCTCGATCGCGAACCATGTGCCGGTGCGGCCAAAGCCCGCCTGCACCTCGTCTGCGATCAAAAGAATGCCATGCTGGTCACAGATCGCGCGCAGCTCTTGCATCATCTCGAAAGGTACGGGGGTGTAGCCGCCTTCGCCAAGAACCGGTTCGATGATGATCGCGGCAACACGCTCGGGCTGGGCATCGGTGAGGAAGAGGTTCTTCAGCCCGGTCAGCGCGTCCTGCACGGTGATCCCGTCGCGCACAGAAGGGAAAGGCGCGCGGAAGACATCCGCGGGGAAGGGGCCGACATCTTTCTTATAGGGCGTGACCTTGCCGGTCATGCCAAGCGTCAGCAGGGTGCGGCCGTGGTAGCCGCCGGTAAAGGCGATGACGCCCGGGCGTCCGGTGGCAGCGCGGGCGATTTTCACCGCGTTCTCAACGGCTTCGGCACCAGTGGTGACCAGGAGCGTCTTCTTGGGCGCGTCACCGGGGGCGAGCGCATTCAGCTTCTCGGCCAGGTCGACGTAAGGCCCGTAGGGCACGACCTGAAAGCTGGTGTGGGTGTAGTGATCTTCCTGCGCCTTGGCGGCCTCGACCACCTTGGGGTGACGGTGCCCGGTGTTCAGCACGCCGATGCCGCCGACGAAGTCGATGTAGCGGTTGCCCT
Organism: Sulfitobacter sp. R18_1; assembly: GCF_017743915.1. NCBI lineage: Bacteria > Pseudomonadati > Pseudomonadota > Alphaproteobacteria > Rhodobacterales > Roseobacteraceae > Sulfitobacter > Sulfitobacter sp. R18_1. The sequence goes on from NZ_JAGHRG010000002.1 coordinate 443,262, forward strand.
CCACGTCCCACAGCTCGGCGTTCTCGGCATATTTCGCGTAGATCGGTGCGGCGGAGGCGACGCCGCGCGGCACGGCGGCATCGCGGCGCGCGATGAGGTCGGCGTTGGTCTGACCGTCGGGCTGGGTCGCGGGGTTGGTTTCGACCACGGAGATCTGCGGCGCGGCTTTGGCCTTGGCCGCGGATTTCCGGGGTGATTTCTTGACGGTGCTGGACATGGAACAGATACCTTATTGCGAAAGAGAGGGGCAGTGACGTGTCGTTTAAAAAATCCATATTCCGTTTAATATAATTGTCAATCGCGATCACAGCCTCTATCTAACAATTCCCGTGACCCCCGGTTGACCCAAGGCCGTGCCCCGTGGCGGCGGCGCGGGGGCCTACAAAGGACAAGCCATTGAACGTCGGCGATAAACTCAGAGCGATCCGCAAGAAACATGGGCTCTCTCAACGGGAGCTTGCGGCCAAGGCCGGGCTGACCAATGGCACGATATCGCTGATCGAAAAGAACCGAACCAGCCCCTCGGTAGCCTCACTCAAAAGCCTGTTGGACGCGATTCCCATCAGCATGGCCGAGTTTTTCGCCATTTTGGAAGAAGACGACAGCGCCAAAGTCTTCTACCGCGCGGAAGAGTTGACCGAGATTTCACCGAGCCATCAGGGCGGCGTATCCCTGCGCCAGTTGGGCAGTGCCGCACATCACGCGCTTCAGGTGTTGCATGAAACCTATGAGCCCGGCGCCGATACCGGACCTGAGTTTCTGAGCCATGAGGGCGAAGAGGCGGGGGTCGTGGTGCGCGGGAGCATCGAAGTGACGGTGGATGGCGCGGTCAGCCTGCTTCATGCCGGGGATGGATATCTGTTCGACAGCCGCCTGCCGCATCGGTTCCGCAACACCGGGTCCGAGAGTTGTGAGATCGTCAGCGCCTGTACCCCGCCCAGTTTTTAAAAAAAGGTGCCCCATAAATATCGACCGCCCCGAGCATTCTGCTCGGGGCGGTCGATAGGGGGTGTCAGGTCTTAGTAGTCTGACCGGTAGTTCGACCTTTGGGCCTCCGGTTGCTGTTTTTCGCGCCCGGTGCGGTCCTCATCCGGGTGAAGTTCCCTTCGGCCCGTGGTGAGGGCAAGGATGATGACCGCCGCTAAGGTCAGGATGGTCAGACCGCCGAGAAAAAGCTCCGTGGTCATCTCCGTGTTCCTTTTTAGCACTGCGTTTCAGGTGCTCAACCGCGCGCAGGCCAAAGGGTTCCGACAAATTTTTCGCCTATGATGAGTCTGTGATCGCTCCGCCACGTTTCGGGCCAGATTCCATTGGGGCTTTGGCGCCTCAGTAATCGTAGATCATTTTACTGTCGGTCGGGACGTGGAAGTTCACTCTGATCTGATAGATGTCGTCGTTGGTTTCCACCTCGACCTGGCCGTTCAACTGGCGGGTAAAGGCGAGGATCAGACGCGAGCCTAGCCCGGTGCCGGATTTCACCTCTTCGGGGTTGCCGATGGTGTTGCGCACTTCGAGCATCGCCTGCTCTGGCCCGGTTTGGATCAGTTTAAGCGAAATAAAGCCTTTGCCATGTTCGACCGTCGAGACGTATTTAAGCGCATTGGTCAGCGCCTCAGAAACCAGCAGGGTCAGCGGCGCGGCATCGTCGGCGTCGATCTTGATCGGCTCGAAGGACTGTTCCACCTTCACGCCAGAGCCGGAAGGCAAGCCGACAGAAAGCATCTGGCCCACAATCTCACGCAGCAACTCGCTGGCATTGACGCGGACCAGATCGTCATTCTGATAGAGGTTCTTATGCACCGTGGCGAGGCTGAGGATACGGTCTTGCAGCCTGCGCAACACGAAACGCGCATCTTCGCTTTTGGCCTGCCGGATCTGCATGTTCATGATCGAAGAGATCAGTTGCAGGTTGTTTTTGACCCGGTGGTGCACCTCTTTCAGCAAGATGTTTTTCTGCCGAAGGCTGTCTTCCAATGTCGCCTCGTCCCGCAGGATGGATTCCGCCATGCCAACAAAAGCAGCCTCCATCTCGACCAATTCAGTGGGAACCGAGGGGCCGAGTGTCCCACGCGGCAGGGTGCGGTTCAGCGCGAAGCGCCGCATCTGCCGCCCGAGTTTACGGATATGGTTGATCGCCAGACGGTTCAGCGCCCAGAAGGCCACGATAAGGCTCGCCAGCCACATGACGATGGGCAAAAGCGCGCTGAGGCGGGTCGAAACGCCGGTGTCCAAAAACGGGGTGTTGCTGGGCCAAACGCTAAGCGCGAAGACCGTGTCGGGCACGATCGGGACGATCACATAGGCGCGTTCTTGGCCGTCGGAATTTTGCGAAAGAAAGACATTGGGCTCTTTGGTGGTCAAGAGCGACAGGGCGACATCGCTGGGATATTCTGTCTTGGCCACCTCTAGCCCGTTTTCGGTGGTAAGGATATGACCCATCTTATTGAGGGTCATCATCGCAACGCTGCTGTGTTTGCTCTTGGGCTCGCGGATCGCGTTGATCGCATCCTCGGGGATGCTGAGTGCCATGAAGCCGATCAACTCGCGCTCTTCGTAGACCGGCGCGTTGATCAGCGTGACCACTTGATTGCTGACCGCCCCCTGCAACACTGGCATCGCGCGGCGGACCGGGTTTTCCAGCAGGGTCTGGAAATTCTCATCCTGCGAAAAGTCATGATCCTGCCCCGTGGAGGAGCAGGTCATTTGTCCGTCTAGCCCGATGAAACCCACAAGCGAATAGATGTCTGACGCCTGTTTGTATTCCCTAAGGAAAGCCGTGCATTCCTCGGGATCTTCCCGCCTGAGCCGCACGATGGCGGTGAGCGCTTCTGCCGCGCCAAAGGCCTCTTGGATTACCCGGCGTTCCGCCGCAGAGGCTTGTTCCGTCACGGCGATCAGCGATAGCTCCGCGCTTTGGCGGCTTTGATCCGCGATCTGCCGTGTCTGTACAACCGCGATCAGCCCGATGGGCAAAAGCGCGAGAGACAGAAACAGCAGGATACGGATCGTCAGCCCACGCATCAGATCACCGCTGAAGAAGCCAGATGTCATATTTAGAAAGAGGAAACTTTAGATGCGGATAGGACAGACATTGTTGCGTCATCGGTCATTTCAAGCGACTCGTCGTCATGGTGACCCAGCAGTTCGGCAAGGCGGGCACGCGCCCGGTTGGTGCGGCTTTTGATGGTGCCAACAGCGACCCCACACATTTCCGCAGCCTCTTCGTAAGAGAAACCGGAGGCCCCGACAAGAAGCAGTGCTTCTCGTTGTTCGTCCTTCAAAAGGGCCAGTGCCTTGCGGAAGTCGGTCATCTGCATGTGGCCATCGTGCGCGGGCTTTTCGGCCAGCCCATCGGTCAGCACGCCATCCACGTCCGAGACTTCGCGCTTCGCCTTGCGGCGCGAGGAATAATAGGTGTTACGCAGGATCGTGAAGAGCCAAGCACGCATATTCGTGCCTTCTTGGAACTTTTCGATGTTGGTCCACGCCTTGACCAAGGTATCCTGCACCATGTCGTCTGCCGTGGCACCATTGCGTGTCAGGCTGATGGCAAAGGCCCGCATGGCCGGCAGATGTTCTACCAGCTCGTCGCGCGGATCGGGACGGGTCATTATGACGTTCCTTTTTCTGAATCCTGTTCCTTCAACTTCTGAAGCAGATCCTTGAAACGATCAGGGATGCCTTCTTCGAGCGTCTCATCGAAGACCCGTTTGAGGTTGTCGTCGATGACGCGCTCGCGCTCGTCCTTGTTTCCTGAATTCACTAACATCACCTCTGGCATCGTCGTCTCGTTTGAATAATTATGCATGCATACTGGAACCAAACACAATGTCGACGTGTTTGGTTCCAAGAAAAGTAAAAAGGATTCGACTAGATGAACGATGCGACACAAAAGACCAGCATCAGCGATGAACTGGGAGCCAACATCCCCTACCTTCGCCGGTTCGCGCGGGCGATGACAGGCAGCCAGACCAGTGGCGACACCTTTGCCGCGGCAGCCCTCGAAGCCATCTTGGTTGATCGCTCGGTGCTCGATGGAGTAGATACAAAGACGGGTCTTTTCAAGGTTTTGTACGGTATTTGGGCCAGCGCAGGTGCCCCGGTGGAAGAGGGCGAAAGCGGCCCACGGGCCAAGGCACAGCGCCATCTTTCCAGCCTCACGAACAACAGCCGTGAAGCGCTTTTGTTGCACACGATCGAAGGCTTCTCTCACGGGGAAATCGCCAAGATCATCGGTGTGGATGAGGCCGAAGCGGGTGAGTTGATCCAGATCGCCCATCGCGAAATGGCCGACAGCACCTCGGGTTCGGTGATGATCATCGAAGACGAAGCCATCATCGCGATGGACATTGAATCCATCGTGGCCGAGATGGGCCACCGGGTGACCGGCATCGCCCGCACCCGCGAAGAGGCGGTGAAACTGGGCAAGGCCGATGTGCCGGACCTGATCCTCGCCGATATCCAGCTGGCCGACAACTCATCGGGCATCGACGCGGTGAACGACCTGCTGAACGAGCTGGGCATGCGTCCGGTGATCTTCATCACGGCCTTCCCCGAGCGTCTGCTGACCGGCGACAAGCCCGAGCCTGCCTTCCTGATTTCCAAACCCTATTCGGTGGATCAGGTCGTCTCGGCCGTGTCGCAAGCGATGTTCTTTTCCTCCACGGAAACGCTCAACGCCTGAAGCTGAGCCGCGAAAACAGGGTTCCCCGCGCGCAACGTCGCGTAGGGAACCCTTTGCATTAAAAGCATGTGCCGCCTAACATCACCCAAACATTCAGGAGGCCCGCATGGCCAAGACCACAACCGCTGCCGCAAAAGAGGTGACGATTGACGATCTTTCGGATCAGATCGCACTTCTCAAAAAAGACATCGCATCGCTGACCGAAACCCTGGACGACTATGGCAAGGCCAAGTCGGAAGAGATGCGCGACAATGCCCGAAATGCGGCGAATGATTTCGCCGATACGGGGCGTCTCAAGGCGATGGAAGTTCAGCAACAGGCCGAGGAATTCCTCAAGGCCCAGCCCGGAACCGCTTTGGGGATTGCCGCAGGCATCGGCTTCCTCGTCGGTCTTGTGACGGCCCGCCGCTAAATGCTGTCTTCGGTGATGCAACATCTGCGCGGCTCCCTGCGACGGGCGCTGCGCACTGCCATGCTCAGCGCCGGGGCCGCGCTTTTTCTGCTGATCGGCCTGCTGTTTCTCACGCTGGCGGCGTGGCTTTACCTCATCACCGTCACCACAGCGCTCACCGCCGCGCTGATCCTCGGCGCGGTTTATTTCGGGATGGGCTTTTTCTTGCTCGCCATCGCCGGGTCAGATGGTGAGGCCGCGGCGCAGCCGTCCCGGCAAGAAGACCCCGCCGCTTCCGATCATGATGGCCTGAAGAACCTGGTCATGGCATTTCTGGCTGGCATAACCGCGGGTCAGAAAGCGCGCCGTTAACAGCGGCCAGCAGGTTGCTGCTGGAAAACGGGCGGGTGATGAATTTCAGCCGCTCGCCCACCTTTGCCAGCCGTGGTGTATCGTTCATGATGCAGATGATCGGAAACCACTCCTGCAAGTTCGACAGTTCCGACAAATGCTGATGCAACTGTTCGCGCCGCAGCGACAGGACCGCGAATTTGATGCCATTGATGTTGTCCACCAAAGCGCTGAGATCAAACGTCTCAAGAACACTAATTTGAGATTGCGGAAACGCGGCAGAAAGCGTTTCATTTATGTCTGAACAGACCAATGGGTCCGGTTCGTAGATCAAGATCGACATGGTCTTCCCCCGGGTAAGCAAAGTCGTCGGTGTAGGGGGTGCGCAAAACGCGCGCATTAAACTAAGACATATGAAGGCTAATTTTATCTAATGACGACACAATGCCGCTATTGCCCCCTTCGGCGCAAGGACGCCTTCCTGCCGATGTCGAAAGAAGAAGTGAGCTTCATGGAGAAGTTCAAGTCGGGTGAGCTGACCGTCGAACCGGGCACGCCGATCCTGCTGGAAGGGTCAAACTCGCCCCAGCTTTACACGGCGCTCACCGGAATGGGCATCCGCGACAAGACGCTGGAGAACGGCAGCCGGCAGGTCATCAGCTTTGTCTTCCCCGGCGATTTCATCGGGCTACAGGCAGGCATCATGGGCGAAATGGGCCATTCCGTCGAAGCCCGGACCCATATGCGGCTCTGCGTTTTTAACCGCAGTGAGTTCTGGAATTTCTTCAAATCCCACCCCGAACGCGCCTTTGACATTACTTGGCTGGCCGCCATCGAAGAGCATTTCATGGGCGAAGTCCTCGCAACCATCGGCCAACGCAGCGCGATGCAGGCCATCGCTTGGGCGATGGTCAAGATTTTCGAACGCGGCCAGTCGCTCGGGATGGTCACCCACAACCAGATGCTGCTGCCCTATTCGCAACGCGATCTGGCCGATGCGCTTGGCCTCTCGGTGGTGCACACCAACAAGACCCTCGGCGCCCTGAAAGAACGTCAGTTGCTGTCATGGTCCGACAGGGTGCTGCAAATCAACGATCTCGCCGCCTTGGCGAAAGAGGGGATGACCGATCCGGAAAGCCGCCAAAAACGCCCGCTGCTCTAACCGTCAGTCCTGCGCAACATCGATATAGGTATCCGCCGCTTCCGCCCCGCGTTGCCCGCGCGGCTTGGCCGGGCCAACGGTGCTGTCAGGCTGCGTCCGCCGCTCCACCTGCGCGTTCAACGCGGCCCCAAACAAGATCAGAAAGCTGCTGATCCAAAGCCAGATTAACATCGCGATCACCGCCCCGATCGAGCCATAGACCTGATTGTAATTGCCGAAATTGGCCACATAATAGGAAAAACCGATGGAAAGCACCGCCCAAGACAGCACCGCCAAAATAGCCCCGCTGCTGAGCCACGGCAGCCGCGCCGCCCGCCGGTTTGGGCCAAAGCGGTAAAGCACCCCAACCCCGGCAAACAAAACCACCGTTGCCACGGTCCAACGCAAAAGGTCGGCCACCGCATTGCCAAAGGGGCCAAGCGGGATGAAGGCCAGAATGATCGGCGCGATCACCACCGCCAGCAGCGCCACGATGCCCACCGCCACAAGGCTCACCGTCAGAAGCAGGGCATGAAGGTAGTGTTTCGCGGCATTGCGGTTGCGCTCGTTGTAAACGGCGTTCAATCCGATCACCATCGCCCCCACCCCGGCCCGGGCGGACCAAAGCGCCACCAGCAATGACACGATACCGGCCCAACCTAATGTATCGGCCCGCGCGGTGACCAAGCCGGTCACCTGCGTATTGATGATGTCATAGACATCATCCGGCAGCAGCCCGCGCACTTCCTCCAATTGGGCGACGACGACGACAGGGTCGGAAATCAGCCCCAAAAGCGCGATCAATGCCGCCAGCGCCGGAAACAGCGACAACATGGCAAAAAACGCCACCCCGGCCGAGATCAGCGCAAGGTTGTCCTCCGCCGCCTGCTTCAGACTCGCTTTGAAAGCGTCCCAATAGATCGCCGGTCGGGTCGGGGGTCTGCGCAACACCAATGCCATTCCTCTCAATTCGGCCCCGACCTTGATCGGGACCGCTTTGCCTCAACTGTCCTCCACATCGTCGCGGACCTGACCCCAAGCAACAAGGGTGAATACCACCGTGCCGCCAATGATGTTGCCCACAAGCACCGGCAGGAAGAAGCCAAAGATCGCCTGACCGACCCCCAAGCCGCCATGCAAAAGCAGCGCCGCCATCTCGACCGACCCGGCGACAATATGGGTGAAATCCCCCGCCGCGATCAGCCATGTAAAGGTCAGGATCAGGAAAAACGCCGCCTCATCCGCCTGCGGAAGCATCCAAACGATCAGCGCCACGATCACGCCCGCTGGAATGCCCCGCCAGAATGCCTCCGACACCCCCATCCCGGTGGCATGTTCCGAAAGGCTGATAATGGCGGGCAGAATGTTTTCTGGAATCGCAGGCGTATAGATAAATAGCGCCGCCGCCGCAAAGGCCCCGACGACATTCGCCCCCAATACAACACCCCAAAGCCGCAACAGGCTGCACAAAACACCCAAGCTGCGCTCCTGCATCAATGGCAAGACGGTGGTAATGGTGTTCTCGGTAAACAATTGCATCCGGCCCATGATGACCGCGATGAAACCCAAGGAATAGCCAAGGTTCTCCAGCAGGAACCGCCACTCCGCATCCGGCAGATAGGTCCGGAAAATCGCCTCGCCCAAGACAGAAAGACTGATCAGCATCCCCGCGGAAATCCCCGACCAGATCAGCGAACGGTTGGTTCGATTCAACTCGTCGCGCCCCTCGCGCCGGATTACCTCATAGATCAGCTTGGGCGACAGCGCCGCCGCATTACTGACAGAGCGTTCTTCCGCCTCCTCCTGCACAGCAGAGGTCGGGGGTTTCTTCTGGATCAGTGGGGCCATGCGCGTTCTTCCTAAAGACTACGGACATGATGAACATAGCCCGCCGCGGCCTCCTGCACAGTAAAAAGACCGCAGTCCCACGCCGCACCACCAGCGGCCCTGTCGAGCCTCCCCCCTTCACCTTCATCCTTTCTCAAATACCGATCCCGCACTCTCAACCTGCCGGATCAGCCGCGTTCACCCCACCGGCCCGCAAGGCCAACCCCTCAACAATCGCCGTCAGGGCCGCCCCCCGATGCAGTTCCGCCCGTGGAAACCGCGCCCGCATCTCGTCTTCGACCACCGCCATCAGGCTCGACCCGCCGACAAAGATCAGCCGGTCCACTGCCTCGGGCGCGAGCCCTGCCTTCTGCGCCGTCGCCTCTGCCGCATCCCCCATCTGCACGGCGAGTTTCGACAGCCGCTTGCGCATCCAATCGCGGGGCAGGGGCAAGGTCGCGCGGGGTTTGAGCATCGACACATCGATCACCGGATCAGCATCCCCCGCGCCCCCCGCACCATTGGCGCGGATTTTCCCCGCTTCGACAGCAAAGGCGAGGTCATGACCAAGCTCTTCATCAAGCACTTTGACCAATCGGGCCAAGCGCTTGGGGTGCTCGGCAAATTTATGCAGTTCCGCAGCCGCCTTGCGGGTGTCAGCGCCGTAGAGGAACGGAATTTTTGCCCAAGTCGCCAGATCGTTAAAGATCGCATTGGGCGCGATATGGGTGTCATCCCCGAAAGCGTGGCGAATTTCGCTGCCCATGCCAAGCTGCGGCATCACCCGCCCGATCGACAGGGACCGGTCGAAATCGGTCCCGCCCAGCCGAATGCCGTGGCTTTCTAGAATGTCGATCTCATCATTCCCGCGCTGCCGGAACAGCGTGAAATCCGAGGTGCCGCCGCCGATATCGATGACCAGCCCCAGATCCCCGGGACGCAAGGCCGCGCGATTGGCAATCGCGGCGGCTTCGGGTTCGTTCATAAAGTCCACATGATCGAAACCCGCCCGACCATAGGCCTCGCGCAGGTCTGTCAGAGCTTGTGCATCGCGAGCATCATCGGCGGAATGAAAGCGCACCGGACGGCCCGAGAGCGCCCCGTCGAAGTGCAGTCCCGTGGCGGCCTCGGCCTGCGTTTTGACCCGTGCCAGAAACCGCGCAACGATGTCGATAAAGTCGAGCCTTTCGCCCAAGAGCACCCTTCGTTCGCGCATCAGCCGGGTGCCAAGCAGGCTTTTCAACCCGCGCATATAACGGCCCTCGGCCCCGGCCAGCAGCGCGTCGGATGCCGCGGCACCGATCCGCATCTCCCGCGCCTCGAAATCAAAGAAGACCGCCGTCGGAAGGGTCTGCGCCTCGGCCTCCAGCGGGATCAGACGCGGCGCGCCGTCGACGGCAATGCCCGCCGCGGTGTTGGAGGTTCCGAAATCAATCCCCAGCGTGGCCATGATGTTCTCCTGATGCCTTTTCACGGTCGCCCCGATGCGCGGCGCGCCCGTGCAAAACACCCGCGATACCCTTCTCACGCGCGCTTGGCAACGAAGGCTGGCGTGCCGCGTGGCTTTTGGCTAGCCTCGCAAAAAAATACACCAATATGGGAGACTTTCATGAACCGTTTGAACCGTTTGATGACCGGTGTGGCCAGCGCCGCATTGGTCGCTGCCGCCACGACGGCCCTTGCCAAGGATGACATCACCGTCGCCATGCAGCTTGAGCCGCCGCACCTCGATCCGACCTCCGCCGCTGCGGGCGCCATCGACTCGGTGCTATATACCAATGTTTTCGAAGGGCTGACCCGCTTCATGGGCGACGGCTCTGTGGTGCCGGGGCTGGCAGAATCCTGGGAGATTTCCGAAGACGGGCTGACCTATACCTTCAAGCTGCGTGAGGGGGTTACTTTTCACGATGGCACCACGATGGATGCCGAGGATGTGAAATTCACCCTCGACCGGATTAATGCCGAAGACAGCGCCAACGCGCAAAAGGCACTTTATTCCGCGATTTCCGAGGTGAATGTCATCGACCCGCAGACCGTTGAGGTCAAACTGAGCGAGCCGAACGGCAACATGCTTTTCAACCTCGCTTGGGGCGATGCGGTGATCGTGGCGCCGGAATCGGTCGAGACGATCAAACAGACCCCAATCGGCACCGGCGCTTTCAAATTTGAGAACTGGAACCAAGGCGACAAGATCACCCTGACCCGGAATGAAGACTATTGGGGCGAAGCGCCCGCGCTGGCCAGCGCGACCTTCAAATTCATCTCGGACCCGACAGCGGCTTTCGCCTCCGTCATGGCTGAAGATGTCGATGTTTTCACCGGCTTCCCCGCGCCTGAGAATATCCCCCAGTTCGAAGCCGACCCGCGGTTTCAGGTTCTGATCGGCTCGACCGAAGGCGAAACGATCCTGTCGATCAACAACCAGCGCGAGCCTTTCGATAACGTCAAAGTGCGTGAGGCCGTGGCCCATGCCATCGACCGGCAGGCGATCATCGACGGTGCGATGTTTGGCTATGGCACGCCCATCGGCACCCATTTCGCACCGCATAACCCGGACTACGTCGACCTGACAGAGATGAGCGGCTACGATCCCGAAAAGTCCAAGGCGCTGCTGGCCGAGGCCGGTTTCCCCGATGGGTTCGAGACGACATTGCACCTGCCGCCCCCCTCCTACGCCCGCCGTGGGGGTGAGATCATCGCCGCGCAGCTGGCCGAGGTTGGCATCAAGGCGCAGATCACCAATGTCGAATGGGCGCAGTGGTTGGAAACCGTGTTCAAGGGTAAGGATTTCGGCCTGTCGATCGTCAGCCACACCGAGCCGATGGACATCAACATCTATGCCAACCCGGACTATTACTTCCAGTATGACAATGCCGAGTTCCAGTCCCTGATGACCGAGTTCAACAAGACCGCCGACCCCGCCGCGCGGAGCGAGATGCTGGCCAAGGCGCAGCGCATCATCGCCGAAGACTATGTGAACGGTTACCTGTTCCAGCTCGCCTTCCCGACGATTGCCAAGGCTGGTGTCGAAGGGCTTTGGGTGAACGCACCTACACAAGCAACCGACCTAACCGGCGTCAGCTGGGCGGAGTGATCTGAAAGGATCATGTTGAGACACTAAAAAGGGCGCGCCGTGAGGCGCGCCCTTTGCAATTAGATGCGAAGACCTATTAGTCTTTGCCACGCATGCCAGCAGCGGCTTCGCTTACCAGCGCGTCGGGGTTCTGGTTGCAGACGACCATGAAGTCTTCCATTTCCTGCTGCATGTCCGTGTCGGCCATCACGTCGGCGTCTTCGGAATCTTCAACGGCTTTGGTGTTGTCGATCAGGGAATCTTCGGCCTCTTCGGAATCTGTCGCTTCTTCAGCGGAGATGTCGCTCGGTTCGGAACCGTCGCTCTTGGTTTCGGTGATCAGGGAGCCACCGTGGCCGCCATCTTCCAGCTCGGCAATTGCCATGGAAGCGACTTTCATTTTGTCGTCATCGCTCAGTTCTTGGTACTGGGCGCAGGTCATGGTGGCCATGTCCATGTGAGCAGCGGCGAAGGCGGGTGCGGAAACGGTGCCCAGAAGGCCGGCGATCGCAAGTGTTTTCAAAGTCGTTTTCATTTTCATTCTCCAGTTTTGTCTGTTCTCCCGAAAACAACACCGCATAACCGATATGGTTCCAGCGCATAGCATTAAGCCCCGCGAAAACCGTGCCTAAAGCGTCTAAGGGCATGCATTGAATGGATTCTTTCGGGAACCATTCGGGGCGCAGCCGGCCGAACATCCAAAAAATGATCATTTTTTTCTTTCTCGCGCGGGAAACTGCACGCAGGCTCTGGACCCTCCCGAGCGTGCCGCCTAACCTCCGCGCTATGTTGCGCTATGCGTTGAAAAGATTTCTCTCCTTGCTCATCAGTCTCGCGGTTGCGTCGCTGGTGATTTTCATGGTGATCGAGGTCGCCCCCGGCGATCCGGCCTCCTTTATGCTGGGCTTGAACGCCCAGCCCGAAACACTGGCCGCGCTGCGCAGTGAACTGGGGCTCGATCAGTCCCGGCCAGAGCGTTATCTGGAATGGGTCGGTGGCATGTTGCAGGGGGATTTCGGCACCTCCTACACCTATCGCACCCCGGTGACCGAGATGATCGGCGACCGGCTTTGGGTCTCTGTGCCCTTGGCGCTCTATGCGCTTTTCCTCTCTGTCATCGTGGCCTTTCCGGCGGGCATCTATGCCGCCTCGCGCCGCGGTCGGGCGGGGGATGTGGGCGTGATGGGGGCGACGCAATTGGGTGTGGCGGTGCCGAACTTCTGGTTCGCCATGATCCTCGTGCTGATCTTTTCGATCAATCTGCGCTGGTTTTCGGCAGGCGGTTTCGTCGGTTGGGACAAGGGGCTTTTCGCCGGGCTGCACGCGCTGACCCTACCTGCCATCGCGCTGGCCTTGCCGCAGGCGGCGATCCTTGCGCGTGTCATGCGCTCGGCGCTGCTGGATGTCTTGGGCGAAGATTTCATGCGCACCGCGCGGGCCAAGGGGCTGACCGCGCGGCAGGCGCTTTGGCGTCACGGTCTGCGCAATGCCCTGATCCCGGTGCTGACGATCATCGGCCTGCAGTTCTCTTTCCTGTTGGCCGGGTCGATCATCATTGAGCAGGTCTTTTACCTACCCGGCCTTGGGCGGCTGGTGTTTCAGTCGATTTCGGCGCGGGATTTGATCGTGGTCGAATCGGTGGTGATGCTCTTGGTCTTTTCGGTGATCTTGGTGAATTTCCTTGTCGATCTGGCCTATGCCGCCGTCGATCCCCGGCTGAGGGCACGCACATGAACCGCAACCTGCTGCTTGGGGCCGCGCTGACCTCGATCTTTCTGCTGGCGGCGCTGATCTCCTTTGTCTGGACGCCCTATGACTATGCCGGGCTCGACATCACCAACAAACTGCACAGCCCTTCGCTGGCGCATCCGATGGGCACCGATCACTTTGGCCGAGACATCCTCAGCATGATCATGGTCGGCGCGCGGACCTCTATCGCCGTGGCGTTGGTGGCGGTGGGCATCGGCATGGGCGCGGGCGTGCCGCTGGGGCTTTGGGCCGCAGCGCGGCGCGGGAGCCTCGTGGATGAGGTCATCATGCGCGGCAATGATCTGGTCTTTGCCTTTCCGGCCATTGTCATCGCCATTCTGATCACGGCGGTCTTTGGCGCCGGGGCGATCAATGCGATCATTGCCATCGGCATCTTTAACATCCCCGTTTTCGCCCGGATCACACGCGGGGCGGCGCTGTCTTTGTGGCAGCGTGAATTCATCCTCGCCGCGCGGGTCGCGGGCAAATCCGCCGCGCGGATCTCGGCTGAGCATATCCTGCCCAACGTTGCCAATCTGCTGATCGTGCAGGGGACCATCCAATTCTCTCTGGGTATCCTTGCCGAAGCGGGGCTGAGCTACGTGGGCCTTGGCGCGCAACCCCCGGTGCCATCTTGGGGGCGGATGCTGGCGGATGCACAAACCATGGTCAGCATCGCGCCGCATATGGCCCTGATGCCGGGTTTCGCGATCATCCTGACAGTTCTGGGGCTGAACTTGATGGGCGACGGGCTGCGCGATCTGCTTGATCCGCGGCTGAGGGTGGCACGCACATGACGCTTCTGACTGTCTCCAATCTCTCGCTGTCGATCCACGGGCTGCGCATCCTCGACGGGGTGACCTTCTCTGTCGCGCCGGGCGAAATCGTGGCCGTGACCGGGGAAAGCGGATCGGGCAAGTCGATGACCGCGCTGGCGGCAATGCAACTGCTGCCCAAGGGGGCCACGACCACCGGTCATATCATGCTGGGCGATGATGATCTGAGCCAGATGAGCGAAGCGGCCCTGTGCGGCGTGCGGGGCAATGACATCGGCATGGTGTTTCAAGAGCCGATGACCGCGCTGAATCCGGTGCAGACCATTGGCCGCCAAGTGGCCGAAACCATCCGCGTGCATGAACCCGGCGTGTCGCGGGCCGAGGCGGAGGCCCGCGCCGCCGATACGCTGACCCGCGTCGGCCTGCCTCAAGACCGCTTCCCCCTGTCGCGCTATCCGCATGAGCTGAGCGGCGGGCAGCGCCAGCGGGTGGTGATCGCCATCGCCATTGCCCTGCGCCCCCGCCTGCTGATCGCCGATGAGCCGACCACCGCGCTGGACGTCACCACGCAGGCACAAATCCTTACCCTGCTGACCCGTCTGGCTCGCGAAGACGGCATGGGGCTGTTGATGATCACCCATGATCTTGCCGTCGTGGCGGATATGGCCGACCGCATCATCGTCATGCGCAAGGGTCAGATCGTCGAGCAGGGGGAAACCCAAACCCTGCTGCATGACATGCGCCACCCCTATACCAAGATGCTTTTCGACGCCTCCCGCCATGAGGTGAACCTGCCCAAGCCGCCCGCGCCCCAACCGCTGTTGGAGGTCAAGGGCGTCTGTCGTGATTACCATCTGCCGCGCAAAACGCTGTTCGGTGCGCCGGGCAGGTTCCGCGCGCTGGACAACCTCAGCTTTACCCTGAACCGGGGGGAGCGGTTGGGCTTGGTGGGCGAATCCGGTTGCGGCAAATCGACCCTGACGCGGGCGATTTTGGGTCTGGAGCAGGTGCAAGAGGGCAGCATTACCGTCGATGGTCAACCGGTCTTTACCGGGACAAAGCCGAACCTTGCGGTGCGCCGCAAGATGCAGGTGGTGTTCCAAGACCCTTTCGGCAGCTTCAACCCGCGCCACCGCGTTGATCGGTTGGTGACCGAGCCTTTCCACCTGCTCGACAGCCCGCCGCAGGGGGCGGAGCGGACCCGCGCGATTGACGAGGCGCTCACTGCCGTGGGGTTGCGCCCCGCAGATGCGCGCAAGTACATTCACGAATTCTCGGGCGGGCAGCGCCAGCGGATCGCCATTGCCCGCGCGCTGATCATCCGGCCAGAGCTGATCCTTTTCGACGAGGCGGTCAGCGCGCTGGATGTGTCGGTCCGGGCGCAAATCCTTGATCTGCTGGCCGAGCTTTGCAGCCATTATGACCTGACCTATCTCTTTATCTCGCACGACCTATCGGTGGTGCGCACGGTGACGGACCGGGTGCTGGTGATGCAGTCCGGCAAGATCGTAGAGGCCGGAGAGACAACGCAAGTCTTTGACGCGCCGCAGCATGAATATACCAAATCACTCATCGCCGCCGCGCCGGTTCTGCCGGATTTGCCCCAGCGTGTAGGGTAGGCTTTTGGGGCCGGGGTGCGCCATGAAAGGGAGTTGCATTGATCGCGATGGCAATCCGACCTAACCTGAATTCGGGGATTCCCGCCACAAGGGCATGTCTGCTTGGGCCCTGAACGGCGCGTTAGAAATTTCCCTGCCCAGTCAATTGCCTAAAGGCTGCGGCGCTCTACTTGTGCATGCAATGGTGTCCGCCTAAAGGGTGGTCCACCAAATATAACAATGGGAGACATCTTATGAAAATGTTCAAAATGCTCGCGATGACCGGCGCCATGGTGGCCGGCACTGCGGCCATGGCGCAGGAAAAGTTCATCACTATCGGCACCGGTGGCCAGACGGGCGTTTACTTTGTCGTCGGTCAGTCGATCTGCCGTCTGGTGAACCGCGGCACCGCGGATCACAACCTGAAATGCACCGCCCCCTCCACCGGCGGGTCGATCGCCAACATCAACGCGATCAAAGCGGGCGACATGGACATGGGCGTGGCCCAGTCCGACTGGCAGTTCCACGCCTACAACGGCTCCTCCCAGTTTGAGGGTGACAAGTTCGACAACCTGCGCGCGGTCTTCTCCGTGCATGGTGAGCCCTTCAACGTCATCGCCCGTGCCGACAGCGGCATCGAGTCCTTCGACGACCTCAAAGGCAAGCGCGTGAACATTGGCAACCCCGGTTCCGGTCAGCGCGCCACCATGGAAGTCGTGATGGACGCCAAAGGCTGGACGCTGGACGATTTCGCACTGGCGTCCGAACTGAAGCCGGCCGAGCAGGCCGCCGCTCTGGGCGACAACAAAGTGGATGCGATCATCTACACCGTGGGCCACCCCAACGGTTCGATCCAAGAAGCCGTGTCGACCATCGACGCCAAGCTGATCCCCGTGGATGGTGATGCGATCCAAGGTCTGATCGACGACAACCCCTATTATGCCGAGGCCACCGTGCCGGGCGGCATGTACAAAGGCACCGACAGCGACATCAAAACCTTCGGCGTGAAAGCGACGTTTGTGACATCCGCTGATGTGGATGACGATGTGGTCTATCAGGTCGTGAAAGCCGTGTTTGACAACTTCGACCGTTTCAAGCGTCTGCACCCGGCGTTCGAGAACCTGACCCAAGAAGAGATGATCTCGGGCGGTCTGTCTGCGCCGCTGCACCCCGGTGCAGAGAAATATTACAAAGAGCAAGGTTGGATCGAGTAATCTATCCGTGACATGATAGCTCTGGCGGCGGTACGCTGCCGTCAGAGACCCGAAGAAAAACAATATGCGCATCCGCCCCAAGGTGGAGCCGACAGGGGGACGATATGTCTGAGAAGGACCAGCAAAAGGCGGCGGCTGTCGAAACCGCCGCAACCGGTGACCGGGGCGGACTGAGCCAAGCGGAACTGGACGAACTTGTCGCTTCTTCTGACACGGGCGGTCGTGCTGTCAGCGGGTTGATGGGCACTTTGCTGCTGTTGGTGGCATTGGCTTGGTCCCTTTTCCAACTCTACATCGCCTCGCCCATCGGCCTTTTCAACGATACGCTGGCCCGCTCCATTCACCTCGGCTTTGCCGTATTCCTTGGCATCATGGTGTTTCCCGCCACGCGCACCAGTTTTCAGGTGGCGCTTGGCGTCATCGTTCCCATCGTTCTTGCCGCGCTCTTTATGGTCAGTACGAAGGATTCCACCGCGGTCTGGTGGATCCCGATCCCGGCGGCCTTTGTGGTCGCGACCGTGCTGCTCGGCTCGCCCAAGAACCGCATTCCGATCTGGGAATGGGCCTTGGCCATCGTCGGCACCTTTTGTGCGCTCTACCTCTTTATCTTTTACCGTGACATCGCCAACCGCGTCGGTGCACCAATCCTGCCAGACTATATCGCAGGTGTTACCGGCCTGTTAATCCTGCTCGAAGCCACCCGCCGCGCCCTTGGGCCTGCGCTGATGATCGTGGCGAGCGTCTTTCTTTTCTACACCGTGCTTGGCCCCTATATGCCCAGCATCATCGCGCATAAGGGCAACAGCCTTTCGGAGATCGTGAACCACCAGTGGATCACGACCGAAGGCGTCTTTGGCATCGCGCTTGGCGTGTCGACCTCCTTCGTCTTTCTCTTCGTGCTTTTCGGCTCGCTTTTGGACCGTGCGGGTGCGGGCAACTACTTCATTCAAGTCGCCTTCAGCCTCATGGGCCATATGCGCGGCGGCCCGGCGAAAGCGGCGGTCGTGGCCTCGGCGATGACCGGCCTGATCTCGGGCTCCTCGATCGCAAACGTGGTGACCACCGGCACCTTCACCATCCCGCTGATGAAGAAGGTGGGCTTCAACTCCGAGAAGGCTGGCGCGGTCGAGGTGGCTTCGTCGGTCAACGGCCAGATCATGCCGCCCGTCATGGGGGCTGCGGCCTTCCTGATGGTCGAATACGTCGGCATTCCCTATTTCGACGTGGTCAAACACGCCTTCCTGCCTGCGGTGATCTCTTATATCGCGCTGGTCTACATCGTGCATCTTGAGGCGATGAAAGCCGGGATGCAGGGTCTGCCGCGTGCCTATACGCCCAAGCCGCTGGTGCAGCAGCTTATCGGCATCGCCTTTGCGATCATCGCGATCTGCGCGCTGTCCTTTGCGGTTTACTACCTGATGGGCTGGATCCGCCCGGCCTTCCCCGAAACGGCGGGCTATATCATCTTTGTCTTCCTCACGGCGGTCTATGTTGGCCTGCTTTATGTGGCGAGCAAGGAAGAACCGCTTGAGATGGAAGACCCCAACGCCGAGGTGACGACCCTGCCGATGCCGGGGCCGACTGCGCGGTCCGGTCTGCATTTCATCCTGCCTGTCGTGGTGCTGGTCTGGGCGCTGATGGTCGACCGCCTGTCGCCCGGCCTCTCGGCCTTTTGGGCGGCGGCCTATATGATCTTTATCCTACTGACGCAGCGCCCGCTGATGGCGATGTTCCGGGGTGAGAGCCAGTTCCTGAATGATGTCAAAGCCGGGTTCCTTGACCTGATCGACGGTCTGGTCACCGGCGCGCGCAACATGATCGGTATCGGCATCGCCACCGCCACGGCGGGCATCATCGTCGGCGCGGTCAGCCAGACCGGTGTCGGCTCGGCGCTGGCGGATGTGGTCGAAGTGCTCTCGGGCGGCAATATCCTTGCCATCCTGTTCCTGACTGCGGTGCTGTCGCTGATCCTTGGAATGGGCCTGCCCACCACGGCGAACTATATCGTTGTCTCGGCGCTCCTGGCGCCGGTGATTGTGACGCTGGGCCAGCAGAACGGGCTGATCGTGCCGCTGATCGCGGTGCATCTCTTCGTCTTCTACTTCGGTATCATGGCCGATGTGACCCCGCCGGTGGGTCTGGCGAGCTTTGCCGCCGCCGCTGTCTCGGGCGGTGATCCGATCCGCACCGGTCTGGTCGCTTTCTTCTACTCCCTGCGCACTGCGGCGCTGCCGTTCCTGTTTATCTTCAACACGGAATTGCTGCTGATCGGGGTCACATGGGGGCAGGGGCTGTTCATCTTTGTGGTGGCTACCGTGGCCATGCTGCTTTTCGCGGCGGCGACCCAAGGTTTCTTTCTGGC
Organism: Sulfitobacter sp. R18_1; assembly: GCF_017743915.1. Lineage (NCBI taxonomy): Bacteria > Pseudomonadati > Pseudomonadota > Alphaproteobacteria > Rhodobacterales > Roseobacteraceae > Sulfitobacter > Sulfitobacter sp. R18_1. The sequence goes on from NZ_JAGHRG010000002.1 coordinate 462,428, forward strand.
CCGCAACCGTTTCTATGAAACCATCGCGCTGCTGCTCATCGCCTTTACCCTGTTCCGCCCGGGCTTTTGGATGGACATGATCTATCCCCCCTATAGCGAGGAAGCCCCGACCGAGATCGTTCAGGCTGCTGAAGAAACCCCCGCGGGTGAACGGCTGCGGCTGCGCATCTCGGGCGTGAATGATCTGGGCGATCCGTTGGAGTTCGTGGCCCTGCTGCCCATCGGCGAAGGTGAGACCGGGGCCGAGAAGCTGGAGGCCGCGGGTCTCATGTTCCGCGAGGATGGCGACAAGATGATCATCGACGATGTCCTCTATGACAGCCCGGCGCAGGGCGCGGGCCTCGATTGGGATCAAGAGGTGCTGCGGGTGCTGAAACCGATGCCACAACCCAGCAAGTACTGGATGTTCATCCCCGCCCTGCTACTTCTGGCGCTGGTGGTGTTCTTGCAACGGGGCCGTGCCGCGCAGGCCCCCCGTAAGCCCGCGACAGCCTGAGGAGGGCGCATCATGTTCGATAACATCCTGCTGACCGTTGATCTGAGCGACCCGAAATCATGGGAAAAGGCGTTGCCGCAGGCGATTGATATGATCCGCCTCTCCAAAGGCACGCTGCATATCCTCTCGGTCGTGCCGGACATGGGCACACCGCTGGTCGAAGGGTTCTTTCCCGCAGATTACGAGAAACAGGCCACGGGCCGCGCGGCCAAGGCGCTTGAACAGCTGGTCGAGCGTGAGGTGCCTGATGACGTAAAGGTGAAGCAGCACCTGAAATTCGGCAAGATCCACCGTGAGGCGCTGAAAACGATAAAGAAATCAAACGCCGATCTGGTGGTCATGGGGTCCGAGCACCCCGACAGCCTGCGCGAATTCCTCGTCGGCTCCAACGCCGACCGCATTGTGCGTCGTTCCCCTGTTTCCGTTCTGGTCGTGAGGGCGTAAGACACGTGCGTCGCGGAGATAGGCAAGGAAATGGTCCATTGCGCCGCGTAGTTCGGAGTATTCACGCATGACCCCTTTCGCGATTGCCGGCGTGCAGATGTACGTCAATGCCTTGCAGCCCAATGTCGAGGGCATGATCCAGCGGCTCGACATTCTGATGGCGCGTTTCCCTTGGACGCAGATGGTGCTGTTCTCCGAACTGGCACCTTTCGGCCCGCTTGACCGGTTTGCCCTGCCGCCCGAGAATGAGACGATCGAACAGTTTCAGGCCGCCGCGCGGCGGCATCGGGTCTGGCTGATCCCCGGTTCGATGTTCCTCAAGCATCCCGAGGATGGCCGCGTGTATAACACCTCGGTCGTAATCAACCCCGAAGGCGAAGTGGTGCGCCGCTATGCCAAGATGTTCCCCTTCCGGCCCTATGAGGCCGGGATCGCGGCGGGCAATGAATTCTGTATTTTCGATGTGCCGGATGTGGGCCGCTTTGGCCTGTCGATCTGCTATGACATGTGGTTCCCCGAAACGACGCGGCAGTTGACCTCGCAAGGGGTCGAGGTGCTGCTGCACCCGGTGCTGACCGGCACCACCGACCGCGATGCGGAACTTGCCATCGCGCGCGCCACGGCGGCGCAGTTCCAGTGCTATATCTTCGACGTGAATGGCCTTGGCGCCGGGGGCGTGGGCCGCTCCTGCGTGGTCGATCCGACTTCGATGGTGCTGCACCAATCGGCGGGGCAAGAGGATATGTTCCCGATTGAGATCGACCTCAACATGGTGCGTCGCCAGCGTGAGACGGGGATGAAGGGGCTGGGCCAACTGCTCAAATCCTTCCGCGACCGCCCGACAGACTTCCCGGTCTATGACCGTGACAGCGGCGCGGATGCCTTCCTGCACACCCTTGGCCCGCTTGAAATCCCGCAACAGGGCAGCCGCGCGGGGCTGCATGTCGATGTGCCCGCCCAGCAGGTGCCTGCCGAAATCCCGACCTATAAGGGCAAGAACGGTTTCCCGCCTGAGCCGCTTGCCAGCCCCACCGCCGGGACGGCGCCCGAGGTGGCCCAGACACCGGCGCCCGTGGCCCCGGCTGCGGGCACGCCCGACCCACAGACAACGCCTGACACACCCGGGCAGAACGACAATACCAGCGGCTAGGCCGGGGTTAGGTTCGCGCAAAGCGCTACCTGACGCATCGGTCGGCCCTCCAGCAGAGGACGACTGATGCATTCTATGAACGACTATTCCTCGGCCATTCAACTGCGGTCGGATCGGTGGAGCGCCCTGCGCGCCGCCGCCGCCGCCATGTCGCGCGATCCGAAAGGCAAGAGCGCGGCGCAGGGGCGCAAGGAAATCGAGGCGCTGTTTGAGTCACTGGCCCTGATCGAGCCCTATTGGGCCTTTCCGGGCATGTCCGCCTTTGACCACATGCGTCGCCAGTTCGCCCATGGCAATTTCGAGGATCTGGCTTTTGCTGTGAACCGGGTAACCCGGGCGCTGACCACCGGCGCTTACCGCCGCCGCACCATCCCGTTGGAACGCGACAGTCTGGATCAGGACGAGCATGACGACGAGGCGATGCTGCCGCCCGAGGCGCGGGCGCTGGCGAAACCCTATTTCGAAGTGCTGATCGTCGACAATGTGAACGAACAGCAGGAACGCTGGCTGCGCAGCAATGTCACCCGCATGCGCCGGACGGAAGACCCGTTCATCTACGAAGCCGTCGTGGTGCCCAGCCTCGAAGACGCGCTGATCGCGGTGATGTTCAACCACAATATCCAAGCCATCGTCGTCCGCCCCGGGCTCACGTTAAAATCGAAAGTCGATCAACAGATCCTGACCCGCTACCTCGCCCGCGCGGGCGGGCAGGATGAGATCGACGCGCTTCAGCCCGAGAGCTATGGCCCAGAGCTTTGCCGCATGATCGCCAAGGTCCGGCCCGAGCTTGATGCCTATCTGGTCACCGAACGCTCGGTCGAGGATATCGCCGGGCTCGATCTGGGGATTTGTCGGCGGGTCTTCTACAATCAGGAAGACTTCATGGAGCTGCACCTCAACATCCTGCGCGGGGTGCAGGCGCGCAACAAGTCGCCCTTCTTCACCGCGCTGGTGGAATATTCCAAACAGCCCACCGGTGTCTTCCACGCCATGCCGATCAGCCGCGGCAAGTCGATCACGCGCAGCCACTGGATTCAGGACATGGGGGCGTTCTACGGGCCGAATATTTTCCTTGCAGAGACCTCGGCGACCTCGGGCGGGCTCGACAGCCTGCTAGAGCCGCATGGGCCGATCAAAGAGGCGCAGGAACTCGCAAGCCGCGCTTTCGGTTCTAAACAGACGTTTTTCGCCACCAACGGCACGTCGACCTGCAACAAGATCGTGGTGCAGGCGCTGGTGCGGCCCGGCGACATCGTGTTGGTCGACCGTGATTGTCACAAGTCGCACCATTACGGGATGGTGCTGGCAGGCGCGCAGGTCAGCTACCTCGACAGCTATCCGCTCAACGAATACTCGATGTACGGCGCGGTGCCGCTGCGCGAGATCAAGGAGCGGCTCTTGGAGCTGAAGGCGGCGGGCAAGCTTGACCGGGTGCGGATGCTCTTGCTGACCAACTGCACCTTCGACGGGCTGGTCTACAACGTCGAGCGGGTGATGGAGGAATGTCTGGCGATCAAGCCCGACCTCATCTTCCTTTGGGACGAGGCATGGTTCGCTTTTGCCCGGTTTAGTCCCACATATCGCCAGCGCACCGCGATGAACGCGGCCAATACCCTGCGGGCGAAGTTCAAGTCCGAGGCCCATGCAGCCGCCTATGAGGCCCAGCAAAAGACCCTGAAAGACGCGGATGATGAGACCCTGCTCAACACCCGGCTGATCCCCCCGCCGCAGGCGCGGGTGCGGGCCTATGCCACGCAATCGACCCACAAGACGCTGACCTCACTGCGGCAGGGCTCGATGATCCATGTCAACGATCAGGATTTCAAAGGCGAGGTCGAGCAGAGCTTTCACGAAGCCTATATGACCCACACTTCGACCTCGCCGAACTACCAGATCATCGCCTCGCTCGACGTGGGGCGGCGTCAGGTCGAACTCGAAGGGTTCGAGTTTGTCCAACGGCAGGTCGAAGCGGCGATGTCGATGCGCCGTGCCATCAGCGAACACCCGCTCTTACGCAAGTATTTCAAAGTGCTCTCCGCCGGGGACATGATCCCCGAACAGCACCGCGAAAGCGGCGTCACCAGCTATTATGACGTTGAGCAGGGTTGGACAGACATGTGGGATTGTTGGGAGCAGGATGAATTCGTGCTCGACGCGACCCGCGTGACCCTCGCCGTGGGCGGCACGGGCTGGGATGGCGATACCTTCAAGACCCAGATCCTGATGGACAAATACGGCATCCAGATCAACAAGACCTCGCGCAATACCGTGCTGTTCATGACCAACATCGGCACCACGCGCTCTTCGGTCGCCTATCTGATCGAAGTGCTGGTGGAGATTGCCAAATCTCTCGATGATCTTTTGGACGATGCCAGCCGGATGGAGCGGCTGTCATTTGACCGGCGCGTCACCAATCTGATGGAGAACTACCCGCCGCTGCCGGATTTCAGTTGCTTCCACGAAGCCTTCCGCGCGGCCGACACGCCCGAGGGCGACATTCGCACGCCCTTCTTCCTCGCCTATGATGAGAAAAACTGTGACTACCTCGACCTGAACGGATCCTTGCAAGAGGTGATGGACGCGGGCGACACGGTGGTCTCGGCCAGCTTCATCATCCCCTACCCGCCCGGCTTTCCGATCCTCGTCCCCGGACAGGTCGTCAGTCAGGAAATTCTCGACTTCATGCGCGCGCTCGATGTCAGCGAGATCCACGGATACCGGCCCGATCTGGGCCTGCGCGTCTTTACCGCGGAGGCATTGAAACGCGTGCGCCGCAAAGACCTTTCTTCTTCACCCGTTTGACCAAAAGGACCTACGACATGGCAAAAATTCTCAAGAATATCTCCGAAATCCGCCGGTTCTTTCACCGAAACGAGGACCCGGTCTATTTCATCTCGGCCACCAACTTCAATCTGCTGGGCCTCGATGAATGGGTTAAGAATTTCAAGTACATCTGCTACATCGACTGCTACGGCGGCAAGCATCCCAACGTCTTTTGCCCCTCGGAACAGCCCCATGCGGAGTTCCAGAGCATCGAGGACATCAACAACTACCTGCTGCAGCACAAGGAGGTCATCGACTTCATCAAGCGCCGCGGGGGCAAGCCCAAATTCGTCTTTCTGATGTTCGACGAAGAGACCGAGCGGCTGAGCAAGGAGCTGGGCGCCGAGGTCTGGTTCCCCAAGGCCAAGCTGCGCCAGTCGATGGACAACAAGATCGAGACGGTGCGCATCGGCAACAAGGCCGGCGTGCCTTCCGTGCCCAACACGCTGAGCGAGGTGGAAAGCTACGAGCACCTCCGCGAGATTTGCGAGAAGGCCGATCTGGGCCATGACCTCGTGCTGCAATCGGCCTATGGCGACAGTGGGCATACCACCTTCTTCATCAAGTCCGAAGCCGACTTCCGCCGCCACGAGAGCGAGATCGTGGGCGAGGGCGAGATTAAGATCATGAAGCGGATCGACTGTCGCGGTGCCGCGATCGAGGCCTGCGCCACCAAGGAAGGCACCATCGTCGGCCCGCTAATGACCGAACTGGTCGGCTTCAAGGAATTGACCCCCTACCGCGGTGGCTGGTGCGGGAACGAGATCCTCGCCACCGCCTTCCCGCCCAAGGTCCGCGAGAAGGCGCGCGATCTGACCTTCAAGTTCGGCGAGCAGTTGCGGAAAGAGGGCTATCGCGGCTATTTCGAGCTCGACTTCCTTATCGACAAGAAGACCGGCGACCTGTGGTTGGGGGAGTTGAACCCGCGGATCACCGGGGCAAGCTCGATGACCAACCACGCCGCCTTCGCCCATGCCGACGCGCCGCTGTTCCTGTTCCACCTGCTGGAGTTCAGCCGCAAGAAATTCACCCTCGACGTGGATGAGCTGAACGCCCGTTGGGCCGATCCGGACAATATCGACGGCTGGAGCCAGATGGTCATCAAACACACCGAAGACAGTGTCGACATCTGCACCGAAGCGCCCGAGACCGGGATCTATAAGATGAAGGAGGACGGCACCGTCGTCTTTGACCGTTTCGACTATCACCGCCGCGCGGTCGAGAGCGAGAACGAGGCCTTCTTCCTGCGCATCCTGCAACCGGGTGACTATCGCTACGAGGGCGCGGATATTGGCATCCTCGTGACGCGGGGCCGGTCGATGACGAAGTCTTTCCAGTTGAACGAACGCGCGAAAAAGTGGATTCATGGGATCAAACGCAGCGTGGATGGCAAACCCTTGCCCACCGCCTCGGCCGGTCCAGAGCTTTCTGATCCGGCATTCAAGATCCTGTAACGAGTTGAAAGGCCGCGATGTACTGGCGCGCATTGTCCGAAGACCAGCCCGGCCCCAAATGGGCCGGTCTCTTCGCGGCCTATTGGCCTGATTATCACGCATGGTGGTTGAAGGAGGGAGAGGCCGCGCGCCCGACCTATGCCCAATGCCGCCGTGCGCTGGCCCAGCATATGCCCGAGATGCTGCCGCTTTATGACCAGCTTTGCAGTCTTGCGGGCGGCGGCGACCACGCGGCGCGCTTCCTTAGTTTCTATTGCCCGCCGCCCTATCTCTCGGCCTGTTCGCAGGCGATCTGGGCGGGGAAAGAGCCGGTCATGGTGCGCAACTATGACTATAACCCCAATGCCTTTGACGCGATGGTGCTGCGCACCGGCTGGCAGGGGCGGCAGGTCATGGGCACCTCCGACGGGCTTTGGGGGCTGGTCGACGGGGTGAATGATGCAGGGCTGTCGATCTCGCTCACCTTTGGCGGGCGGCGTGTGGTGGGCGAAGGCTTCGGCGTGCCGTTGATCCTGCGCTATGTCTTGCAGACCTGCGAAACCGCGCAGGAGGCGGGCGAGGTGCTGGCGCGGGTGCCCACGCATATGAGCTACAACGTCACCGTACTCGACCGAAAGCGCAGTTACCTGACCGCCATGATGGCCCCCGATCGCCCCGCTGTCATAACCCGCGCCGCGGTGGCGACCAATCATCAAGAGAATGTGGAGTGGATCAGCCACGCCCGCTTTACCGCCACGGTCGAGCGGGAGCGCTACCTGTTGCAACGTCTGCGTCTGCACCGCGACCCGGAGGAGAAGTTCATCGGCGCCTTCCTCAAGCCGCCGCTTTATTCCACGGCCTTCAACGCGGGGTTCGGCACGCTTTATACCGCTGTCTACCGTCCGCGCAAACGCGAGATGGAGTTGCGCTGGCCCGGCACGACATGGGCGCTGTCGCTGTCGGATTTCACCGAAGGGGCGCGGCAGGTCTTGGTGCCGGGGGCAGCATGAGCGGGGCGGCGCGCAAAGGGCCGCTGTCCTCGCTCAGGGTGGTGGAGTTTTCCGGCCTTGGCCCCGCGCCGCTGGCGGGGCAACTGCTGGCCGATCTAGGCGCGGATGTCATCACGGTCGACCGCAAAGCCGCCCCGGCGGACCCGTCGGACATCAACCGGCGCGGCAAGCGGTCGGTGGTGTTGAACTTGAAAACCGCCGAAGGGATCGCCGCGGCGAAGGCGCTGATCGCCTCTGCCGATGTGCTGATCGAAGGGTTTCGCCCCGGCGTGATGGAACGTTTGGGCCTTGGCCCCGACGACTGCCCCGAGGCTCTGATCTATGGCCGCATGACCGGCTGGGGCCAGACCGGCCCATGGGCGCAGACGGCGGGGCATGACATCAATTATCTGGCTCTAACAGGGGCACTTCATGCCATGGGCCGCGCCGATGCGCCCCCGGTGCCGCCCTTGAACATGGTGGCGGATTACGGCGGCGGGACGATGTTCTTGCTGTTCGGCATCCTTGCGGCTGTGATCGAACGCGGGGTGACCGGCAGGGGACAAGTCGTCGATGCCGCGATGGTCGATGGGGTGCCTGCAATGATGGGGCTGATCCATGGCATGCTGGCCCAAGGCGCATGGACCGAAGAACGTGCCGCCAATTGGCTCGACGGGGCCGCGCCGTTTTACCGTTGCTACACCTGTGCGGATGGGAAATTCATCTCGGTCGGGGCTTTGGAGCCGCAGTTCTACGCGATCCTGTTAGAGAAGTTGGGCCTGCCTGCGGCGCTTGCCGAGAGCCAGAACGACAGGACGACATGGGACGAACGGATTGCTGAGTTCTCCGCGATTTTTGCCACCCGCGCGCGGGACGACTGGGCGGCGCATTTCGACGGCTCAGATGCCTGCGTGGCGCCGGTGCTGAGCTTTTCCGAAGCGCCGGATCATCCGCAGATGGCGGCGCGGGGCAATGTGGTGAGGGTCGATGGCGTGCTTCAATCAGGCCAAGCGCCGCGGTTTGACGGTGCCGCGCCGCAAATGCCCAGCCCCCCACGGGCCATCGGCGCGGATACCGATGCGGTGCTGGCGGAGCTTGACCTGCCGCGCGACCGCGCATGAAAACCCCCGGCCAAAGGACCGGGGGTAAATCTCGTTACAGAGGCAAGGCTCAGGCCGCTTTGCGGTCGTGTTTGCCCTCTTCGATTTCCTCGACGATCTTGGCGACGAAAGCGTCGAGATCCTCGGGCGAGCGGCTGGTCACGATGCCTTGGTCGGCCACCACTTCGCTGTCTTCGTAATGCGCACCGGCATTCTTCACATCCGTCGCGATGGAGGGGAAGGAGGTCGCCTTGCGGCCCTTGATGATGCCCGCCTCGATCAGCAGCCACGGGGCGTGGCAGATAGCGGCGACGGTTTTGCCGCTGTCGTGGAACTTGCGGATCAGAGCCACCGCGTCTTCGTTGGCGCGCAGCAGGTCGGGGTTGATCTGGCCACCGGGCAGCACGATGCCTTGGTAGTCGTCGACATTCACGTCCCGAAGGGCGAGGTCTGCGGGCACGGTGTTGCCCCAGTCATCTTCATCCCAACCCTTGATCTCATTGCCGTCGGGCGTGGCCACATGGACGGTGGCGCCGCGGTCGCGCAGATCGTTCAGGGGTTTTTCCAGTTCGGACTGCTCAAAGCCATCGGTGGCGAGGATCAGGATCTTTGCATTGGTGATATCGGTCATTGCTTTCTCCTTTGTCATTTCTGCTAGACCAACGGTCTGCATGGCCGCCTGTTCCCCTCACATTCGCGCGAGGGCGATGATCCGCCGGTGCAGATGCGCCACAGGGCGGTGAATATTTGTTGATACGTCAAAGGGCGGCATCATATATGCGTTCAGAATGGATCGCCCCGACACCCCCCTTGCCGAATTGCCCATGGACGAATTGATCGTCTGTCCGCAATGCGACGCCGTCTATCGGCTGCGCCGCCCCGCCCATGGGGAGCGGGCGAGTTGTGAGCGGTGCCATACTGCTCTGATCACGCCCCGCAGGAACGCCGGGTTGCAGATCATCGCCGTGGCGGTGGCGGTCATGGTGTTGATCATCGGGGCGGCGGTCTTTCCCTTCCTCACCATCGACGCGGCGGGGGCCAGCAACGCGGTATCGGTGCTGGATGCAGCGCTTGCCTTTTCCGGCGGGCCGATGATCCTCTTGTCGCTGGCCACGGCGGCGTTGATCTTTTTCATCCCGCTCTTGCGGGTGCTGCTGACGCTCTATGTGCTGATCCCCGTGGTGCTGGATCGCCCGCCCGCGCGGCATGCCGTCGCCGCCTTTCGCCTGTCGGAGGAACTGCGCCCTTGGTCGATGGCCGAGGTTTTTGCCATCGGCTGTGCCGTGGCATTGGTCAAAGTGGCCGATCTGGCCGATGTGGGCTTTGGCCCTGCGTTTTACATGTTCGGCGCGCTGGTGATCCTCGTCATCGCGCAGGACAGATTCTTATGCAAATGGTCCGTATGGAACTCTCTGGAACATCCCAAGACATCGTGAGCGCACGGGAGTTGGGCATCGTGGCCTGCACCCGCTGTAACAAGCCCGCGCCGATGGGCACAAAGCTTTGCAGCCGTTGTGGCAGCAAGCTGGTCTCGCGCGATCGGATGAGCCTTCAGCGTGTCTGGGCGTTCTGGACGGTGGGGCTGATGTGCTACATCCCCGCGAATACCTATCCGATGCTTAAAACCCGCACGCTGTTTCAGGTCGAGGAAAGCACGATCATCGGCGGCGCGGTGGAACTGGCGCAATATGGCAACTGGGGGATCGCCCTGATCATCCTCTTCGCCTCTGTCGCCATTCCGTTGGCCAAATTCATGGCCGTGGCCTTTCTTGCGATCAGCGTCAAACGGCGCTCGGTCACCTCGCAGCGCCAGCGGCATTACCTTTACGAAGTGGTTGAGTACATCGGGCGCTGGTCGATGATCGATATCTTTGTGGTTGCGATTTTGTCGTCTCTGGTGCAACTCAAGACACTGGCCGCCATCAATCCCGGTACCGCGAGCATCTTTTTTGCCCTCTCCGTGATCTTTACCATGCTGGCGGCACAAGCGTTCGACACCCGCATGATCTGGGACGCTCAGACCAAGGACGAGGGCCTGAAAACCAATGACTAAGACGCCTCCCGACGTACCGATTTCCCCGACCCGCAAGATGTTTCTCAGCGGGGCCTCGGTGATCTGGATCATCCCGATCCTCGCCCTGATCGTGGCGCTTTTCGTGGCCTATCGGTCTTACAGCGAACGCGGCCCGGTGATCGTCGTAGAATTCGAAGAGGGCGCGGGTATCTCTGCCGGAGAGACTGAATTGCGCTTTCGCGATGTGACGGTCGGGGTGGTCGAGAAGGTCGGCTTCACCTCGGGTTTGGACCGGGTGACGGCGCATATCCGCGTCGACAAGGACGTGGCGCCTTATATCGACAATGGCGCGGTCTTCTGGGTCGTGCAGCCCGAGGTTACCGCACAGGGCATTACCGGTCTCAGCACGGTGCTGAGCGGTGTCTATATCGAAGGGTCGTGGGACCAACAGGTCGGCCCGGCAGCAGAGCGCTTTCAGGGATCGTCGACCGAGCCGTTGATCCGCGGCGGCCAAGGCGGGCTTGAGATTGCCTTCCGCTCCACCGCGAACGGGCATCTGACCGACAATGCGCCGATCCTTTACAAGGGCATCGAAGTGGGCCGCGTCGGCTATGCCAAGATCGCCCCGCGCGGCAACTACGCCATTGTCGAGGCGCTGATTTTCGAAGAGCACCGCCAGCTGATCAATGAATCCACCCGCTTTTGGGATGCATCGGGCTTTAGCGTCAACATTGGCCCCGCGGGGGCCGAGATCGACTTTTCCTCGTTGGCGACCCTCGTTGGCGGCGGCATCACCTTTGACACTTTCGTCTCGGGCGGCGCGCAGGTGTCTGACGGCACGGTGTTTGAGATTTACCCCGACAAGGAAACCGCGCGGAACTCTGTCTTTAACGCCTCCGAGGTCGATCCGCTGAAGCTGAGCGTCGTGTTCGACGACAATATCTCGGGTCTGATCGTCGGCGCCCCGGTCGAGATGAGCGGGCTGGAGATCGGTGAGGTCGAGACCCTCTCGGGGCTGGTGGATTTCGAACGGTTCGGCGATAGCCGCGTCCGGCTGAATGCCATCCTGTCGATCCAACCGGCGCATTTGGGGATGCAGGACGATGTGACCGCCGAAGCCGCTTTGGCTTTCCTGAAGGAACGTGTGGAAGACGGGCTGCGCGCGCGGCTTGCCTCGGCCAGCCTGCTGACCGGTGGTTTGAAGGTTGAGTTCGTGGCCGTCGAAGACGCGCCCGAGGCCTCGTTGAACGAGACGGAGAATGGCCTTGCTTTGATGCCGACCACGGAAAGCGATGTCTCCGATGCGGCGGCCACGGTCGAAGGGGTCTTTACCCGGATCAACAGCCTGCCGATCGAAGAATTGCTCAACAGCGCGATCACCTTTCTCAATTCGGCTGAGGCTTTCGTGTCGGACGAAGACCTGCGCGAAACCCCGCAGGACGTGCGCACCCTTTTGGGTGAATTGACCGGGCTGGTCTCCTCCGAAGAGGTCAAGAACGTGCCTGTGGCCCTGAACGGCACGCTGGTGCGGATCGAAGAATTGGTGGCCCAGCTTGAGGAAGAGCGGATTGCCGAACGGCTTTCCACCGCGCTTGAGGGCGCGTCGGATGCGGCCAATGCGGTGTCCTCCTCGGTCGAAGGCGTGCCGGAGTTGGTGGAGCGCATTCAGGCGGTGGCGGCCAAGGCCGAAACGCTTGAGGTCGAAGAACTGCTCGTCGCACTCACCGACCTCACCGAATCCGCCGATGCGGTGATCGGCACCGAAGATGCGGTGGCCCTGCCGGGCGCATTGAAACGCGCCTTGGACGAATTGAACGCCACGTTGGAAGAGCTGCGCGAAGGCGGCGCGGTCGAGAATGTGAACCGCACCTTGGCCTCGGCCCGCAACGCCGCGGACAATATCGCCGTCTCGGCCCGCGATCTGCCGCAGGTGGTCGAGCGTTTGACCGCGCTATTTGCCCAAGCCAGCCGCACCATCGAAGGCTATAATCAAGGTGAACAACTCAGCCGCAGCGCCGAACGCACCCTGCGCGACATTCAGAAAGCCGCCGATGCCCTTGCATCTTTGGCGCGGACAATCGAACGTAACCCCAATTCTCTATTGCTGGGACGGTAACGCATGACATTTGCAAGACCCTTGATCACCCTCGGCCTGCTGGCAGCCTTGGCCGCTTGTGGCGGCACGGCTGAACGTTTCCCCGTCCGCGCCCCGGCGGTGACAGAGAAGACCTCCATCGCCTTCAGCTCTGTCGAAGTGCGCGACGTGTCTTTGCCGACCTATGCCGCCGCCGAAGAGATTTCGGTGCAAATGGCCGATGGCCGTCTGGTCAGTTCGACCGATGTGCTTTGGGCCGATGCGCCCGAACGGGCCGTGGCGCTGGAGCTTAGCCAGAACCTTGCGCGGATGACGGGGCGGCGCATCGCGTCTGAACCTTGGCCGTTCGAGGCCTTCCCCGATGCCAGCCTCGAAGTGCGCTTTGCCGAACTGGTGGCCACCGAAGCGGGGGAGTTCCGCGCCTCCGGTCAGTATTTCGTGGCCGTCCGCGATGACCGGCGGGAGCGGTCGGGCCTGTTTGACCTCAGCGTGCCGTTCAATCCCGAAGGTGGCGCAAACGCCATCGCCGCGGCGCGGGGGCAACTCGTCCTTGATCTGGCCCGCTATATCGCCCGGAACGGGTTGAAGTAGGGCCAAACGCCGGGGCTACCGGCGACGCGCGTTGTTCCGTCTGTTCGGAAAATTCTGAATAGTCTTGATTTGTGCCCCGCCTTGTCTATCTACCGTCAACGCGCCTGCCGTGGACGGGGAATGATGGATAGCACTGACCAGATCGACCAAGTCCGCGATGACTTCATCACCCGCATGGGCGTCGTCGCCATGGGCGAGGGGTTGCCGCGCATGGCGGGGCAGGTCTTTGCAATGCTGGTTTTCGAGGGCGAGCCGATCGCCTTTGGCGCGCTGTCGCGCCGCCTTTCCGTCAGCCGCGCCACGATCAGCACCTCCATTCGCCTGCTCGAAGAGCGGGGCTTGATCCGGCGTGTGAACAAGACGGGCGACCGGCAGGATTACTTCCAACTCGCCGATGACGCCTATGCCGCGATGACGAAATATGCGCTGGCAGGGACCCGCCACGCCAAATCCGAGATTAACGATACGATCAGCAAGCTGCCCGAGGAGGCCGAAGGGGTGCGCCAAAGGCTCGATACTTTCGCCGCCTTCTATGACACGATCAGCGCCGCGCTTGATGACGTAGCAACCCGGGTGAGCAAGCCCAAGAATTGACGCGCGGCCCGATCACGGGGTCGCGGTGATGGAGTTCGATCAATGAGTGACACATCTCAAGAGCGCCAGACGCTTTCATTCGACAGCGATGCCGGCTCGAAACGGTCGAAGTTCATCGCCGGTGGGATCGCGCTGTTGATCGCTCTTTGGATGGGCAGCGGCTATATCATCCCCTCCGAAGAGACCGAAGAAGCTGCGCCTGCCCCCATTTCCCCCGAAGCGGTGACAGTGGCCGTGCGCGGCTCTCAGGCGGACAGCGTGACGCAGGTCTTCGTGGCCGAAGGGCAGGCCCTGCCGGATCGCGATACGATGGTCCGCGCCGAAGCGGGTGGGGAGATTGCCGAGGTTTTGGTCGCCAAGGGCGATGCGGTCGAAGCAGGCGCGTTGATCGCGCGGCTCAGCACCACGGCGCGCGATTCCGATCTGGCCCGCGCGCGTGAGGAATTGAGCCGCGCACAGCGCGAATACGACAACGCCCAAGCCCTGCTAGACCGGGGTGTCTCGACCGTGGACCGCGTGAGCCAAGCCCGCGCGACGTTGGCCGCCGCCCAAGCCTCGGTCACCGCCGCCGAAGAGGCGCTGAACAACACCGAAATCCGCGCCCCCTTTCCCGGGCGGCTAGAGATGCTCGATATTTCAGCGGGAGAGTTCGTCTCGACCGGTGAGGAAATCGCGCGTTTGGTCGACAACACGCCACTGACGATCCAAGTGCAGGTGCCCCAGCAGTCGCTTAAAGATATTGAAGAGGGGCAGGAGGCCCAGGTTGTCTTCATCACCGGGACAGAGGTGCAGGGCGAGGTGCAATTCGTCTCAAGCAGTGCGAGCGCCGAAACCCGGACCTTTACTGCCGAAGTCAGGGTCGAAAACGCTGATGGTGCGATCCCCGCGGGCATTTCGGCCCGCGTGCGCATCCCCACGGGCGAGACCCGCGCGCATTTCGTCTCTCCGGCGATCCTATCCTTGGACACCAATGGCACCTTGGGCGTCAAAACGGTGAACGATGAGGATAAGGTTGTCTTTAACAAGATCGCCATCGTGCGCGCCCAGACCGATGGCATCTGGATCGCGGGCCTGCCGGATGAGGCCCAGATCATCACCATCGGACAGGGCTTCGTCAACGACGGCGAAACGGTCAACCCGCAGCCCGAAACCGGTGGCGACAATGAAGGGGAAGCGCAGCCCATGACGGGTGTGCCCGAGATTGACGAGTTGGAAGACCAGCCAAGCGGCGACGGCCAGATCACCGGCAGCGCCGAAGCCGCCCAGCCGGAGCAAGTGGAATGAACACGCTGATCGACGCCGCTTTCAGCCGCGCCCGCGTGGTGATCCTGAGCTTGGTGATGATCTTGGCGGTAGGGGCCTATGCCTATGTCGGCATCCCCAAGGAAAGCTCGCCCGAGATTCCGATCCCGACGCTCTATGTCTCCACCTCTCTCGAAGGCATCTCGCCCGAGGACAGCGAGCGGCTGCTCGTTGAGCCGCTTGAGACCGAACTCAGCGCGATCACCGGGTTGAAACAGATCACTTCGAACGGGGCCGAGGGCCATGCCTCGGTGCAATTGGAGTTCGAGCCGGGGTTCGATTCAGATGAGGCGCTCGACAAGGTGCGCGAGGGCGTGGATCGTGCCAAGTCGGACCTGCCCGAAGACGCCACCGATCCGGTCGTGACCGAGATCAACACGGCGCTTTTCCCGATCCTGACCGCAATCCTATCCGGACCGGTGCCGGAACGGACGCTCAACTCCATTTCCGAAGAGTTGAAGGACGCGATCGAAGGGTTGTCCGGCGTGCTTGAAGTCGATGTCGGGGGGGAGCGGACCGAGCTTTTGGAGGTGTTGATCGACCCTACGGTCTTTGAGACCTACAACATCTCTTTCGAAGAGCTGATCAGCCAGATCAACCGCAACAACCGCCTGATCGCGGCGGGGGCGATTGAAAGCGGCGCGGGGCGGCTGGTGCTCAAGGTGCCGGGGCTGATCGAGAATGTCGAAGACGTTATGTCGCTGCCGATCAAGGTGCGCGGCGATACGGTTGTGACCTTTGCCGATGTCGCCACGATCCGCCGAACCTTCAAAGACCCGACTGGCTTCGCCCGCATTGATGGCCAGCCCGCGCTGGCGCTTGAGATCAAGAAACGCTCGGGCGCGAATATCATCGAGACGGTCGCGGCGGTGCGCGAATTGATTGACGAGATGCGCGCGGAATGGCCCGACAGCATCACCGTCAAATACACCCAAGACGAATCCGAGCAGGTCGAAGACATGCTCAGCGATCTTGAGGCCAATGTTATCGCGGCGGTGATCCTTGTGATGATCGTGATCGTCTGGGCTTTGGGCGTCCGCTCGGCCCTCCTAGTGGGCTTGGCGATTCCGGGCGCCTTCTTGGCCGGGGTCACGGCGCTTTGGGTCATGGGCTATACGATGAACCTCGTCGTGTTGTTTTCGCTGATCCTTGTGGTGGGTATGCTGGTGGACGGGGCCATCGTGACCACCGAACTGGCCGACCGCCGTCTGCAAGAGGGGCATTCGCCCCGCGCCGCCTATGCCCATGCCGCCAAACGCATGGCATGGCCGATCATCGCCTCCACGGCGACGACGCTCAGCGTGTTCTTCCCGCTGCTGTTCTGGACCGGCACGGTGGGGGAGTTCATGAAGTTCCTGCCCATCACGGTGATCCTGACCCTGACCGCATCGCTTTTCATGGCGCTGGTTTTCATCCCCGTGGTTGGCGGGATCATCGGCAAACGGCCCCCGCAATCCGCTAAGGATAAGGCCACGCTCTATGCCGCCGAACAGGGGGATCCGCGTGACTTGAAGGGCTTCACCGGCGGCTATGTCAAACTGCTGCAATTCGCCATTCTGCGGCCATGGATGACGCTGATCCTTGCCATTGCCATGCTGATGGGTGGCTTCACCGCCTATGCGCAATTTGGCAACGGGATCACCTTTTTCCCCGATGTAGAGCCTGATTTTGCGCAGGTGCAGGTGCGTGCGCGGGACAATTTCTCGATCTACGAACAAGACGCGCTGGTGCGGCAGGTCGAGCAACGCCTCTTTGCCTATGACGAGATCGCCAGCGTCTATGCCCGCACCGGCAGCAGCAACCGCGACAGTGCCGATCTGATCGGCACCATTCAGGTTGAGTTCACCGAGTGGGACGAACGCCGCCCCGCCGCCATCATTGGCGAGGAAATCCGGACCGAGATGGCGGCCATTCCGGGGATCGACGTGCAGGTGCAGACCGCATCGAACGGCCCCTCGGCGGGCAAGCCCGTCAATCTGCGGATCGAGGCGCATGACCCGCAGGTGCAGCAGCAGGTGGTGGATCAGATCCGCGAGAAGATGGCCGATATCGGCGGTTTCACCGATGTGACCGACTCGCGCCCCCTGCCGGGGGTGGAATGGCGCATCGCCGTGAACCGGTCCGAGGCCGCCCGGTTCGGGGCCGATATCTCGACCCTGGGGCAGGCGGTGCAACTGCTGACGCGGGGCATCACGGTCGCGGATTACCGGCCCGACGATGCCGAAGGCTCCATCGACATCAACGTGCGCTTCCCATCGGATGAGCGCACGCTGGAAGAGTTGCAATCGCTTCGGGTGCCGACCTCAGCGGGGCTGGTGCCGATCTCGAACTTTGTGACCTTTGAGCCAAGCCCCCGCACCGGTACGATCACGCGGGTGGATCAAGAGCGGGTGGTGACAATTGAGGCTAACGTCGCACCGGGCGTTCTGGTGAACGACCAAACCGTCGCCCTGCGCAGCGCGATTGACGCGATGGACCTGCCGCCGGGTGTCGAGGCCTCCTTCGCCGGAGAGGCGGAGGACCAGCAGGAATCGATGATCTTCCTCGCGGGGGCGTTTATTACCGCGATTTTCCTGATGTTCGTGATCCTCGTGATCCAGTTCAACAGCTTCTACCAAGCCTTTGTCGTCATGTCGGCCATCGTGTTTTCGATTGCCGGGGTGCTGTTCGGCCTGTTGATCACCGGGCGGCCCTTTGGGGTGGTCATGGGGGGGATCGGTGTGATCGCCTTGGCGGGGATCGTGGTGAACAACAATATCGTTTTGATCGACACCTATAATGACCTCAAAAAAGCGGGGCTGTCGCCGCTTGAGGCCGCGCTGCGCACCGGGGCGCAGCGTTTGCGTCCGGTGGTGCTGACCTCGGTCACCACGGCGCTTGGCCTGATGCCCATGGTGATCGGCCTCAACATCAACTTTTTCACCCGTGAGATCGTCTATGGCGCGCCCTCTACCCAATGGTGGACCGAGCTGAGTTCGGCCATCGCGGGCGGTCTGGTGGTGGCCACGGTGCTGACGCTGGTGGTGACACCGGCGATGCTGATGTTGGGAGAGAAGAAAGCGAAACGCGCCGAGCCGACCCCGAAAGAGCCGGAACCGGTCGCGATCTAAGCCAAGGTCAGGCGGCCCAAGATCAGGCGGCCAAAGATTAGGCGGCCTTGTCGGCCTTGTCCTCGGTCAGGATGGTGTAAAGCGTGGCCGGGTCGGGGTTCGACCGCAGCTTGGTGCAGATGCTGGTGTCGCGCAGCGTGCGGGCCACCAGTGCCAGCGCCTTGAGGTGCTCCACCCCCGCATCTTCGGGGGCGAAGAGGGCAAAGGCCACATCGACTGGCTGGCGATCGACCGAAGAGAAATCAATCGGTTTGTCCAACAGCACGAAAGCACCGACAACCTTGTCGATCCCGTCCATTCGCGCATGGGGCAGGGCGACGCCGTGGCCGACACCGGTCGGCCCGAGGGTTTCGCGCGTCATCAGCGCATCCACCACTTGGCCGGCCGGCAGCCCATAGGCTTGCTGGGCGAGTTCGCCGATATCCTGCATCAGACGCTTCTTGCTCGAAGCCGAAGTCAAAACCTTCACGGCCTCTGGCTTGAGGAGTTTGCCGAAATCCATTCCGCTCGCCCTGCTCTTTGGCGGATATTACCGCCGTGGGTTACGAAGGGTCGATCCAGCCGATGTTGCCGTCTTCGCGGCGGTACACGACATTCATCCCTTCCTGGCCTTCCTTGCGAAACAATAGCACCGGATCGCCCGACAATTCCATCTGCATCACCGCTTCGCCGACAGACAAAGTTGGCACCTTCGTCTGCATCTCTGCAATGATCATGGGTTGGAGGGTATCAGGTTCCTGCGCATCTGAATCGCTGTCTGACGCGAGGATATAGGAGGACGCCCCCAGAAGTTCAACCGGTTCGGCGCGTTCTTTGTGATGGTCCTTCAGGCGGCGCTTATAGCGGCGCAGCTGTTTCTCCATCTTTTCGCAGCAGCTGTCGAAGGCGGCGTAGATCTCTGTCGCCTTGGCCTTGGCCGAGGCATTGAGACCGGTGGAAAGATGCACGGTCGCCTCGCAGGCAAATTCGTGGCCCGTTTTGGAAAACACCACCATCGCATCTGTCGGGCGTTCGGCATATTTGCTGACCGCCTCGTCCAGTTCGGTCCGGACATGTGTCCGAAGCGCGTCGCCAATGTCGATCTGTTTGCCACTGATCTGATACCGCATATCGTCTCCTTGTCTTTCTTGTTCCGAACATTGCCAAACGGTCCACATGCGTGGAGCGCGACAACTTTCAGATATGGAGGAATGGCGCTGCGACCAGGATGATTTTGACCGTTCCTTCGCGGGAAGGGCGATGCAGGATCAAACAGGAACGCGATGTCACCATAGCTCAATGAGGCCGCGTTTCGGTTTGAAAGTCAATGGCGCCAATGCGCGCGCCATCCTTTTATCGCTACAATCAGAGCGGTTTTCCGCATCGTGCGAGCAAGGCTTCGCCGAGGGCTGGAAGACCCGGAAAAACGCGCTAAGTCTTAGGAAATACGGAAGTTATCGCCAAGATAGACGCGGCGCACATTCTCGTTTTGTACAACTTCTTCGGGCGTTCCGGACATCAGAACTTTGCCCTCATGCAGGATATAGGCGCGATCTACGATCTCTAGGGTTTCGCGCACATTGTGGTCGGTGATCAGCACCCCGATGCCGCGCTTCTTGAGGTCGGCAACCAGTTGCCGAATGTCCCCGACCGAGATCGGATCGACCCCGGCAAAGGGTTCATCAAGCAGCAGATAGTTCGGGTTGGCGGCCAGACAGCGGGCGATTTCCACCCGGCGTCGTTCCCCGCCCGATAGCGCCAGCGCAGGCGCGCGGCGCAGGTGTTCGATGGAAAATTCGGTCAGCAACTCTTCCAGCCGCTCGCGGCGCTGGTGGCGGTGTTTGACCCGGATATCGAGGATTGCGCTGATGTTGTCCTGCACCGACAGCCCGCGAAAAATGCTCATCTCTTGCGGCAGATAGCCGATGCCAAGCTGCGCGCGGCGGTACATGGGCAGGGTGGTCACATCTTTGCCGTCCACGGTGACGCGCCCGCCTTCGGGCGTGACCAGACCGGCCACCGCGTAGAAAGTCGTCGTCTTGCCTGAGCCGTTCGGTCCCAAAAGCGCCACGACCTCGCCCCGGTCGAGCGCCATCGAAAAGTCGCGGATCACCGCTTTCTTGCGGTAAGACTTGCGCAGATGCTGAATGCGCAGGCCGGAATCGCCCCCGGCGACTTTCAGTTCAGGCGGCATCAGTTGTCGCTGCCGGGCTGCAAAATGGTCTTCACGCCACCCGACATCTGCGCCGTGCCGTCGTTCAGGTTCACCGTCATTTCCTGCGCGCTCAGCGCACTGGGGCCTTGGGTCATCAGCACATCGCCGCGCATCACCAAGGTGCCAGCGTCGATGTCGTAATCGGCGCGCTGCGATTCAGCGGCGTCCTCACCCGCGACCAAGACCACGCCGCCGGTCGCCTCCAGCTTGGCAATGCCCTGATCCGAGGCGCGATAGACGACCTCGACCTTACCGGCAGAAAGGGTCATTTCACCCTGAGAAATCAATACATTGCCCGTGAAAACGGCGGTGCCCGTTGCATTGTCGACCGACAGGTTATCGGCGGTCACTTCGACGGGTTGGCTGGTGTCTTGCTCAAGCGCCCCGAAGGCGACATTGGCAGATTGTGCAGAGACAGGGGCGGCCTGCAGCGCGAAAAACAGCGGCAGCATCAAAATAAACAAGTGTCTCAAGGCAGTTACTCTTTCGTTGCTTGCGGCGTGTATATCAGTTTCACACCCTTTGTGAAAAGCAATTGCGATCCGGCGCTGTTCTGCCGGTTGGTGATGGCCATGCTTCCGGCGGTGATCTCGCCCGCGGGGCTGGTGGCGCGCACCGGGCCGGGCGACTGCAGGTCCAGCGTGGTGAGGTTCGAGATCATCCGCTCGGACAGGATTTCGTAGCCGGTTGAGGTGCTAACCCGCACATCGCCCGCCAGTTCCGCTTCCTCTGCCCCAGTGTCGAACCGCCCGCTGTTGGAGTGCAGCGTGATTTTGGAGCCGCCCTCTAGGTCCAGCGTGGCCTCGATCTCTTCGGCCTCATTTGTGCCCGTCTCCCCGCCTGGGGTGGTCAGCTTTTCGGCAGAGAAAGAGATCAGATCGCCATCCGCCGTGGTGCCGGAATAGAAAGGGCCGGTGATCTGCTGGTCGCGCAGCCGTTCCTGAACCTCTTTGTCCGCGAAAGGGATCACGGCCTGCGGTTCAATCGCGCGCGACAGCAGAAACAGGGTCGATAGCAGCGCCAGCGCGATCAGCGGAAAGAGCACTTTCAGCCACGACACGACGCGAGAGTGGCGATCCCCCTTCATGCGGCGTCACCCCAGCCCGACGCGCAGGCAGTCGTGGATATGCAGCAGCCCGATGGGCGATTTGCCGTCGTTCTGCGCGGGGTCGGTCACGATAAGACAGGTGATCTTACGGCTGTTCATCACGCCCACGGCCTTTTCGGCCAATTCGTCGGGGGTAATGGTCACGGGCGCGGGGGTCATGACATCGCGGGCGGTCATGGTCATCAAGCCATCCAAATGCCGGGCGAGGTCACCCATGGTGATGATCCCGGCCAGCGCGCCTTCCGCATCGGTGACGCAGACCACGCCAAAGCCCTTGCGGCTGATCTCGCTCAGCGCCTCGGGCATCGGGGCGTCGGCGGTGACCAGCGGCAGCTTATCGCCCACATGCATCAGATCGGCCACGCGGCTCAGCCTTGCACCCAGCTTGCCGCCGGGGTGGAAGTCGCGAAAATGCTCGGCGGTGAAGGCGCGGTTCTCCATCAACGCCACGGCCACGGCATCGCCCATCGCCAGCGTCAGCGTGGTCGAGGTGGTGGGCACCACGCCGGTGCCGCAAGCTTCTGCCGTGCGGGGCAGTTCGAGCACCACGTCGCTATGGCGGCCAAGGCTGCTTTCGGGGCGGCTGGTGATGCCGATGAGCGGAATGGCGTAGCGGCGCGAATAGGCGATGAGGTTGGCAAGCTCCGGCGCTTCGCCCGAGTTGGAAATCGCCAGCACCACATCGGCGGCGGTGATCATGCCCAGATCGCCGTGGCTCGCCTCGGCCGGGTGGACGAATTGCGCGGGCGTGCCGGTGGAGGCCAGCGTCGCCGCGATCTTGTTGCCGATATGGCCCGACTTGCCGATGCCGGTGACAATCACGCGGCCCTTGCAGGTGCGCATCAGGTCAACCGCGGCGCGAAAGCGGTCATCGAGGCTGTCGGCCAAGAGCGTCAGCGCGTCGGCTTCGCAGCGGATCACCCGGCGGGCGGTGTCGAGGAAAGGTGTGTTCATGCGTGTGCGAAGATGTCCGTGTCCGGCCATCCCTCCAGATCCAGCCGGGCGCGCATGGGCAGGAAATCGAAACAGGCCTGCGCCATGTCCATCCGACCTTCGCGTATCAGGCGTTTGTTAAGTTCATCGCGCAGACGGTGCAGATAGAGCACATCCGACGCGGCATAGTCGATCTGCGCTTGGGTCAGCTCTTCGGCCCCCCAATCGCTGGATTGCTGCTGTTTCGAGATATCGACGCTCAGAAGTTCTTGGCAAAGCTTCGCCAGCCCGTGCCGGTCGGTATAGGTGCGCACCAGTCGGCTGGCGATCTTGGTGCAATAGACCGGCGTTGCGGTGGCGCCAAAGGTATTGCGCATCGCGGCAATGTCGAAGCGGCCATAGTGGAACAGCTTCAGCACATGAGGGTTCTCCAGCAGCGCGCAGAGGTTCGGCGCCTCGGTCTGGCCCTTGGCGACCTGCACCAGATGCGCGTGACCATCGCCGCCCGAAAGCTGCACGACACAGAGCCGGTCGCGTTGCGGATGCAGCCCCATCGTTTCGCAATCAATCGCGACCATCGGCCCAAGGTCGAGGTCATCCGGCAGGTCGTTCTGATAGAGGAAATTTGTCATGAGCACGTCTATATCCTGCTTGTCCGGCATGGGAAAGCGGGGCTTTGCGCCGCGTCAGGCGGTGGCCAGATCCTGCAATGCGGGGCGCGGGTAGCGGCGCAACAGCCGGTCAACCAGCAGATGGCAGCGGTAGCCGGGCCACTCGGGACGGATCAGCCCGCCGGGCAGAGCAGGATGCTTTAGCACCAATCGCCGCCAATTGTGCACGATCAGGCAGCGCAAGACCGCGACGTCCAAGGGGGTGAGTTGCTCTGGCGCGGGAAGCTCGGCATCCAAGGCCGTGAGCGCGGCCAAGAGCGCGTCATAGTCGCCCTCAAGCGCGGCGGGTTCCACTGCGCGGCGCAGCCACTCGGGCGGTGGCGTGCCGGGCAGGGCAAGGCATCCCGTGGGGGCTGCGCTCTCGGCGCGCCCGACATAGGCGCGGGGCAGGGCGGCGATAAACCCCGCCTCTCGCAAGGCGCTGTCGGTCTCGCGCCCGTTCTCCTCGGTCACGACCATCTGCCAAGGTTCGGACAGGTCTGGGGGCGCGGCGTAGATGCGCGGACTGGCGGCTGCGCTTTCCGCGCGGCCTTGGACGGTCAGGCTGTGCTGGCTGATCCGCCCCACCTTGTGCGACTGTAGCCAGCCGTCATTGCGCAGCCGATGCAGCGCCACGCGGCTTGCCTCGGGCCGCACGTCGAGCGCGGCCATGATCTGCGACAGCACCGGCCCGTCGATCGCGTCGCCCTGTCCCTGTGCCAGATCGCCGAAGAGGCTGACCATCAGCGACCAGACCCGCTGACCGCCAAGGCCAGCGAGTGCGGCGACGACCGAGGGGGCGTGGTCAGACGGCATTCATCGTCAGCAGGTCGTATTCGGCGACCGCTTCCTCACGCTGGTTGGTGAGGGTCACATGCCAGCGCACCTCGCCGTATTCCTCGTTGCGCGGCGTCTTGTGCTTGACCGAGAGCCGCACCTTGATGCTGTCGCCCGCCGAGACCGGTTCAAGGAAGCGCAGGTTGTCGAGGCCGGTGTTGGCCAGCACCGGACCGGGGTCGGGCTGCACGAAAAGCCCTGCGGCAAAGCTGAGCAGCAGGTAGCCATGCGCCACGCGCCCCGGGAAGAAGGGGTTCGCGGCGGCGGCCTCGTCATCCATGTGGGCATAGAAGGTGTCGCCGGTGAAATGGGCGAAGGTCTCGATATCCTCAAGCGTGACCTCGCGGCTGGGCGAATGGAAGGTCTCGCCCAGATCGAGCTCGGTGAAGCGGCGGGTGAAGGGATGTGCGCGGTCGGTGATCTCCTCGGCGCCGGGCACCCATTGCTTGCCGATGGCGGTGAGGATGTCGGGGCTGCCCTGCACGGCGGTGCGCTGCATGTAATGCATCACGCCGCGCACGCCGCCCAACTCCTCGCCGCCGCCCGCGCGGCCCGGGCCGCCATGCACCATATGCGGCAGCGGAGAGCCGTGGCCCGTGGCCTCAGCCATAGATTTGCGGTTGTTAAAGTAGAGCCGCCCGTGGAAGGCGGCGGAACCCATGGTCAACTCGCGCGCGACTTCGCTGTCGTTGGTGATGATCGACGCCACCAAAGAGCCTTGGCCGCGGTTCAGAAGCGTGCTCGCATGGGCCAGATCGCGGTAGGGCATGAGGGTTGAGACGGGGCCGAAAGCCTCGGTGTCATGCACGCGCTCGGCACTGTCGGGATCGGCGCAGTGGAACAGCATCGGCGGCAGGAAGGCGCCCTTGTCGCGGTCGGCACCCTTCACGGTGAAGTTGTCGGGATCGCCGAAGACCCGCTCGGCCTCGGCGCTCAGCAGCCCGACCTTTTCCAGCACGTCGCGTTTCTGACCGTTGGAGACCAGCGCGCCCATGCGCGTGTCTTCGGCCCGCGGATCGCCAATGGTGGTCTTGGCGAGGCGCTCGGACAGCGCGGCGATCACCGCGTCGACCTGCGCCTGCGGCACCATGATGCGGCGAATGGCGGTGCATTTCTGCCCCGCCTTGGCGGTCATCTCGCGCTGCACTTCCTTCACGAAAAGGTCGAACTCTGGCGTGCCCGGCACGGCATCGGGGCCGAGGACGGAGGCGTTGAGGCTGTCCTGCTCGGAGGTGAAGCGCACAGAATTTTCCATGAGCTTCGGATTGCCGCGCAGCTTCAGCGCGGTGTTGGCTGAGCCGGTGAAGGCCACGGCATCCTGACAGCCAAGCAGATCGAGCATATCGCCCAAGCCGCCGCTCACGAATTGCAAAGCACCCTTGGGCAGCAGCCCGCTGTCGAGCATCAGCCGCACGCAATGCTCGGTCACGTAGCAGGTGGCGGTGGCCGGTTTCACGATCGCGGGCACGCCGGCCAGCAGCGTCGGCGCCAGTTTCTCCAGCATGCCCCAGACCGGGAAGTTGAAGGCGTTGATATGCACCGCGACGCCTTGCAGCGGGGTGCAGATGTGCCGCCCCATGAACTGCCCCTCGCGGCCCAGTTGCTCGGGCGCGCCGTCGAGGTAGACATGGGCGTCCGGCATCTCGCGCCGGCCTTTGGAGGCGAAGACCATCATCGTGCCAATGCCGCCATCCACGTCGATCTTGTGGTCCGAGAGCGTGGCGCCGGTGTCGTAGCTCAGGTCATAGAGCGCCTGTTTGTGCTCCATCAAATGCAGCGCCAGCGCCTTCAGCATGCGCGCGCGGTCGTGGAAGGTCATGGCGCGCAAGGCGGGGCCGCCATGCTCGCGGGCGAAGCCCAGCATGGCGCCCGCGTCCAGCGCGTCGTTGCCCGCCTGCGCGATCACCTCGCCGGTAATGGCGCTGGCGATGTTGCGTGCGCCGGTCCCGGGGGCCAGCCATTCGCCGGCGGCGTAACTGTGAATATCGCGCATGTCGGCTCCTTCAGTGGGTGTCGTAGTCGATGGTGAGTTTGTCGCTCAGCGGGTAGGACTGGCAGGTCAGCACGTAGCCGCGTTCGACCTCGTAATCCTCCAGTGCGTGGTTCGAGATCATCTCGACCTCGCCTTCCAGCACCTTGCCCATGCAGGTCGAACAGACCCCGGCCTTGCAGGAAAACGGTGCTTCCTGTCCGTTTTCAAGCGCCGCTTCCAGCACCGATTGGCCCTTCTGCATGGTGAAACTGCGCCGCGCGCCGTCGATGATGACGGTGATTTCGGTGCCGCTCTGGCCCTCGCTGCGCTTGGCCATTTCCTGTTTGGCCAGACGGCCCTGCTGGCTTTCGCTGAAGAGTTCAAATTTGATCTGTTCGTCGGTCAGCCCGTTGGTCTTCAGCGCCTCGGCAATCGCCAGCATCATCGGTTCGGGGCCGCAGATGAAGGCGGTGTCGATGTTGTCGATCTGAATCCAATGTTTAAACAGCGCATCGCATTTCGCTTGATCGATACGGCCCTCAAACAACTCCATATCCTGACCGGATTCGAGGATGTGGATCACCGTCAGGCGGCCCATGTAGCGGTTTTTCAGATCCTCCAGCTCCTCGCGGAACATGATCGTGTTCACCGCGCGGTTTGCATAGACCAGCGTGAAGGTGGACTTCGGCTCGCGTTTCAGCACCGTCTTCAGGATCGACAGCACCGGGGTGATGCCCGAGCCGCCCGCGAAGCCGAGGTAGTTCTTGGCGACCTCCGGTTCGATCGGGGTGAAGAACTTGCCCTGCGGCGGCATGGCGTGCAGCACGTCGCCGACCTTAAGCTCGGTATTGGCATAGGTCGAGAAGGCCCCGCCATCGACGCGCTTGATCCCGACTTTCAACTCGCCGTCATCCAGCCCTGCGCAGATCGAGTAGTTGCGGCGCAGCTCGGTGCCGTCGAATTCCTGCTTGAAGGTCAGGTACTGGCCTTGGGTGAAGGCGAAGGCGTCGGGGTCTTCCGGCTTCAGCGTCAGCACCACGGCATCGCGGATGGTGTGATGAATGTCGGTGACGGTGAGGGGGTGGAATTGGCTCATCGGGGCCTCAGATACATTTGAAATAGTCGAAGGGTTCACGGCATTCGGTGCAGCGCCACTGCGCCTTGCAGGGGGTCGAGCCGAATTGGCTGATCCGCTCCACCGCTTTCGATTTGCAGCGCGGACAGTGCTGCGGCCCGCCGGCGGGGCGCGGCGGCGCGATGCCGTAGGCTTCAAGCTTGGCGCGGCCAGTGTCACTCATCCATTCGCTAGTCCAAGGCGGGGAGAGCTGGCGTTTCAGCTCCAGCTTCTCGATCCCGTGGCCGTGCAGCGCCATCTCGATGTCGAGGTTGATGATGCTGGTGGCCGGGCAGCCCGAATAGGTCGGCGTAATGGTGACGACCAGCGTGTTGCCGTGCCATGCCACATCGCGGATGATGCCCAGATCGGTGAGGGAGATCGCCGGGATCTCGGGGTCCGGGATCGCGGAGAGCCACGCCCAGACCGTCTCGACCGACGGCTTCTCGCCGCGGGCGGGGCCGCGCGGGGCGGTCTCGCGCACCACCCCCGGCACCGGCGCGGGGGCGGGCCGGCTGTGGGGGGCGGGTTTCACCATGTGG